>OMIC01000017.1 GCA_900298995.1 Hyphomicrobiaceae bacterium | reverse complement strand
TGCCCGGGCGTGACGGGGTGGCAGGTTCATGCATGGGCTTGAGAAATGAGTTCCGGCCATGCGGCACCAAGAAGACGCCCGGGTCACGCCCGGGCGTGACGAGGTGGCGGGTTCATGCATGGGCGTGAGAAATGAGTTCCGGCCATGCGACACGAAGAAGACGCCCGGGTCACGCCCGGGCGTGACGGGGAGGCGCGCGCTGCCAAGACCGGTCTTGCTTGACAAGCAGAGACAAACCCGCCCAAGTTGAATCTTGGATTTTCAACAACCTGAAGGGGCGGAACAATGATCAGGCGTGGAGTTGTCGCAGGCATGCTGGCCTGTGGCATGATGCTGGGGGTTCAGGCCCAGGCAGCGGATGTGCTGATTGACCGCACCATCACCAAGCAGGACATCGAGAAAGCCCAGCGCAGCTGGTGCCAGGCGCTGATCGACATTTCCAAGGCCTATGAGACGGGCGGCCAGCCGGCTGCCAAGGCCTTGGCCGACAAGGTCATCGATGCCGCCTATGCCTTCCAGTCCGGGGGCGTCCTGTTCAAGCCGACGCTGAGCGTCAACCCCCAGACCGTGCGCACGACCAAGCAGGGCGCGCTGGCCTATTTCGTGGGCGGCGACCCCGACTATCCCAATGACAAGGGCTTCGCGCTCAAGGGCTGGACGAAATGCGTGGCCGAGGACAACGCCATCATCATCCTCGGCGACACCGCCACCTCGCTCGGCAAGGTGCGCATCACCAACAAGGACGGCGCCACCGTCACGGTGGACAAGACCTGGCAATACGTCAAGGACGACCAGGGCAACCTGCGCATCGTTGTGCATCACTCGTCGCTCGAATATACCGGGGACTGATGCCCGACGGCGGGCGACAGTGGAGACGACAAGCCATGACCAGCCCCCGGCGGATCGGCAAGACAGGACTGCGCGTGCCGGCGATCGGCTATGGATCGACGGCACTCGCCGACATGCCCGACACCTATGGCTACAGCGTGGACGAGCAGCGCGGGCTCGACACCATCCGCGCCATTCTGGCCCAGCCGGACGGCTTCATCGACAGCTCGCGCAACTATGGCCTCGGGCGCAGCGAGGCGCTGATCGGCCGGGTGGTGCGTGAACTGGGCGGCTGGCCGCAAGGCCGCATCCTGTCCACCAAGCTCGACCGCGACATGGACACGCTGCGCTTCGACGGCGCCCAGGCCCGCCGCTCCATCGAGGAGAGCCTCGCGGCCCTGGGCGTGAGCAAGGTGCAGATGCTGCATCTGCACGATCCCGAACACGCCGCCGACCTCACCGAGATCACGCGCCGGGGCGGCGCGCTCGACCAGCTCATGCGCATGAAGGCCGAAGGCCTCGCAGATGCCGTGGGGCTGGCGGCGGGACGCGTCGACATCATGATGCCGCTGCTGCGCGACTGGGACTTCGACGTGCTCATCACCCACAGCCGCTACACGCTGGTCAACCGCAATGCCGAGCCGATGATCCGGATGGCGGCCGAGCGCGGCATCGCCGTGCTGAACGCCGCGCCCTATGCCAGCGGTGCGCTGGCCAAGGGAGCGGAAAGCCGCCCGCGCTATGTCTATCAGGAGGTGAGCGAGGCGGTGCTGGAACCGGTGCGGCGCGTGGAGGCCGTGTGCGCGCGCCACGGCATTCCGCCGGGGGCGGCGGCGCTGCAGTTCTCGCTGCGCGACCCGCGCATCGCCTCGACGATCTGCGGGGTGAGCAAGCCCGAACGCCTCGCCGAAACCCGCGCCTGGGCCGACTGGCCGATCAGCGCGGAGGCCTGGGACGAGCTGCTGGCCCTGCCCTTCTCCTCCGACGACCCGGAAACAACCCGCGTCTACACGCCGGGCTAGAGCGGGCCCCTAGAGCGGCCCATTGAGCGGCTGGCATTCGTACCAGACGCGCGCAGAGGGGCCAAAATCATTGAGGCGGCGTTGCACGGTGTTGACGCCGACACGCGTGCAGCGGCGGGCCGATTTGAACACGCCGGCATTCCAGGCGAGGATCTGCGCGCCATGCGGGCGCTCGAAGATCACCAGGCGATAGGGACCGCCGGGCGGCAGGGGCGCGGGCTCGACCAGAACGGTCTTCGCGGCGCGCTTCTTGCGCTTCTCCTTGGCGGGCGGAGGCGGGCTGGCCGGCGGATCAGCCGGCGCCTCGGCCGTGACGGCAGGCTTGGGTGTCGGCACCGGCGCGGCGAGGTCCGGCGCGGGTTCGGGCTGCGCCGATGAGCCGAAGACCGGCTGATCGGCCGCTGCGTCCGCCGTCTCGGGCGCGGGGGCCGGTGCGGCTTCAGGCGGAGAGTCAGGCGCGGGTGCGGAGGCGGGCGCGGGGACCGGGGCCGGCGCCGGTTCAGGCGCAGGTGCGGGTGCCGGTCCAGCTGCTGTTGCGGGCGTTGGCGCTGGCGCGGGTTCAGGTGCCGGTGCGGGCGTCTGCGCGGCTTCGGCGGCCGGTGCGGGCTCTTCGGCGGGCGCCTGGCTTCCGGCATCGGCGACGACGGGCGGGCGCGGCGTGCCGGGCAGCAGGAACACCGCGGCGATGGCCAGCACGGCGGCGAGCAGAAGGCCCGGCACCAGATAGGACATGGCGCGGCGGGGCGCGGCGGCCGCAGGGCGCGGCTCGGGACGGATGGCGCCAAGCCCCCGCTCGGAGCGCGCCTCGGCGCGGCGCGCGGTGCCGAGCATGCGGCGGCGGCTGGCCAGATGCTCATCGAGCTCGCGCTCGGTCGCGGCCAGCAGCTCAGCGTCATACTGGCGGCGGGTTTCAGGATCGCGCAGCACCTCATAGGCGCGCTGCACCTCCTCGAAACGCTCGGGCGAGGCGGTGCCGGCGGTGGCGCCGGTGTCGGGATGGTATTTCTTGGCCAGCGCGCGATAGGCGGCGGTGATCACCTCCTGATCGGCACCGGGATCGATGCCCAGGGCGGCATAATGATCTGGAAAGCTGGTCATGGTCGGAGCTTGCCCCTTCAACCCTCGGTCTTGATCGCGGCCTCTTCCGGCAACTTCGCGGCGGAATTCAGGCTGGCCTGCCGCGCCGCTCGGCCACCGCCACGGTCAGCGTCATCGCCAGGGTGAGGGTCGCCGCCATGGAGCGGAAGCCCTCGAAATTGGCCTCGCTGACCTCGAGCCACGTCTCCGCGATCTGGGCCAGCGGCGAGAAGGGATTGTCGGTGACAGCCACAACCGGGATCGATTTCTGCGCCGCTGCGCGCGCCAGCGCCACCGTCTCCGAGGCATAGGGCGCGAAGGACACGGCCAGCACCACATCGGCCGGGCGCGCGAAGGTCATCTGCTCGGCCGCCAGCCCGCCCACCGCATCGACCAGGCTGGCGCGCACCCCGAGCTTGCCGAAGGCATAGGCCATGTAGGAGGCAATGGGGAACGAGCGGCGCAAGCCGATCAGATAGATGGTCTCGGCCGCCGCCAGCCTCTCCACCACCCGGTCGAGATCGCCGGGCTGGAGCTTTTCCTCAAGCGCCGCAATCGACCTGGCCGAGGCCTCGCAGAAGCCCTGGAAGATGACATTGGACTTGGAGGTGTCCTTGGCATGGGCGCGCAGCTGCTCCAGCCGCTCGCCATAGTTCAGGATCCGGTCGCGCAGGCGCGAGCGGAAGATCTCCTGCATGTCGGAGAAGCCCTGATAGCCCATGGCCTGGGCAAAGCGCACCAGCGTCGAGGGCTGCACGGCGGCCTGTTCGGCGATCGAGGACACCGTGCCGAAGGCGATCTCGTCGGGATTGTCGAGCGCGAAGCCGGCAATCTGGGTGAGGCGCTTGGGCAGGGCGCTGGCGCGCCCGGTGATCAGCGCCTTGAGGGCGGCGAAGTCGCGCGGCGGGGTGAGAGATTCGGTCATTGGAACAAATATTTCACGAACCGGGATTCGTTCCAACGACTTTCGGGGGGCGCCTATTCCTGGCGGCGCGAGGGCCCCGAGACCGGGACCCGCCGCCGGCCGCCGTCGCCGCCGCCATCGCCCACGCCGAGGGCGCGGCGCAGGCGGCGCAGGATCACCGACTTCGCCTTCTCGTCGGCCGCCTTGCTCACCGCGTCGCGGATGTCGAGCATGAGATCGGCCAGCTCGTTGTGGCTGTCGAGGCGGGCCACCATGGCAGGGTCGATGCGCGGGCGCGTCTCGCCGGCGAGAAGGGCGCAGGCCTCGCCCGAAAGATCATAGACGGAATCGAGGCCGGGGATGATCACGCAGTCGTTCGGAAGATGCAGGGCGGCGAGATCGGCCGCCATGGCCTGCTGTCCGGCTTCCTCGCCATGGGTGAGGAACAGGCTGCGGCCGATGGGCAGGCGGTTCTTCACCCATTCCACCAGTTCGCGGCCATCGGCATGACCCGAGTAGTCCTCGATCCGGCGGATCGCCGCCTTCACGCGGATCGGCTCGCCCATGATGGTGACGCTGGTGGCGCCGTCCTGCAGCACGCGGCCCAGCGAGCCCTCGGCCTGGAAGCCCGCCAGCAGCACGGTGGTGGTGGGCTGCCAGAGATGATTGCGCAGATGGTGGCGGATGCGGCCCGCATCGCACATGCCGCTCGCCGCAACGATGATGCGGAAGCCGGTGAAGCGGGCCAGCGCCTTGGAATCCTCGACGCTCTCGGTGAAGCGCACATAGGGCGCGTTGAAGGCGCGCACGAGATCGCCGCCATGCTGCAGCTCGCCCGCATGGCGCTCGAAGATGGCGGTGGCCTTGCTGGCGAGCGGACTGTCGATGAAGATGTTGGCCTTCGGAACCTGACCGTCATCCATCAGCTTCACCAGATCGGTGACCAGTTCCTGGGTGCGCTCGACCGCGAAGGAGGGAATGAGCAGCGCGCCCTTCTTGCGTGCGGCATCGCTCACCTCCGCCGCGAGAATGGCGCGGCGGCCGTCCTCGCTGCGCTCGAAGCGCTGACGCCCGCCATAGGTCGATTCGCAGACCAGGATGTCGGGACCGGCCGGCGCCTCGGGATCGGGTTGCAGCATCTTGTTGTCGGGGCCGATGTCGCCCGAGAACAGCAGGCGCAGGGGCGCGGCCGCGTCGCGCGCCACCTCGATCTCGATCGAGGCGCTGCCGAGCAGATGGCCGGCGTTCCAGAAGCGCGCGCGGATGCCGGGCGCGGGCGAGAACCAGCTCTCATAGCCATGGCCCTCGAAATGCCCGAGGGCGGCTGCGGCATCCTCCACCGTGTAGATCGGCTCGACCTCGGGCTTGCCGTGCCGCGCCTGGCGCTGGTTGAGCTGCCTGACCTCGACCTCCTGGATCGAGGCGGAATCGGGCAGCATGACGCCGCAGAGATCGACCGTGGCCACCGTGCTGTGGATGCGGCCCGCATAGCCGTGCTTCACGAGCTTGGGCAGAAGGCCCGCGTGATCGATGTGGGCATGGGTGAGCAGCACCGCCGAGAGCGTGGCGGGATCGAAGGGAAAGGGCCGGTAATTGAGCTCGCGCTCGGTCTTGGAACCCTGGAACAGGCCGCAGTCGATGAGCACCCGCGCCGTGCCCGCCTCCAGCAGGTAACACGACCCCGTGACGGTGCGCGCCGCGCCATGGAAGGTGAGACGCAGCAGGCTCATGACTGGGGAACCCTGAGGCCGCGGCGCACCAGCTGGTCCCAGGCATCGCGCGGCGAGTCGGCATAGCCGAAGAGTTCGAGATCGACAGCGTTCACCATGCCGGCCTCCACGAATTTCCCGAAATTGATGAGGCCCTTCCAGTAGGCGGAGTCGTAGAGGACCACCGGCAGCGTACCGTCCATCTTGCCGGTCTGGCGGAGCGTGAGGATCTCGAACAGCTCGTCCATGGTGCCGAAGCCGCCGGGAAACACGACGAGGGCAGCCGCGCGGATGGCGAAGTGCATCTTGCGCATCGCGAAATAGTGGAAGCGGAAGGTGAGATCGGGTGTGGAATAGGGATTGGGCTCCTGCTCCTGCGGCAGCGTGATGTTGAAGCCGATCGAGGGCGCGCCCGCGTCATGCGCGCCGCGATTGGCTGCCTCCATGATGCCCGGACCACCGCCGGTGGCAATCACATTCTGGCGCGGCTTGTGATTGAAAAGCTTTGCACCGCCCTCTTCCGAACAGATGCGCGCGAAGTCGCGCGCCGAGGCGTACCAGCCATTGGCATCGGTTTCCTTCACGCGCGCCGAGCCGAAAACGATCACGGTGGAGGCCACGCCCCATTTGCGCAGATGTTCCTCGGCCTTCTGGTATTCGAGCTGGAAGCGCAGGCCGCGCGTCGAGTCGCCGAGCAGGAAATCCATGTCCATGGCCGGAAGGCGGTAGGCGGCGGCGGCCATCTGGGGCTTGTTCGACTGCGTCACGATCGGGGACGTCCTGAGTGAAGAGGAGAGCGCAAGGGATAGGGCAGGCAGTGGCGGCCTGCAAGTGGAGATGGCGGAGGGGTATGGCGCTGATGACGGGCTCGTGACAGGATCGCCCTTGCCGTCAGCGTGAAGGAGCGTCAGATGAAAACCAACGCCAAGCGGTTTGCGAAAGCCTATGCCGTGACGCCGGGACAGCGCTTCAGGCTGGCTGGCTGCGATACGGCGGGGCTCAAGGCCTTTCCCTCAAAGGAAGACGCAAGGGTGCAGACCGTGAAGGACGCAGAGGCCATCGACGCCCTGCAGGACCGGCTCTATGCCGAGGGCCGTCGCGCGCTGCTGGTGGTGCTGCAGGGCATCGACTGCTCCGGCAAGGACGGAACAGTGCGCGCAGTGTTCAATCACTGCGGGCCGATCGGCGTCAGGATCACGGCATTCAAGGCGCCCTCGGCCGACGAGCGGGCGCAGGATTTTCTCTGGCGGGTGCACAAGGCCTGCCCGCCCAGGGGTTTCATCGGCATCTTCAACCGCTCGCATTACGAGGACGTGCTGGTGGTGAAGGTCAAGGGGCTCGCGGACAAGGACGACATCGAGCGGCGCTACGCGCAGATCAACGCCTTCGAGGCGCTGCTGGCCGAGACCGGCACGAAAGTGCTCAAGTTCATGCTCAACATCTCGAAGGCGGAACAGGCCGAGCGGCTGCGCGAGCGCATCGCCACGCCGGAGAAGCGCTGGAAGTTCAACCCCGCCGATCTCGAGGACCGCAAGCTGTGGCCCGACTTCATGAAGGCCTATGACACGGCGATCACGCGCTGCTCGACGCCGCACGCGCCCTGGCATGTGATACCCGCCGATCACAACTGGGTGCGCAACGCCATCGTGGCGAGGATCGTGCGCGAGACGCTCGAGGAGATGAACCCGCAGTATCCGCAGCCCACGGACTGGACGCCGTCGAGGATCAAGGTGGTGTGAGGCGGGCTCAGGCCCGGGCGAGGAAGGCCTCGACCTCGGCGCGGGTGGGCGAGGCCGCCGACGCGCCCCTGCGCGTGGTCGAGAGCGCGCCGCAGGCCGAGGCGAAGCGCAGGGCCTTGTCGAGCGGCTGGCCAGCGGCGAGCGCATGGGCCAGCCCGCCATTGAAGCAGTCGCCCGCGCCCACCGTGTCGATCGCCTCGACCCGGAAGGCGGGCATCACCGTTTCGAGGCCGGGGGCGGCGACCGCGAGGCCTTTCGCGCCGAGTTTCACCACGGCGATGGCCACGCCCCGCGCGCGCAGTTCCCGCGCCGCCCGGAGCCCATCCTCCGGCGTCTGCGGCTGCCAGCCGAGAATGAGGCCGGCCTCGGTCTCGTTGGGGGTCAGGACATCCACCGCCTTCAGCACCTCCGGCGCAAGACCGCCCTCGGGCGCGGGCGCGGGATCGAGAATGACCGTGCCGCCATGGCCGCGCACGATGGCCGCCGCGGCCAGCGAGGCGGAGAGCGGCACCTCGAGTTGCAGCAGCAGCACGCGCGCCTTCTCGAGCGCCGGGCGGGCCCGCTCCACATCGCTCATGTCGACATGCAGATTGCTGCCGCCGATGAGCGAGATGTAGTTCTCGCCGCCCTCGCCCACGTTGATGATGGCGATGCCGGTCGCGCCCTGCTCGTCCTTGCGCACGAGGGAGAGATCGACGCCATAGCCGGCAAGCTCGCGTTCGGCGGGCCTTGAGAAATCATCGTTGCCGAGCCGGCAGATGAAGGCGACCTCGCTTCCCAGCTTGCGCGCCGCCACCGCCTGATTGGCCCCCTTGCCACCAAGCCCCAGCTTGTATTCATGGCCGTGCAGCGTCTCGCCGGGCTTGGGCAGGCGACGCATGTAGGCCGTGACATCCATGTTGATGCTGCCGAACACCGCAATCGACATGGCCCTGCCCTCCTGTCAGCTGTTGCGCTTGCGCGCGGCCAGCGTACGCAGCCTGAGCGCATTGAGGCGGATGAAGCCCGCCGCATCCTTCTGGTCATAGGCGCCGCGGTCATCCTCGAAGGTGACGAGCGCATCCTTGTAGAGCGATTTCGGCGACTTGCGGCCCGCCACGATGACGTTGCCCTTGTAGAGCTTGAGGCGGACCGTGCCCTCGACATGCTCCTGGCTCTTGTCGATCATGGCCTGCAGCATCTCGCGCTCGGGGCTGAACCAGAAGCCGTAATAGACGAGCTCGGCATATTTGGTGATGAAGCTGTCCTTGAGATGCGCCGCTTCACGGTCAAGCGTGAGCGATTCGATGGCGCGATGCGCGACCGAAAGAATCGTGCCGCCCGGCGTTTCATAGACGCCGCGCGACTTCATGCCGACGAAGCGATTCTCGACAAGGTCGAGCCTGCCGATGCCGTTGTCGTGGCCCAGGCGGTTCAACTCGGTGAACAGCACGGCGGGCGACATGCGCTTGCCGTCGATGGCGACGGGATCGCCCTTCAGGAATTCGATCTCGATGTAGGTGGCCTTGTCGGGCGCATCCTCGGGCGCGATGGTGCGCTGATAGACGTAGGGCGGCGGCTCCTGCCAGGGGTCTTCGAGCACCTTGCCCTCGGACGATGAATGGAGAAGGTTGGCATCGACCGAGAACGGCGCTTCGCCGCGCTTGTCCTTGGCGACCGGTATCTGGTGGGTCTCGGCGAATTCGATCAGGTCGGTGCGGCTCTTGAAGGCCCATTCGCGCCAGGGCGCGATGACCTTGATGTCCGGGTTCAGCGCATAGGCGGTGAGTTCGAAGCGCACCTGGTCATTGCCCTTGCCGGTGGCGCCGTGGGCGACGGCGTCAGCACCGGTGTCGGCGGCGATCTCGATCAGGCGCTTGGCGATGAGCGGCCGCGCGATCGAGGTACCGAGCAGATAGACGCCCTCATAGACGGCATTGGCGCGGAACATGGGGAAGACGAAATCGCGGATGAACTCTTCGCGCAGGTCCTCAATGTAGATTTCCCTGATGCCGAGCATCTCGGCCTTCTTGCGGGCGGGTTCAAGCTCGCCGCCCTGGCCCAGATCGGCGGTGAAGGTCACGACCTCCGCGCCATATTCCGTCTGCAGCCATTTCAGGATGATCGAGGTATCGAGGCCGCCCGAATAGGCAAGGACGACTTTCTTCACTTTCTGCTTCGACATGGATCACGGCCCCGTTGGCAAACTGGGCCGCTGCCTATCACGCCGGGGCTTCGGCCCGCAACTGGCGGCGCACGTTCAGGCCCCCGCCTCCAGCGCCAGCCGCTCTCTGGCGCGCAGCTTCTGGCTTTCGCTTTTCAGCTGGCCGCAGGCCGCCATGATGTCGCGGCCGCGCGGGGTTCTGACGGGCGAGGCATAACCCGCCCGGTTCAGCACCTCGGCGAAGGCCTCGATCGTCTCCCAGTCCGAGCATTCATACGGCGTGCCGGGCCAGGGGTTGAAGGGAATGAGGTTGACCTTGGCCGGAATGCCCTTGAGCAGTTGCACGAGGCGTTTGGCGTCCGCCAGCGAGTCATTGACGCCCTTGAGCATCACATATTCGAAGGTGATGCGGCGGGCGTTGGAAAGGCCCGGATACTGCCGGCAGGCGGCCAGCAAGTCGGCGATTGGGTATTTCTTGTTGAGCGGCACGAGCTTGTCGCGGATCTCGTCGGTCGTGGCATGAAGCGAAATGGCCAGCATGGTGCCGATCTCGCCACCCGCACGCGGGATCTCGGGGACGACGCCGGAGGTCGAGAGGGTGATGCGGCGCTTGGACAGCGAGATGCCCTCGCCATCCGAGACGATGTCCATCGCGTCCTTCACATTGTCGAAATTGTAGAGCGGCTCGCCCATGCCCATGAGCACCACATTGGTGATGTAGCGCCCGCCGAGCGGCGGCGTGGGGTTGGCCTCGATGTCCTGCGGCCAGTCCTTCACCCGGTCGCGCGCCGTCATGACCTGTGCAACGATCTCGCCCGCCGTCAGGTTGCGCACCAGCTTCTGGGTGCCGGTGTGGCAGAAGGTGCAGGTGAGCGTGCAGCCGACCTGCGAGGAGATGCACAGCGTGCCGCGGTCTTCCTCGGGGATGTAGACCGTTTCGATCTCGTGACGCTGGCCGCGCGCGTCGGGCGCAAGGCGCAGCAGCCACTTGCGCGTGCCATCCGACGAGATCTGCTCGCTGACGATCTCGGGACGGCCGATGACGAAGCTGTCTTCGAGCCTCTGGCGCAGGTCGCGCGCGATGTTGGTCATCTGGTCGAAGGAGGTGACGCCGCGATGATATATCCAGTGCCAGACCTGGCCCGCCCGCATGCGGCGCTGCTTCTCGGGCACGCCGGCGAGGCCCATGGCCTCGGCCAGCCCGGCGCGCGTGAGGCCGATCAGCGAGGGGCGCGGGTCGTTCGGGATGTAGCGCGGCGGCGCGTCAAGGGTGTTGAGGAGCGTGGTCATGACGGAGCGCCCATAGCATGAAACCGACCGGGATTGCGAGCCTGTCGGGCCGTCAGGGCCCTCGCACCAGCGCCACGATGGGACCGAGCGGGGCGAAGCCGTCACTGCGGCCGAGGTCCGGCGCGTACAGGCTCGAAATCGAACCATCGAGGAACAGCGCGTCGGGGCAGCCGAGATGATCGCGGAACAGCCGCGCGAAGCTGTGAAAATTCACGAAGCCCTCGCTGATCGCGAAGACCAGCGTGTGGTCATCGGGCGCGCCCACGCCGTTGCGCCGCTGCAAGGAGGTGCCGGTGGCCGAGAATTTCGGGTGGATCGCGCCATCGACCACGAGCATGGGGCCGGACTGGCTGGCGAATTGCGGCTTCAGGCGGCGGTCGAGAAAGGCCTCGGTCTCGAGCACGCCGCCCCGGTCGCCATCGATGAAGAACACGCCATTGGGCTTCAGATGGAAATTGCCCGGGCCATCGCGGCGGTTGGCCTTGTGCTGCATGACGCCGCGCTCGACATAGAGGCCGATGGGTCTGAGCGCCTCGTCATACATGCCGGCATTCATGGCGAAGACGAGCCGCTCGCCGCGTCCGGCCAGGGCCGCCGACAGCGCGCCGAAGGAGCCATAGGGCTCGCCCGCCGCATCGAGGCTGAAAAGCCGGAGCCGGTCTTCGCGGAGATCGAACCGGCAGACCACATAGTCAGCACCCTCGAAACGCTCGGGCGCGCAACCGGCCTCGGCCCGGCCTGCAGCCAGCAGGCCGACCACCGCCAGCGCCCAGAACCAGACGGTCCGGCGCGGCCTATTTGCAGGCATCATCGATGGCAGCCAGCGCGGCGGAAATGCCGGCCAGCGAATAGCTGTCCACCGTCTGGGTGCCGCGCCAGGAGGTGCCGGCGACCTTGAGCTCCTTGCCCGACTTCATGGCGGCGACCACCTTGCGGTCACTGCCATTGTCGACCCAGGCCGTGTCGCCCTTGGAGAACATCTCGAAGGCCGTCGCGTCGATGGTCAGGCGCACCTGCTGCCCCTCCTTGAAGGGATAGCCGATGATGGTCGAGACCTCGCCCTTCACCGGCGGCTTGCGGCCGGGCATGTTGGTGACCAGGAAAAAGGCCGGATCGCGCTTGGCCGCCTTGGGCTCGCTGGCCTTGGGGGTTGCCGAGACATAGCAGACCTTGCCCTCCGCCGACTGGAACACATAGGCCGCCCAGTCATCGAAGACGCCCAGCTGCTGGGGCTCGCCCTCGGCCAGGGCCGGGACAGACGTCAAGGTGAGCAGCAGGAGCGCCGGAGCGCCCAATCGCCGAAAATCAATCATGCACTGAACCTTAGCCTTGGCGGGGCCGTAAATCCACCGGAGCGGTTTGGCGGGCAATTCCGGCCCAATTTTGGCAGGGGCGGGCCTGGCCGGATGGCTTATTGCGGTGCAGCAGGGGTTCCGATAGCCTCGTTGCCGACAAAGTGAGGACGGGGATCATGGCGGCTGTCGAAAGCGAAATGATGTCGGATATTTGCGTGGCCAACCTGGAGGACCATCTGGGTCAGGCGGCCGGCGTGGTGGAGACCCTGTTCGGCAAGGCCCGGGCGCGGCTTGCGGCGCGCGTCATGCCAGGCGGCAAGATCAACGCCCGGCTGTTCGATGCCGAGCAGCACGCCACGCATGGCCTGTCGTGGCTGGCGACCTACGCGGCCACGCTCCGGGAGCTGGCCGCCTTCGCCACACGCCTCGCGGCGGCCGACAGGCTCGGCGAGACCGAGCGGCTCACCCTGCAGATCGCAGCGGGGGAATATCTCAACCATGTGGCGGGCGGCATCCCGATGAACCAGGGCGAGTTCCTGCGCCTGGCGGAACTCGGCCTGACGCGCAGCGAGGCCGCGCCGCTCCATGATCTGGTGCTGTTCGACCGCGGCAACACGCCCGAGGCCCGCAGGCGTCTTGTGAGCCTGATCGCCGAGGGCAATTTCGGCGCCTCCGGCCTCGACGAGACCCTCTCCGAGATGGGCGAGACCATGCGCCGCTTCGTCGAGACACGGGTAAGTCCGCATGCGCATCAGTGGCACCTCGAGAATGCCTATGTGCCGCTCGAGATCGTCAGGGAGCTGGCCGAGCTCGGTGTATTCGCCCTGACGCTGCCTGAGGAATATGGCGGCATGGGCCTCTCCAAGGAGGCGATGTGCGTTGTCTCGGAAGAGCTCTCGCGCGGCTGGATCGCGGTGGGGTCGCTCGGCACCCGCGCCGAGATCGCCAGCGAGCTGATCCTGTGCGGCGGCACGCGCGAACAGAAGGAAAAGTGGCTGCCGAAGATCGCCTCGGGCGAGATCCTGCCGACCGCCGTGTTCACCGAACCCAACACCGGCTCCGACCTCGGCGCGCTGCGGACGCGGGCGGTGCGCGAGGGCGACGTCTACAGGATCACCGGCAACAAGACGTGGATCACGCATCCCGTGCGCGCCGACGTGATGACGCTTCTGGCCCGCACCAACCCCGATGAGACGGGCTACAAGGGCCTCTCGATGTTCCTCGCGGAAAAGCCGCGCGGCAGCGATGACAACCCGTTCCCGGCGAAGGGCATGTCGGGCGGCGAGATCGAGGTGCTCGGCTATCGCGGCATGAAGGAATATGAAATTCGCTTCGAGGATTTCGAGGTCAAGGCCGAGAACCTGCTGGGCGGCATCGAGGGCCAGGGCTTCAAGCAGCTGATGCAGACCTTCGAGGCGGCGCGCATCCAGACGGCGGCGCGCGCGGTGGGCGTGGCGCAGAGCGCGCTCGATCAGGGCCTGCGCTATTCCCGCGACCGCGTGCAGTTCGGCCAGCCGATCATCGCCTTCCCGCGCATCGCCGACAAGCTGGCGCTGATGGCCGCCGAGGTGATGGCGGCGCGCCAGCTCACCCTCTATTCGGCACGCGAGAAGGACGCGGGCCGCCGCTGCGACATCGAGGCGGGCATGGCCAAGCTGCTGGGCGCGCGCGTCGCCTGGACGGCAGCCGACAATGCGCTGCAGATCCACGGCGGCAACGGCTTCGCACTCGAATATCAGATCAGCCGCATTCTCTGTGATGCGCGCATCCTCAACATCTTCGAGGGCGCGGCCGAAATCCAGGCGCAGGTGATCGCCCGGCGCCTGCTCGACGGCGGCAACTGAAGCGAGGGCCTCGCGATGGCGCGCAGCATTCTGATCACCGGCTGTTCTTCCGGCATCGGCTGGCACTGCGCGCTCGGCATGAAGGCGCGCGGCTGGCGGGTGCTGGCCACGGCGCGCACGGAGGCCGATCTCGCAGCACTGCGCGCCGAAGGCCTCGAGGCGCTGAGGCTCGACTATGCCGAGCCGGTCTCGGTCGCGGCCTGCGCCGAGGACGTGGCGCGCCTCACGGGCGGGCGGCTCGACGCGCTGTTCAACAACGGTGCCTATGGCCAGCCCGGCGCGGTCGAGGATCTGACCCGCGAGGTACTGGAGGCGCAGTTCGCCGCCAATTTCTTCGGCTGGCACCAGCTGACCCGCGCCTGCCTGCCCCTGATGCGCGCCAATGGCTCCGGACGCATCGTGCAATGCTCATCGGTGCTGGGACTGGTGGCGCTCAAATGGCGCGGCGCCTACAACGCGTCGAAATTCGCGCTCGAGGGGCTGTCCGACACGCTGCGGCTGGAGCTTCAGGGCTCGGGCATCTTCGTGTCTCTCATCGAGCCGGGGCCGATTGCCAGCAAATTCGTCGAGAATGCCCGCAGGCACTTCGAGGCCAGCATCGACATCGCGCAATCGCACTACCAGGAGGCCTATGCCCGCCAGCGCGCCAGGCTCGGGCGCGGCGGCTCGTCGCGCTACAAGCTGGGGCCCGAGGCGGTGCTGGAGAAGCTGATCCACGCAGTGGAATCGCCCCGTCCCAAAGCCCGCTACTACGTGACCAGGCCCACGCACTACATGGCGCTGGCCCGGCGCGTGCTGCCGCAGCGCCTGCTCGACCGGCTGCTCGACAAGGCCTCGGACGAATGACGCCGCACCGTCTGCTTGACGCGGACGCGGCGGCGGTTCATGGAAACCGGAAACGCCGTCAATCCTTCGTGGAGTGCTGCCAGTCATGATGACCTATATCAGCTATGTGGCGGTGGGCGCGGTGGCGGTGGTGCTGCTCATGGGGCTCGTCAACATGTTCCGCGGCGGCTCGTCCAACACCTCGCAGAAGCTGATGCGCTGGCGCGTGGGGCTGCAGGGACTGGCCATCGTGGTGCTGATGCTGACGCTCTGGCTGTCACAGCGCTGAGACTTGATCTCGCGCAGCCGGCTCCCCATCTCTGCGGACATTCCTTCTGGGAGGATGGCACCGTGATTCTGACCCGCGACGAAACCGAGGTGAAGGCGAAGTTCTTTCCCAAGCTGGCGCGCGTGCTGGCGCGGGTGCCCTTCGCATCCGAGCTGGTGGCCGTCTATTTCTGCGCCTTCGACCCCGCAACGCCGCTCAGGGCCAAGGGCGTGCTGCTGGGCGCGCTTGCCTATTTCATCCTGCCTCTCGACGCGGTGCCGGACATCGTGCTGGGGCTTGGCTTCAGCGACGACCTCGCGGTGCTGCTGGCGGCGGCGAATGTCGTGCGCACCCATGTGAGCGCGGCGCACCGCGCGCGGGCGCGCGAGATGCTCGAGCGGCTCAGGCGCGGCGAACCCGTGTCCGCGTGACGATGAGCACCGCGGCGGCGCACACCGCCATGCCGAGGATCTGCACCGGGCTCAGGGTTTCGCCGAACAGGCCATAGGCCATGAGCGCTGAAACGCCGGGCACGAGGAAGATGAGGCTCGCCACGCGCCCGACGTCGCCCAGACGGATCAGCAGCATGAGCAGGCTGATCGCTCCCAGCGACAGCACGATCACCGACCAGGCCAGCGCGAACCAGGCCTCGAAGGTGGCATCGAAGCGCATGTCCTCGGTGAGCAGCGCCGCCACCAGAACCACCAGCGTGGCGCCGACATATTGCCAGACGCCGCCACTGGCGAGGTTGAGCGCCGTGGCGTAGCGCTTCTGGTAGACGGTGCCGAAGGAGATGGACAGCGCGCCCGCCACATTGACCGCCACGGTGAGCGGCGTGATGCCGCCGGTGAGGCTGCCCTGGAGTTTCGGCCACACCACCAGTGCGACGCCGGCAATGCCGGTCGCCAGACCCAGCCAGTGCCGCAGCGAAATGCGCTCGCCCACGAGGTGCGCGGCGAGAATGGCTGTCATCAGTGGTTGCAGGCCCACAATCAGCGCGGACACGCCCGCCGGCATGCCATGGGCCACCGCCCAGTAGACCGGGCCCAGATAGCCGCCATGCAGGAAGGCCCCCGCCACGGCGGCATGAAAGGCGGGCCGCGGCCCCGGCCACGGCGCGGCGAGGGCCAGGGCAATGACCACGAACAGGAACCCGGCCAGCGGAAAGCGGATGGACAGAAAGGCCAGCGGGCTGGCATGGGGCGCGGAATATCTTGCAACCACGAAGCCCGTCGCCCACATGAGAACGAAAAGCACTGGCGCGGCGGCAATCAGCAGGCGGGCGGCGGCGGGGTGGTTCAGCATCCCCGTCATTTGCCTTGGTTTTCGCGGCGAGGCGAGATCGAATTGACGGGAGATCACATGTTCGACCCACAGAAGCTTCTGGAACAATTTCTCGGAGGCAGTGCCCCCGGACCGGACGGCAAGGCCGGGAGCGGCGTGTCGCCCGATTTCGTGAAGGGGCTGGCAACCGGCGGCGTCGCGGGCGGGCTGGCGGGGGTTCTGCTCGGCGGCAAGAGTTCGAAGAAGCTGGCCAAGGGCGCGCTCAAGCTGGGCGGCACGGCGGCGCTCGCCGGACTGGCCTACAAGGCCTACACCCACTGGCAGGCCTCGCGCAGTGGCGCGGCAACCGCGCCGGAGCCCGCCATGAAGGACATCACGCCCGAGGGCACGGGCTTCCTGCCTGCCGCGGCGGCACAGCACGAGGCGAAGAGCCTTGCCATTCTGAGCGCCATGATCGCGGCAGCCAAGGCTGACGGCCATATCGATGCCGAGGAGCAGCGCCAGATCTTCGGCAAGCTCGACGAGCTTGACCTCGGCACGGCGGAGAAGGCCTTTGTCATCGACGAGCTGCGCAAGCCGCTCGACATCGACGCCGTAGTGAAATCGGCGGTCACGCCGGAACTGGCAGTCGAGATCTATGCCGCCTCCTGCCTCGCCATCGACCCCGACGATCCGGCCGAGCAGGCCTATCTCGCGATGCTGGCCTCGCGGCTCAAGCTCGACCCCGGCCTCAAGGCGGCGGTCGAGACGGAGGCGCGCAAGGCAGTGGCCTGAGGCCCGCTGCTCGGCTATTCAACGGCCATGACCAGACGGCCCGAGGATGACGGCCCCAGCCTCGCAGCATTGGCCCGCGAGAGCTTCTACCGGCTGTTCGCGGATGAGGCGATTCCACTTGCCGGAAACATCGCCTTCCGCGTCGTGTTCTCGATGTTTCCGTTCCTGATCTTCCTCACCGCGCTGGCCGGCTTCTTCGGCAGTGACGAGCTTGCCCAGGGCGTGGTGAATTTCCTGCTCGAGGTCGCGCCCGAGGAACTGGTCAAGCCTCTGGCTCCCGAGATCAGGTCCATCCTCACCGTGCCGCGTACCGGCCTGCTGTCGGTGTCGGCGCTGATCACCATCTGGAGCGCCATGGGCGGGGTGGACAGCGTGCGCGTGGGACTGAACCGCGCCTATGACGTGCGCGAGACGCGCAGCCTGTGGTGGCTCTACGGGATCAATGTGCTGTTCGTCATCGCCTCGGCCATCTTCCTGCTGATCTTCGCGCTGCTCATCGTCTTTGCCCCGCTGCTGCTGCAGCTGATCGAGACCCATGCGCCGGCCCTGCGCGGCCATCTCGTGACACTGGAACAGCTGCGCTTTCCGATCGGCATCGTGCTGCTGACGGGCGTGGTTCTGGTCTGTCACCGCGTTCTGCCCGCCAGGCCGCGCAGCGTTCTGGCCGTGCTGCCCGGCGTGCTGATCACGGTTGTGGCGTGGGTCGTGATGTCAGCCGTGTTCTCGATCTATCTGCTGAACTTCAACACCTTCGCCTCGACCTATGCCTCGCTGTCGGGCGTGTTCACGGCGATGTTCTTCGTCTATCTCGCCGCCCTTGTGCTGATCCTGGGCGGCGAGGTGAACCGGGTTCTGGAAGTCCGGCGGCTGATGCGGGCGCAGGGCGAGACCTCGGAGGTCTGAAGCCGACCCGGTCTCAGCGCGACGCGGCCTCGACGGTGTCATCGAAGGTGCGCAACCCAGTCGTGGGCGCAGAGACCAGCACCGCCATGTTGCCGGGGCGGTGTTCGTTCTTCCACATCTTCATGTGCGCCGTGGGGATGTCGGCCCAGGCATAGACGTCGGACATGCAGGGATCGATGCGGCGGTCCATGACCAGCTTGTTGGCGGCAGCCGCCTGCATCAGATTTGCGAAATGCGAACCCTGCACGCGCTTCTGGTGCATCCAGAGATAGCGCGCGTCGAGGGTGAGGTTGAAGCCCGTCGTACCGGCGCAGATGACCACCATGCCGCCGCGCTTCACCATCAGCACCGAGACGGGGAAGGTCGACTCGCCGGGATGCTCGAACACCATGTCGACATTGTTGCCCTTGCCGGTGAAATGCCAGATGGCCTTGCCGAACTCGCGGGCATGCTTCATCCAGTCATTGTATTCCGGCGTGCCGACAGCGGGCATCTGCCCCCAGCACTGGAATTTCTTGCGGTTGATGACACCCTTGGCGCCAAGCGACATGACGAAGTCGGCCTTGTCATCATCCGAGATCACGCCGATGGCGTTGGCGCCGGTGGTGGCGATGAGCTGGATGGCCATGGAGCCGAGGCCGCCCGAGGCACCCCACACCAACACATTCTGTCCCGCGCCCAGCGAATGCGGCTTGTGGCCGAAGAGCATGCGGTAGGCGGTGGCCAGCGTCAGCGTGTAGCAGGCGGCGGCCTCCCAGGTGAGATGCTGCGGCTTGGGCAGCAGCTGGCGGGCCTGCACGCGGGTGAACTGGGCAAAGGAGCCGTCGGGAGTTTCATAGCCCCAGATGCGCTGCGAGTTGGAGAACATCGGATCGCCGCCGTTGCACTCCTCGTCATCGCCGTCATCCTGATTGCAGTGGACAACGACGTGGTCGCCCACCTTCCAGCGCTTCACCTTGGAGCCGACCGCGTAGACGATGCCGGAGGCGTCCGAGCCTGCGATGTGGAAGGGGTTCTTGTGCCCGTCGATGGGCGAGATCGGCTTGCCGAGCGCCGCCCAGACGCCATTGTAGTTGACGCCCGCCGCCATCACGAGAACGAGGCACTCGTCCTCGCCGATCGCCCAGGTGGGCACCACCTCGACCTGCATGGCGGTGTCTGGCGCACCATGCCGCTCCTGCCGGATGCACCAGGCATGCATCCGCGCCGGCACATGGCCGAGGGGCGGGATTTCACCGATGTCGTAGAGGTCCTTCACCGGCTGGTTGACGTTGGCGGCGGCGGCGGGACGGGCGGCAGCGGAGGTCATGGGCGGGCTCCCTTGATTGACCGGCCGAGAATAGATCAGGCCAAGGCCTCTTGCACCGCAACAAAAGGAGGGGGTGAACGTGACTCCGCTTGACAAGCGCACCGCGCTGTCCATTATGGTGATTAAGAGTTGTATAATGACGTGCTTGCGATTGCGCCTGATTTTCCCCGCCATTGTTCGTGAATGCAGGGCTGTGTGTCATGTTCGACCTGGTGCGCCTCGGTGAAGGGATCGGCCCATGGACGTTGCCAATCGCGGCCATCTGCGCCCTTTTGGGCGCGGCCATGCTGTCGCGTTACCTGCATGTGCGGGGGCTTCCGGGTTTCGTGCTGAGTTTCATCCTGCTGCTGAGCGGCGCCCTGCTCTCCAATCTGGTCGGCGAAGGCATGATTTCGTCCTACGCGGCTGACCTGAAGGTTCCGATCCTGCTGTCGCTGGCCGGCATGACGGTGACGGCGCTGATCACGCTGACGGTGGCCGCGGGAAGCCACAACGAATAGCGCCGGACCCTGCCCAAAGTCGTGGTTGCGGTGCAATATGGGCCATGTCAGCATGGTTTCCATCATGACCAAGCGCGACAAACCCTGGCTCTTCCGCACCTATGCTGGCCACTCGACGGCCGCCGACTCCAACAAGCTGTTCCGCACCAATCTCTCCAAGGGGCAGACGGGGCTGTCCGTGGCTTTCGACCTGCCCACCCAGACGGGTTATGACTCCGATCATGTGCTGGCCCGCGGCGAGGTTGGCAAGGTGGGCGTTCCCATCTCCCACCTCGGCGACATGCGCACCCTGTTCGACCAGATCCCGCTCGGCCAGATGAACACCTCGATGACCATCAACGCCACGGCGGCCTGGCTGCTGGCCCTCTATGTGGCGACAGCCGAGGAACAGGGTGCGGCGCGCGCCAGCCTCACAGGCACCACGCAGAACGACATCATCAAGGAATATCTCTCGCGCGGCACGCATGTGTTTCCACCCGGGCCGTCGCTGCGGCTGATCACCGACACCATCGCCTTCTCCACCCGCGAGCTGCCGAAGTGGAACCCGATGAATGTCTGCTCCTACCATCTGCAGGAGGCCGGCGCGACACCGGTGCAGGAACTGTCCTATGCGCTGGCGACCGCGATTGCGGTGCTGGACAGCGTCAAGGCATCACGCGCAGTCGAGGAGAAAGACTTTCCGGAGGTGTTCGCGCGCATCTCCTTCTTCGTCAATGCCGGCATCCGCTTCATCACCGAGCTGTGCAAGATGCGCGCCTTCACCGAGCTCTGGGACGAGATCGGCCGCGAGCGCTATGGCATCGCCGAGGAAAGGCACCGCCGCTTCCGCTATGGCGTGCAGGTCAATTCGCTGGGCCTCACCGAGCAGCAGCCGGAAAACAACGTCTATCGCATCCTGCTTGAAATGCTGGCCGTGGTGCTGTCGAAAAATGCCCGCGCCCGCGCCGTGCAGCTGCCCGCCTGGAACGAGGCGCTGGGCCTTCCCCGCCCCTGGGACCAGCAGTGGTCGCTGCGCATTCAGCAGATCGTGGCCTATGAGACGGATCTGCTCGACTATGGCGACATCTTCGACGGCTCTGCCGAGATCACGCGCAAGGTCGATGAACTGAAGGAGGAGGCGCGCGCCGAGCTCGCTCGCGTCCTCGACATCGGCGAAGGCGGCGCCGAGCTGGTGATCGCCTACATGAAGCAGCGGCTGGTGGCCAGCAACACAGCGAGGCTCAAAGCCATCGAGACCGGCGAGACGAAGATCGTCGGCGTCAACATCTTCACCACCAGCGAGGCTTCGCCGCTGTCGGCGGGCGCCGATGCGATCATGACGGTGAAGGACGACGTCGAATACGAGCAGATCGAGCGCCTCAGGGCCTGGCGCGCGGCGCGCGACGGCAAGGCCGTGGCGGCGGCGCTGGGCGAACTGGCGAGCGCGGCGAAGGAAGGCCGCAACATCATGGAGCCGTCGATTGCCTGCGCGAGAGCGGGTGTGACGACAGGCGAATGGGGCGAGACGCTGCGCGAGATCTTCGGCGAATATCGCGCGCCGACCGGGGTTGCGCTCACCATGAACGCGGAAGCCGACGAGGAGCTGTCGGGATTGCGCGCGCGGGTCAAGCGGCTTGCCCAGCGCATGGGCGAGACGCCACGGTTCCTGGTCGGCAAGCCCGGCCTCGATGGCCATTCGAACGGCGCCGAGCAGGTCGCGGTCAGGGCGGCGGACACCGGGCTCGAGGTGATCTACGAGGGCATCCGGGTGACGCCCGAGCAGCTGGTGAAGACGGTGCAGGAGCGGCAGGGGCACATCCTCGGGCTCTCGATCCTGTCGGGAAGCCATGTGCCGCTCATCCGCGAGGTGATGCAGCGGATGCGCGCCGCAGGGCTTTCGGATGTTCCGGTGGTGGCGGGCGGCATCATCCCGGACGGTGACGTCAATGTGCTGAAACAACTGGGCGTCGCGGCCGTCTATACGCCGAAGGATTTCGACATGAACCGCATCATGAACGATCTCGTGACGCTGATCGAGAAGCGGGTGGATGAGAAGGCGGCGTGAGGGGGCGCGCCAACGGCAGGCGCACGACCAGCTCCTGCATGCTTGCAAAGGACGAGCCTTTCAACGTGTCGACGAAGGGCCTACCCAATCGAGGGCCAACCAGATGGGCACTGCCCAAATCCTTGACTCATCCGGCACTTTCGCCTATTTCCGGCCGACTGTGCGGAAGGGGCCAACCCGCCGCACACAATGCGCTGCCTCCGGCAACCCATTTTCGTCTGATATTTCAGACAGTTGAAGCGCACCGGACCACGGGTTCCCCGGTGCCGCCAAAGGGCGCGGGACAAGAAGGACGAAAGAAATGTACGCAGTCATCAAGACCGGCGGCAAGCAATATCGCGTTGCGGCCGGCGACAAGATCCAGATCGAGAAGCTCGACGGCAATCCCGGCGACGAGGTGAAGTTCACCGAGGTGCTGATGATTGCGGGCAATGGCTCGGTGAACGTGGGCGCGCCGCATGTGGCCGGCGCCAGCGTGGTCGCCGAGATCGCCTCGCAGGACCGCGGGCCGCATGTCATCATCTTCAAGAAGCGGCGCCGCAAGCACTACCGCCGCCGCAACGGCCACCGCCAGGACCTGACCTCGGTGACCATCCGCGAAATCCGCGCCTGAGCGCAGACAGACACCAGGAGATCATCCCATGGCTCATAAGAAAGCAGGCGGTTCATCCCGCAACGGGCGCGACACGGTAGGCCGCCGTCTCGGCGTCAAGGCCTTCGGCGGCGAAGCGGTCGTGGCCGGCAACATCATCGTGCGCCAGCGCGGCACCAAGGTGCATCCCGGCACCGGCGTCGGCATCGGCCGCGACCACACCATCTTCGCCACCATCAATGGCGTGGTGAACTTCCGCCGCTCCAAGGGCGACAGGCAGACCGTGTCGGTCCTGCCGCCAGTGGCCGCGGAGTAACCGGCGGGCTCCCCACGACAGCCGCCGGATCCACCGATCCGGCAGGTTCAAGAGATTGAAGCGGAAAGGTGGCCCTCCACCTTTCCGCTTTTTGTTTGCACGCGGCGCAAACGGTTTTTGCTCTGGCCGCAGGCCATCACTGGGTTTACAAGGCGCGATCATGAAATTTCTCGACCAGGCAAAGGTTTATCTGCGCTCGGGCGACGGGGGGGCGGGGTCCGTCTCGTTCCGGCGCGAAAAATTCATCGAGATGGGCGGGCCCGACGGCGGCGATGGCGGCAAGGGCGGCGACGTCTGGGTCGAGGCGGTCGACGGCCTGAACACGCTGATCGACTACCGCTACCAGCAGCATTTCAAGGCAGCGACCGGCGGCCATGGCATGGGACGGCTGCGCGCCGGGGCCAATGCCGGCGACATCGTGCTGAAAGTGCCCGCGGGCACCCAGATCTTCGAGGAAGACAACGAGACGCCGATTGCCGATCTGGCGCGCGTCGGCGACCGCGTGCGCCTGGCCAAGGGCGGCAATGGCGGCTTCGGCAATGCCTATTTCAAATCCTCCACCAACCGCGCGCCGCGCCATGCCAATCCCGGCCAGCCCGGCGAGGAGCGCTGGGTGTGGCTGCGCCTCAAGCTCATCGCCGATGCAGGCCTTCTGGGCCTGCCCAATGCCGGCAAGTCCACCCTGCTCGCCGCCGTCTCGGCCGCCAAGCCCAAGATCGCGGATTATCCCTTCACCACGCTGCATCCGCAGCTGGGCGTGGTGCGGGTCGGGAACCAGAGCTTCGTGCTGGCCGACATTCCGGGCCTCATCGAGGGCGCGCATGAGGGCCACGGCCTCGGCACGCGCTTTCTGGGCCATGTCGAGCGCTGCGCGGTGCTGCTGCACCTCATCGACGTCACCGCCGAGGATCCCGTCGCCGCCTACCGCGTGATCCGCAAGGAGCTCAAGGCCTATTCGCCCGAGCTTGCCGGCAAGCCCGAGGTGATTGCCTTCAACAAGACCGACCTGCTCGACGCCGATGCCATCGAAGACCGCGTGAAGGACTTCAGGCGCCGGGTCCGCAAGACGCCGCTGCTCATCTCCGGCGCCACGACGCGGGGCGTGCCGGAGGCCATGAAGAAGCTGCTCGAGGTGATCGACGCGGGACGGCGCGCCGGCCGCCCCGCCGACGCGCCCGGCGTCACCACCGAGGAGTGGCGGCCGTGACATCGCGGCTTGGCAGCGCAAGGCGCATTGTCGTCAAGATCGGCTCTGCGCTTCTGGTCGACGACAAGACCGGCGCCATCAAGGCCTCGTGGCTGTCTTCCCTCATCGACGATCTCGCAGACGCGCGGGTGCGCGGCGCCGAGATCGTGATCGTCTCCTCGGGCGCCATCGCGCTTGGCCGCCGCACGCTCGGCCTGCCGCGCGGCAACCTGCGGCTGGAGCAGAAGCAGGCCGCCGCCGCCGTGGGGCAGATCGCGCTGGCCCAGGCGTGGACTGAAGTGCTCCGTACACGGAACATAGTGGCGGCACAGGTGCTGGTCACCCTCACCGATACGGAAGAGCGGCGGCGCTATCTCAACGCCCGCGCAACACTCTCGACGCTTCTCGAGCAGGGCGCGGTGCCGGTGATCAACGAGAACGACACGGTGGCCACCAGCGAAATCCGCTATGGCGACAATGACCGCCTTGCGGCGCGCGTCGCCTCGATGATGTCGGCCGACTGCCTGGTGCTGCTCTCCGACATCGACGGGCTTTATACCGCGCCTCCGGACCAGACGGGCGCCCGCTTCCTGCCGCAGGTCACGGAGATCACGCCCGAGATCGAGGCGATGGCCGGAAAACCCGTTTCGGGCCTCGGCTCGGGCGGCATGATCACCAAGATCGAGGCGGCCAAGATTGCGCTGGGCGCGGGTTGCAACATGGTGATCGCCTCGGGCCACGC
>OMIC01000016.1 GCA_900298995.1 Hyphomicrobiaceae bacterium | reverse complement strand
GGTGACGGCCATTGCCGCCGACGCCGGCATCAGCCGCCAGGCGCTGTCGAGCCGGGCGCGGGCCGAGGGCTGGAAACTGCGCAGTGCGCCGCAGCACGCAAAGCCGCAGGGCACGCGCGGCGCCGAGCTGGGCGCGGGCGTGGTGATGGCCGAGGTCCAGTCCGAGCACTGGCTCAGCCGGAGCTGGCGGCCACTGCTGATGTTGCTGCTCATGGGCTTTCTGGTGCTGGCCGGCTTCGTGCTGCCGCTGGCGGATGCGATTGCCGGACGGACCCTTCCCTTCGCGCCGCGCTGGCAGGCGCTGCCCCAGGGCTTCTGGGACTTCCTTGCGGTGGGCATGGGTGGCTATATTGGCGGGCGCTCGCTGGAAAAGGTGGCGGGCGCGGTGGCCTCGATGAAAGCGACGGACGGGCGGACAGCGGGTCTGCCGTTCATGCGCCGTTCAGACAGGATGGACTAGACCCGCGCCATGAAGAGACAGGGTTGTGACACGATGCGCAGGACGCTGACATTTGCCGGGGCCGTTCTGGCCGCTGCAGTGTTTGCCCTTCCCGCAGCGGCGGGGCAGGACGGGATTCCGCCCTCCGGCGCTGTGAAGCGCGCCGTCGCGGCAGTGCCGGGCGCCGAGCCGCTGGGCGTCAAGCGCAAGGGCGCCATCTATGTTGTCAAGCTGAAGCAAGGTGGTAGCATCATCCGGATGGGCGTTGACGCCAAGACCGGCGATGTCTTCCCCATGCAGTGAAGCGGGGTCCGGGGAGCCAATCATGCGTCTGCTCGTGGTCGAGGATGATCCGGACATCAACCGGCAGCTGGTCGGAGCCTTGCAGGATGCGGGCTATGTGGTCGATTCCGCGCGCGACGGCGAGGAGGGCCATTATCTGGGCGACACCGAGCCTTATGATGCGGTGGTGCTCGATCTCGGCCTCCCGGTGATCGATGGCGTGAGCATTCTCGAGAAATGGCGGCGCGCCGGGCGCAAGATGCCCGTGCTGATCCTGACCGCCCGCGACCGTTGGAGCGACAAGGTGGCGGGCTTCGACGCGGGCGCCGATGATTACGTGGCCAAGCCCTTCCACATGGAGGAAGTGCTGGCCAGGCTCAGGGCGCTGCTGCGGCGCAGCGCCGGCCATGCCTCGAGCGAGATCACCTGCGGGCCGGTGATGCTGGACACCAAGGGCGCGCGGGTGACCGTCAACGGCACCGCCGTGAAGCTGACATCGCTGGAGTTCCGGCTGCTGGCCTATCTCATGCACCACAAGGGCAAGGTGGTGTCGCGCACCGAACTGGTCGAGCATCTCTATGACCAGGACTTCGACCGCGACTCGAACACCGTCGAGGTGTTCGTCGGGCGGCTGCGCAAGAAGCTGGGCGCGGATGTGCTGCACACGGTGCGCGGCATGGGCTATTGCGTGAGTGACGCGGGCGATGCGGCCTAGCTCGCTCTCGAGCCGGCTGATCCTGTCCTCGGCGGTGGTCAGTGTCGTGTTGCTGGCCGCGATCGGCGTTCTGCTCGCCAGCCTCTTCAATGCCGCGCTGGAACGCAATTTCGACCAGCGGCTGCGTGCCGTGATGGACGGGCTGCTCGCCAATCTCGAACTCTCGGAGACTGGCGTGCCGGAACTCTCGGGCGCGCTGGCCGATCCGCGCTTCGATCTGCCGCTGTCGGGCTGGTACTGGCAGGTCGTGCCGGTGGGCGAGGGCGGCGATCTGGCCTCGGGCTCGCTGCTGGAACAGCGGCTTGCCGCGCCGGGCAAAGAGCGCGGCCCCGATGGCGTGGCGAGCTTCTTTCTCACCGACACCAATGGCGTGATGCTGCGCGCCATCGAGCAGGTGTTCCGCCTGCCGGGCAGCACGCGCGACTATGCGGTGCTGGTGGCTGGAAACTATGACGCCCTGAGCCAGGAGGTGCGGACCTTCACCCGGGCGCTGAGCATCAGTCTGGCCGCGCTGGGGCTGGGGCTTCTCGCAGCGATCTTCGTGCAGGTGCGCTTCGGGCTGAGGCCGCTGCGGGCGCTGCAATCCGGCCTCCTTGCCATCCGCCAGGGCGAGGCCGAGGGGCTCAAGGGCAGTTTTCCCGCCGAGATCCAGCCGGTGGCGGAGGAGCTCAACCTGCTCATCCAGTCGAACGCCGAGATCGTCGAGCGCGCGCGCACGCAGGTGGGAAATCTCGCCCATGCGCTGAAGACACCGCTCAGTGTACTGACGAATGAGGCCGACGGCCAGGAGGGGCTGCTGGCCGTCAAGGTACGTGAACAGGCTGCGCTGATGCGGGACCAGGTGAACCTCTATCTCGACCGGGCGCGGCGCGCGGCGCGCGCCCAAGGGCTTGGGGCCGTGACCGAGGTGAAGCCGGTGCTCGAGGCGCTGGCGCGCACGCTGGCGCGCATCAACCGCGACCGCGACATCGCCATCACCGTGAACTGCCCGGAAGAACTGCGCTTTCGTGGCGAACGTCAGGATCTCGAGGAAATGACCGGCAATCTTCTCGACAATGCCTGCAAATGGGCGGAGCGCCGCGTGACGGTATCGGCTGCCCTGGCGCCGGACCTTGCTGCGGCGGGGCGGGGCTTCCTGCGCATCACGGTGGATGACGACGGGCCGGGCCTGGCGCCCGAGGCCCGGTCGGAGGCCCTCAAACGCGGCCACCGCCTGGACGAGAGCAAGCCCGGATCGGGCCTCGGCCTGTCGATCGTGGCGGAGACCGCCGCCATGTATCACGGCGGCATCACGCTCGATGCTGCAACGCTCGGCGGCCTGCGCGCGGAACTCGTTCTGCCCGCCGCCATCTGACCGGCGGGTAATTTTTTCAAAAACCGACAACCCACGCTTGCAAATCGACCCGTTTCAGCCTAGGAATAGGCGAGTCGATGACAACCTTGGCGTTTGCCGAATGTGCCGTTCGTCTGATCCCCCCGGTCGCGAACGCACTTGCAGAAGGGCGGGCCAGAAATGGTTCGCCCTTCTCGTCAGTTGCCAGCCGCCTCGGCTCCGTCGATGACCGGAATGCCGCGTTCGCGATAGGGCGTGCGGCCATAAAAGGCCCGGTAGCATTTCGAGAAATGCGAAGGCGACGAGAAGCCACAGGCCAGGGCCACATTGATCACCGACATGCCCGTCTGAAGCAGCAGCGAGCGCGCCTTCTTGAGGCGGAGTTCGAGATAGTAGCGCTTGGGCGAACGGTCGAGATATCGGCGGAACAGTCGTTCGAGCTGGCGGGTGGACAGGCCTGCCTGCTTCGCGAGCAGCGAGGGAGAGAGCGGCTCTTCGAGGTTCTTTTCCATCTCCTCGATGATGCCGACGAGCTTGGGGTGGCGCGCGCCGATGCGGGCGGGAAGCGACATGCGCTGATGTTCGCTGTGATGCCGGATGGGCGAATGAAGAATGCCCTCGGCCACGGCGGATGCGAGTTCCGGCCCGTGCTGGCTGGCGATGAGGGTGAGCATCATGTCGAGCGCGGTGGTGCCGCCGGCGCTGGTGAAGCGGTCACGGTCGATCTCGAACAGGCCGCCGGTGGCCTCGATTTCCGGAAAGGCCTCCGTGAAGCCCGGCAGATTCTCCCAGTGGATGGTGCATCTGTAGCCGTCGAGCAAGCCCGCCTCGGCCAGAATGTGCGCTCCGGTACAGACCGCGCCGATGCTGGTGCCCTTGCGCGCCAGCTTGCGCAGCCAGGCCACCAGGCGCTTGTCGGTGTGGTGCTGCACGTTGAGGCCGGCGCAGATCAGGATCGCGGCCGTCTCAGGAATGCTGGCGAGATCGCCGTCGACCATCGCCAGAATGCCATTCGAGGCGGCGACCGGCTGGCCATCGATGGAGTGCATGGTCCATTTGTAGAGGGACTTTTCCGACAGGCGGTTGGCGATGCGCAGGGGCTCGATCGCCGAGGTGACCGGCATCATGGTGAATTCAGGCACCACCACCACCGCCAGATGCTGCGGAAGCTTGCCGGGGGGATCGCCGAACATGGGCGGGCACTCCTGTTTGCTGCCTTGTTGCGCAAATTTCGGGCATTGTCCAGAAGCGCCATGCCGCAGGCTGAAAACGACACAGGCCCGAGGGGCCGGTCGCATTCGTTATGGCGCTGTCGCAAACATCCGGGCGGCGGCCGCAGGCCGGGCGCAAGGTCCGCGCGTCGCAAACCGGAGCCTCGCCCCATGAATGCCCCGACCCTGACGCCACGCCTGTCCCCCGCCGCGGCCACCGCCGCCTTTCTGCGTCACCAGTCGATCGAAATCACGCCGAAGCAGATCGAGAAGCTGCCGCTGCTCAAGGACCGCCTGCCCGCCGGATGCCGGGTGTTCGTGGCACTCATCGACGCGGCCGACCTCGCCGGCCAGATCGAGGCCACGCGCCAGCTCGCGGCCTCCGGTTTCGTGGCGGTGCCGCATGTCCCTGCGCGGTTTGTGCGCGATGAGGCTGATCTCAGAAGCCGCATCAAGGCGCTGGCCGAGGCGGGGTCCTCGACCATGCTGGTGCTGGGCGGCGGCGCGCCCGAGCCCCTCGGCCGCTATGACGCCGCGATCCAGCTTCTCGAGACGGGCGTCTTCGAAGCCAATGGCGTGACAAGCATCGGCCTCGCCGGTCATCCGGAGGGCAACCCGGACATCACCAAGGTCCATGGCGACGGCGTGCTTCTCGACGCGCTGGTCAGGAAGCAGGCCTATATCAAGGCGCATGGGCTTCAGGGTTTCATCGCCACGCAGTTCCTGTTCGAGGCGGAGCCGGTCGCCGACTGGGCGCGGGCGCTGCGCGGCGCCGGCATCGATCTTCCGATCCATGTGGGCATCCCCGGGCCCGCCACCATCAAGACGCTGGTCAAGTATGCCGCCATGTGCGGGGTTGGAAACTC
>OMIC01000015.1 GCA_900298995.1 Hyphomicrobiaceae bacterium | reverse complement strand
TCTCGTCGAAGGGGTTCATGGACATCTTCACGTTGGCCAGTTCGACACCCGAACCGTCGGCCTTCACACGGATCTTGACGTTGTAGTCAACGACCCGCTTCACAGCGACCAGGACTTTCATTGCGTTCCTCGATTTGGCGGTCTTGAAAAGTGGCCGGACCCTAGTGAGGGGGCTATCTCAAGTCAATTCCATCAACGCCATTTGCGGGCCGAATGCGACGCTTTGCGCCGGCTGGGAAAGTCCGGTCAGGAGCCCAGCCGCAGCCACAGGCGGCGGCGCAGCATGAATGTGAGGCCGGCCCCGGTGAGGAAGCCGCCGACATGCGCAGACCAGGCGATGGCGGCGTCCGGATTGGCGCGGTCAGCCCACCAGGAGGCCACCTGCAATGCAAACCAGCCCCCCAGCATCCAGACGGCGCCGATGCGGATGGGAAGCTTCAGGAACAGCAGCACCCAGACCCGGGCGCGGGGGAACAGCACGGCATAGGCCCCCAGCACGCCGGAGACCGCTCCGGATGCCCCGACCAGCGGCATGTCCGAGCGGGGCGACAGCAGCACGTAGAGCAGGGCCGCCACGACCCCGGTCGTCAGATAGAGCAGGGCGAAGGAGACATGCCCGTAGGCATCCTCGACATTGTCGGCGAACACGAACAAAAACAGCATGTTGGCGATCAGGTGCCACCAGCCTGCATGGAGAAACTGATAGGTGACGAGCGTCACCGGCTCGGCCACCGGATCATAGTCGAGGATCGGTGGTGCGAGATGCGTCAGCTCGCCCGGCACCACGCCCCAGCCAGCGGCAATCGCCGTGAGCACGGCTTCCGAGGTAAAGGCGCCGGTGGTGAGGAACAGGACCACATTGAGGGCGATGATGATGAGGGTGACGGCCTGGAAACGGATAACCTTCAGCGGAGTGGAATCGTGAAGGGGAACGAACATCGGTGTCAGGTCTGCCGGGTCTTCCCCGGCACCCACAGCACGTCGCCCGCGCCCGATACCGCATTGGCCCAGCGGCTGGCCACGAAGAAGAAATCCGAGAGGCGGTTGACATAGGCGATGGCGCCGTCGCTGACATGCTCGCCCGGCTGGGCGGCAAGATCGACGATCAGGCGCTCGGCGCGGCGGCAGATGGTGCGCGTCATGTGCAGATGCGCGGCCGCCGGGTGGCCGCCGGGCAGCACGAAGGAGCGCAGCGGCGCCAGCTCGCCGTTGAGCTCGTCGATTTCGGCTTCGATCCGTTCATATTGCCTGGGCAGGATGCGCAGCGGTTCATAGCCCAGGTCCTTGCCGGTATCCGGCACGCAGAGGTCGGCGCCGAGGTCGAAAAGCTCGTTCTGGATGCGGGCCAGCATCTGGTCGAGCTTCAGCATCTCCGGCGTTGCCGTATGCAGGCGGACGACGCCCAGCGTGGCGTTGGTCTCGTCGACCGTGCCATAGGCCTGGATGCGGAGATGCGACTTGGACACGCGCTCGCCGGTGCCGAGCGCGGTTTCGCCGGCATCGCCGGTGCGGGTGTAGATGCGGTTGAGAACGACCATGACCTTTGCCTAACGCGCCTAGCGCGGGATTGCTACTCGTTTCTGAGAAAGGGTGCGGGCTTGGCTGAGAGTGCCCGCCAGGTCACCGCGAGGCCCGCCGCCACCGTCACCGCCATGGCGATCAGCGCCGTCAGCAGCGCGGTTGGCAGCGAGAAGCTCCACGGCAGCTCGAGAATGAACTGTGCCAGGAACCAGGAGGCGGCAGAGCCGACAACCAGTCCGAAGGCGGCGGCTGCAAGTCCGAGGCCCGCATATTCGATGACGAAGGCCGACATGAGCTGACGCCGCGTTGCGCCATAGGTCTTCAGCACCACGGCCTCGTAGAGCCGTTCCGAGAGGCCGGCCGCCAGGGCGCCCGCCAGAACCAGCACGCCGGTGATGAGCGTCAGCGCATTGGCGCCGCGGATTGCCATCAGCATCTGGCCCAGCAGCGTGCTCACCATGTCGAGGGCGTCCTTGACGCGCACGGCGGTCACCGAGGGATAGTCCCGCGCCATGTGGTTGAGGAGCTGCGCCTCATCGCCACCGTCCATCTCCACCGTCACGATGTGGCTGTGCGGCGCGCCCCTCAGCGTATTGGGCGAGAACACCATGACGAAATTGATGCCGAGGCTGCGCCAGTTCACGCTGCGCAGATTGGCGATCTTCGCGGTGATCTCGCGGCCCAGCACATTGACGGTGATCTCGTCACCGATCCTGACGCCGATTCCATCGGCGATCTCGTCCACGAGCGACACCAGCGGCGGGCCGTCATAGCCTGCCGGCCACCATGTGCCCTCAACCAGGCGCGAGCCCTCCGGCAACGAGTCGGCGTAGGTGATGCCGCGGTCGCCGCGCAAGGCCCAGTTGGAATCGGAGGAGGCCTTCACCTTCTCGGCGGGAACGCCCTTCACCGCGACGACGCGGCCGCGGAGCATGGGCGAGTTGTTGACATGCGTGACGCCCGCTTCCCGCGTCACCGCATCCCTGAATGCGGCGAGGTCGGCGTTGCGCACGTCGAGGAAGAAGAACGCAGGTGCCTTGTCGGGCAGGCCGGAGCGCAGTTCGTAGGACAGGCTGCGGTCGGTGAGCGCCAGCGTCACGAACAGCGTAAGCCCCAGGCCCAGGGCGAGAATGGCCGAGGCTGCGGCCGAGCCGGGCCGGTAGATGTTGCCAATGGCATAGCGCCAGATCGCCGAGCGGCTGCGCGGCAGGCGCTCGGCCGCCATCACGATGAGACGTGCCAGCCCGAGCAGCACCGCAAAGCTCAGCAGCAGTCCGCCCAGGAACCATGCCGTCACCCGCGTGTTCTCGAAGCTGAGGAAGGTGAGCGCTGCGATCAGTGCCAGGGCCGCGGCAATCGCCAGCAGCTCCGCCGGGCGCGGCCAGCCATGCACCGCCACGATGCGCGAGCGGAACAGGGCGGATGCCGCCACCCGCCGGGTGTGGGCGAGCGGCCACAGGGCAAATGCAATTGTGGTGAGAAGGCCCAGTGCGCCCGCAAACAGCAAGGGCAGCACTTCGATGCGATCGGATACCGGCAGAGGCAGCAGCTTGCCGAAGGCGAGCCCTATGAGCGGCGGCGCTGCGGCCCCGGCGGCGAGTCCCAGCGCGATGGCGAGCAATGCCACGAGGAGGATTTCAGTGAGATAGATGCCGAGCACGTCGGCTGAGGAGGCACCGAGGCATTTCAATGTGGCGATCGAGCCCATCTTGCGGGTCACGAAGGCCTGCACCGCATTCGCAATGCCGGCGCCGCCGACGATCAGCGAGGCAAGCCCCACCAGCGTCATGAAATAGCCGAGCCGTTCGATGAAGCCGTCTGCGCCGGCGGCGGCGTTGTTGCGGGTGCGGATGCGCCAGCCGGCATCCTTGAACAATTCATCGGCCTGCTTCTCGACGGCCTTCGCGGCGGCAAGCGAGGTGTCGGGCAGCTTGACGCGGTAGCGCCAGGTGATGAGGCTTCCCGGCTGCACGATGCCTGTCCTGCGCAGCGTATCCTCGGTCAGCAGCAGGCGCGGGCCGAGCACGATGCCATCCGAGAGCCGGTCGGGTTCACTCTCGATCAGGGCGCGGATCTCGATCTCGATCGAGCCGAGCTTGATCCGGTCGCCCGCCTTGATGCCCAGCCGTCCCATCAGCAGCGGGTCGGCGGCCGCGCCGGGCACGCCGTCCACGGTGGCGATGGCCTGCGCGAGGCTCATGCCGCCCTGGAGTTTCACGGCGCCATAGAGCGGGTAGCTGGCGTTGACCGCCTTCACCTCGACGAGCGTCGTATTGCCGCCTGCGAGCGCCATGCCGCGCACGGTCGCTGCCTTGCTCACCTCGCCCTGCGCCCTGATGAACTTCAGTTCGGCATCGGTCGTCTCGCGGTGAATGAGCGCGAATTCGAGATCGCCGCCGAGCAGCGGCTGGCCCTGCTCGTCGAGCCCGCGCTGGATCGCTGCCGAGAGCGAACCGACGATGGCGATGGTCCCGGTGCCGAGTGCAAGGCAGGTCAGGAAGATCCAGAAGCCCTGCAGCCCGGACCGCAGGTCGCGGGCTGCAAAGCGCAGCCACAGGGCCAGGTTCATGGCATGGCCCCGGCCACGATCCGCCCGTCCAGCACTTCCGCCACCCGGTCGCAGCGTTGGGCGAGCGCGCGGTCGTGGGTGACCAGCAACAGGGAGGCGCCGTCCTGCGTTCTGAGGTCGAAGAGCAGGCGGATGATCTGTTCGCCCGTCACATGGTCGAGATTGCCGGTCGGTTCGTCAGCGATGATGATGCGGGCGCCCGAGGCCAGCGCGCGGGCAATGGCGACGCGCTGTTGCTCACCGCCCGAGAGCTGGCCGGGATAATGGTCAAGCCGGTGGCTCAGTCCCACCCGTCCGAGCTTGTCCCGTGCAATGCCCATGGCATCGGGTGCGCCGCGAAACTCGAGCGGCACCGCCACATTTTCCAGCGCCGTCATGGTGGGAATGAGATGAAAGGACTGGAACACGATGCCGACATTGTCGCGCCGGAAGGCGGCAAGCTGATCCTCGCTCTTGCCCGTGAGGCTCTGGCCTGCCACCATCACCTCGCCGCGGCTGGCGCGTTCGAGACCGGCGATCACCATGAGCAGCGTGGTCTTGCCCGAGCCCGAGGGCCCGACGATGCCCAGCGCTTCGCCCGGGCGGACGCTGAGGTCGACGCCGCGCAGGATGTCGACATTGCCGGCGCGGCTCGGCAGGGTCAGATGGACGTCCCGGAGGGAGACGGCCGTGGGGGTGACTGCTTCAGACATGGTTCCCGTTACGCCCATTCTTGCGGGGTGGATGCTTGAACCGGACAACCATGGCGCTTAAGTGACCGAAATCATGAAAATCGCAGCCATTCTTGCCAGCCTGTTCCTGACCGTGACCGCCGCCTCGGCCCAGCCGCTGACCATCCTCGCGCTGGGCGACAGCCTCACGGCAGGCTATGGCCTGCAGCCCTCGGATGCCTTCCCCGTCAAGCTGGAATCAGTTCTCCGGGCCAGGGGTCACGATGTCCGGGTGATCAATGCCGGCGTGTCGGGTGACACTGCGCTGGACGGCGCCTCGCGTCTGGACTGGGCGCTGGCCGAGCCGGTGGATGCGGCAATCGTCGAACTTGGCGCCAATGATGCGCTGCGCGGCCTGCCGGTTCCCCAGGCCGAGGCGGCGCTGGACCAGGTTCTGGGCCGTCTGGCCGAGAAGAAGGTCCCTGTGCTGCTCGCCGGCATGCGCGCACCCCCCAATCTGGGCCCTGAGTATCAGGCGCAGTTCGATGGCATGTATGAGAGGCTGGCCGCACGGCACGGCGCCAGGCTCTACCCCTTTTTCCTGGAGGGTGTTGCCGCCGACCCCGGATTGAACCAGGCGGATGGGATGCACCCCAATCCGGCAGGGGTTGACGTTATCGTCACCCGGATGCTGCCTGACGTGGAGCAACTTCTGGCGCAGGCCAGCCAAAAATAACGCTTGGGACACGCGAGAATCGCATTAGCCTGACCGCCGCGCTTTCGGTCCGCTCGTCAAATCGGCACAGGAGGTCCGCCATGCCACGGCTGTTCACCGGACTTGAAATACCGGAGGATGTGGCCTTCGACCTGTTTCTCATGCAGGGCGGAGTGAGCGGTGCGCGCTGGATCGACCGCGAATCCTATCACATCACGCTGCGCTTCATCGGCGACATCGATGAGGGTCTTGCCCGCGAGATCAGCTATGAGCTTGAAGGTGTCGAGGCAAAACCTTTCCGGCTGCGGCTCTCGGGCTGCGGCGTGTTTGGCGGCAAGAAGCCGCATGCACTCTTTGCCGGTGTCGAGGAAAGCGCGGAGCTGAGGCGGCTGCAGGCCATACACGAGCGCATCTGCCAGCTGCTCGGTCTGCCGCCCGAGGCGCGCAAATTCGCGCCGCACGTGACGCTCGCACGGCTCAAGGATCCCGATCTGCGCGCCTTGCATGGATTTCTGGCCTCGCATAGTCTCTACAGGAGTCGTGCGTTCGAGGTGGCCCGCTTTGTGCTGTTCTCATCCCGGCCTTCGCGTGGGGGTGGTCCCTACGCGGTTGAAGAATCTTATCAGTTGCAGGCGGGGCTATGACAGACAAGCCAATGGTCGGTGTCGAACGCGCGAAGGCGCTGCATGAACTCAATGGCTGGGCCGAGGCCAAGGGTCGGGATGCCATCACCCGCACCTATCAGTTCAAGTCCTTCTCGCAGGCCTGGGGCTTCATGAGCCGGGTGGCGCTGTTCGCCGAAAAGACCGACCACCACCCGGAATGGTTGAATGTCTATGGACGGGTGGAGGTGACGCTGTCCACCCATTCGGCCGGCGGCGTCACCGAAAAGGACATCCTCCTTGCCCGCAAGATGGACCAACTGGCCGCCTCGGCCTGACGGGGCTGTGACGTTTCTAAATTTCCTGTAACTTGAACGTCGGGGGGTGAATGCCCATATTCATCCAGAATAGTGTTGGAGGGACGAAATGGCCGAAACTCGGTATCAGACTCAGGTTCGGAGCCAGACCCGGGCGGAAATCGACCAGGGACTGCGCTCATATATGTTGGGCGTCTACAATTACATGGCGCTCGGCGTCGCGGTCACCGCGATCATCACCATGGCCGTGGCGTCCAGCCCGGCGGCCATGGCAACCGTGGACTCCCTGAAGTGGGTGTTCTTCATCGCCATCCTCGGCATGGGCTTCTTTGCCCCTCGCCTGGTTTTCTCGGGAAATGCCGTTGTCGCGCAGGGCGCCTACTGGGGCTATGTCGCGCTGTGGGGTCTTGCCATCGCGCCGATGGTCGGCACCTATCTGGCTGTCGATTCCGGCATGGTGGTGCAGGCCTTCCTGATCACGGCCGTCACCTTCGGGGCCACCAGTCTCGCAGGCTACGTCACCAAGCGTGACCTGTCGGGCTTTGGCAGCTTCTTCATGATGGCCTCGATCGGCATCATCATCGCGATGCTGGTCAATGTGTTCTTCGTGCAGTCGACCATGATGTCGCTACTCACTTCGGTCGTGGTGGTTCTGCTGTTCGCCGGTGTCACGGCCTACGAGACCCAGCAGATCAAGGAGATGTATGTCGAGGGCGATGCGCCCGGCGTGGCGCGCGGCAAGTCGATCTTCGGCGCCTTCATGCTGTATGGCAGCTTCATCACGCTGTTCGTGCACATCCTGAACATTCTCGGGATCATGCGCCAGAATTGAGCTGCGCCTCACACGGAAAACGAAGCCCCGGTCCGCAAGGCCCGGGGTTTTGCCTTTGTTGGCTTCAGACTGTCGACAGCCGGGGTGTCCGGACCAGGACCCGCAGAACGGTTGCCAGGTCATGGCCGCGCTTCAGCACGAGGCCACCCTGCGCCACAACTGAATACATGCCCTGCCGGCGCGCGAGTGCGGGATCCTTGATGATGCGGTAGAGTGGCAGTTCGGACGCCCGCCGGAACACCGAGAACACCGCCCGCTCGCGCCCGAAGTCCATGGCATAGTCGCGCCATTCGCCGTCGGCGACCTTGCGGCCATAGAAGCCGAGGATGGTCTGGAGTTCCTTCCGGTCGAAGGCCACCCGCTCCGCTGACGGGCCGGAGCCCCAGCTCCGGAGGGGAATGATGTCGTCCGTCTTGTCCAACTGACCACCCTTCACCGCCATGACGGCATCATGACGATGGCATGAAGATGGACCGGCTGCGCGCGCTTGGCAAGCAGCCTGCCAGCGCAAATCTTGTTTCCGCCGCATTTGCATCAAGCTGCCGCCCAGCTGTTCCGGCATAGGGAAACCATTGGCGGTCCGGCTGGAATCGGGTGCCGGTTATCTCAGCCCCCCCAGCCCCCAACCGGTGCCCTCGAGTCGGGCCGGGCCGCCTTGTTTGCCTTCGTCGCGTAAGTGAGTGAGCGGCGTTCAGCGTAGCCTATTCACGGCCGGAACCCCCGTTCCGGCCGTCTTTTTTTGACCTCTTGACCCTCCGTCGCGCGCACCCGATATGCCGGTTCCGAGTGATCACGTGCTTGTGAAGAGGCTGACATGACCAACGACGCACCGGCAACCGCCGAGGCCGCCACGGGCGGAGCTGCAATTTCCCATCCGTTTCAGGCGGAGGTCGCCAAGCTTCTGCAACTGATGGTCCATTCGGTCTATTCCGACCGGGACGTGTTCCTGCGCGAACTGATTTCGAATGCCGCCGATGCGCTTGACAAGCTGCGCTACGAGGCCATCGAGCAGCCCGACCTTCTCGAGGACGCCCCCGGTCTCACAATCACCATCACGCCCGACGCGCAGGCCAGGACCCTGACCATCACCGACACCGGCATCGGCATGAACGAGCGCGAGCTGGCGGAAAATCTTGGTACCATCGCCAAGTCCGGCACCCAGGCCTTTGTGGAACAGGCCAAGGCCCGACAGGGCGATGTGCATCTGATCGGACAGTTCGGGATCGGCTTCTACTCCGCCTTCATCGTTGCCTCGCGGGTTGACGTGCTGTCGCGCCGCGCAGGCGCCGGGCAGGCCTTCATCTGGTCCTCGGATGGCGCCGGAAGCTTCACGCTCGCACCCGCCGGACACAGCGCGCCGCGCGGCACCTCGATCACCCTCCACCTCAGGGAAGATGCGCTGGCATTCCTCGAGGACTGGAAGATCGAATCCGTCGTGCGTACCTACTCCGACCATATCGGTCATCCGATCATGCTCGCGGCGGGTCCTGAGACGGCGCGGCAGATCAACTCCGCCAATGCGCTCTGGACGCGGCCCAAGGCCGACATCACGCCGGAGCAGCACAAGGAGTTCATGGGCCATGTGTCGGGCAGTTACTCCGATCCGGCGCTGACGCTGCATTACCGCGCCGAGGGCCGACATGAATACACCGTTCTGCTCTATGTGCCGGGCGATCGGCCGTTCGATCTCTACGATCCGGAGCGCCGGGGCCGCCAGAAACTCTATGTACGCCGCGTCTACATCGCCGATGACGTCGAGATCCTTCCCGCCTATCTGCGCTTCGTGCGCGGCGTCATCGATTCCGAAGACATGCCGCTCAACATCTCGCGCGAGATGCTGCAGAACAATCCGCAGGTGGCCGCAATCCGCAAGGCAGTCACCAACAAGGTGCTGTCGGAGCTGAAGAAGCTCTCCGAGTCCGATGAGACGGCCTTCCTCAGGATCTGGGATGTGTTCGGGCCGGTTCTCAAGGAAGGCCTCTACGAAGACATGGAGCGGCGCGATCAGCTCTATGAGATCGTACGCTTCCGCACGACCGCCGGTGACGCCGTGAGCCTCAAGGACTATGTCGCGAGACTGCGCGAAAACCAGACCGCGATCTATTATCTCACTGCCGAAGACATGGCGAAGGCGCAGGCCTCGCCGCAGCTCGAAGGCTACCGGGCGCGTGATGTCGAGGTGCTGCTGCTGACCGACCCGGTTGACTCCTTCTGGGTGCGGACCGCGCTGGGCTTTGACGGCAAGCCCTTCAAGTCGGTGACCCAGGGCGCGGCCGATCTCGACCTTATCAAGCCCAGGGATGATGCCGCACCGGCCAAGGCCGACGAGGCGCAGACGGCGGTGCTGGTGGCAGCTCTCAAGCAGGCGCTCGAGGGGCGGGTCAAGGATGTGCGCGCCTCGCAGCGCCTTACCGAAAGCCCGGTCTGCATCGTCAATGACAGCGCCATGGACCGTACGCTGGAGAAGCTGCTGTCGCGCCAGAAGGACTCAGGGGTTGCTGTGTCCGCGCCGATCCTGGAGATCAATCCGGGCCATGCGCTGATCAAGGCGCTTGCCGCGCGCGTGAAGACCGATGGCGCGTCCTCGGTCGCGGAGGCCGCGCAGCTGCTGCTGGATCAGGCCTTCATCATCGAGGGCGAGCCTGTTCCGGACGCGGCCGGCTTTGCCCGCCGTCTCGCCGGGGTGATGGCCAGGGCCTTCTCGTAGGCCACTCAGTCCTTGGCGCGTTCGACGTAGGAGCCGTCCTCGGTCGCAACCACGATGCGGGTGCCCGAAACGATGTGCGGCGGTACCATGGTGCGCACGCCATTGGAGAGCACGGCCGGCTTGAAGGAGGACGAGGCCGTCTGGTTCTTGATGGCTGGCTCCGTCTCGACGATCTCGAGTGTGACGCGCTGCGGCAGTTCAATCGAGATCGGCGCGCCATTGAACAGTGCGATCTGGCATTCCATGCCTTCCTGGAGGAAGGGGGCCGAGTCGCCCAGCATGTCGCCCGAAACATTGATCTGCTCGAAGTTCTCGGGATTCATGAACACGTAGTTGTCGCCATCCTGATAGAGATAGGAATGGGTGATGGTCTCGACGAAGGCGCGCTCGAGGGAATCGGTCGTCTTGTAGCGCACCACCGTCTTCACGCCGTCCGAGATGCGGCGCATGTCGATCGTGGTGGTCGGCGTTCCCTTGCCCGGGTGCATGGATTCGGCCTTGAGCACGACATAGAGCTTGCCGTCCTCGTGCTCGATGACATTGCCCTTGCGGACGCCGCTTGCGATAACCTTGACCACGTTTGTCTCTCGTTTCTGAAGAATTGCCGGTTTGCAGTGCGCGGGGTATTAGCAGTGGCCATCCCGGAAGCCAACCCCCCAGGAGGCGCTGTTCTTGGCCCCGTCCGATTCCCACTGGTTCTCGCCCGCCCGCCACGCTGACCGGCGGCCCTTTCTGCTGGTGCGAAACCGCATTGCCGCGGCATTCCGGGCCTGGTTCGCCGAGCGGGGGTTTCTCGAGGTTGATTGCGCCGCGCTGGCGGTTTCGCCCGGCAACGAGGCCCATCTCCACGCCTTCGCCACCGATCTTGTCCAGCCGGATGGCGTGCGTGCGACGCGCTATCTCCACACCTCCCCGGAATTTGCCTGCAAGAAGCTGCTGGCTGCGGGCGAGACCCGCATCTTCAGCCTGGGCCATGTGTGGCGCAACCGCGAGCGCACGTCCACCCATGCCCCGGAATTCACCATGCTCGAATGGTACAGGGTGGATGAAGACTACCGGAGCGTCATTGCCGACACGCTGGCGCTTGTGCGCCTGGCCGCCGCGGTGGCGGGAACGGAGATCTTCAACTGGCGCGGCCGCTCCTGCCGGCCGTCCGCCGAGGCGCAATGGCTCAGCGTCAACGACGCTTTCAGGGCCCATGCGGCCCTCGACCTGCTGGCGACGCTCAGCCCTGATGGCGCGGCGGACCGCGAAGCCCTGGCGCGCCTGTCACCCGCAGCCTTCCAGCCCGGCGAGTCGTGGTCCGACATCTTCAGCCGCATCCTGTCCGAGAAGGTGGAGCCGCAGCTTGGCAACGGCGCGCTCACGGTTCTCGATCATTATCCCGCCGTCGAGGCCGCGCTCGCGCGCAGCGTTTCCACCGACCCGCGCATCGCTGAGCGTTTCGAACTCTATGCCTGCGGCGTGGAGCTGGCCAATGGCTTCGGCGAACTCACCGATGCCGCCGAGCAGCGCCGCCGCTTCTGCGACGAGATGGACATCAAGGAGCGCGTCTACGGCGAGCGCTATCCGATTGACGAGGAGCTTCTGGCGGCGCTTGCCATGATGCCGCCGACCTCGGGCGTCGCCCTCGGTTTCGACCGGCTGGTGATGCTGGCCGCAGGCGCAACCCGCATCGATCAGGTGCAGTGGACGCCGGTTGCCTGATTGGTCTAGGCTCTACCCGTCAGATCAGGGAGACGGAACATGAAGAAAGTGCGCTATGCCGTGGTTGGCACGGGCTGGATCTCGCAGATCGCCTTCATGCCCGGCATTCCCCAGACCGGCAATTCCGAGATGACGGCGATTGTCTCGGGCAACCGCGCCAATGCCGAAGCGCTGGCGAAATTCTATGGCATCGAACACATCTATGGCTACGAGCAGTATGACGACATGCTCAAGAGCGGCCATGTCGATGCCGTCTATATCGCGCTGCCCAATTCCATGCATGCCGACTATACGATCCGCGCCGCCAGGGCGGGTATTCACGCGCTGGTCGAGAAGCCGCTGGCGGTCACGGTCGCGGAATGCGAGGCGATGATCGCCGCGGCCGACAAGGCCGGTGTCTGGCTGATGACCGCCTACCGGCTGCACAGCGAGCCAGGGACCATCGAGGCCATGGACATCATCCGTCGCGGCGAGATCGGCGAGCCGCGGCTGTTCAGTTCCGTCTTTTCCTTCCCGGTCAAGTCCGGCAACCACCGCCTCAAGGCAGAGCATTGGGGCGGCCCCCTGCAGGATATCGGCGTCTATTGCGTCAATGCGGTACGCCACCTGTTCAGCGCGGAACCCACCGAGGCCATCGCCGCCATCGACCGCCCGCCGGGCGATCCGCGCTTTGCCGAAGTGGAGGAAACGGTGTCTGCCACGCTGCGCTTTCCGGGCGGGCGGCTGGGCCACTTCGTCGCAAGCTTCGGCGGCGATGACATTGACCAGTATCGCGTGGTCGGCACCGAGGGCCAGATCGAGGTTTCTCCGGGTTTCCGTCTCGACCGCGCCATCAAGCTCACCGTCACGCGCGGCGGGCAGACCGTGGAGAGGGCGTTCCCGCAATATGACCAGTTCAGCGGCCAGGCGGCCTATTTCTCTGACTGCATCCTGAAAGGACAGCGGCCCGAGCCCGATGGCGGTGACGGGCTCGCCGATGTCGCCATCATGCGGGCCATCGAGGAAGCAGCGCTCACCGGCCGCCCGCAGCCCATCCGGCTTGCCCCGCGCGAGCGTCATCCTTCAGCCGACATGGCGCGGCGTTTCCCCGTCGTCGAACGTCGGTTGATGCTCTAGCGGACCATCAGCGCCCAGTAGTCGAGCTCGAGGATGACGCCCGGCTTGTCGGGCGCGCCGTCGGCCACCGGAAACTCCGTGCACGGAACATCACGCGTGGCCCGCGTCAGGATGCGCAGTGCGCCCACGTCGTTCCGCCCCGGAATCAGGGCGGTTTCGAGAATCTCCGACCAGGCATAGACGGTTCCGCCCGCAAACAGCGGCGCCACATGACGGCCGCCATTGATGGCGGCGATATGGAAGGCATTGGCGAGTCCGTTGAAACTCAGCGCGCGCGCCAGCGAGATGACGTGCCCGCCATAGATCAGGCGGCGGCCGAAACGGCCCTGCGCCTCGGAATGCTGGTTGAAATGCACCTTGGCCGTATTCTGGTAGAGACGCGTGGCCAACTGGTGTTCGGCCTCCTCGACGGTCATGCCGTCCACATGATCGATCTTCTCCCCGGCCTTGTAGCCCGAGAAGCGGAAGGCCGATCCTGAAAGCCCGTCATCCCAGTGGGTGGGGTCGATCATCGGGCAGCCTTTCCCCAGTTCGGCCGGCGCAACGGAAGGTTCGAGGTGTGGCACATGGGGCGCGGGCGCTGGCGCAGCGTCATCACGCTTGCGCACCATCACCCAGCGTACATAGGAGAGCACCTCCTCACCGCGCTGGTTGCGGCCCACCGAGCGCACATAGACCGTGCCGGTCTTGCCGTTGGAGTTCTCCTTGAGGCCGATCACTTCCGAGACCGTCGAGAGCGTGTCGCCGGGATAGACGGGCTGCAGGAACCGGCACGCTGCATAGCCGAGGTTGGCCACGGCATTGAGCGAGATGTCCGGCACCGTCTTGCCGAACACGATGTGGAAGGTGAGCAGGTCATCCACCGGCGCAGCCGGATAGCCCACGGCCCGCGCGAAGGCGTCCGAGGATTGCACCGCGAAGCGCGAACCGTAGAGCGCGGTGTAGAGGGACTGGTCGCCCGCCGTCAGCGTGCGCGGCGTGGCGTGGCGGATCACCTGACCCAGCCGGAAGTCCTCGAAGAAATTCCCCGGATTTGTCTTCATGGTGCAGCAATCGCCTCTGCGATGGCGGCGACCCGCTCAGCCATGACCAGATGCAGCCGTTCCACCATCTTGCCCTCCACGGTGATGACACCCTTCGCCGCATTTTCCGGACGTTCAAAGGCGGCGATGATCTTGTGCGACCAGGCTACTTCCTCGGGCGCTGGCGAAAACAGCTCGTTGCAGACGGCGATCTGCCCGGGGTGGATCAGTGTCTTGCCGTCCATGCCCAGCGCGCGGCCCTGCTCGCATTCGGCGCGGAAGCCGGCCTCGTCGCGAAAGTCGTTGTAAACGCCATCGATCACGTCGAGCCCATAGGCGCGCGCAGCTAGCAGGGTCATGGAAAGCCAGGGCAGGATGGCGAAGCGCCCGCCGGTGGCGAGGGCCCGCGACTCCTTCAAGAGATCGTTGGTGCCCAGCACCAGACAGGAAAGCCGCGCCACCTGATGCACCGAGGCGATCTCCCGCACATTGAAGATGGCCATGGGCGTTTCCATCATGGCCCACATGCGGGTGCTGGCCGCGCCACCCATGCCGGCGTGGATGCGCGAGACGTTCACGACATCGCCGGGCCGCGCAACCTTCGGCACCAGAATGGCGTCGGGGCTCACCTCGGCCGCCATCTTCAGGTCATCCACACCCCAGGGCGTATCGAGGCCGTTGACCCGGATCACCAGTTCGCGCCGTCCATAGCCCCCGGCCCTGACGGCGGCCGCTACCTTGGCGCGGGCCTCGGACTTGGCGTCGGGCGCCACCGAATCCTCGAGGTCGAGGATCAGGGAATCGGCATCGAGCGTCCGGGCCTTCTCGAGGGCCCGCTCATTGGCGCCGGGCATGTAGAGTACGCTGCGTCTGGCTCGGAACGTCATGGTCTGTCCAATCTCATTGCGGGCTGGAAACTAGACGCCGCGCTGCCGGAATGGAAGCCCGGCCGTCCTGCGGCAAACCTGCGCAACCCCTTGTGGGGCGAGGTTCCTTTGGGCATTGTCCGGCCATGAGGCATTATGATGTGGTGATCGTGGGCGGTGGTGTCGTCGGCAGCGCCAGCGCCTATTATCTGCGCAAGCTCGGGTTTTCCGGCTCGATCGCCATTCTCGACAAGGACACCACCTGGCAATGGGGCTGTACGGCGCGCTCTGTCGGCGGGCTGCGCCAGCAGTTTTCCACGCCGGAGAACATTGCGCTGTCGACCTTCGGCCTTGGCGTGGTGCGCGGTCTCCGCGACGAGTTCGGCCCGGAGGCGGATGTGAGTTTTCGCGAACAGGGCTATCTGATCCTGGCCAGCGAGGCGGGCTTGCCCATTCTGGAGGAGAACCACCGGATCCAGATCGCTCACGGCGCCGACAATGCGCTGCTGCGCGGGACCGAACTGTCGGAACGTTTCGCCTGGCTCGTCGCCGATGGCCTCGCGGCGGGCTGTTTCGGGCTGTCGGGCGAGGGCTGGGTCGATCCCTATCTGCTGGCCGCGCTGTTCCGCAAGGCGGCCATGGCCCGGGGCGTCGAGCTGATCCAGGCCGAGGTGACCGAGGTCAGCCGCAAGGGCCCGCGCATCGCCGCCATCGGCCTGTCGTCCGGCGAGGCGATGGGGTGCGGCGTGCTCGTGAATGCCGCTGGCACGGGCGCCGGCCAACTGGCGGCCATGGCGGGCATCGATCTGCCGGTGAGTCCGCGCAAGCGCTATGTCTATGTGCTCGATTGTCCGGCCGCCACCGAGGCGCTGCACCGCGCGCCGCTGACCGTCGAACCGGGCGGTGTCTATTTCCGCCCGGAAGGCCGCAACTTCCTCTGCGGACTTTCACCCGATGCACAGGATGAACCGCAGGTCTTCGACTGGGAAGTCGACTACAGCTGGTTCGAGGAGCGCATCTGGCCCGTGCTGGCCGAACGCGTGCCGCTGTTCGAGGCCGTCAAGGTGATCAGTGCCTGGACCGGTCACTATGATTACAACGCGCTCGACCAGAATGCGGTGATCGGCCCGCATCCCGAGATCGGCAACTTCCTCTTTGCCAATGGCTATTCCGGACATGGCCTGCAGCAGGGTCCGGCCTCGGGCAATGCCATCGCCGAGCTGATCGTTCATGGCGGCTACCGCACCATCGATCTCACGCGCTTCGGCTATGAGCGCATCCTGCGCAACGCCCCGCTGTTCGAAAAGAACGTCATCTGATGCGGGTGCTCAGTGTCTCGAGTCAGGTCGTGTGGGGCCCGGTTGGCAATTCCGCGGCCGTTCCCGCGCTGCAGGCTGCTGGCCATGAGGTGCTGGCCCTGCCCACCGTGCTGCTCTCCAATCATCCCGGCCATGGAGCGCCTGCGGGGTTCCGTACCGCACCCGCCGACATGGCGAGGATCTTCACATCGCTCGTGGATCTGGGTGCGCTTGATCGTCTGGATGGCGTGCTCACGGGTTACTTCGCGTCGGCGGATCAGGTGCGCGAGGTGGCAGCGCTGCTGCGGCGCAGAGCCGTGCCCTTCACGCTGGTTGATCCGGTGATGGGTGATCATGGCCGTCTCTATGTTTCCGAAGAGGTGGCGCGCGCGATCCAGGCGGAGCTTCTGCCCTGCGCGACCTGCATCGCACCCAATGGCTTCGAGCTTGCCCTGCTCTCGGGCCAAAGCGTCGAGGATCAGGACAGCGCAATTGCGGCCGCGCGTGTGCTGGGCCTGCCCGAAGTGCTGGCCACCTCGATTCCGGCTCCGTCCGGTCAGCTTGCAACCCTGCTTGTGACGGCGTCGGAGGTTGTCAGCATCCTTACGCCGCAGCAGGCAGGCGTACCGCACGGCACGGGCGATTTCCTGAGCGGGCTCTATCTCGCGCATCGACTCAGCGCGCCGCCGCGCGTGGCGCTGCAGTCCGCCATGGCGGTGCTTGAACGCGCCATTGCCCGCAGTGCCGGAACCCCGGTGCTTGATGTTGCGGGCGCGCTTCACGCGCCATGAACCCGGTCGTGGGTGTCGATGGCTGTCCCGGTGGCTGGATCGCTGTGCGCTGGGGACGCAAGCTCTCGCATCATGTCTTCCGCAGCTTTGCCGATGTGTTGGCGATGGATGCCAGGGTGATCGCGGTTGACATGCCCATCGGCTTTCCGCCGCAGTCGGGCCGGCTTGCCGAGCGCGAAGCGCGCGCAAGGCTGGGCGCTCGCCAGTCGAGCGTGTTCTCCGTTCCGGCGCGCGCTGCCGTGATGTGCACCGACTATCGCGCGGCCTGTGACGCCAATCTCCTGAATTCCGATCCGCCCAAGAAGGTGGCCAAGCAGATCTTCCACATCTTTCCCAAGATGCGCGAGATCGATGCGCTGCTGACGCCAGCACTGCAATCGCGCGTCTATGAAGTGCATCCGGAGCTTGCCTTCTGGGCGATGAACGGCGAAACCCCGCTGCCCCTCCCCAAGAAGGCCAAGGGCCGCCCGCATGAGCCGGGCCTCGACCTGCGCCGCGGCTTGCTGCAGGCCCGCGGCTTCCCGCTGGCCTTGCTGCCACCTGCAACATATCGCCGTGCAGAGGTAGGTGCCGATGATCTTCTCGACGCCTGCGCCTGCGCGTGGAGTGCGCGGCGCATCGCCGGAGGCCGCGCCCTGCGCTATCCCGCACAGCCGCCCATCGACGAGCGCGGACTGCGCATGGAGATCAATGCATGATTGACAAGCGCCCGGAATCTCCGAAACTGGGTTCATGATCAGCCGTGAGGCCATTGCCCGTGCCGCCCAGCGCATCGCGCCGCATGTGCGCCGTACGCCCGTCATCGATGTGATGGTCGAGGGCGTGGCGCGTCCCGTCACGCTCAAGCTCGAACTCTTTCAACACGCCGGCAGCTTCAAGTCGCGCGGGGCGTTCAACACGCTTCTGGGCGCTGCGGTCGGCAAGGCCGGCGTTGCCACCGCGTCTGGCGGCAACCACGGCGCGGCCGTGGCCTATGCCGCCCGCTGTCTCGGCCATGGCGCGAAAATCTTCGTTCCTGAAATCTCCTCGCCCGCAAAGGTCGCGCGCATTGCTGCCTATGGTGCAGACATCGTGCAGAAGGGCGAGAATTACAACGCCGCGCTCGCCCTGTGCGATGCCTGGATCGCCGAGACCGGCGCCACCGGTGTTCATGCCTATGATGCGGAGCCGACACTCGAAGGTCAGGGCACGCTGGGCCGCGAGCTGGAGGATCAGGCGCCCGGACTTGATACGCTGCTTGTCGCGGTGGGTGGCGGTGGTCTCATCGGCGGCATCGCCGCCTGGTATCAGTCGAACATCAGGATCATCGGTGTCGAGCCCATCAGTTGCAACACGCTGCATGCATCCATGGCCGCAGGCGATCGGGTCCCGGTCAAGACCTCGGGGCTCGCCGCCGATTCTCTCGGCGCCACCACCGTGGGCCGGCTGATGTTCGACATCGCGCGGCAGCATGTGGCCAGCGTGGCGCTGGTGTCGGATGACGATATCCGCGCCGCACAGCGCCTGCTGTGGCGCGATATGCAGCTGGTCACCGAACCGGGCGGCGCCGCGGCCTTTGCGGCCCTGCTGTCCGGTGCCTACCGCCCCGAGAGGGATGAACGCGTGGGCGTCGTCGTCTGCGGCGCCAATACCTCGATGGAAGTCTTCGGCCGACTCTTCAGCTGAGACGCAGCATGGCGGTGGCCGCATCCTCGCCCGAGAGCACGGCGCCCTCGAACCAGCCCGCCTGTTGCCGGGCATAATCCGAGGAGGCGAAGGCGATGCGGCCCTCGGGCTGCCAGTTTTCTGCGTCGAGTCCGGCCTCATGGCCTGCCAGTGCGGCAACCCAGGTGCCGCGTGCGCAGGGGTCGTCCACCCAGTCGTGCCAGTCATGCGAAAGCACGCGCGCATTGGGAAAAAGCCGGGCCGCCTGCTGTCTGACCCAGGCCGTGTCGGAGGGGTGATTGCCGTCCTGCATCAGGCCGAAGGCCACGACATAGGTCGAACCGTCCTCGCCGCCGCGTTCGGCGAAGGCGAATTCAATGCCGCCGCCGTCGCCGGTCACCAGCGTGCCAACCGGAATGCCCTCCGCCCTGATCCACAGCTTGAATGATCTGCCGCCATGCCCCAGCGCGATGGCCTTGCGCTTTGCGGCAGCCAGTTCCGGCGTGAAGACAAGCGCCTGCAACTGGTTGAGGCCCAGCGCCAGCACGCAGCCCTTCGCCGCGTGCACCCGCGAGGCGGTTGAGACTTTGACACCATCCGGGGATTGCGTGACAGTCGTCACAGGTTCCGCGAGCATGAGTTCGGCGCCCGATGACGCGATCATGCGTTCCGCCAGCACGCTCATGCCGGGCGTCACGGTCTCGCTCCAGAAATTGATCATGCCCTCGGCCAGGCCATTGTCGTAGGCGCAGCTCGCCAGGAACTCCGAGGCCGCGACGGCTTCAGGCGCACCATTGCCGGACACCGTCCACCACGCCGAAAACAGATCACGAGTCGCTCTGGGGCACGCGAGCCTGTCGAGATAGCTGCGGAAGGAGATGCCGGTCAGTGCCTCGCCCTTCTCATTGGTCGCGATGCCCGTCTTGAGCAGGATGGCATCTGCGGCGACGCGCGCGATGGCGCGCTCATGTGCGGGCACATCCCGCGGCGCAACGGGGCCGGCTACATGCAGCGTTCCTTCCCGCAGCCACAGCCGTCTGGTCACCTTGTGACGGGGGCGCAGGGAAAGCCCGTGCTCTGCCGCCAGGGCGCGGAGTCGCGTATGCCAGGGCGTGATCCAGGCGCCGCCGAATTCAAGCGCGGGTCCGTTGCCCCCATAGGGCTTCAGATAGCCGCGGCCGCCGCAGCGCCGGCTGGCTTCGATGATGCGTACGCGCCGCCCGCCCCTCGAGATCGCGAGCGCGGCGGCCGCCCCCGCGAGCCCGGCGCCCACCACGATGATATCGGTCTCCTGCATGGTGCGAGGCTAGCATGTGATGGACGCACACGACAGCGCGCCGTTCAGCGCCTGATCAGCGCATGAACAGCGCTGCAATCTCGACATGGCTCGACCATTTGAACTGGTCCACCGTCACGAGGCGCTTGAGTGCATAGCCTCCGGCTGTCAGGAGAGCTGCGTCGCGTGCGAAGCTCTGGGCATCGCAGGCCACCGCCACGACTGTTCTCACCTGTGATCGTGCCAGTTGCCGCGCCTGCGCCTCGGCCCCGGCGCGTGGCGGGTCGAAGACCACCGCATCGAAGTCCTTCATCTCGTTGGGAACAAGGGGCTCGCGGAACAGGTCCCGGACACTGGCGGTGATGGGTTTCAGTCCAGCCGTGCTGCGGACCGCATCGTTCAGGGCGGCGATGGCGCCACGGTCACTGTCGAAGGCCGCGACGCGCGCACTTTCCGCCAGCCGGAAGCTGAATGGCCCGATGCCGCAGAACAGATCGGCCACGGATTTCGCCATGCCCACGGCATCCAGCACGAAGCGCGCGAGCGTCGCCTCTCCCAGCGCCGTAGCCTGCAGGAAGCCGCCAGGTGGAATCACCACCTCCGCTCGTCCCAGCATCACGCGCGGGGAGACAGCGGTGGCGATGATCTCGCCATTCACGCTGAGCCGCGCAAGTCCAAGGTCATGGATGAGTTGCGGGAGTTCAGCCTGCCGGGCTTTGACCGCGCCGCGCTCCGCCCGCACGCTGGCATCCAGTCCGGTGAGCGTCGCGCTCAGTGCCACGTCGCAGTCGCCGAGCTGCGCGGCCATCGCGCGCGCAATGTCGAAGGCGGGTCCCAGGACGGGCTCCAGAATGGGGCACTTGCTGATGTCGATGAGGGCGTGGCTGCGCGCGGCCATGTAGCCCGCCGTCACCTTGCCGCTGGCCTGCCGCGCGTGCAGGCTTACCCGGCGGCGGCCCGCGCCATGGGCATCGACGCAGTCCGGCGCGGGGTGGATAAGGCCGCGTGCCGCCAGCGCCTCAGACACCTGGGCGGCCTTCCACGCCCTGTAGGGGGCATCCTGCCAGTGCTGCAACTGGCACCCGCCGCAGCGCCCGTAATGGCTGCACAGCGGATCAATGCGCTCCGGCGAGGCTCTCAGAACGGAGGTGAGCGAGAGCTGGGCACCGTCGCCATCGGCCAGCACCTCCTCGCCGGGCAGGGCGCCGGCAATGAACAGCCGCTGCTGGCCCGCGCCTGCGAGTCCCTCGCCGCGCCGGCTCATCGCGTCGATGCGCAGCCTGTGTTCAGTCATCGGCGCTGAAGGGCGGATAGGCAATCGCGATGCCATGTCCGGCGGCCAGCGTGAGCGTCACCGGACCGAGCGCCACATTGGACAGTGTGAGCGTCGAGCCCAGCTTCACGTCGCGGTTCTCGAGCGGCCATTTGACGCCCGTGAGGCTCAGCCCCGCGAGATCGCTGAAGGCAATGACGCTGAGCCGCGTCTCTGCCGGAAGATCCAGCGCCAGACGGCCGGGGATGACCGGCCAGGCCTCCTCCGTGCCGCTGCTGAGACTGCAGCCCACGCCTCGCCGCGCGATGTCGAGGCTCTGCCCGAGAAGCCCGGCCGTGTGATCGGTCTGTCCGCCCAGCCCGCCCAGCAACATGAGCTCGCGCGCGCCCCGCCGTATGGCCTCCTCAACCGCGATGGCGCCATCTGTTGCATCCTTGTCGGCAGGAAAGGTTGCGCGCGGCACCTCGGCATATTGCACGGCCAGCTCGGAGCCTGCCGAATCAAAATCGCCCACCCAGAGTTCGGGCACCACGCGCAGCGCGGCGGCATGCATCATGCCGCTGTCAGCTGCGATGATGCGGGCTCCGGTGATCTGGTGGCGCAGCCTCGCGGTGACGGTGAGATCGCCTCCGAGGAGAATGGCAAAACATGTCATGGTCCGTGTCTAGCAAAAGAGGCTTGCCAGCGCACGCCCGAAGCCCTAGTTTCCCGCTCGCTCTCACGGGGAGCCGCGCAAGCGGCTGAGACGGGGCATCCGCCCTAAACCCGAGGAACCTGATCCGGATCATGCCGGCGGAGGGATTGTGGGCGGACTGTCTTTTCGGACGGTCCAATCCTCCATCCAACGGCGAATGGGGGAATGATGAAGAAGACCCTGACTGCTCTGTTCGCACTTGTCCTTCTTGCCGCGCCAGCCGCGGCGAAGGAAACGCTTACCATCTACACCTACGATAGCTTCGTCGCCGAATGGGGCCCGGGCCCCAAGGTGAAGGAGGAATTCGAGAAAGTCTGTGACTGCACCGTGGAGTGGGTGGCGCCGGGCGACGGCGTGGCGCTCCTGAACCGCCTCAAGCTTGAAGGCGCCAGCACGAAGGCCGATGTGGTGCTGGGTCTCGACACCAACCTCACGGCTGAGGCGCGTGCCACCGGCCTGTTCGGCAAGCATGACCTCGATGTTGCCTCTGCCAAGACGCCCATTCCGTGGACGGATGATCATTTCATGCCCTTCGACTATGGCTATTTCGCCGTCGTCTACGACACCCAGGCCATGACAACGCCACCAAAGTCGCTAGATGAGCTGGTCAACGGCGATGCGGCGCAGAAAATCGTGCTGCAGGACCCGCGGTCGTCGACGCCGGGTCTGGGCTTCCTGCTGTGGATGAAGAAGGTCTATGGCGACAAGGCCGCCGAGGCCTGGAAGAAGCTGCAGCCGCGCGTGCTGACGGTGACGCCGGGCTGGTCGGAGGCCTATGCCCTGTTCACCAAGGGCGAGGCGCCCATGGTGCTATCCTACACCACCTCGCCTGCCTATCATGTGATTGCCGAGAACAGCGAACGCTACAAGGCCGCCGGCTTTGCCGAAGGGCATTACCTGCAGGTCGAGGTCGCGGGCCTGATCGAAGCCAGCCCCAGGAAGGACCTTGCCCGCAAGTTCCTCGCCTTCATGATGGGCCCGGGTTTCCAGGACCAGATCCCCACCACCAACTGGATGTTCCCGGCAGGTGAGACCTCGGGACCATTGCCCCCGGCCTTCGATGCGCTGGTCAAGCCGGACAAGACGCTGCTCTTCACGCCGGAGGAGGTGGACCAGAACCGCCGTGCCTGGATTGACGAGTGGCTGAACGCCACAACACAGTGATTGCCTACCAGCCATCGCGGGCGCCGGCTCTGGCGGCGCTCGCCTTTCTGGGGCTTGCGCTCACGGCGGGCTTTCTGCCGGTCCTCGCAATGGGGATCAGGCAGGGCCTTGCGGGGCTCGATCCCTATATCCTCCGTGTGCTGAGCTTCACGCTGCTCCAGGCAGGGCTGTCGACCGCGCTGTCCCTCGCCATCGGGCTGCCGCTTGCCCGGGCGCTGGCACGCAGACGCGTCTTTCCGGGCCGGTTCCTGCTGCTCCGCCTTCTCAACCTGCCGCTCGCCTTGCCGTCCATCGTGGTCATCATCGGTCTCGTCGAGGTCTATGGCGCGGGTGGCTGGCTCGGCGGGCTGTTCGCGCTCTATGGCCTGCAGGGCATTCTGCTCGCCCATGTCTTCTTCAACGTGCCGCTGGCGGCGCGCCTGGTCCTTGCCGATCTCGAGCGCATCCCCGAGGAGAACTGGAAACTCGCCGCGCAGCTGGGCCTTGGTCCGTGGGCCTTGTGGCGCATTGTGGAGTGGCCCCGCGTCAGGGGCGGCATGGCCTCGGCGGCGCTGCTCATCTTTCTTCTCTGCGCCTCGAGCTTCGCCGTGGTGCTGACGCTGGGCGGCGGGCCGCGCGCCACCACGCTCGAGGTTGCGATCTACCAGTCGCTGCGTGCCGATTTCGATCCGCAGCGGGCCGCCATGCTGGCGCTTGTGCAGTTTGCGCTCTGCGCCGTCCTCGCCCTGCTGGCCCAGCGCTGGGGCGGCCTCGTTCCCGATGTGCCCATGCTGCGTGCGTCTGCCCGCCGCTTCGATGGACGGAGTGGCGCAGCCCGCGTGCTCGACGCGGGCCTGATCCTGCTCGTGCTGCTGCTGCTTCTGCCGCCACTCCTTGCGCTCGCAGCATCCGGCCTCCAGCATATCGCACTCACGGCGCCGCTGCTGCGTGCGATGCTCACCAGCCTGTTGCTTGGCGCCGCCAGCGCCGGCCTCGCCTTTCTTCTGGTCTGGCCGCTCGCCATGCTCGCGGTACGCGGTGCGCTCTGGCGGCGGGTGGCGGCGCTGGCCGTGCTCGCGTCCTGGATCGTGCCGCCGGCCGCTCTCGCCACGGGCTGGTTCATCAGCCTCATCGCCTATGCGGGGCCGCTCTGGCTCTCGGCGCTGCTGGTCATTGCCATGAATGCCATGATGGCGCTGCCCTTCGTGGCGCGGGTGCTGATGCCCGCGCTGGGCCGCTCGGCCGAGGTGCATGACCGGCTGTGTCTCGGCCTTGGCATTGGCGGCTGGAACCGGCTGCGCGTGGTCGAATTTCCCGCCGTGCGCCGTGCGGCAGGCCTCGCGCTCGTCATGGCGCTGATCCTGTCGCTCGGTGACCTGACCGCCATCTCGCTCTTCGGCACGCAGGATTTTGTGACGCTGCCTGCGCTGATCTACCGCCAGATGGGCAGCTATCGCTTCGACGATGCGGTCGGTACGGCGCTGGTTCTGGGACTTGTGGTGCTCGCCCTCTCGGCGCTCGCCGAACGCTGGGGCGAAACATGAGTTTGCGGCTCGATCATCTGGCCTTCCGCTACGAAGCCATGGACATGATCTTCGACGCCGTCTTTCCCGCGGGTGGCTTCACGGCCGTGATCGGACCCAGCGGCGGCGGCAAGTCAACACTTCTCAATCTCGTCGCAGGCTTCGAGACGCCGCTTGCGGGCCGTGTGCTGATCGATGATGCCGACGTCACCGCGCTCCCGCCCGACCGCCGGCCTGTCAGCATGATCTTTCAGGACAACAATGTCTTCGCCCATCTGAGCGTGCGGCAGAACGTGGCGCTCGGCATATCGCCGGCCCTGCGGCTCGAACCGGCGCAGGCGCAGCGGGTCGAGGCCGCGCTGGCTGATGTCGGCCTCGATGGACTGGCCCACAGAAAGCCGGGCGAACTCTCAGGGGGCGAGCGCCAGCGCGTTGCCGTGGCCCGCGCACTGGTCCGCGACAGGCCGGTGCTGCTGCTCGACGAGCCCTTCGCGGCGCTGGGCCCGGCGCTGCGCCGCGACATGCTCGATCTCCTTCGTGCAAAACAGCAGGCGCGTGGGCTGACGGTTGTGATGGTCACGCACCAGCCGGAAGACGCCATCCACGCCGCCAGCCACACGGCCTATCTCGAAGCCGGGCGCATTGTGGCGCTGCGGCCCACTGCGGATCTCTTTGCGGCCACCGATGTGCCGGGCCTGGCCGCCTATCTGGGGGACTGGAGAAACACCGTCCTCTAGGCTAGACCCCGGCGCACATGAGCAGGATTCTCCTCCATCTACGCGGCATCGGCCTCACCTTCGGCGGCCGCCCCATTCTGGACGGCGCGGAACTGTCCGTGGCGGAGGGAGAGCGCGTGGCGCTGGTCGGCCGCAACGGCTCTGGCAAGTCGACGCTGCTCCGGATCGCGGCGGGCCTCATCGAGGCCGATTCGGGCGAGCGCTGGGTGCAGCCCGGCATCACCATCCGCTACCTGCCACAGGAGCCCGACCTCTCAGCCCATGCCACTGTGCGCGACTATGTCGAGGCGGGCCTCGGACCAGCCGACGACCCGCACCGCTGCAGCTATCTGCTGGGTGAACTGGGCCTCAGCGGCGATGAGCTTCCCGCACGGCTCTCGGGCGGCGAGATCCGCCGCGCCGCGCTGGCGCGCGTGTTGGCGCCCCAGCCCGACATCCTGCTCCTCGACGAGCCCACCAACCACCTCGACCTGCCGGCCATCGAATGGCTCGAGTCCGAACTCTCGGCGCTGCGCTCGGCCTTCGTGCTGATCAGCCATGATCGGCGCTTTCTGGAAAACCTCACCAATCGCACTGTCTGGCTGGACCGTGGCGCCTCACGGCGGCTGGAGCGTGGCTTTGCGGCCTTCGAGGGCTGGCGCGACGAGGTGCTGGCGAAGGAGGAGGCCGAGCAACAGCTCCTCGCCAAGCGCATCGCCGCCGAGGAGCATTGGATGCGCTATGGCGTGACGGCGCGGCGCAAGCGCAACATGCGCCGCGTGGAGCTTCTGGGAAGCCTGCGCAGGCAGCGCAAAGAACATGTGGGCCAGCAGGGCGCGTTGCGCATGGCGGCCTCCGCGGGCGATCTCTCGGGCAAGCTGGTGGCCGAGGCCGTGGGACTTTCCAAGAGTTTCGGTGACACGCCCATCGTCTCCGGTCTCGATCTTCTCATCATGCGGGGCGACAGGCTGGGCATCGTCGGACCCAATGGCGCAGGCAAGACGACGCTCATCAGGCTTCTCACCGGCCAGTTGCAGCCCGATGGCGGAACCATCCGTCTCGGCACCAATCTCCAGACCGTCACGCTCGACCAGAGCCGCCAGAGCCTTGATCCCAATGCAACCCTCGCTGATGTCATCACCGATGGCCGTGGCTCCTCCGTCACCGTCAATGGCGAGACGAAACACGTCGTCAGCTACATGAAGGACTTCCTGTTTCCACCCGAGAAGGCGCGCACGCCCGTCGGTGTGCTGTCCGGCGGCGAGCGCGGGCGCCTCATCCTGGCGCGCGAACTGGCCAGGCCGTCAAATCTCCTGATCCTCGACGAGCCCACGAATGATCTCGACCTTGAAACCCTCGACATGCTTCAGGAAATGCTGGCCGATTATCAGGGCACCATCCTGCTGGTGAGCCATGACCGCGACTTTCTCGACCGTGTGGCGACTTCGGTGCTGATGGCAGAGGGCAATGGCAAGTGGACGGAATATGCGGGCGGCTATTCCGACATGCTCGCCCAGCGTGGCGCGGGTGTCGAGGTCCGCAAGGTGAGGCCCGAGCCCGCCAGGTCTTCCTCCTCTGCGCCAAGGTCTGAAGCACCGCAGCCGCAGCGCAAGCTCTCCTTCAAGGAAAAGCATGCGCTGGAGACTCTTCCCGGCACCATGAAGTCGCTGGAGGCCGAGATTGCCACGCTGGAAAGCAGGCTTGCGGATTCAAGCCTCTTTGCGCGCGACCCTGCAGCCTTTGATCAGGCGGCCGCGCGGCTTGCTGCCGCGCGCACCGAACTGTCACATGCGGAAGAGCAGTGGCTTGAAATCGAAATGAAGCGCGAGTCGCTGGAAGGCTGATCTACCAGCCGCTGCCACCACCGCCACCGCCTCCGCCACCCGATGAGCCCCCGCCGCC
>OMIC01000014.1 GCA_900298995.1 Hyphomicrobiaceae bacterium | reverse complement strand
CCGGCCCTTCTTGAACATGCCATCGCGGTGCTTCACCGTGTGGGCGAGGATTGCCCCCTCAGCCTCCGCAAGCGGCAGCTCCCCAAAGTTCATCTCAAGCCCCGAGGCGCAGCGCGCGTGTCATTTCCGCCATGATCGACACGGCAATCTCCGGCGCACCCCGCGCCCCGATATCAAGGCCGATAGGGCCGCGGATTCGCGTGACATCGGCCTCCGCAAATCCCGTCTCACGCAGACGCGCCACACGCGAGCCCTGCGTTTTACGTGAGCCCAGTGCACCAATGTAGAAAACATCCGACGCGAGCGCCAGTTTCAGGGCCGGATCGTCGATTTTCGGATCATGGGTCAGAGCGATGAGAGCAGTACGGGGATCAAGACCGATGGTCGGGATCACCTCATCTGGCCATTCATCGTGAAGCATCACACCCGGAAACCGTGCGCCGGTGGCGAAGGCACCCCGCGGGTCGATCACTGTTATGTCGTAACCGAGTTGCTGTGCGATCGGTATGACCGACTGTGCGATGTGGACCGCGCCAATGATCACCAGGCGAAGCGGCGGGTTGTGAACGTTGATGAACTGGCCGTCATGACTGCTGGACTGATCGAAGCGGAAGGCTTCCTCGAGCCTGTCGGCGAGCGCATCCCTGGCAGCCTCGCTCCGAGGTACCAGACGCTGCGCGCCGCTCGCCAGATCGGTAATCAGGGCGACTGCCCTGCGCTGGGCGCGCGCCTCCAGAAGTCCGTCGAGTACCTGCCGCCTCACGTCACCGGCTCCACGTAGACGGCAATACGGCCGCCGCACGCCAACCCCACCTTCCAGGCGGTCTCATCCGCCACGCCGAACTGCATCAGTCGCGGCGCGCCAGAGGAAATCACATCCAATGCCTCCGTGACCACCGCGCCCTCGACGCACCCCCCGGAAACCGAACCGATGAAGTTCCCCTCCGCATCGATGGCCAGTTGGCTTCCGACCGGCTGGGGTGCTGAGCCCCACGTCTCCACCACCGTCGCAAGTGCCACCTTGCGGCCCTCGCCCAGCCAGCGCGCCGCTTGTTCGAGAATGGTATGGTCGGATGCCGCCATGCCAGGACCTCCTAATGCAAAGCCTTGCGAATCCAGTTCCGCGCGCCGTGCCCACCCGACGCGGGACCGGCAAGCGCAACCACCAGATCACGCAGACTGTCGAGGGAATGAACAGGCCGGAACTCGTCGACGTGGGGCATCATGGCACGGATTCCGCCGGCCACGGCCTCAAACCCGTCATAGCGCAACAACGGGTTCAGCCAGATGATGCGTTTTGTCTGGCGGCGCAGCCGCTCCATTTCATTGGCCAGCGTGTCGGTGTCCTCGCGATCGAGGCCATCGGTCATGATCAACACTTCCGCACCCTGCGTGAGCACCCGACGCGCCCAGCGGTAGTTGAACTCGCGCAGCGACGTTCCGATCCGGGTGCCACCGGACCAGTCCTTCACGGCCCCCGAGACCTTTGCCATGGCCTCGTCGATGTCACGGCGCTTGAGCTCCCTCGTCACGTTGGTCAGCCTGGTGCCAAACAGGAAGACCTGCACACGGTCGCGATCATTGGTGAGTGCATGGAGGAAGTGCAGGAACATGCGCGAATAGTTTGAACAAGAGCCAGATATGTCACAGAGCACCACCAGTGGCGGCTCACGCCAAGCCTTCTCTCGACGCGCAAGATCGATGAAATGTCCACCCGCCCGCATCGAACCCTTCAGCGTCCGGCGCATGTCAATGGCCGCACCATCCTGCGCATGCTGCCAGCGCCTCGTCATGATCTCGCTTCGGAGCAGGCGGAGGCGGGCGATCGCGGCGCGCGCCTCGGCCTGCTCGGCAACGGTCATCTGCTCGAAGTCCTTGCGCCGCAACACTTCCTGCGCCGAGGCCGTGAAACTTGCGTCAATTTCGATGTCATCCTTCTTTTCGCGCTGCTGGCTCTGGCTCTCCCGCGCGTCGAACATCGCCTCGGCAAGACGCCGGAACCCCGCCTGCTTTGCCTTCTCGCCGGCATCGCGTGCAACCTGATGAAAGAACAGCTGCATGAGCTGCTCCAGCATCTTGGGCTTCTTCCAGAAGACATGGAACGCCTGATCGAACACCTCGCGCTGGTCGCGTCGTTTGACAAAGACCGCGTGCAGTGTCCAGTAGAAGTCGTCCCGGGTCCGCAGAGAGCCCATCATCGCCGCATCAAGGGCGTCAAGCACGGCTCCAGGCCCTACCGGTATGCCCGCCTCGCGCAACACGCGGGCAAAATGCATGATGTTGTCCGCCAGTCGCCCCGACAGCGGGCGTTGGTTCTGGTTGGCGGGTGTCGAAAAGGGATTCATCGCCTTTATGTATGTGCCATCGTCCGGATTTCATCCTTGATCTGGTCAAGGATGCGCTTGGCCTCGGTGCCCTGCATGCGGCTGATGTCGTCCTGATACTTGAGCAGCACGCCCAGCGTGTCATTCACCGTCTGCGGGTCGAGCGACATGGCGTCGAGTTCATGCAGCGCCGTCACCCAGTCCAGCGTCTCGGCGACACCTGGTGCCTTGTAGAGGTCGCCCCCGCGCAGCGACTGAACGAACAACACAACCTCCTGCGCCAGCGTCTCGGAGGCTCCGGGACGCCGGGCCCTGACGATTTCGAGCTCGCGCCGGGCATCCGGGTACCCGACCCAATGATAGAGGCAGCGGCGTTTCAGCGCGTCATGCACTTCACGGGTCCGGTTGGAGGTAATGATGACGATGGGAGGTTCCGCGGCCCTGATGGTGCCAAGCTCCGGGATGGTCACCTGGAAATCCGACAGGACCTCAAGCAGGAAGGCCTCGAAGGCCTCGTCGGTGCGGTCAAGCTCGTCGATCAGCAGCACAGGCGCCTCACCCTTGGGCGCGTCGAGGGCCTGCAGCAGGGCCCGGCGGATCAGGAAACGCTCGGCAAAGATGTCCTGGCCAAGGCGCCCCCTGTCCAGTTCGCCAGAGGCTTCCGCCAGCCGGATCTCGATCATCTGAGCAGCGTAGTTCCACTCGTAGACGGCCGAGCTGATGTCGAGGCCCTCGTAGCATTGCAGCCGGATCAGCTTGCGGCCGAGAGTCTCGGCCAGCACCTTGGCGATCTCGGTCTTGCCGACACCGGCCTCGCCCTCGAGAAACAGCGGGCGGCCCATCTTGAGAGACAGGAAGGCGACGGTCGCGAGGACACGCCCGGCGACATAGCCGGTCGATCTCAGCAGCTTCAGCGTGTCGTCGATGCTTGTCGGCACCTGCTTCGTCATGAAATCTTCCCCCTGGCCACCCAATGGCCGCAGCCCCCAACCCAGGAAACGAAAGAGGCCCGCGAGTACACCCGCGGGCCCCGAACTCGCAAGTCTGGGGCCTTACTTGGCCTTCTCGACCGCCCGCTTGGCCATGACCGTGATCAAGTGCGCGCGGTAATCAGCCGAGGCATGAAGGTCGCTGTTGAGACCCTTGGCCGCCACTGCGACGCCGTTGAGGGCAGCCGCGGAGAAATCCTTGGCGAGAGCAGCCTCCATGGCTGTGGCACGGAACACACCGGCGCCGGCGCCCGTGACTGCCACCCGCGGCGATCCATCGGCCAGCTGTGCCGCCATGACACCGACCATAGCATAGAGCGAGGCCGGATTGGGGAACTTGGCATAGCCGCATTTCTTCGGGATGGGGAACTCCACTGCGGTCACGATCTCACCCTCTTCGAGAGCGGTCGAGAACATTCCGGTGAAGAAGTCACCCGCAGCGATCTTGCGCTTCGAGGTGTGGATGGTCGCGCCGAGCCCAAGGCAGGCAGCCGGGTAATCCGCCGCCGGATCATTGTTGGCGATTGAACCCCCAATGGTGCCGCGGTGCCGCACATGCGGATCGCCAATGCCGCCCGCCAGCGCCGAAAGGCCGGGAATGGCCTTCCTCAGACCAGCATCGGCGGCCACCTCGGCATGGGTCGTACCAGCCTTGATGACGACCGTTGCCCCAACCGTCACGCCACTGTTCTTGAGGCCCCCGAGATCAATGATATCGGAAGGAGACGCGAGCCCCTGCTTGAGGGCCGGGATGAGCGTCTGGCCGCCGGAGAGATACTTGCCATCCTTGGCGCCCTTCATGGCGGCCGCCGCATCGGCAGCCGAGGCAGGACGATGATATGTGAAGTTTTCCATTTCTCTGTCCTCCTGCCTTATTCCGCAGCCTTTTTCATGGGCTGCAACGCCTTCCACACCACCTGCGGCGATGCCGGCATGGCGACATCCTTGAGGCCCATCGCGTCGGTGACCGCATTCATGACCGCCGCCGGAGAGGCGATGGCGCCGGCCTCGCCGCAGCCCTTCATGCCCAGAGGATTGGACGGACAGGGGGTGCAGGTGAAGTCGAGCTTGAAGGACGGAACATCGGCCGCCCGCGGCATCTGATAGTCCATGTAGGAACCGGTCAGCAGCTGGCCGGACGCCTTGTCATAGACGCAGCCCTCGGTGAGAGCCTGACCGATGCCCTGAACGATGCCGCCATGGACCTGACCCTCGACAATCATCGGGTTGATGATGTTGCCGAAGTCGTCGACCGCCGTGTAGTTCACCACATCGGTGACGCCCGTATCCGGGTCGATCTCGATCTCCGCGATGTGGACGCCAGCCGGGAACACGAAGTTCGACGGGTCGTGGAACGCAGACTCCTTCAGGCCCGGCTCGATCTCGGCCGAGTTGAACTTGTGCGCCACATAGGCCGAGAGCGCCACTTCGCCAAAGGCCATCTTCTTGTCGGTGCCCTTCACGGTGAAGGTGCCGTTCTTGAATTCGACGTCGTTGACGGAGGCTTCCATCACCGCCGCCGCGACTCGCTTGGCCTTGGCCTCGATCTTGTCGAGTGCCTTGGAGATCGCCGTCATGCCGACCGCGCCCGAGCGCGAGCCGTAGGTGCCCATGCCGAACTGCACCTTGTCCGTGTCGCCGTGGACGATCGACACATTGTTGATGTCGATGCCAAGCCGGTCGGAGACGAGCTGGGCGAAGGTGGTCTCATGGCCCTGGCCATGGCTGTGCGAGCCCGTGAGGATCTCCACGGTTCCGACCGGGTTCACGCGAACCTCGGCCGATTCCCAGAGGCCCACGCCGGCGCCGAGCGAGCCGATGGCGGCTGAGGGTGCGATGCCGCAGGCTTCGATATAGGCAGAGAAGCCGATGCCGCGGAGCTTGCCGCGCTTGGCTGCCTCCGCCTTGCGGCCGCCGAAGCCCTTGTAATCCGCGATCGCCAGAGCCTTGTCGAGGGCAGCGCCATAGTCGCCCGCGTCATAGCACATGATGACAGGCGTCTGGTGCGGGAACTGGGTGACGAAGTTCTTCCGGCGGAACTCAGCCGGATCCATCTTCAGTTCACGCGCCGCTGTTTCGACGATGCGCTCCACCACATAGGTGGCCTCGGGGCGACCGGCGCCACGATAGGCGTCGACCGGAGCAGTGTTGGTATAGATCGCATCCACCTCGGCATAGATGTTCGGGATGTTGTACTGGCCCGACAACAGCGTGGCGTAGAGATAGGTCGGCACGCAGGATGCGAAGGTCGAGAGATAGGCGCCCATCGCCGCCTTGGTGTGAACGCGGAAGCCGGTGATCTTGCCACCGGCGTCGGTGGCGAGTTCGGCGTGGGTGACATGGTCGCGGCCATGCGCGTCGCACAGGAAGGACTCGGTGCGTTCCGCAGTCCACTTGATCGGACGTCCGCCAATCCGCTTCGAGGCCCACACGCAGACCACTTCCTCGGCATAGATGAAGATCTTGGAGCCGAAGCCGCCACCCACGTCAGGGGCGATCACCCGCAGCTTGTGCTCGGGCGCCAGGCCGTGGAATGCCGAGATCACGAGACGCGCGACATGCGGGTTCTGGCTGGTCGTGTAGAGCGTGTAGCTGTCCATGCCTGTGTCGTAGGCACCGATCGCGGCGCGCGGCTCCATGGCATTCGGAATCAGCCGGTTGTTGACCAGGTCGATCTTCGTGATGTGCGCCGCCGACTTGAAGGCGGCATCCGTCGCGGCCTGATCGCCGATCGACCAGTTGAACACCCGGTTGTCCGGCGCGACCTCATGAACCTGCGCCTTGTGGCCCATCGCCTCGGCGACGTCGACAACATGCGGCAGCACGTCATAGGTGACATCGACGGCCGCAGCGGCGGCCTTGGCGAGGTCCTTGGTCTCGGCAACGACGACGGCGACGTGATCACCGACGTAGCGGACCTTGCCCATGGCCAGAATCGGATGCGGACCCGCCTTCATCGGCGAGCCGTCCTTGGAGTGGATCATCCAGCCGCAGATCAGGCCGCCGATCTTATCGGCTGCCACGTCATCGCCGGTGAAGATGCCGACCACGCCAGGCATCTTGCTGGCCTTCGAGGTGTCGATCTTCTTGATGGTCGCATGCGCGTGCGGGCTGCGCACGAAATAGGCGTAGGTCTGCTTGGGCAGGTTGATGTCGTCCGTGTAGTTGCCCTTGCCGGTGATGAAGCGCTGGTCTTCCTTGCGCTTGACACGGGCGCCAATGCCGGTTCCGTTATCCATGGCTTGCTTCTCCCCTGATCACATGTTGGCGGCGCCCGCCTTAACGGCGGCGACGATGTTGTGGTAGCCGGTGCAGCGGCAGATGTTGCCCTCGAGTTCGTGCCGGATGGTGTCCTCGTCGAGCTTCTTGCCCAGACGGTTGACCATGTCGACGGCCGCCATGATCATGCCCGGCGTGCAGAAGCCGCACTGCAGGCCATGATGCTCGCGGAAGGCTTCCTGCATCGGATGCAGCTTGCCGTTGGCGGCCAGACCCTCGATGGTGGTCACCTCGGCACCATCATGGGCAATGGCGAGCGCGGTGCATGACTTCACGGCCTTGCCGTTGACATGCACGACACAGGCGCCGCACTGGCTGGTGTCGCAGCCGACATGGGTGCCGGTCAGACCGAGTTTGTCGCGAATGAACTCGACCAGCAGCGTGCGGCCTTCAACGTCTCCGCACACAGCCTGGCCATTCACCTTCATGGAGATTGCAGGCATCATTTTCCTCCCAGAATTGCACCCCAAGTACCAGATTCGAGCGCTGACGCTGGGTCAACGCAAGACCCGGTATTGGCTTATCGCCCTTTTCCATAGCGGATACTCATCCGTCATTGCACCAGCGTCAAGTGCGGCTTTTGGACTGCACCCTCCGAAAACGACTGCTCAGGCTTTTGCTGCATCGCACACCGGCCAGTTGAACCATGCAGGAGGGGTGCGCGTACTCCACAACAGACCCAACCAGGATGTCAGCATGCGCCTCCTCGCCGGACTGTTCGCTTCCTTCCTGCTCACCAACGGCCCCGTCCGGGCCGAGACACCCGACGCCGGTGCTTTCCAGGCAGTGATTTCAGCCCAGATCGACGCTTTCCGGGCAGATGACGGGGCGGCCGCCTATGGCTATGCCAGCCCCAGCATCCGCCGCATCTTTCCCAACCCCGAGATCTTCATGGACATGGTGCGCCGTGGCTATCAGCCGGTCTACCGGCCTCAGTCCTACAGCTTCGGCGAGACCGGAACAGCGGCAGATGGCCGCCCCTTCCAGAAGGTAACCCTCCTCGGGCCGGACGGGCTCACCTATGAGGCAATCTACAGTTTTGAGCGCCAGGCGGACGGCAGCTGGCAGATCAGCGGTTGCGCTCTTGTCCGGGCACCCGATCTCAACACCTGATGAAGCTGGCAGGACCATGCCGGAAAATGCATAATCCGAGGCGAAAAAAGCCTATCGAGAGATGACGGAAGGGCTTAGTTTCGGCGCCTGAAACAGGAGCAGGCCCATGCAGCCCAAAGTCATCATCACCTGTGCCGTCACAGGCGCCGGCGACACCGTCGGCAAGCACCCCGCCATTCCGGTGACGCCCGAGCAGATCGCCAATTCCGCTCTCGAGGCAGCGTCCGCCGGTGCAACCGTCGTGCACTGCCATGTCCGCGAGCCCTCAACCGGCAAGGGCTCCCGCAAGGTGGCCTACTACCGTGAGGTGATGGAGCGCATTCGCGACCGCAACAAGGACGTCATCATCAACCTGACCGCCGGCATGGGCGGCGACGTCGAGATCGGACCAGGTGAGAAACCGCTCGACTTCGGACCGGGAACCGATTGCGTCGGCCCCGAGGAGCGGCTGATTCATGTGAAGGAATTGCGCCCCGAACTCTGCACGCTGGACTGCGGCACACTGAATTTCGGCGATGGCAACGCCATCGTCGTCCAGACCCCCACTCAGCTGCGCGAGCAGGCCCGGCTGATCAAATCCTATGGGGTGAAGCCGGAGATGGAAATCTTCGATTCCGGCAACCTATGGTTTGCCAAGCAACTTTGCGCCGAGGGTCTGATCGAAGGCCCTCCCCTGTTCCAGCTTTGCCTCGGCATTCCATGGGGCGCGCCCTATGACAGCGAGACGATGGCCTATCAGAAGGCGCAGTTACCGAAGGACGCGGTCTGGGCTGCCTTCGGCATCGGCCGGAACGAGTTCCCGGCCGTCGCCCAGGCCGTGTTGCTGGGCGGCCATGTCCGCGTCGGTCTCGAAGACAATCTCTGGCTCGAGAAAGGCGTCTATGCCTCGAACGGCACGCTGGTGGAGAAAGCCGTGAAGATCATCGAGATCCTCGGCAGCAAGGTGGCCAGCCCGGACGACGGCCGCGCGATTCTCAAACTTTCGCCAAGGAAATCCTGACATGGCAAAAACCAAGGCCATCAAGACCGTCGGCATCGCGGGCACCGGCCTCATAGGAGCCGGATGGGCGGCGCGGCTCCTGTTCCGAGGCTTCGACGTCATCGCCTATGACGTCTCTCCAGCCGCCGAGGCCAGGCTCAAGGCTCAGATCAAGACCGCCTGGCCCTCGCTCGAGGCGCTGCTCGGCAAGCCGAAGAAAAAAGGCAAGCTCAGCTTCACGACCGATCTTGCGAAGATGGCCTCAAAGGCTGATTTCATCCATGAGGCTGCGCCCGAGCGCGAGGACCTCAAGATCAAACTGTTCCGAGACATCGATGCCATTGCGGCGCCGCATGTCATCATCTCATCGTCTTCGTCGGGCTTTCTGCCAACCAATCTCCAGAGCCAGTGCAAACATCCGGACCGGGTGATCATCGGACACCCCTTCAATCCGGTCTACCTTCTGCCGCTCGTCGAAACCGTGCCGGGTGCGAAAACATCCGCGGAGGTCATGGACCGGGCCGGCGTCTATTTCGAGTCGATCGGCATGCATGTGCTGCGCCTCAAGAAGGAAATCATGGGCTACATCTGCGACCGCCTGCAGGAAGCCCTGTGGCGCGAGGCCCTGCATATTCTCAACAAGGATATCGGCACGACGGGCGACATCGACGATTCAATCGTCTTTTCGGCCGGTATGCGCTGGGCCTTCATGGGCTCCTTCCTCACCTATCACCTCGCCGGCGGCCCGGGCGGCATGCGCGATTTCATCAAGCAGTTCGATCCGACCCTTGAATTGGACTGGACCGATCTCAAATTCCCGAAATGGAACGAAACGCTCGAGAGGCGCCTTGTCGAAGGCTGCGAGGCACAGGCCAATGGCCGCAGCGTCGCCGCGATCGAAGCCAAGCGGAATGCGGTGCTCGTCGACATGATGAAGGTTTTCAGAAAGCACAAGATCGGAAGCGGACTGGTGCTGGAGCGCGAGATGAAGGCCCGCAAGAAGAAATCGGCTTGAGAAAGGACCAAGACCCATGCCACAGCAACGCGTGATGATCCCCGCCGCCGCCGATGGCATCGGCAAGGAGATCGCCAGGGCCTTCGCCGCCGAGGGCGCGAAGGTTCACATCTGCGACGTCAACGAGTCTGCGCTCGCCAGTTTCCGCAACGACTTTCCCGACATCGCCGCAAGCCGCGTCAATGTCCGCAATGAAGGCGAAATCAACGCCTGGTTCGATGATGCGCTCGACGACCTTGGCGGTCTCGATGTTCTGGTCAACAACGCCGGGATCAAGGGTCCGACATCGCCCGTGGAGGGCATTGACCTTGCCGGGTGGCGGGAATGCCTCGAAGTCTGCCTCGATTCCTACTTTCTGTGCGCCAAGCGCGCGGCGCCTGTCATGAAGGCCCAGAACTCGGGGTGCATCATCAACATGTCGTCGAATGCAGGCCAGCATGGTTTTGGCAACCGTACCCCCTATGCGGCCGCAAAATGGGGCGTCATCGGCCTCACAAAATCACTGGCCATCGAACTCGGCCGCCACAATGTCCGCTGCAACGCCATCTGCCCCGGTTCCGTCAAGGGCGACCGCATCAACCGGGTGATCCAGGGCGAGGCCGATGTGCGCGGCGTTCCCTTCGACGTGGTGGCGCGCGAGATCGTCGGCAATCAGTCACTCGAACGCCTGACCGAAGCCCATGAGGTTGCCGCTCTGGCCGTCTATCTCGCTTCGCCAGCAGCCTTCATGATCAATGGCCAGGACATCGCCATCGACGGCCACGTCGAAACCTTCCACATCAAGTGAGAACGCATGGATTTCACCCTCTCCGATGAACAGCGGATGATCGTCGAGACGACGCGCAATTTCGTCGTCAACGAACTCTATCCGCATGAAGCCGAGATCGAGGAGACAGGCATCCTGCGTCCCGAACTCCGCGATGAAATCAGGCAGAAGGCGATTGCTGCCGGACTCTATGCCGCCAACATGCCAGCCGAGGTTGGTGGAGCAGGCCTCGATACGCTCACCTGGGTTCTTTACGAAAAGGAACTCGGTCGCGCCAACTACGCGCTTCACTGGACCTGCGTGGCGAGACCCTCCAACATCCTGATGGCCTGCGCAGGCGCGCAGCGCGACAAGTATCTCTTTCCAGCCGTGCGCGGCGAAAAGTCCGATTGCCTCGCGATGACCGAACCCGGGGTGGGCTCGGACGTGCGGGGCATGAAGACCTTCGCGCGCGCCGACGGGGATGATTTTGTCATCAACGGGACCAAGCATTTCATCAGCCATGCGGATGAGGCTAGTTTCGTCATCCTGTTCGCCGCCACCGGCGAGGAGGACACTCCACGCGGCAAGAAAAAGCTGATCACCGCCTTCCTGATCGACATGGGAACGCCGGGTTACACGGTGAGCAAGGGATACCGCAACGTCTCTCATCGCGGCTACAACAATTCCATTCTCGAATTCAATGACTGCCGCGTGCACAAGAGCCAGATCCTCGGTGAATTGCACAAGGGCTTCGAGGTCGCCAATGACTGGCTGGGCGCAACCCGGCTTCAGGTGGCTGCCACCTGCATCGGAAGGGCCGAGCGTGCGCTCGAGCACGCCAAGCAGTGGGCGGTGGACCGCCAGCAGTTCGGACAACAGATTGGCAAGTTCCAGGGTGTCTCCTTCAAGCTCGCGGACATGGCCATGGAACTCAAGGCAGCGGAACTGCTGACGCTCGAGGCCGCCTGGAGGTTCGACCAGAAGACGGTGACTGACATGGACATGGCCATGGCGAAACTCAAAGCTACCGAGATGCTGGCCTTCGTCGCGGACGAAGCGATCCAGATCCATGGCGGCATGGGACTGATGTCGGATCTGCCTCTCGAACGCATCTGGCGCGACGCACGCGTCGAGCGCATCTGGGAAGGCACGAGCGAAATCCAGCGGCACATCATTTCCCGGGCCCTGCTCCGGCCATTGGGCGGGTGACATGAAGATTTACCTCAAGCGGTCCGTCCCGCACGGGGGATAGCGCGATGAAAGATCTTTCTCGCCTCCTGAACCCCAGGTCCATCGCCTTCATCGGTGGCAATGAGTGTGCCATCGCGATCCGCCGCACACAGGAACTTGGCTTTACCGGCGAGATCCATGCTGTGCATCCAAAGCGCGAAGAACTTGCAGGCGTTGTCACGCTCAAGTCGGCCGAGGATCTTCCTGACGGCATCGACGCCGCATTCGTTGCGGTGAAACGCGAACCGACCGTCGAGGTGGTGCGGGCGCTTGCACGAAAAGGCTGCGGCGGCGCTGTCATCTATGCGGCGGGTTTTGCAGAAACCGGACACACGGATCTCCAGATGGAACTTCTGGCCGCTGCGGCCGGAATGCCGCTGATGGGCCCTAACTGCTACGGCTTCGTCAACACCCTGTCACGGGCTGCGCTGTGGCCGGACGAGACAGGTCTGGAGCCTGTCCCGCGCGGCGTGGCGCTGATCACCCAATCGGGCAACATCGCCTGCAACTTCACGATGATGATGCGCGGCCTTCCGGTCGCAGCGGTCTATTCCATCGGCAACCAGGTCGATGTCGGCATGCATGACATGGTGGAAGCTCTCTCGGCAGACCCGCGCATCTCGGCGATCGGGCTTCATGTCGAAGGTCTGCCCGATGTCCCTGCCTTCGCGCGTGCGGCCATGCTCGCCCGGCAGCGCAGGGTGCCCATCGTCGTTCTCAAGACGGGCCGCTCGGAACAGGGTGCGAAGGTCGCCATGAGCCACACATCGTCTCTGGCCGGCGCAGACAAGCTCTATGACGCCCTCTTCGAACGCTACGGCATTGCCCGCATGACCTCCGTTTCGGCCTTTGCGGAAACGCTCAAGTTTCTGCACAACGGGGGACCAATCGCCGATGCCCGGCTGGTGTCACTCAGCTGTTCGGGCGGCGAGGCGGCACTCGTCGCCGACATGGCCCTCGAGAAGAAGGTCAGCTTTCCGCCCTTCGACGCCGTCACCAAACCACGCGTGGCAGCGACCCTCAATGAATATGTCGCCATCGACAATCCGCTCGACTACCATACCTTCATCTGGGGACAGCCTGAGAAGCTGGCCGCCACCTTCACCGAAGTCCTGCGCGGTGGTTTCGATGTCGCGATGGTCATTCTCGACACGCCAACCCACCCCCGGATGAAGCCTGACAGCTGGGCCCTGACGGCGCGCGCCATGGCGGCTGCCGCCAAGGCGACGGGTGCACGCGCTGCCGTCGTTGCCTCGCTCTCCGAGGGCATGCCACTGTCGCTGGCTGCAGAACTCTCCGAGGCTGGCGTCGCGCCCATGATGGGCCTGGATGACGCGCTCACGGCCTTTGAGTGTGCGGCTGCGATCGGGCGGAACTGGGCCCGCACCGATACCCCGCCCGCCATGGAGCCTCCGGTGATCACCGGCAGCGGCGCACGCATCCTGAGCGAGCATGAGGCCAAGCAGCTCCTGAATCGCCATGGCCTTCCGGTACCCGACGGGATGGTCTGTCCGGCCGAGAAGGCCACGGCCGCCGCCGAAAGCCTCGGGTACCCGGTGACCCTCAAGATTTCGTCCACCGCCATCGCGCACAAGACCGAGGCCGGCGGCGTTGCCCTGAACCTGAGGACTGCCAGCGAAGTCGAGAACGCGGCCCAGCGGCTCGGCCGACTGGCACCAGAGCTTCTGGTCGAACGCATGGTTACGGGCGCGGTCGCCGAACTGATCATCGGCCTTACCTCCGACCCGCAGTTCGGCCTGGCGCTGACCGTGGGAGCAGGTGGCATCCTGACCGAACTCCTCCAGGATTCGGCTACCCTGATCCTGCCCGCATCCCGCGAAGAAATCACCCGCGCGCTGCGCAGGCTGAAGGTCTGGCGTCTGGTCGAGGGCTATCGCGGGAAGTCGGGAGATGCGGACGCCGCTCTCCGCGCGGTCGAGGCCGTCGCTGCCTTTGCCGCCGCCAACCGGGGTCTGATCGAGGAACTCGATGTCAACCCCCTGCTCGTTCTCAAGGACGGCGCCATAGCCGTCGATGCCCTTCTGAAGATGAGGACCCCATGACCGTCAAGGATACCGTCAAGGACACCACCACCGGACCCATTGTCGTCACGCGGCGCGGACGCGTACTCGAGGTCCGCATCGAGCGCGGCAAGGCGAATGCCATCGATGCGGCCACGAGCCGCATCATGGGTGATGTCTTTGCAGGATTCCGCGACGACCCGGAGCTCCGCGTGGCGATCCTCACCGGCACGGGCGAGAAGTTCTTCTGTCCCGGATGGGACCTGAAGGCAGCCGCCGAAGGCGAAGCGCCGGACTCCGACTATGGCGTTGGCGGGTTCGGCGGCCTTCAGCAATTGCCGGGCCTCAACAAGCCGGTCATCTGCGCGGTCAACGGGCTGGCGTTCGGGGGCGGATTCGAAATCATGATCTCCTGCGACATCATCCTCGCGGCTGAGCACGCCACATTCGCGCTCCCCGAAATCAATTCCGGCACGGTGGCCGATGCCGCAACCATCAAGCTGCCGCGCCGCATTCCCTATCATGTCGCCATGGAACTCCTGTTCACCGGCCGCCGGATCGATGCCACGGAAGCGAGGCACTGGGGCCTCATCAACGAGATCCTGCCTGCCGACAGGCTGATGGCGCGTGCCCGCGAGATGGCCGACCAGCTGGCCGATGGGCCACCGCTGGTCTTTGCCGCCATCAAGGAAATCGACCGCGAGACATCGCATCTCCCCGTGCTGCAGGCGTTGGCTGTGGTGACCGGCCGCAAGCTGAAGACCGTCGATGTGCTCTATTCCAGCGAGGATCAGCTCGAGGGTGCGCGGGCGTTCGCTGAAAAGCGAAAACCGCAGTGGAAGGGCCGTTAACAGCCCCTACTCACTCAGGCCCCAGCGCCGGGTGAGCCTCGAAGACACCTGCCGGCATCTGCTCGTAATCGATGATCGCTCCGGTCATCATCGATGCCGACGGCGACACGAGATAGGCTATCAGCCCGGCGACATCGTCCGGCGAAATCATCCGCCCCGAGGGCATGCGGCGGCCGATGGCCTCGGCCCAATCCGGTGGCATGCCGTGGAAACCCGTCTGCAGCGCATGCTCGCCGTCGGAGTTCACCCAGCCGAGATTGATGGCAAAGGCCCTGATTCCCTCGCGTTTCACGGTGTTGGCCACCGAGCGCGTCATGGTGTTGAGCGCAGCCTTGGAAGCCGAATAGGTTGTGAGGTTCGGAGGCCCGCCATGCGACAGCATCGACGAGACATTGATGATCACGCCGCCGCCCTGCGCCCGCATGGGCTTCACGGCCTCCTGCATCATGAAGAAGGGGGCGCGGGCATTCACCCCGAACAGCCGCTCGAAGGCGGCGGCCGTGGTATCGTCGAGGCCGCACCGCTCGGTGTTCCCGGCTGCATTCACCACCACATCGAGTCGGCCAAAGGCGGACAGGGCAGCCGCCACCGCACGCGCGGGAAGCGATGGGTCGAGGAGATCGCCGTCCAGACTCTCGACGCGCCCCAGTTTCCGGAGCATCCCGACGGCGTCCTGCAATTTCGATGCGTTCCGATCCAGCAACAGAACACCCGCGAAGCCAAGATCAAGGAACCTCCGCGCGGCCGCGAGGCCAATTCCCTGCGCACCGCCGGTCACCAGCGCGATCCGGTCATCACGTGGCCTATCGTCCACCATCCTACCCTCCTTCGGCCAGGTCCTTGAGCCTGGCGAGGCTTGCCTCTTGTTCCTTGCCAACAGCAGCATCCGCAAACAGTCCGGCCCAGCGGTCGATCACCCCCGGCAGCGGTGATTCCGAGCGCCACGTGACGCGCGTGCCGTCCGCTGTGCCCTCAAAAACGAGCGATGAGACCACCGTGCCGAAGTCCCCGTAGGAGGACTCGAAGGCAAGGCGTTCCGGTGGAACATGCTCTGTCACCGTCAGGACGCCATTGCCCACCATAGGGTTGTTGGACGCCCAGCGCAGGCTCTGGCCCATGCCGGAAGCGGCACCCTCCATGGTTACCTGGACCTTCGGATCGACCTCTGTCCAGACCGACCAGTCGGGCCAGCGGCGGAGGTCCCCGGCGATGGCAAACACCTTGTCAGGCCGGGCCGCGATATCGAGGCTCCGTTCGACACGCACCTGTCCGGGCAGCAGGTAGGCGCCCGCGTAGAAGATCACGGTGAAAGCGACAGCGACCGCGACAATCGTCTTGATGATCGTATTCATGCCCGCGTAACGACCACAGCCGGGTGGCATTGGCAATGGCTTGAAGTCTCAGCGCAGATCGCGCAATCTCCACCCCTCATGACGGCATCCATCTTCTCAAGCGACTTCAAACCCCGCCCCTTCTGGTGGGAGGCCTACGAACCCCGCCCCCTGCCGGAGATCGCCCTGCCCGGTTCGGCCCGGGTGGTGATCATCGGAGCGGGCTACGCCGGCCTCAATGCCGCGCTCGAACTCCACCGCGAGGGGATTGACTGCATCGTCCTCGACGCTAATGAGCCGGGATATGGGGGATCCTCACGCAACGGCGGCATGGTCTCCGGTGGCGTCAACGTCGGCAAGCGCTACATGGCAAAGGCGCTCTCCGACGAGGAGGCCGCGCCCTTTCTCACCGATGCCGCCGATGCCTTCGGTTTCATCGAGGATCTCATCGCACGCCATGCGATTGACTGCGGATGGACACGTGCCGGCTATTTCCTCGGAGCCTGGTGCAAGAGCCATTACGACACCATGGCCCACAAGGCCGACCTGCTGAACCAGACCGCTGGCTCGGAATCCTACCTCGTTCCGCCCGAGCGCCAGCGCGAGGAGATCGGTTCTGATTACTACCGCGGAGGCCTGGTCGTGGGCCGCGCGGGCCATCTTCACCCCGCTTTGTTCTTCAAGGGCCTGCTTGACCTGTGCGAGGCCCGCAACATCCCAATCGCCAGCCGGACACCCGCGACGCGGCTCACTGAAACGCCCGGCGGCTGGCGCGTGGAGACGCCACGCGGGTCCATTCACGCTGGCGACGTGCTGATTGCCACCAATGGCTATACCGGCGATGTCACTCCGGAGTTGAAGCGCCGTGTCGTGCCGGTGGGCTCCTACATCATCGCGACCGAGGAGCTCAGCCCCGATCTTGCGGCATCCATCAGTCCGAAGAACAGATCCTTCGCTGATACCCGTCGTGTCCTCACATATTACCGCATGTCACCCGATGGAAAGCGATTGATCTTCGGCGGCCGCGCCAAATTTGGGCACACCGACCCCGTCGAGACCGCACCCATCCTTCACCGCTTCATGATCGACCGTTTCCCGCAGCTTCGCGGCACGCGCATCACCCATGCCTGGACCGGCAATGTGGCCTTCACGCTCGACGAGATGCCTCACATGGGAAAATTCAAGAACCTTCATTATGCGCTTGGCTGCAACGGCTCCGGGATCGCCATGATGAGCTATCTGGGCCACCAGACGGCCCGCAAGATCGCCGGCCAGGTGAACCATATCTGCGCCTTCGACCGCCCCGAATTCCCGGACCATCCGCTTTATACCGGCAACACCTGGTTCCTGCCCTGGATTGGACGCTATTTCCGCACGCGCGACTGGCTCGACCGCCAGTTCGGCTGAGTCAGGCAGCGTTCAGCCGCAACGCGCCTGAATGCGCCATTTCGAAGCCGTGTAAACCGGTTCCTGCGTGAGCTTGCCGCGCTGTCCTTCCGGACAGGCAAAGTAACCCAGAGAAGATGTCGCGACGGCAATGGCGTCCTTCTGCTGCTTTGCAGTCATGCCCGAGACGATCATGTCGTAGATGCCAGCCCCGCCTGGGCGGAAGTCGAGCTGGTACGTCCTGCCATTGTAGAAAATCGGTTCGCTACGGGCCACCGGAGCGGGCGCCGGCTTGTTGCGAGTGATACGCGCCCCAGGACCGCCCTCACAGCCAGTAATCACGACGGCGACGCCAAGAATCATCAATGCCAGAGACCTTTTCATGTCGGCCTTATGCCCGCCAAGTCTCGACCGGGCAAGCACGACGGAGTATAGACACCAGCCATGACCAGCTTCGACCCTTCTGCCCTTCTCGTGTCCCGCAGCCAGACGGCCGATGAGGGTCCGATCATACGGATGTCGCAACGCGCGCGCGCCCTGCGGGCGGGTGGCGCTGATGTGGTGAGCCTGACGCTGGGCGAGCCCGATTTCGACACCCCCGAAAACATTCAATCCGCGGCCACGGCGGCCATGAAGGCGGGCCTCACCCACTATGCGCCCGTCATGGGCATTCCGGAGCTCCGCGCCGCACTGTCCCGCAAACTCAAGACCGAGAACGGACTTGATTACGGTCCCGATGACATCTGCCTCGCCAATGGCGCGAAACAGGCCATTGCCAATGCCATCCTGTCCATCATCGGACCCGGCGACGAAGTCATCATGCTTGCCCCCTTCTGGGTGTCCTACGAGATCACCGTGCGCTTTGCAGGTGGCATCCCGGTCGTGCTCTCTGCGGGCATCGCCGATGACTACAAGGTTCCTGCCCGGCGCATCGCCGAAGCCATCACGCCGCGCACCAAGCTCATCATCGTCAATTCACCATCAAACCCCACTGGCGCCGTCTGGACCCGCGAAGAACTCGCCGATATCGCTGGCATCGTGACCCGGCACCCGCACTTGATGGTGATGTCGGACGAGATCTACGAATACATCATCTTCGACGGCAGCATGGCCTCGATCGGCGCACTGCCCGGCATGCGCGAGCGTACCATCACCGTAAATGGCTTTTCCAAGGGCTTTGCCATGACCGGCTGGCGTCTTGGTTATGCCGCGGCACCGGGCCCGATCGCCAAGGCGATGGCGCGCATGCAAAGCGCCATCTCGGCCGGCGCAAACCAGTTTGTGCAGCGCGCCGCCATTGCAGCCCTCGAAGGCCCCCGCGACGCCGTCGAAGACATGCGACGGGCCTACCAGCGCCGCCGCGACATGGTTCTGTCCGGCCTCCAGGCCATACCGGGCGTCCGGATCGGCCCCATTCCCGCAACATTCTATGCCTTTCCCGATGTTTCAGGCCTCCTGGGACGCAAGGCAGGAAGCAATGTCATTGATACAACGGAAGCCTTGTGCGACTGGCTGCTGGACGCGCATGGCCTTGCGACTGTTCCCGGCAGCGCCTTCGGCGCCCCGGAGTCGATCCGCCTATCCTTCGCGTGCAGCGAGGCTGATATCGAAAAGGCTATAGCGAGATTTCAGTCTGCTGCGACGCAGTTGAGCTAGTCAGCGCTTCTCTTTTGGGTTGTTCTTTCATAAACATATCAATTTAACCGTGATCCCTCTATGAGGAGATCACACATGTTCATGTGTGATCTTGGATAACTAGGGAACAATTCCATCATGAAAATGATCGTAGCACTCGGCATCGCGACAAGCGCTCTGCTGATCTCGTCTGGCAGCAGTCGCGCGGACATGACCAACCTCATCATCGTCGGATGCACTGCAATGCCAGCAAGAGCTGAGTCAACTGTTTACAACATCGAGAATACCGGCGCAGACGGGAAACTCATCCGCGTCAACGAAAACGTCAAATCCGAAGCGCCTTGCACACAAGCCATCAATGCATTGTTGTCCGACAGCAAGGGCTGCCCCCTCGGAATGGTTTGGAAACTCGCACACCAGCCCTTTAATACAACGATCTCCAATACCGGCTATTCGCTCCGCGAATTCGTGTTCGAGTGTGAATACAGCGGCTGATATCAAGAGGCTGAATGGTGCATCGCCCCAAGGGGCGATGCACCATTCATCGAAGATCTACTCAGCAGCCTTGGCGAGGGGACTCGCGTCATTCGCTGCCACCAGAACCGGCGGTGACAGTACATCCGATGCACGCTCCCGGTCGTGCAGGTGCCGGCGGTCTCGCGCGATGTAAGAATAGATCGCCGGGGTGATGAACAGCGTGAACAGGGTTCCAATGGTCATGCCCGCGGCAATGATGATGCCGATGTCAAAACGGCTCTTTGCGCCCGCACCATTCGCCAGAAGCAGTGGAACGACACCGATCACCATCGCAGCCGTGGTCATCAGGATTGGGCGCAACCGGACCGCGGCGGCTTCCTTGATCGCCTGGTTCTTGTCATACCCCTTCGTCTCCTGAAGCTTGTTTGCAAACTCCACCATCAGGATGCCATGCTTGGCGATCAGCCCGATCAGTGTGACAAGACCGATCTGCGTATAGATGTTGATCGTCCCTGATCCGAGATTGACCGGTGGGTTGTTCATCATCGCGCCATTGACTTCACCCAACACGAACAGGACGAACAGTGCGCCGAAGACTGTTGCAGGAAGACCGATCAGAATGATGAACGGATCACGGAAACTCTCGAACTGCGCTGCCAGCACGAGATAGATCAGCAGCAATGCAACCGCGAAGGTGACGGCGAGCGTATTTCCTTCCTTTACGAATTGCCGGCTCTCGCCCTTGAAGTCATACGCCATGCCTGCGGGCATGATTTCATCAGCCTTCTGCCGCAGAAAGCTGATGCCCTCGCCGATCGTTCGGCCCGGGAAGGGCACGCCCTGCAACATCGCGGAGTTGAGTTGCTGGAACGTTGCGAGGCCATTGGGCTGCACCGTCTTGCTGACGGTCGTGAAGGCTGAGAGCGGAACCATGGCACCGTCTGCCGCACGCACGCGGAAGCGCAGGATCTGCTCGATGCTCTCGCGCTCGGCGCGCGGCACCTGCGGGATCACCTGATAGCTGCGGCCGTCAACTGTGAAGCGGTTGACATTGTTGCCGCCCAGAAGCGTGGCAAGCGTCGCTCCCACATCCTGCATGGTGACGCCCAGTTGATTGGCGCGATCCTTGTCCACCACAACTTCGGCCTGGGGTGTCTGGAACCGCAGATCGGCGTTGGTGAAGATGAACAGGCCGCTCTTCATGGCCTCGGCCTTGAGCTTGTCCAGAACCTCCGACAGACGCGTATAATCCCCCGGATAGGTCAGCACAAACTCGACGGGCAATTCGCCCGCACCGACCGGAATAGCGGACGGAGCCGTCGCGAAGACATTCACCCCGGATACGGATTTGAATTTCGGCTGGAGTTCAGCCATCACCGAAAGGTCCGACCGTGTGCGTTCGTCCCACGGCTTCAGGATGAGACCCATGAAGGCAGAATGGATGTTGGGAAAGCCGCTCACCGCGAACAGGTTCTTCTTCTCGGGGACCGCAAGCATCGTCTCGGTCAGCTTGTCCGTGTAGGTCGTCAGATAGTCGAGGTTGGTATGCTCTGGCGCGTTGACGAAGGCGAACAGCACACCCTGATCCTCGGACGGCGCCAGCTGCCGATTGATCGCCTGGTAAAGGATACCCGACAACACGATCATCAGTACCGCGATCCAGGCGAAAACGGCGCGCTGACGGATGGTGCCGTCGAGGCGGCGTCGATAGAAGCGCTGCAAGCCACCAAACACCCGGTCAACAAGCCGCGCGAACCACGACACCTTTCCATGCGGCTTCAGCATCTTCGAGGTCATCATCGGCGACAGCGTGAGTGCGATGACCCCCGAGACAATGACGGCACCAGCCAGCGTGAAGGCGAATTCACGGAACAGCGCCCCAGTCAGACCCGTCGTGAACCCGATGGGGGTATAGACCGGCGCCAGCGTAATGGTCATGGCAATGACGGGACCGGTGATTTCCCGTGCGCCTTTCAGCGCGGCATCGAACGGCCGCATGCCCTCCTCGATATGGCGATGAATGTTTTCCACCACCACGATGGCGTCATCGACCACGAGGCCAATTGCGAGAACCAGTGCCAGCAGGGTCAGCAGATTGATCGAATAGCCGAACGCCACCAGCACGAGCGCCACTCCGATGAGGGAGAGCGGTATGGTGACGACCGGAATGATTGTCGAGCGGAAGCTGCCGAGAAACAGGAAGATGACGACAATGACGATTGCCCCAGCTTCAAGCAGGGTCTTGCCCACCTCCCAGATCGAGGCATTGATGAACAGCGTGGCGTCATAGGCAATCCTCGCTTCGAGACCCGGCGGCAGCATGCGCTGGATGTCGGGCATCGCATCGCGGACCTGCGCAATCACGGTCAGCGGATTGGCGTCAGGGGTCGTCTGGATACCCATGAACACCGCCTTCAGCCCGTCGAAGGCCGAGGTCGAATTGTAGTTCTCGCGGCCAAGATCGACCGTGGCCACCTGCCCCAATCGAATGACCGTATCGCCCTTGGTGGACACCACAAGGCTTTCAAACTGCTCGGGGGTCGCCAGCGAGGTCTGGGCATTGATGTTCTGTTGGGTGAACTCGGCCTTCACCTCACCCGCCGCCGTCGTGAAGTTGTTGGCGATGAGTGCCCGCCGCACATCGAGCGGCGTGATGCCGAGCGATGCCATCTTCTCGGGGTCGAGCCAGACACGCATGGCGAAGGTGGACCCACCGAGGATCTCGGCGGAGGCCACGCCACTGATGGCCTGGAGCTTCGGCTTGACCACACGGTCGAGGTAATCCGAGATTTGCGGCGCCGACATCTGCTCGGACTTGAAGCTGATATACATGAGCGCAAAACCCGCACCAGTGGTGCGCTTCACGATCGGATCATTTGCCTCCTCGGGCAGCTGTCCCTTCACTTCGTTGATCTTGGAGAGCACATCGGCGAGGGCGCGATCGGCGTTGGCATCGAGCCGCAGCTTCAGCGTGATGGTGGAAACATTCTGCGATGAACGGGACTCGATGATGTCCACACCCTCGGTCGAGGCCACTGCCTGCTGCAACGGCGTCGTGATGAAACCCTTGATCTGGTCGGCGTTGGCTCCGGGGTAGATCGTGGTGATCTCGATCTTGGTGTCCGAGACCTCAGGAAACTGGCGGATCGGGAGCTTGAATACCGCCTGCAGACCAGCCAGCAGGATGAGCAGGCTCACCACCGTCGCCAGGACGGGCCGCCGCACGAAAATGTCAGTGAAATGCATGAAGCGGCGTCCTTACTGGATGGTGCTCGTGTCCTGCAGCTTGAGAGCGATCGAATTGTCGATCACCACCTTGCTGCCCTGGTCGATCTTGTTCTGGCCTGCAGTTACAACCTGATCGCCGGCCTTGAGGCCGCTGGCAATCGCAACGCGGCCGTCGCGCACCGGCCCGGCCTTCACGAACCGGCGCTCGATGACGAACTCATCGACGTCCTTGCCATCCTTGTCCTTGGCCTTGACGGTGTTCACCACGAAGACATTGTCGCCATAGAGCGAGTAGGTCACGGCCGTCAGAGGCACCGTGACCACCGATTCCGTAGCGCCGACATCCACCTCGACATCAGCATACATGCCAGGAACGAGCTTCTTCTCGGGATTGTCGAGTTCCGCCCTCACCGTGATCATCCGGCTGTCGCCCGAGACCTGCGCGTCCGTCACCGCCACCTTGCCGGAGAACTCCTGTCCGGGAAAGGCATTGAAGGTCGCGGTGACCTTCTCGCCGAGATGGAGCCGGCCGTAATCCGCTTCGGTCACGGTGAAGTCCACAAAGATGGGATCAATGGCCTGAAGCCAGACAATCTTTTGGCCCGGAGCAAGATAGCTGCCCAGTGCGATGTCCCTCAGACCAAGACGCCCATCCCAAGGTGCATAGATATGTTTTTGCGCAATCTCGGCACGGCGGCGGTCGAGCGTTGCCTCGAATACCCGCTTCTTCGTCTTCAGAGCGTCAAGCTCCGTCACAGCGACGATGCCCTTCGCGGCAAGACCTTCGCGGCGCTTGAGTTCCGTTTCCGTGTTGGTGAGTTCAGCCTCGATGGAATGAATGTCGGCTTCCTCTCGCATGGTGTCGAGCTTGACGAGGAGATCATCCTTCTTGACGTCCTGTCCGGAGTCGAAATTGATCTCGGTGACAATCCCACCGACCTGAGGCGTGACGTCGATCCCGCGCGAAGCGGTGAGTGTCCCGATGGCATCGATCGTTGGCTGCCATGACTCGCTCAGCGCCACCTCAGCCGAGACTGTTTCAGGCGGGCGGGGCGCGCCCATGATCACGGTGGCCAGCATCTTCGGCTTGAAGTCGAAGGCATAGAACGCGATGGCGCCAGCAAGGCCGCCAAGCACCACGGTTACCAGGAGCAGGTAGATTATCCGCCGTATCATGTCGTTCGTTCCTAATTCTTCTATTCGGCTGCCTGAGGCCGCAGGGCCCGCAGCAATTCACTCTTCTTTTCGTTCAGCACGGCGATCGCCGCCGTCAGGACCGCCTGTCCGTAATCCGCCACGAAACGTGCCCCCGCATGCGGATGCTCGGCGCACTCGCACGCCCTGATACGGGCATGGTCGGCTTCGAGATCGGCAAGCTGTTTCTCAACCGCCGCGAGCATCACAGGGGGTGTGAGATATTCCTGCAACAGCATCTGGAACAGGAACTGCGACTTGTACTTGTCGCGGCCTGGCAACACTGACACGGCCTGCGCAAGCGTACCCTGACCCTTCGGCGTGATGGCGTAGACCTTCTTGTCAGGCTTGCCGGACTGCTCCTCGGCCCGCACCGTCACCAACCCCTCGCCTGCAAGTTGAGTTAGCGCCGGATAGATCGATCCGAAACTGGCATCGATGAAGTGGCTGAACAACCCCTCCTCGATCTCCTTCTTGATTGCGTATCCCGAGGCTTCGCCAGCCGTCAGCACGCCAAGACACAGTGTTCTGACATTCATCCCAATAACGGTTCGATATATTGCAGTCCGATAGACTGGGGCCGAATATATCGGACCGTCATAGATTGCAAGGGCGAACCAGCCGCCTGCGCTTGTCTTGCCTGCCCGTTCTGTCTATGACGGATCCAAGGACGCACGGTAGATTGCGCCGCAGACAATCCAACAGGGGGGCGCATGGAGTATTTCCTCCAGCAGCTGATCAACGGCATCACTTTGGGCTCGATCTATGGCCTGATCGCCATCGGCTATACCATGGTGTACGGCATCATCGGCATGATCAACTTCGCCCATGGCGACGTGTTCATGGTTGGTTCCGTAGCGGCCTTTCTTGTTATTCTCGGCATCGGCCTGACGGGCGGCAGCGGCCTTCTCCTGATCCTGCTGGCGCTGATCCTCGTCGCGGCCGTCGCCATGATCGTCGCCTCCGCCTACAACTGGACCATTGAGCGACTGGCCTACAAGCCCTTGCGCGGCTCCTTCCGCTTGGCTCCGCTCATTTCGGCCATCGGCATGTCGATCGTGCTGCAGGAATTCGTCCGCGTGAACCAGGAAGGCCGCCCGAAACCGGTGCAGCCCATCGTCACCGGCGGTTATGAACTGATGACCCGGGTCACCGAGACGGGAGAGTTCATCGTCCGGTTGACCAACATGCAGATCCTCATCATCGTCTCGACCCTCATTCTCATGGCGGTGTTCACGATCCTGATCCAGAAGACATCGCTTGGCCGCGCCCAGCGCGCCTGCGAACAGGACATGAAGATGGCCTCACTGCTCGGCATCGATGTCGACCGCACGATCTCCATCACCTTCATCATGGGCGCCGCTTTGGCCGCCTTCGCCGGCCTGATGTTTTTCCTCTATTATGGTGTGACCGATTTCTTCGTTGGCTTCCTCGCAGGCATCAAGGCTTTCACCGCCGCAGTGCTGGGCGGCATCGGCTCGCTGCCCGGCGCCATGCTGGGCGGTCTCATCATCGGCCTCATCGAAACGATGTGGTCGGCTTACTTCACGGTGGAATACAAGGATGTCGCCGCCTTCACCGTGCTGGTGATCGTGCTGATCTTCATGCCGCAGGGTCTTCTCGGCAAACCGGAAGTGGAGAAGGTCTGACCATGGCCGCCCAGGACGCCGCCTCCGCCCGCACGGCCTATGACTGGCCGGCCATTCTGAAAGACCTCGCCGGGACCGCCATCGTCAGCATGCTGCTGATGGTGCCCATCGTGTCCTACAAATCCGTCATCACCCAGTACTCGCTAGTGCTCGAGGCGCGCTGGGGCACGGTGTTCATCATTCTCGGCATCATTCTCGCCGCCCGGCTGTTGATGCATCTTTTCGTCTGGAACCGGCCGCCCGCCGCCCTGCCCGCGGCAAAGTCTTCCGGACCGGCAAAGGCCAGCCTCACCGACCGCATCGGACCCTCGGTGTTTCCCGTCCTTGTCGCCTTCGCCATCCTGCTGCCCATCATCTCGGGCGGGGACCGGCGCACCATCGACCTCAGCATCTACATTCTCACCTACATCATGCTCGCCTGGGGCCTCAACATCGTGGTGGGGCTCGCGGGCCTGCTCGACCTCGGCTACGTCGCCTTCTACGCCGTCGGTGCTTATGCCTATGCGCTTCTCTCCACCATCTACTTCCCGTACTGGTTCGGCGACGGCATGCTGCCTTGGGCCTTCTATATCACATTGCCGCTGGCGGGGCTTCTTGCGGCGCTGTGGGGCGTCATCCTCGGCTTCCCCGTCTTGCGACTACGCGGCGACTACCTCGCCATCGTGACGCTCGCCTTCGGCGAAATCATCCGCCTCGTCCTCATCAACTGGTTCAGCTTCACCAACGGCCCCCAGGGCATCACGGTCCCGAAGGCCACTTTCTTCGGGCTTCCTTTTTCGGCGGGTCCCGGCGGCTTTGCCGACTTCTTCGGCATCGAGCACAACCGCATCTACTATTACATCTTCCTGTACTACGTGATCCTCATCCTGGCGCTGGTCACCTATTTCGTCACCAACCGCCTGCGGCGGCTGCCCATCGGTCGGGCATGGGAGGCGCTGCGTGAGGATGAGATCGCCTGCAGATCACTCGGCATCAACACCACCAACACCAAGCTCACGGCCTTTGCCATCGGCGCAATGTTCGGCGGTTTCGCAGGTTGTTTCTTTGCGACCCGGCAGGGCTTTGTATCGCCAGAGAGTTTCGTGTTCATCGAATCCGCCATCATTCTGGCAATCGTCGTGCTGGGCGGGCTCGGCTCACAGATCGGCATCGTCTTCGCCGCCATCGCAATCATGGGTTCCTTCGAACTCTTCCGCGAGTTGACCATATTCCAGGATTACCTGCCCGAAGGTACCGACCCCGTGCACTTCCGCATGCTCGCCGTGGGCCTCGCCATGGTCCTCATGATGCGCTTCCGGCCGCGCGGCTTCGTGACGCGTCGGCAGCCGACCGTTTTCCTCAAGGAGCGCAAGGCGGTCTCCGGCGATCTCGTTAAGGAAGGACACGGCTGACATGGCAACCGCCTCCCGTACACCGGTGCTATCGGTCGAGCATCTGACCATGCGCTTCGGCGGCCTCACCGCCGTCTCGGATCTCTCCTTCGACGCCTTCCCGCGCGAGATCACCGCAATCATCGGACCCAATGGCGCCGGCAAGACCACGGTGTTCAACTGTATCACCGGGTTCTACAAGCCGACCGAGGGCCGCATCTGCCTTCGCCACAGCGATGCAAAAGAATACCTGCTCGAGCGTATGGATGATTTCCGCATTGCTCAGAATGCCCGTGTGGCACGCACCTTCCAGAACATCCGGCTGTTTTCGGGCATGACTGTTCTCGAGAACCTTATGGTCGCGCAGCACAACAAGCTGATGGCGGCCTCGGGCTACACCATCGCCGGTATTTTCGGCAGCGGCCATTTCCGGCGTACGGAAAAGGAGGCGATTGCCCTTGCCACGGCGTGGCTCGAAAAGGTGAAACTCATCGACAGGGCCGACGATCCCGCAGGCGATCTGCCCTATGGCGACCAGCGCCGTCTCGAGATTGCGCGCGCCATGTGCACCGATCCCCGCCTGCTGTGCCTCGACGAACCTGCGGCGGGCCTCAATCCGCGCGAGTCGGAAGAACTCAACCGCCTTCTCAAGTCGATCCGCGCAGAGAACGACGTCTCCATCCTGCTGATCGAGCATGACATGAGCGTGGTCATGGGCATTTCCGATCCCATCGTGGTCCTCGACTACGGCCAGAAGATCTCGGATGGCGACCCAACCCATGTGAAAACCGATCCCGCCGTCATCCGCGCCTATCTGGGCGTCGAGGATGAAGACGAGGATGCACTTGCCGCCAAAGCGGTCTCCGAAGCTGTGGGAGGCAAGTCATGAGCGAACCCCTGCTCAAGGTCCGCGGAGTCCAGACCTTCTATGGCAAGATCCAGGCACTCAAGGGCATCGATCTCGATGTGCAGCCGGGCGAGATCGCGACGCTGATCGGTTCCAACGGTGCCGGCAAGTCGACGCTGATGATGACGATTTGCGGCACTCCGCGCGCCCGGACCGGCTCGATCCATTTCGACGGCCAGGACATCACAGGCATGGCCGTTCACAAGATCGCACGGCTTGGCATATCGCAGTCGCCCGAAGGTCGGCGCATCTTCCCGCGCATGACAGTGCTGGAAAACCTCCAGATGGGCGCCACGGTCGGTGATCCCCGGCATTTCGGCGAGGATCTGGCACGCGCCTTCCGAATGTTCCCGATCCTCGAGAAGCGCCAGGCCCAGCGGGGCGGTACCCTCTCCGGTGGTGAGCAGCAGATGCTCGCTATTGCCCGTGCCTTGATGTCACGGCCCCGGCTGCTTCTGCTCGACGAACCGTCTCTTGGTCTCGCGCCGCTCATCGTCAAGCAGATCTTCGAGGCCATCAAGGAACTGAACCGGACCGAAGGACTGACCGTGTTCCTGGTCGAGCAAAATGCCTTCCATGCCCTGAAACTCGCCCACCGTGGCTATGTCATGGTGAACGGCCGCATCACCATGTCCGGCAGCGGGCGGGAACTTCTCGCCCGCCCGGAAGTTCGCGCCGCCTACCTCGAAGGAGGACATTGAGCCATGTCGTTGTTCGTCGAGGACAATCTTTGGATTTTCATGATCATGACCGTGTTCTTCGGTGGCGGGGCAGCTTTTCTGGCCGGGCGCGGCCTCGCAATGAAGTGGCGACCCGTCTGGATGCCGCTGCTTTCCATGGTACCACTCACCCTGGCGTTGCGTTTCCTGCATTTTGCGCTCTTTGACGCCGACCTGACATCACTGCACTACCTGATAACGGACTTCATCGTGCTCCTTGCGGCGTGCTTCCTGGGCTACCGTTTGACGCTTGCCAGCAAGATGGTCCGCCAATACCCATGGCTCTATGAGGCCGCCGGCCCCCTCAGTTGGCGGAACAGGTCCTGAGCACCCCGGCCACCGGCCAAAATGGGGGTTTCGGACCCCGCCCGGGAAGTGCTAGATGTTTTTTCAAGGACTGCGCGTCCGTGCCCTTCTGGGTGCGGTAGCGCGATCCATGAAAGGTGGGGTCGCCACGACGGCGCACCCTCAATATGAGCAATAACTGTGTACCTACAGGGAGACTGTGTATGAAGAAGTTTGTCATGACCGGCGTGGCCCTTGGCTTCGCGGCGGCTCTGAGCGCCACCTCGGCGCTGGCCGACATCACCGTGGCCACCGTTGGCCCGGTCACCGGCCAGCTGGCCGCACTCGGCGAGCAGTATTCGCAGGGCGCCAAGAAGGCCGTTGAGGACATCAACGCTGCCGGCGGCGTCAATGGCGAGAAGTTGGTGCTCGAGATCGGCGACGACGCCTGCGACCCCAAGCAGGCCGTGAGCGTTGCCAACCAGATGGCATCCAAGGGCGTCAAGTTCGTGGCAGGCCACCTGTGCTCGGGCTCTTCGATCCCGGCCTCCAAGGTCTATGAGGAAGAAGGCATCCTCCAGATCACCCCGGCCTCCACCAACCCGAAGTTCACCGACGAGGGTGGCTGGAACGTTGCCCGCGTCTGCGGCCGTGACGACGCGCAGGGCCGTGTGGCTGGCGCCTTCCTCGCCAAGAACTTCGCCGGCAAGAACGTTGCCGTCGTCGACGACAAGTCGGCCTACGGCAAGGGCCTCGCGGACGAAACCCGCAAGGCGATGAACGCCGCCGGTCTCAAGGAAGTGCTCAACGAGTCGATCAACCCCGGTGAAAAGGACTATTCGGCTCTCGTGTCCAAGCTCAAGGACGCTGGTGTCGAAGCCGTCTACTTCGGCGGCTATCACCCCGAAGCCGGCCTGATCCTCAAGCAGATGGGCGAGCAGGGCCTCAAGGCGCGTATGCTCTCGGGCGACTCGATGAACTCGGCTGAACTCTGGACCATCGCCGGCGAAGCCGCCACCAACCTGATCTTCACCTTCGCGCCCGAGCCCCGGAACATTCCGGAAGCCAAGGCGATCGTGGATGAGTTCAAGAAGGCCGGCTACGATCCGGAAGGCTACACGCTCTACACCTACGCCGCCTTCCAGATGTACAAGCAGGCGGCCGAGGCGACGAAGTCCATGGACAACCAGAAGATTGCCGAGTGGCTCCGAGCTGGCAACCCGACCCAGACGGTGCTGGGCGAGATCAAGCTCGACTCCAAGGGCGACCTCGTGAACCCCGTCTATGTCTGGTACACCTTCAAGGACGGCCAGTACTTCGAGGATCCCTCGATCAAGTAAGGCCTGTTTCCTGACCTGACAGGACCCGCGCAGCCCTCTGCGCGGGTCTTTTGTTGCGCGCCTCAGGCGAAGCGCCGATACTGTGAATGCCCATGCGCCAGAAGATGACCCGATACCGGCTTCCCCTCTCCCTTGCCGCCCTGCTGGCAGCTGCCCTGCCAGCAACGGCCGACATCGCCATCGGCGTCGCGGGTCCGTTTTCGGGCCCCAATGCGACCCTGGGGGAGCAATTGCGCCGGGGCGTCGAGCAAGCCGTGGACGACATCAACGCCACCGGCGGCATCCGCGGAGAACGCATCAGCCTCACCTTTGCCGACGATGCCTGTGACCCGCGCAAGGCCGTGGAGGCCGCCACGGGTTTCGTGTCTGCGGGAGTCAAGGCGGTCATCGGCCACTATTGCTCCGGGGCGTCCATCCCCGCCTCCAAAGTCTATGAAAAGGCGGGAATAGTGATGATCCCCCCCGCCTCGACCAACCCCCGCCTCACCGACGAAGGCGGCTGGAACGTCATCCGCCTCGTGCCGCGCGATGACGCCCAGGCCGATGCGGCCGCAACCCTCGTGCTCGACAAGTTTCGGGACCGCAAGATCGCCATCCTCTCGGACGAGGCGCCAGCCTTCGCAGACCTCGCCGAACGATTTAAGAGCTCACTTCAGAATAAGGGCTTAACTGTCTCAATTCATGAAACATTCAAGGCAGGAGAAAAGTCGCTCGCGGCGTTGGCCGACAAGGTCAGGACAAGCGGAGCAGAGGTGGTCTACCTCGCATGCACCTATGTCGAGTGCGGGGAACTCGCGAGGGCCCTGCGGGCGGCCGGCTCGAAGGCGCAACTGATTTCAGGAGATGCCCTGGTCACCGAGGACTTCGGCAAGGAGGCCGGCGAGGCTGCGGAAGGAACTCTTCTCACCTTCACCTACGACCCGCGCCGCTTCCCGTCCGCCCGAACCCTGCTCCAGCGCTGGCAGACCGAAGACCGGACTGCCGAGGGCTTTACCCTCTACGCCTACGCCGCCATCCAGGCGCTGGTCTCAGCCGCCGATGCCACGGGTGCCACGGACGGGACGCGACTGGCGGACTGGCTGCGCGGCGGCAACCGAACAAATACAGTGGCAGGACCCATTAGCTTTGACGCCAAGGGTGACCTCACCGCCCCGGCCATCACCTGGCTCAAATGGATCGACGGGCGTTACGTGGAGATTGATCCCGCAACCCTTGCACCGCCTGTCCTCGACACAACCCCCTGACGGAACCCGCGATGCGTGCCTTCTTCGACATGATCCCGTGCGAACCTGGCCAGCCTCATGATTTCACCAGGCCGACAAAGACAATTCTCAGCCGTCCCCCCTCTCCCGCTCCCACCCCCACTTCCTTCAAGGCGCTCTGATGATCCCGCGTTACACCCGCCCCGAGATGCTCCAGATCTGGGAGCCCCAGACCCGTTTCCGGATCTGGTTCGAGATCGAAGCCCACGCCACCGACGCCCTTGCCATGCTGGGCGCGGTGCCGCGCGAGGCCGCCGCGAAGATCTGGGAGAAGGGCAAGGACGCCATCTTCGACGTCGCCCGCATCGATGAAATTGAATCCGTCACCAAGCATGATGTGATCGCCTTCCTCACCCATCTGGCCGAGATCGTCGGGCCTGAGGCGCGCTTTGTGCATCAGGGCATGACCTCCTCCGACGTGCTCGACACCTGCCTCAGCGTCCAGCTTGTTCGTGCCGCCGACCTCCTGATCGCCGATGTCGATGGCCTGCTGCAGGCCCTGCGGCGCCGCGCCTTCGAGCACAAGACGACGGTCTGCATCGGCCGCAGCCATGGCATTCATGCCGAACCCACCACCTTCGGCATCAAGCTCGCCCAGGCGCATGCCGAATTCCAGCGTGCGCGCCAGCGGCTCGTGATGGCACGTGGCGAAATTGCCACCTGCGCCATATCCGGCGCCGTTGGCACTTTCGCCAACATCGATCCGATGGTCGAGGACTATGTCGCGCGCAAGATGGGCCTGACGCCGGAGCCAGTCTCCACCCAGGTCATCCCGCGCGACCGGCACGCCATGTTCTTCGCCGCCCTCGCCGTCGTCGCCAGTTCAGTCGAGCGGCTGGCAACGGAAATCCGCCATCTTCAGCGCACAGAGGTGCTGGAGGCGGAGGAATATTTCGCGCCGGGCCAGAAGGGCTCTTCCGCCATGCCCCACAAGCGCAACCCGGTGCTCACCGAAAATCTCACAGGCCTCGCCCGGCTGGTGCGCTCCGCCGTCATTCCCGCACTCGAGAACGTCGCGCTCTGGCATGCGCGCGACATCTCGCATTCCTCGGTCGAGCGCGGCATCGCGCCTGATGCAACGATCCACCTCGACTTCGCGCTCAAGCGCCTGACGGGCGTCATCGACAAGCTTCTCGTCTATCCCGAGAACATGCAGCGGAATCTCGACCGTCTCGGAGGCCTCATCCACTCGCAGCGGGTGCTTCTGGCACTCACCCAGAAGGGCATGAGCCGCGAGGACGCCTACGCCGCCGTGCAGCGCAACGCCATGCCGGTGTGGCGCGGTGAAGGAAACTTCCTCGACCTTCTCAGGAAGGACGGGGACGTTTCATGCCTGCTCTCCACCGCCGAACTCGAGAACCTCTTCGATCTTGGCTATCACACCCGGCACGTGGACACGATCTTCCGCCGGGTGTTCGGGGACGCCTGACCGCAAACGTCAGTTCACGATGGTTATGCGCGTGCTCTTCAGCCCGTGCTTCTCGATGAGTGCGTAGAGGCGCGCGGCATTGCGCGGATGCAGACGCACGCAGCCATGCGAGGCGGGCTGACCCAGCTGGCGAATGGAATAGGTGGCATGAATGGCATAGCCGCCAAGGAAGAAGATCGAATGTGGCATCGGTGAATTGTCGTATTTGCGGGAATAATGCATTTCCTTCAGCAGGAAGGGGCGCCAACTGCCGCGCGGTGTGTGATAGCCCGGCGCGGCCGTCGACACCTTCCACCGCGCATAGGACCAGCCATTCACCTCGACCTTCATCACCTGACGGGATACATCGATTTCAATCAGGACGACCGGCTCCGCGCGCACCTTGGCAGATGCCCGGAGGTCCGGCGCCTGCACCAAGACAAGCAAAAACGCTGACACGATGAATACCAACCGGCGCACTGTCATCGCCTTTCCTCCATCTCACTCCGGGTCGTGCAGGAACTCGCGGCCAACCTTCACCCGGCGGACGCCGTCGTAGCGGATGATGTCGGCGGTGGCATAGGTTTCGGTCAGCGTTGCCGGCAGGAAGCTGCCGGTTCCGACGAGATCGACGGGCGCGCGTGCTGCCCCCATGATCTGGCACTTCTGCGGGTCGAAACCCGATGATCCGACAATCGTCGCCTGGCGGTAGCCGGCCGCATCGAGGGCGCGCCGCACGTGGATGATCGCCGCTGCCGAAACACCCTTCCCGAACAGGATACGGCGCACCTTGTCGACGAGGATATTGTTCGGATCGAGCTGGAAGGCCCGCCCGCCCAGCACCTGCTCGACGATGTTGTACTCGCCCTGCACGCCCAGCCAGTGCCCCACTGTTTCAACCGACTTCTCATAGTCGAGACCCTCGGCGAAACGACCACCATGGGTATCCAGCCTGACGCCGAAGCTCTTGCCCTGCTCCCCGAGGCCAGCCTCGTCATAGAACCACCGCGCGCAGGCGATCGAGTCGGTTACCTCATGACCCGTGTAGTCGACCAGGGCCGTAAGCGACCGAACCTCCGGCAGGCTGCTGGCAAACAGCTTCATCGCCGCCAGCACATCACCGCCGGTGTAGCCCACGAGCGCATGCGGCATGGTGCCCATGCCCTTCTCCGCCCCGAAAAACGGCGCCGTGAGATCCTGCGAGGACCCGATGAAGCCCCGGACATTGGGATCCGCGCGCTTGGCCGCCGCCGATCCGACCGCCGCGCCATAGGCCGCGAGAATGTTCATCTCCGCGCCCGAGCCGTGACGGGCGTGCATGTCCATGAAGGCGGCCTGCGGCATGGCACGGCACATCTCATAGGCATTGTTTGCCGAGACGCAGGGAAAACCGATCTTCTGCAGCATCAGCGTCTCGACTTCCGATAGCCGCGCCAGCGACCCCGTGATTTCGAGCATCTTGGATTCAGAGGGTACGATATCCCCCTCGGCGTAGAAGCGCCGGATCTCGACATCGGGCACGAAATGCCGGATCAGCCGCAGGGCGGGTTCGAGAGCGGCCACAACGCGCCGCCGCATGAACACCGCGAAGGTGACGCGCGAGTCGCCATGTCCGGCGACGATGCGGCTCGTGTTGGTGAAATACTTGTCGGTCTGCGACACGACCGGCCCGGCGCACAACGCCAGCGCGATGAGACGGTCGAGAATGGCCTCATGGCCGGGTGGGAGGAAAGCGCGTTGATCCATGGGGGTGCAATCTGACGCGGAATGGCGGAAGCGTCAAACCCCGAGCGACTTGCGCAGGGCAGCCGCCCCCATGTGCAACAGGTCGACATCGACCGCCGCCGCAAAGAAGGTGAAACCGAGCTTGCGGAACGCGCCGATGACCTCGGCGTTGCCGCCGAAGGCCCCTGCGACCAGGCCATTGGCCTTCGCTGCGGCCGAGATCCGCGCCATGGCGTCGAGCGTGGCGGGGCCCGTCTTGTCGATACCCGCCCCGCGCGACAGCGTGATGGACAGATCCGAGGGCCCCACGAACAGGCCATCAAGCCCTGGCGTCGCGGCAATCGCCTCGACATTGGCAAGCGCCTCCGCGGTCTCGATCATGGCGAATACCATGGTCAGCCGGTTGGCCTCGCGAAGATAGTCGGCGGGGCTCAGACCCGAGGCCTGCAGCGCCGTGTAGCCGCCCCAGCTTCGGGCCCCCATGGGCGGATATTTCGCGGCGCGCACCAGCGCCTCGGCTTCCGCACGGCTGTTGATCATGGGCGAGATGAGGCAGACGGCACCGGCATCGAAGGCCTGACCGGGCGTGGCGGGATCGTTCCACAGGGCGCGGACCAGAGCGGGCCGGCCCGCCGCATTGATGGCGGCAATCATGCCCACGGCGTCTGAAAAGCCAATCATGCCATGCTGCATGTCGAGGCAAACGCCGTCAAAGGGCAGCCGCGCCAGCTGCGCGGCGAGCCCGCTCGACGGTATGGTCATCCAGGTGAACAGGTACGGCTCGCCGGTTGCGAGCCGCGACCTGAGATCGAACTGGGGGGTAGCCACCTAGCCCGCCGCCCGGATCTGCTCGATGGCGGTGGCCATCAATTCGTCCATGGTCCGCCGGATCTGGTGGTCCGACTGAGCCACCGACTTGGCGTCGAAATCGGCGCGGATCTTGCGGAACACATCGTCATCGCCCGCCT
>OMIC01000013.1 GCA_900298995.1 Hyphomicrobiaceae bacterium | reverse complement strand
TGAGCGAGGGCGCGATTGCCTTCGAGGACGTCAGTTTCAATTATGGCAAGCCGCTGCGCGCGGACGAACGCTCGGTTCTGGAACATCTCAACCTCAGGATCGCCCCGGGCGAAAAGGTTGGTATCGTGGGCCGGTCCGGGGCGGGCAAGTCAACGCTGACCAGCCTCTTGCTGCGTTTCTACGATGTCGAGCAGGGACAAATCCTGATTGATGGACAGGATATCTCGCGGGTCACACAGGATTCGCTGCGTGCGGCCATCGGCGTCGTCACCCAGGATACGTCTCTCTTGCACCGCTCAGTCCTCGACAACATCCGCTATGGCAGGCCGGACGCGACCATGGCGGACGTCGAGGCCGCTGCGCGCAAGGCCCATGCCGACGAATTCATCGCCACCCTCGCCGACCCCAATAGACGCCGTGGCTACGAGGCACATGTGGGCGAACGTGGGGTCAAGCTTTCCGGTGGCCAGCGCCAGCGCATTGCCATCGCCCGCGTGCTGCTCAAGAACGCCCCGATCCTGGTGCTCGATGAAGCCACCAGTGCGCTTGATTCCGAGGTCGAGCAGGCGATCCAGGAAAACCTCTACGCCCTGATGGAGGGCAAGACGGTGATCGCGGTCGCACACCGTCTGTCGACCATCGCTGCCATGGACCGTCTCGTCATCATGGACAAGGGTGTGATCGTCGAACAGGGCACGCATCGCGAACTCCTCGACAGGGGCGGGCTCTACGCCTCGCTCTGGCAGCGCCAGTCCGGCGGCTTCCTGCATGAGGACGACGCCTCCGAAGCCCTGCCGGAAAAGGCCTGACGGACACCATGACCGAAGCCAGATTCATTCTCACGGTGCCCGCCGACCGCTTCCAGTCCGCCGATGCGCTGGTCAAGCAGCTCGAGGAGAACATCCTCTTCGAGCCGCTGGCCATCACCATCACCGAGACCGACGCCGTAAAGGCACTCTGGGAAGTGGCGCTCTACTTTGAGACCGCCGAAGAGGCGGAGGCGGCGCTCGGCCTTGCGGGGCTGGCCGAAGGTGTCGTGTCTCCGGTTCCCGAACGTGACTGGGTGCGACAATCGCTGGACGGGCTTTCGCCCGTCACCGCCGGGCGCTTCTTCCTGCATGGCGGGCACGACCGGTTCCGCCGCAGGTCGGGCGGCATCACGCTGGAAATTGATGCCGGCACCGCCTTTGGCACCGGCCACCATGGCACTACCGAGGGCTGCCTGCTGGCGCTCGACCGGCTGTTGCGGCGACGCAGGCCGACATCCATTCTCGATCTTGGATGTGGCACAGGCGTACTGGGCATTGCCGCAGCGAGGGCCACGGGCCTGCCGGTTCTGGCCACCGACATCGACCGCGAGGCGGTGCGGGTGACGCGCGCCAATGCGTCTCTCAATGGCGTGAAGCCACGGGTCGAGAGCCTGGCGGCTGCGGGCCTCGGCCATCCGCGCATCGCGGCGCGCGCGCCCTTCGATCTCATCTTCGCGAATATCCTGGCCCGGCCTCTGGTTGCGCTGGCCACCGGCCTTGCGTCGGTCCTCGTGCCCGGCGGCACGCTGATCTTGTCCGGACTGACGCTCGACCAGATCCGCTGGATCACCGCGACCTACCGCAGCCGCGGCCTCATCCTCGAAGGCCGCATCCGCCGCGGCGAATGGGGCACGCTCATTTTCCGGCGGGGGGCAGACAAAAAAAGACGCCCGGGCGGGAGGACACCCAGGCGTCTTCATGTTGCTGGCCCTTAAAACGGCCAGCGGGATTGGTCCGCGCGGTCAGGCGCCCCAGACGGCCCGGGCGATTTCCGAACGCTTCATGCCGATATCGTCGAGAAGACGGTCGTCGAGCTGAGACAGCTGGCGCTCCGCACGGCTGCGGGCGAGATAGGACCTGAAGCGGCCCAGCAGGCCGGAGCCCATGGAATAGCCGCCGGTGTGGATGGCTTCGCGGCCGTAGGTGATGGTGGTCATATCTGCTCTCCTTTTCAGTGCCGACAACGGCCGAAGCCTTCGCCGAACTGCATAAACCCATGTTCGAAGCTGTTTACGACGCACCTGCAACATAGATCATCGCAGAAATGAGCCGAGCACCATGCGTCACACGCATAACATTGGCTGCACCAGAACCTTGCTCCGCCGGCCCTGGCAGTTCCGGGTTCTAGTCATTGATTTTGTCGATATTATTGCAGGCCAGACCACAATTCGGTCACAGCCTCTAACAAGAGATTAAGTGTCGTAAAAAGATTTCTAATCGTCGTTTTCGGTCATTTTCCATGTGATTTTCGCATGGACAAAGAACTCTTGATGCTGCGGTGCAGCGCAAAACAAAATGCCCGGCCGCGAGGCCGGGCATCTGTCGTGAAATCTGTTCGGAGCGATCAGGCGGCGACGAGGTTGCCAGCCGAGCTGCGGCCAGTGCGCTTGTCGGTCACGATCTCGAAGGAGACCTTCTGGCCTTCCTTGAGGGTGCGCAGACCGGCGCGCTCGACAGCCGAGATGTGAACGAACACATCCTTGCTGCCATTGTCAGGCTGAATGAAGCCGTAGCCCTTCTGCTCGTTGAACCACTTCACAGTACCCGTATTCATGGGGTCTTCCTTACGTTGGGTTATCGTCAGCCCTGCGTGACTGATTTGGACACGGCAAGACCATGGTCGAGAATTGGAGGAGTCTTGCGTGCGCGGCCCAACGGGTGCGAAGCGGCCAATCGTCCGGCCCAAGTATCGATGCGGCATATATGTCGCAGATTGACCGCCTTTGCAAGGTCAATTAGAGGTGTTTGTTTGTCTGGTTGTATCGGCCCGTCAATTGTAAGCACCAGTTGCAACATGCAGGCGGTTCCCTCCGCCCGTCTGGTGGTCTATTCCTGACGGCGATGTCCGCCCCCCACCGCCAGCGTCTCGCCCTGCTCCGCGCCGAACTCCGCAAGCGCAAGCTCACCGGTTTCTATGTCCCGCGCGCCGATGAATTCCAGGGCGAATATGTGCCGCCCCACGCCGAACGCCTGTTCTGGCTGACCAACTTCCGCGGCAGCGCCGGCGTGGCGATCCTCACCCTGAAACGCGCCGCCATCTTCGTCGACGGGCGTTATGTGATCCAGGTCCGCCAGCAGGTGGACGAGAAGATCTTCACGCCCTTCCACCTAATCGAGGAACCGCCGCCGCGCTGGATTGCCCGCAACTTCAGGAAGGGCGACCGGCTGGGATTTGACCCCTGGTTGGTGACCGTCGCGCAGGCTGCATCCCTGCGCTCGGCCTGCGACGGCGCCGCCGCCAGCCTGGTGCCCACGTCTCCCAACCCCATCGACACGGTGTGGCATGATCAGCCCGCGCCGCCCTCGGCCCCGCTCGCCATCCAGCCCGTCCGGTTTGCGGGCGAGACCGCAGCCTCGAAGATCGCATTGATCCGCAAGGCCGCGCTGGCACAGGCCGATGCCGTGATCCTCACGCAGCCGGATTCCGTGGCCTGGCTGCTGAACCTCCGGGGCTTTGACGTGCCGCACACGCCGGTCGTCGCCGCCTATGCGATCCTCGCCCGGACAGGCAGGCTCAGCCTGTTCATCGACGCCCGGAAGATCAGTGCCGAAGTGCGCGCCCATCTCCGGCGCATAGCCAGCATCCGCCCACCCGGCAGCATCGACACGGCGCTGGAAACGCTGGGCCGCGGCAAGGCACGCGTGCTGATCGATCCCGCCTCGACGCCCGAGCACATGCGCGCGGTTCTGGATCGGGCCGGAGCAAAGCTCCGCATGGCGGCTGACCCGGTATCCTTGCCCAAGGCGCGCAAGAACAGCGCGGAGCGCGCGGGCGCACGCACGGCCCAGCACCGCGATGGCCTCGCCATGTGCCGCTTCCTGCACTGGCTCGATGCAGAAGCGCCGAAAGGCCATCTCACCGAACTCGATGTGGCTGCAAAGCTCAGGGACTTCCGCGCGCAGGGCGGCGAACTGAGGGACCTGTCCTTCGAGACGATCCCCGCCGCGGGGCCCCATGCCGCCATTCCGCATTATCACGCCACGGCAGAGTCAAACCGTCGGCTGGGCCGCAATGAAATCTTCCTCGTCGATTCCGGCGCGCAATATGTCGACGGCACCACCGACATCACCCGCACCGTGATCGTCGGGACCGCCACGCCGGAGATGAAAGACCGTTTCACGAGGGTGCTGAAAGGCATGATCGGACTCTCGGTCATCCGCTTTCCACGGGGCACGACGGGCTCGCAGCTCGATGTGCTGGCGCGCCAGCATCTCTGGGCGGCGGGACTAGACTTCGATCACGGCACCGGCCATGGCGTCGGCGCCTATCTCTCGGTGCATGAGGGCCCGGCGCGCATCAACAAGTCGGACCGGACGGCGCTGGAGCCCGGCATGATCCTCTCCAACGAGCCGGGCTACTACAAGCAGGGCGCCTACGGCATCCGCATCGAGAACCTGCTCATGGTGCAGGAGGCCGCGAAGATCGGGCGCGGCGAGCGCCCGATGCTGGGTTTCGAGACCCTAACCCTCTGCCCGATCGACAGGCGCCTGATCGATCCCTCCCTGCTCTCGCCGGACGAGCTCAACTGGCTCAATGCCTATCATGCCCGCGTGCTCAAGGAGTTGGGACCGCGGCTGTCCGGCACTGACCGGGCCTGGCTGCGCAAGGCCTGCGCGACGATCCGGGGCAACAAACGCCCTGATTGAACGGCGCCGCGCAAGGCCAGGTCCTTCCGGGTCAGATGGCGGCGTGCGTCCTAAGCGTGACGTTTCAATCAGGTCGAACGTTGCCGAAGCGCCAGGTCCGTCACTCGCGGAAAATGACTGTCAGTCCTCGCCCACGCGCCGGAACCATTCCGCCTCGTCGATCACCTCGACACCATGCTTCTCGGCATCCTTGAGCTTCGACCCGGCCCCTGGACCCGCCACCAGAAGATCGGTCTTCTTCGAGACGCTGCCCGCAACCTTGGCGCCGAGCCGTTCGGCCATGGCCTTGGCTTCCTCGCGGGTCATCCGTTCCAGCGCACCAGTGAAGACCACGGTCTTTCCGGCCACGGGCGACGTGGTGCTGCGCGCCTCGAGGGGCGTGACAGTCACATGCTTCAGGAGTTCATCCACCACATCGCGATTGTGCGGCTCGGCAAAGAACTGCACGAGCGCCTCCGCCACCACATCGCCGATGCCATCAATCGCGGTGAGCTCGGCCCAGGCCTCGCCGGCCATGTCCCCGGCGGAATTCATCCGTTCCCGGAATATTCCGGCATCCTCATAGGCACGGGCCAGAGCCCGCGCCGTCGTCTCGCCCACATGGCGGATACCGAGCGCGAAGATGAAACGGTCGAGCCCCACGCTGCGGCGCTGGTCGATGGCCTCGAAGAGCTTGCGCACGCTGGCCTCGCCCCAGCCCTCGCGGTCCTTCAGTCGCTTCAGGGACGTCCGGTCCCGCGCCTCCAGGGTGAAGATGTCATGCGGCCACTGGATCAGTTCATCGGCATAGAGTTCGGCGATGATCTTGTCGCCCAGCCCCTGGATGTCGAAGGCATTGCGGGAGGCAAAATGCTTGAGCCGCTCGACGCGCTGCGCCGGGCAGATGAGGCCGCCCGTGCAGCGGCGAACCGCGTCGACCTTGCCGCTTTCGCGCTCCTCGCGCACGGCATGAGAGCCACAGACCGGGCAGATCTCGGGAAAGCGATAGGGCGCTGTTCCTGCGGGCCGCTTCTCCGGTACGAAACCCAGGATCTGCGGGATGACATCGCCTGCCCGCTGCACGATGACCGTATCGCCCTCGCGTATGTCCTTGCGCGCGATCTCATCCTCATTGTGCAGCGTGGCATTGGTCACGACCACGCCGCCGACGGTCACCGGCGCCAGCCGCGCGACGGGCGTCAAGGCGCCGGTGCGGCCCACCTGAATGTCGATCTTCTCAAGGGTGGTCGTGGCCTTTTCCGCCGAGAACTTGTGCGCCAGACCCCAGCGCGGACTGCGCGAGACAAATCCCAGACGCTGCTGCAAGTCGAGCCTGTTCACCTTGTAGACGACGCCATCGATGTCATAGCCGAGACCCGCGCGCTGGCTCTCGATCAGGCGGTAATGCGCCAGAAGCTCATCGACAGACCGACACAGCTTCATCAGGGGGTTGGTCGGAAGTCCCCATCCGCCGAAGGCATTGATCACGCCCATCTGGGTTGCAGCCGGAAGTTCAGGCGCCTCGCCCCAGGCATAGGCGAAGAACTTCAGAGGACGCTGGGCAGTGATCGAGGGGTCAAGCTGGCGCAGCGATCCGGCGGCTGCATTGCGCGGGTTGGCGAAGGGCTTTCGCCCTTCCGCGT
>OMIC01000012.1 GCA_900298995.1 Hyphomicrobiaceae bacterium | reverse complement strand
TGGGTCTCGAGCCCGATCTTGAAACGGCGGACATGCTGGCACATGTGCACCGCGTGCAGCCGGGGTTCATCAGGGTCGACGCCGACGAGGCCACCTATCCGCTGCATGTGATCCTGCGTTACGAACTCGAACAGGATCTGATCGCGGGCAAGCTCGAGGCCCGCGATGTGCCCGACGCCTGGGACACCAAGATGCGCGACTACCTGGGGCTCTCGACCGCTGGAAACTACCGCGACGGACCGATGCAGGACGTACACTGGCCCTCCGGCGCCTTCGGCTATTTCCCGAGCTATACATTGGGTGCGATGATGGCTGCCCAGCAGTGGGCGGCCGTGGAACGCCACATTCCGGATGCTGCCGAGCAGATCGCGCGGGGCGAATTCGCAGCGATCAACGCCTGGCGCAAACATCACATCTGGTCACAGGCCTCGCGCCTCTCGACGCCGGAGATCATGATCCATGCAACCGGCGAGCCGCTCAATGCCAGGCATTTCGAAGAGCACCTGAAGCGCCGCTATCTCATCTAGCCTGCCGGCCGCCCGGAGCGCCGCAAGATCAGCTGCGCCGCGATCAGCAGTATGAATGACGAGAGCACCACGACAGAACCAACGGCGTTGATTTCCGGCGTGACACCACGGCGGATCGACGAAAAAATGTAGATGGGCAGCGTCACATCAGGCCCCGCCACGAAATAGGCGATGATGAAATCCTCAAAGGAAAATGTGAAGGCGAGCAGGAAACCCGCCAGAATCGAGGGCGCCAGCAACGGCAGAACCACCTGCCGGAAGGTCCCGAAGGGCGTTGCGTAGAGATCTTCGGACGCCTCAACCAGGCTGCGGTCCATGCCCTGAAGCCTGGCGCGCACAAGAAGCGCGACGACTGCAGTATTGAACAGCACATGGGCGGCAATCACAGCCCATGCGCCCATTTCCAGACGAACGCTCAACAGCGGGTTGACGGCGTCGAAGACAGTCACGAAGGCGATGAGTGTCGATATGCCAATCACGATTCCCGGCACCATGATGGCGATGTAGATCAACGCATCAAAACCGGCACGCGTCCAGCCGCCCACCCGTTGGAGACCGAGCGCAGTCAGCGTGCCGATGATGGCCGAGAGCACGGCGTTGACGAGCGCAATGTAGAGGCTCGTGGTCAGTGCCTCCATGATCAACGGATTGGAGAAGGCCTTGCCATACCAGTCGAGCGAGAACCCCTGCCAGACCATGGCCTGCTTGCCGGAATTGAAGCTGCCCCCGACAATGAAGCCGATGGGCGCATAGAGGAAGACATAGATGAGCATGACATAGAGGCGCATCGGCTAGACCAGGGCAACGCGGCGCTGGCCGCTGCCACCAAGCACGAAGCGCATGTAGACAAGGATGGTCACGAACATGATGGCGACGAGCGCCAGCGATACGGCCGCCCCGTAGGGCCAGTTCCGCGATTGCAGGAACAGATCAACCAGGGCATTGCCGATGAAGAACACCTTCCCTCCGCCCAGATATTGCGGAAGGATGTAGTCGCCCATGAGAAGAATGAACACCAGCATCGCGCCAGTGGCCACGCCGGGCAACGCCAGCGGCAGCGTCACCTGCAGGAAACTGCGCAGCGGCGTGGCGCCGAGATCAGACGAGGCCTCGAGAAGACGCTTGTCGAGTTTTTCGAGCGAAACATAGATCGGCGGCACCATCAGCGGCAGGTATCCGTAGACCGCGCCAATCAGCACGGCCCAGGGCGTGTTGATGATCCGGATATCGGGAAAGCCCAGGTAAGAGAGCCAGGCCGGCACACCCTTGGCGCCGAGCAGCATGATCCAGGCGTAATAGCGCAGAAGCTGGCTCGTCCAGAACGGCGCCATGACCAGCACGAGCAGCGTCACCCGCCATTTCGGATCACAGCGCAGCGCGAGGAAATAGGCCACCGGAAAGGCGATCACGGCGGTGAGCAGCGTTCCGATGGGTGCCAGCGTCAGGGTGTTGATGAAGGCCTTTCCGCGGGCAGGAAGGTTCAGGAAATTGTCGAACGTGAAGGCCGCCGCATAGCCGCCCGCCGGCGCGCGCTCGCCGAAGGCGAACACGACAATCACCAGCAGCGGCGCCAGCAGCATGACGGCAAACAGCAGCACCGCCGGCGCCAGAAGCGCCGCCGTGAGGATCTGCGGGCGGCCTGCGGAGCGGGTCAATCCCTCACCCCCAATGCCGTCACCCCGGCGAAAGCCGGGGTCCTGCTCTTCCTCTCAAGAGCGGGATGCCAGCTTCCGCTGGCATGACGGTATCGGCCGGCACTCATCACGCTGCCTTGAAGCGGGCCATGATCTCCGCGCGCAGCGGATTGGTGAGCGTGGCGGCCGCTCCGAACTCGAGCGGCGACAGCGCCTCCGCGGCCGGATATAGCACCGGGTTGTCCAGCATCTCCTTCGGCACCAGCTTATTGGTGCGGGAATCCGGCGAGGGATAGCCATGCGCCTGCACCTCGACCGCGTTGATCTGCGGCGTCAGGATGTAGTCGATGAAGGCATAGGCGGCATCCGGGTTGGGCGCGTCCTTGGTGATGGCATAGAAATCGCTCCAGATTTCGCCACCCTCCTTGGCCAGCACATAGACGAACTCCGGCATGTCACGCTGCAACTGCACGGCATCACCCGTCCAGCACACGCTCATCCAGGCGTCACCCGCGATGAGTGAGGGCTTGTAGTCGGAGTTGATGCCGAAGAGATGCGGCTTGGCCTCAATCAGCAACTTCTCGGCCTCACCCAGTTCCTTCGGGTCGTTGGAGTTGAAGGAGTAGCCGAAATACTTGAGCGCATTGCCGATGGTGGTGAGCTGGTAATCATGCACCATCACGCGGCCAGTCGCCTCGTTGCGGGTCAGGTCCCAGAATTCCTTCCAAGTTGTGGGTTTCTGGCTCATCGCCTTGGAATTGTAGGTGTAGCCCGTGGTGCCCCAGTCCTTCGGCACCGCCCACACCTGTCCGTCGATGATGCCCTCGGCGGTGAAACGCTGCTCCTGCGTGGCGGGGTCATAGTTGGGAAGCCGCGCGAGGTCGATCGGCTGGATCAGGTTCAGGTCCTTGTAGGTCGAGATCGCATAGTTGGTGGGCACGAACACGTCCCAGCCAGTGGAACCAGCCTGCAGCTTGGCCAGCATCTCCTCGTTGGAACCGAACACCGCGACGTTGATCTTGACGCCGGTGTTCTTGGTGAAGTTATCGAGGTTCTCCTGAGCGAAATAGCTGGGCCAGGTGGTGAAATTGAGTGTGCCCGAAAGCCCGGCATAGGCCTTGCGCGGACGCAGGCCCGGCACCGCGCCGCCCAGCACGGCTGCGGCCATCCCGAGGCCGGTAACGCCCAGGAAGTGACGGCGGCTGACGCTGCCCTTCTGGTAGCGCCGGAGTTCATCAAGGAACTTCGAAGTCGGTATGAAATCTGGTTGCTTGGTCATGGTCGTTCTCCCTTGTGGTTTGGTTCAGTCATTGGGCAGGATTCGTTCCGCTTCCGGGCGCCAGCCGGCCGCAATCATTTCGCCGATCTCATAGAGCCCCGCGTGGCGCTCGGTCTTGCGCGGGGCCATCACCATGAACTCACCGAGCCTGGCATGGGCGACAACATATTCCGTGTGCTCGCCGAGAAAGATCCGGTTCAGCACCTTTACGGAGAACCTGGCAGAGACACCCGCCGGCAATTCGGCTTCGCTGGCTGCAATATCGATCAATTCGGGACGGATGCTCAGCACCTCGCCTGCGGAAGGTCCCTTGAAGAAATTGGTCTTGCCGACGAAGTCTGCCACATACCGGCTGACCGGGCGGTCGTAGAGTTCACGCGGGCTGCCCGTCTGCACGATGCGGCCCTCGCGCATCACGCAGACGCGGTCAGACATGGAGAGGGCCTCTTCCTGGTCATGAGTGACGAGCAGAAAGGTGATTCCGACGTCGCGCTGAAGATTCTGCAACTCGATCTGCATGTCGCGGCGCAGTTTCCGGTCGAGAGCCGCCAACGGTTCGTCGAGAAGCAGCACCGCCGGACGATTGATGAGGGCACGGGCCAGCGCCACACGCTGCTGCTGTCCGCCGGAAAGCTCGTGGATGCGGCGCTGGCCGTAGCCGGACAGCCTGACCATGGCGAGGGCCTCATCGACCGCCCGCGCGATCTCGGCCGCTGCGGGTTTCGGACTGCGCTGGCGCAAGCCGTAGGAGACGTTTGCAGATACTGCGAGGTGCGGAAAGAGCGCGTAGTGCTGGAACACCATGTTCACCGGTCGGCGATAGGCCGGAACCCCGGTCACATTTGCTCCCCGAATGAAGACCTCGCCGCTGGTTGGCTGTTCGAACCCCGCCATCATTCGGAGCGACGTAGTCTTGCCGCAGCCGGAGGGCCCCAGGATCGACAGGAATTCGCCGGGCATGACCGCCAAATCATTGTCAGCCACCGCGACGACATCGCCGAAGCGCTTGGTAACCTTACGAAATTCGATAACGCTGTCGACTTCTCCCACGACACCCCGGTGCAGCTGGTACATGAACAAGTTCATTCAGGCAGCATGGCTTGTCAATTGGCCCGGAGGCCACCCCTTGCCGGACTTGCATCGGTTGGGCTTTTCAGCCATAAGCCGACTCGCTGTAAGGCACCCGGCTGGGGGCTGAACGGAAGGGCCATGCAAATGGCCAGGGGTGGAACCCCGTCTTCCCGTGTCTCCGCTCTTTCGTTTGACCGGTCTTTCGAGCCTTTCTCATGGTTCGAAAGAGGCTCTGCGCCGGATGCCCAAGGCTTGAAACCGAAGAGAAAGGCATATCGCAAAATGGCTCTTTACGAGCATGTGTTCCTGACCCGTCAGGACGCTGCCCCCACGCAGGTCGATGCCCTGACGGAGCAGTACAAGGCCCTGATCGCCGGCAATGGCGGCAAGGTGACCAAGACCGAATACTGGGGGCTCAAGTCCCTGACCTTCCGGGTCAAGAAGAACCGCAAGGCGCACTACACGCTGTTCAACATCGACGCCCCTGCAGCAGCTGTTCAGGAAATGGAGCGGCAGATGTCGATCTCGGAAGACGTGATCCGCTTCATGACCGTCAAGGTCGAAGCGCATGAGGATGGCCCGTCGGCCCAGATGCGCCGCCGCGAAGACCGTGACCGCCGCGACGACCGCGGCGAAGGCAATGAGGAGAGCAACTGATGTCCGCTCCGCAAGCCCGCCGCCCCTTCTTCCGCCGCAAGAAGAGCTGCCCGTTCACCGGCGATAACGCGCCGAAGATCGACTACAAGGACGTGCGTCTCCTGCAGCGCTACATTTCCGAGCGCGGCAAGATCGTGCCGAGCCGCATCACAGCAGTGTGTGCCAAGAAGCAGCGGGAACTGGCCCAGGCCATCAAGCGCGCCCGCTTCCTCGGCCTGCTGCCCTATGTGCTGAAGTAAGGAGGACGGAACATGGAAGTCATTCTTCTGGAACGCGTCTCCAAGCTCGGCCACATGGGCGAGGTGGTGAAGGTCAAGGACGGCTATGCCCGCAACTTCCTCCTCCGCCAGGGCAAGGCGCTCCGCGCCACCGATGCGAACAAGGCCAAGTTCGAGCGCGAGCGTGCCGCCCTTGAGGCGCGCAACGCCGAGCGCCGTGCAGCCGCCGGTCAGGAAGCCAAGTCCCTCGAAGGCAAGAGCTTCACCCTGATCCGGCAGGCCGGTGAATCGGGCCAGCTCTACGGGTCGGTCTCGCCCCGCGACATCGCGGAAGCGGCAGCCGCCCAGGGCGTCAAGGTCGACCGCGGCCACATCCAGATGGCCGCTCCGATCAAGACCATCGGTGTCTATCAGGTGGTCGTCACTCCTCACCCGGAGGTTGAGGTAACGGTGACCCTGAACGTCGCCCGCTCGCCGGAGGAGGCGCAGGCCCAGGCCCGTGGCGAGGTTCTGACCGGCCCGGTGTCTGACCGCGCCGAGATCCGGGCTGCTGCGGAAGCCCTGTTCGAGGAAGCGCAGGCCGAGGCTGCGGCAGAAGCCAACGGCTGACGCAGGACGTCACCAAGTCCAGGGCCGCCCTCGCGGGCGGCCCTTTCTTTTTTGAGGCCATTAACCTTGGCTTTTTCTCCACTTGCACAGGCCAATCCGCTCACATTAAACTTTCGTTAAGGTTGGTGAACCCAAGGGGAACGCGCGTCGCCTTGCGACTGTTGCGGAGGGGAGTGGACGATGTACGGATTTCTTGACCGGGCGCTTAAGACGGTGATGGCGAGGGGCACGCTGCGCGTGACCGGACCGGACGGTGTGACACGCAGCTATGGCGACGGCACGGGAACGCCGGTCAACCTTCATATCTCAACCCCGGTCGCGGCTGCCAAGATCGCGGCCGACGCCGACCTCTATTTCGGCGAATGCTACATGGACGGGTCGATCGACGTCTCGGGCGGCACCACGATCTATGACGCGCTGGCGCTGCTCATGGACAATGCCCAGGCCGACCGCATGCCGAAGATCGCGAAGGCTGCCAACGCAGTGCGCATCGCGCTGAAGCGGGTGGATCAGTACAATCCTGTCGGCAAGGCCAAGAGCAACGTGGCTCACCACTACGACCTCTCCGGCAAGCTCTACGACCTGTTCCTCGACCGCGACCGCCAGTATTCCTGCGCCTATTTCGAAACCGACGACGGCTCTCTCGAAGACGCGCAGCTTGCCAAGAAGCGCCACCTTGCCGCCAAACTCGACATCAAGCCCGGCATGAAAGTGCTCGACATCGGATCGGGCTGGGGCGGCCTTGGCCTCTACCTGGCGGAAATCTGCGGCGCGGAGGTGACGGGCGTCACTCTCTCCGAGGAGCAGCACAAGCTGTCCAATGAGCGCGCCCAACAGCGTGGCGTCGCGGATCGCGTGCAGTTCCTGCTGAAGGACTACCGTCACCTCGAGACGAAGTTCGACCGAATTGTCTCGGTCGGCATGTTCGAGCATGTGGGAGTCGGACACTTCAAGGAATTCTTCACCAAGGTGAACGGCCTGATGAAAGACGATGGCGTGGCGGTGCTCCACTCCATCAACAGGTCCGACGGACCCAACGCCACATCGGCATGGATCAAGAAATACATTTTTCCCGGCGGTTACATTCCTGCGCTCTCCGAGGTGTTGCCGCACATCGAAAAGGCCCGCCTTTATGTCACCGACGTCGAGATCCTGCGGCTGCACTATGCCAAGACCCTCCGCGAGTGGTATCTCCGCTTCGCCGACCACCGCGACCGCGCCAGGGAACTCTATGACGAGCGTTTCTGCCGCATGTGGGAATTCTACCTCGCAGCCTCGGAATGCGCCTTCCGTTATGGCGGCATGAACAACTTCCAGATCCAGTTCGTGAAAAACCAGCATGTGCTGCCGTTTACGCGGAATTACATGATCGCGGAGGAAGACAGTCTGCGCGCCATTGACTCCCGGACGCCGCGTCTCAAGACCGTGCCAGCCGAATAGGTTGCTCACGCCGGACCGTTGTGGATAGCGGGCAAAAGGCGCATAAAGCCAACCTTGCCGCCCGTCATCTGTTATCGGTGAGTCGATGACAACTGCCCCACTTTTCCGCACCGTCGAGCCTGCACCTGCCGACGAGTCGTACCGTAGCCCGCCCAGCAACCTAGAGGCGGAACAGGCACTGCTGGGCGCCATACTGGTGAACAACGAAGCCTGCGACAGGGTATCCGGGTTCCTGCAGCCCGAGCATTTCTTCGAGCCGCTGCACGCACGCATCTTCGAAGCCGCCTCCACCCTGATCCGCATCGGCAAGCTCGCAAGTCCGGTGACGCTGAAGAGCCATTTTGAAAATGATGCCACGCTCAAGGAAATTGGTGGCACCGCCTATCTCGCACGGCTTGCCGCCAATGCCACCACCATCATCAACGCCGAGGAATATGGACGCACCATTTATGAGCTGGCACAGCGGCGCAAACTCATCGGGGTGGGCACCGACCTCGTGAACGAGGCCTTCGAGCCCGACATCGAAGACAGCGCCAAGGACCTCATCGAACGCGCCGAGCAGACGCTCTATGCCATGGCGGAGACTGGCAGATACGGACAGGGCTTCCAACCTTTCGTGCGCGCCCTCACCGACGCGGTGGACATGGCAGCCAGCGCCTATCAGCGCGACGGCGGCCTCTCGGGCATTTCGTCCGGGCTGAAGGACCTCGACGAGAAGATGGGCGGCTTGCAGCCTTCCGACCTCATCATTCTCGCCGGACGCCCTGCCATGGGCAAGACCGCACTTGCCACCAACATCGCCTACAACATTTCGAAATCCTACGCCGCAGAGCATCAGGCAGACGGATCTGTCAAGGTGATGAATGGCGGGATCGTGGCGTTCTTCTCTCTCGAAATGTCAGCGGAGCAGCTGGCCACCCGCATCATCTCCGAACAGGCGATGATCCCGTCGGAGAAGATCCGGCGCGGCAAGATCACCGAAGAGGAATTCGCGCGGATCGTCGAGGTGACGCGCGAGATGCAGTCACTCCCGCTCTATATCGACGCAACAGGCGGACTGACCATAGCACAGGTTGCAGCACGCGCACGTCGTCTCAAACGCCAGCGCGGGTTGAACCTCGTGGTCGTCGACTATCTTCAGCTTCTGGCCGGCTCAACGCGCAGGGCGGCTGAGGGCCGCGTGCAGGAGGTCTCAGAGATCACCGTCGGCCTCAAGGCGCTCGCCAAGGAACTGGGCGTGCCGATCCTGGCGCTCTCACAGCTTTCGCGTCAGGTCGAGAGCCGTGACGACAAGCGTCCCCAGCTTTCCGACCTGCGCGAGTCGGGTTCGATCGAGCAGGACGCCGACGTGGTTCTGTTCGTCTATCGCGAAGAATACTATCTGGCGCGCAAGGAACCCCGTCCCAACACCCAGGAGCATTTCGACTGGCAGGAGCAGATGAACCGGGTGAACGGGGTGGCCGAAGTCATCATCGGCAAGCAGCGTCACGGCCCCACCGGCATCGTGGAACTGCAATTCGAGGCCAGCCTCACAAAGTTCCAGAACCTCGTGCGCACCGACTACCTGCCCGAGAGGCTCGACTAGGCTGCCGCCGAAGTGCCGCACCCTTGATCAGGCGACTTTCGTTGCGTAAGGCAAGAGCCCGAAAGCATTGCCATGACCCATACGCCAGAAGACCTCGCAGGCGCCGTTCTCAGCATCAACCTGGTTGCGTTGCAGGAGAACTGGCGAACGCTTCAAAGGCACGCCGCCCCTGCTGAATGTGGGGCGGCAGTCAAGGGCAATGCCTATGGGCTTGGCATTGCGCCGGTGGCCCGGGCGCTGTGGGAAGCCGGCTGCCGCAGCTTTTTCGTGGCCCGCCCAAAGGAAGGTGAAGAACTTCGCGCCATCCTGCCCACCGCCACCATCTATGTCCTGGACGGATTGTTCCCGGGACAGGCCGAATTCTATGCCAAGCTGAAACTCTGCCCGGCACTCATCAGCCTGGAGGAAGCCCGTGAATGGGCTGCCTTTGGCAGGGTTTATGGACGCAGGCTGGCCTGCGCGCTGCACGTCGACACCGGCATCAACCGGCTCGGCTTTTCCCAGCCTGAATTCGAGGCGCTGCTTTCCGACCGCCAGACCATGGATGGGCTCGAGATCAGCCTGCTGATGAGCCACCTCGCCTGCGCCGATGAACCGGCGCACCCGATGAATGCCTGTCAGCGCGACGCCTTTGCAGCAATTCGTGCCAGGCTGCCTGGCGTCCCGGCGAGCCTTGCCAACTCAAGCGGCGTATTCCTGGGGTCCGGCTTCACCCAAGATCTGGTCAGGCCCGGAATTGCGCTCTACGGCGGCAATCCAACACCGGCCGCTCCCAATCCCATGCAGGCGGTGGCTGTGCTCGAGGGCGCCGTGCTGCAGATCCGGGACGTCAGACCGGGCGAGACCGTCGGTTACAGCGCCACATGGACGGCCACGCGCACCAGCCGAGTCGCGGTGCTGGGCGCGGGCTACAAGGATGGCGTGCCACGAGCCCTCTCCTCGCGCCAGTCCGATGGACCAGCTCACGTCTTCATCGCCGGACAGCGCTGCCCGGTCATCGGCCGCATCTCGATGGACATGATGGCAATTGACGTGACCAACCTGCCCCAGGAGAGCGTCACGCGCGGCACACGCGCCGAGATCCTGGGCCGCCATATCGGCATTGATGAGGCGGCCGGCTGGGCCGGTACAATATCCTATGAGTTGCTCACCCGACTCGGCAGCCGCTATGCAAGGCTCTACCGAGGCCTCGAATCGGACGTCAGCGTTTGAACATTCTCGCCCACATCGGCCGCGCCTCCCTGAGCCTCCTCGAAGAGGTCGGACGTGTGACGCTGTTTCTCAAGGACGCGCTGGTACAGGGCCTGACGCCCAAGATCTTCCTGCGCCAGATCCTCATCCAGATGATGCGGATCGGATACTTTTCCCTCCCGGTCGTGGGTCTCACCGCCTTTTTCACCGGCGGCGCACTCGCACTCCAGATCTATCTGGGCTCGTCGCGCTTCAATGCCGAGAGCCTTGTTGCGTCCATCGTGGCCCTTGGCATCACCCGTGAACTTGGACCGGTACTGGCCGGGCTCATGGTGGCTGGCCGGGTCGGCGCCTCGATCGCCGCCGAACTGGGCACCATGCGCGTGACCGAACAGATCGACGCATTGGTGACGCTGGCCACCAATCCGTTCAAGTATCTGGTAGGACCGCGGATCATCGCGGCCGTCGTGACCCTGCCGCTGCTGGTCGGCATTGCAGACACGATCGGTATCATGGGCGGCTACATCGTCGGCACCCGCTCGCTCGGTTTCAATGGCTATGCCTATATCCGTAACACTGCAGATTTCCTCGAAATCGACGACGTGACATCGGGCCTCATCAAGGCGGCGGTGTTCGGCTTCATCATCGCGGTCATGGGCTGTTACCATGGGTTTAACTCGCGAGGAGGCGCTCAGGGCGTCGGTCGCGCCACAACGAACGCCGTCGTGTCATCGGCGATCCTGATCCTCGCTGCAAATTTCGCGCTCACCTCACTGCTGTTCGCGGACTGAGACCATGACAGAGGGTCACATCGTACTCGACGGCGTGCACAAGAGCTTCGGCGCGAAGCACGTGCTGAACGGCGTCAGTCTGGCTGTCCCCAAGGGGCACTCGCTGGTCGTGATCGGCGGTTCAGGAACCGGCAAGTCCGTCATGCTGAAGTGCATTCTTGGTATATTGCGGCCGGATTCTGGCTCGATCCGCGTGGCCGGTGACGAGGTCGTGGGGCTCAGAGGCAAGGCGCGGGATGCCTATCTCGCCCGCTTCGGTATGCTGTTTCAGGGGGCTGCGCTCTTTGACTCGCTCAGCGTCTGGGAGAATGTCGCCTTCGGCTTGATCCAGGGCCGACACATGGCAAGACCAAAAGCCCGCGACATCGCCATCGAAAAGCTGCGGCAGGTGGGACTCGGACCGGAGGTGGGCGCGCTGTTTCCTGCGGAGTTGTCTGGCGGCATGCAGAAGCGCGTGGGGCTTGCACGGGCAATTGCCGCCGATCCCGAAATCATCTTCTTTGACGAACCGACTACGGGGCTCGACCCGATCATGGCAGACGTCATCAACAATCTGATCGTCGATTGCGTGAAGCGGCTCGGCGCCACAACCATTTCGATCACCCATGACATGGCTTCGGCACGCAAGATCGCGGATGATGTCGCGATGATCCACAAGGGCCAGATCATCTGGCAGGGCCCTGCCAATACCATCGACAGCAGTGGCAACGCCTTCGTGGATCAGTTCATCCACGGTCGCGCGGACGGACCCATCGTGATGGATGTGCTGAAGCCCTGACCTGCCGGAAGGACCACCATGACCACAGCCGATATTCTGATCACAAACGCACGTGTCCTGACCATGGACCCCGTCCGGCCAAGAGCCGAAGCACTGGCGATCGCGGGCAACCGCATCATTCGTGTCGGTACGCATGCAGACATTGGGGGGCTGAAGGCGAAACACACCCGTGTGATTGACGCCGGCATGAAGACCGTCATCCCGGGAATCATTGAGGGACACGTTCATCTGTTTGGCGGCGCCGTCGAACTCGAGACCCTGATGCTCAATGGTCTCTACGGCCTCGACACCATTGCCGCCGCCGTGGCAGGCTACCGTGCGGCGCATCCGCATGACACCGTGCTGCTCGCGACCGGTATCGCGCATGAGGCGCTCGGTGAGCCGATCACCCGGCAGATCCTCGACCGGATGGTATCAGATATTCCCTTCATCGTCGGCTGCTTCGACCACCACACCATGTGGGCCAATACCCGTGCGCTCGAGGCGGCGGGCATCATGCGTGGGCGTTCTCTGCCCGTCGGCAACGAGATCGTACTCGACGCCAGCGGCCTGGCGACCGGCGAATTGCGCGAACCTGCGGCCTATATGCCTGTCCAGGCTCTCACTCGCACCGGAGGACGCGAATGGCTGGGAATGACCACTGGCGAGAACCCTGTCCCACCTGCCACGACCGCCCAGCGCGAACTGGACATGGGATTTTTCAAGAAGGGCATCGCGCACGCGGCGTCTCTTGGAATCACCTCCATGCACAACATGGATGGCAACTGGTATCAACTTGAACTGCTTCAGTCCCTGCTGGACAGGGGTGAACTCAACGCACGCATCGAGATTCCATACCACCACAAGAACACCTTCGAGATCGCGCGCGTTGAAGAGGCTGCCGACATGCGCGCGGCCTATCGCGGCGACATGCTGCACTGTGACCGCGTTAAGATCTTCATCGATGGTGTGCTCGAGACCTACACGGCCTTGATGCTCGAGGGCTATCCGGATCAACCCGACAATATGGGAGCCCCTCTGTTCAGCGCGACGGATTTCAATGAAATCGTGCGCCGCGCAGACCGCCACGGGCTTCAGGTTTCCACACACGCCATCGGCGATGGTGGCGTGCGGCGCACCCTCGATGGTTACGAGGCAGCCGCAGCAGCAAACGGTCGCCGCGATTCACGCCACCGGATTGAGCACATCGAAATGATCGATCCGGCTGACATCCCTCGCCTCAGGAGTCTCGGCGTCGTGGCCTCGCTGCAGCCAATCGCAGGCGTGGGCGTTCCCGGCAATCCACCCGAGCCAATCCTCTCGCGGGTCGGCGCAAAGCTCCCGCACGCCTATGCCTGGCAGACGCTGCGCGCGACTGGCGCGGCCATTGCCTTCTCCTCCGACTGGCCAGTCGCGCCACTCAATCCCTTCCTTGGAATGCAGGCAGCGATGACTGCCATACCCATGTGCCCCGACTGTCCGCCTCAAGCCCAGAGCCTTATGGACACACTCCATGGTTTCACGGCTGCGGGCGCCTACATGGAATTCATGGAAGACGGCAAGGGCATGCTGAGGGAGGGCTATCTTGCCGATATCGCCATCCTCGATGCTGATCTTGAGGAAGCGTCCAAAGACAGTATCTCCGAGGTGAGGCCACAAGTCACCATCTGCGATGGACGGGTCACATTCGAAGCATGATGCGAGACCCATCAACCGTACGCGCCATCAATTCGAAAAGTTGATCGAGCTCTTCTGTCTCCCGGACTTCTCCTGCGGAAGTTTCGGCAAGGCAAGCCGGAAGGCCCGTGTCGAAAGCCGCAACCGCATGACCACGCTGGTGCCGGGATCGCCAACAGCAGGCATGCTGCAGCCCAAATCATGAACGACGCGAGTGATTTCGTTCAGGAGGCTGGAGAGCAATTCATCACCAGCCACACATCCGAGCACATCGGGAGCGGCCTGAGGAAATTCCATATGACGTGAATCAAATCCGGACCTATAACGCCTCGCGTAATAACCGCAACCCAACTCAGAAGTCTGGCCCTGTTTTGAAACAACGCCACCTTGCAGCCTATGCCATCCTCGCGCTGGGCTGGGGCCTCTCCTTCATCATCGTCCTGCGTGTTGTCGAGGCCTTTGGCTGGGGCGGCGCAGTGAGTTTCCGCGCCCTCACCGCAGGAGGAACGTTGCTTGTGGTGGCATTGCTTACCAGGCGTAAACTCGATTTCAGTTGCGGCTGGGCTCCGCTGGCACTGTCAGGACTGCTCACGGTGGCGGGTCAACTGACAGGTATCGCATTTGCAGCCCCGCGCATCGGCACGGCGATGACAGCCATCATTGTCTCGGCCATTCCGCTGTTTTCCATGGTGGTGGGACGCCTTTCGGGTATCGAACAGCTCTCGACACGGAGCATGATCGGACTGGTAACCGGCTTTGGCGGTATCGTATTGCTGGTGGGGTTTCCGCATGCACCGCTTACGGGAAGCTTTCTGCTGGGCTGCGCAGTATCAATCATGGGTTCACTCTCCGCCGCCTGCGGCAGCCTCTATGCCGCGCGGCGGTTGCGCCAGGTCGATCCCTGGGTGGTGACGATTGGTTCCTTTCTGTGGGGTGGCGTCATCACCTTGCCGCTCATCTTGCTGGTGCCGATCCCAGGGGTGCCGGGTGTGACCGATATATTCTGGCTGCTGGTTCTGGGCCTCGTCACCAGTGCGCTCATGTATGTGATCTTTTTTGGGCTGCTTGCCGCCATAGGCCCTACCCGGGCCGTCAGTGTCGAATTTGTGGTGACGGTTGTCGCCGTGCTGGCAGGAACCGCGCTGCTGGGCGAACGACTCACCATCGTACAGATTGCCGGGGCCGTTGTGATTGTGGCTGGGTGCCTGTTGGTTCTAGGCCTATGGCCCGGAGCCAAGTCACGCAGTTCGCGCCCCGGATAGGGCAGCCTTACTGACCTTATATTTGATTTAACAACCTGAAAATGTGCCTTAGGTATTGGGTCATCATCATCGGTGGTCGAAATGTCGCCGGTTGGTGGAGCAAGTTGCCATTGCCCCGGCATCTTGCTGAGCGTGACGATCAGGCTGTTCAGGCAGTCCCCAGCTTCGCTGCCGTTGCCTGGCGCATGTCGAAGACGGTCCCGGAGGAGCCCCACCCCTCCGTGACCCTGGCTTGCGCTTGCCCCTTCCCGTTCACACAATGTTCCGGTACAAGGGGGCCATGGCCAAATCATCCGTTTTTGTCTGCCAGAGCTGTGGCACCACCTCATCAAAATGGTCCGGCCGCTGCGATGGGTGTGGCGCGTGGAACACGATCATCGAGGAACAGGCCGCAGCCCCGCTCTCAGGTGCAAAGGGTGCTGGACTGCCCAAGGGCAGGGCTACTCGGCTCGTGGGCCTGCGCGGCGAAACGGCGGCTCCGCCCCGCATCGTCTCCGGAATCGGCGAGTTGGATCGAGTGGCGGGCGGCGGCTTCGTTCCAGGTTCTGGCGTGCTGATCGGAGGCGATCCCGGAATCGGAAAATCCACGCTACTTCTGCAGGCTCTGGCTGCCCTGGCACGCAAGGGAGAACGTGTGGTCTACATCTCGGGCGAGGAGGCCATTGCTCAGGTACGGCTGCGTGCCCAGCGTCTGGGGCTTGACGATGCACCGGTGCTGCTCGCAGCCGAAACAAACGTGTCGGACATACTGGCGACGCTGGCGGAGGATAAGCCCCCGGCAATCGCGGTGATCGATTCGATCCAGACGCTGTGGGCGCCCTCCATTGAGGCAGCCCCGGGCACAGTATCGCAACTCAAGGCGGGATCGGAGGCCCTGATCCGATTTGCGAAGCAGAAGGGCACCGCCGTGCTGCTTGTCGGCCACGTCACCAAAGACGGGCAGATCGCAGGACCCAAGGTGGTGGAGCATATGGTCGATGCCGTATTGTATTTCGAGGGCGACCGCGGCCATCAGTTCCGCATTCTTCGCGCGGTGAAAAACCGCTTCGGTCCCACCGACGAGATCGGCGTATTCGAAATGTCGGACGGTGGCCTGAGCGAAGTCACCAACCCGTCACGGCTGTTCATGGGTTCGAGCGAAAGCCCGACACCCGGCACGGCCGTGTTCGCCGGCATGGAGGGCACACGGCCGCTGCTGATAGAGGTTCAGGCACTGGTATCGCCCTCACCCCTGGGGACGCCGCGACGCACCACGGTCGGTTGGGACTCCAACCGCCTGGCCATGATCCTCGCCGTGCTTGAGGCTCGCGCAGGCGTGCAGATTGGCCAGAACGATGTCTATCTGAACGTGGCGGGCGGCCTCAAGGTACGAGAGCCTGCAGCCGATCTGGCCGTTGCCGCCGCCCTGCTCTCGTCTCTCACCGGAACGGTGATTCCCCCTGGAACGGCAGTGTTCGGAGAGATCGCCCTGTCCGGCGCCATCCGGCCCGTGGGCCAGACCGAAGCCCGCCTCAAGGAAGCCCAAAAGCTGGGATTGAAGGAGGCGGTTATTGCGGCTGCGGCCGAATTGCCCGGCGTCAGGGGTCTGAAGGTACGGCCGATGGAAACGATCATGGATCTCGTCGCCTGGTCCGCCGCGCAGGACCGTGGACAACGGAGAATCGCCTAGTCCGAGGCTGAAAACCTTTCTATAAGGAGCCTGCCATCGGGTGGCTTAGCTTTCGGGACAAGAGATGCCGCTGACGCTTCTGGATTTCATTCTTCTGGCCATCATGCTGGCATCGGGCTTTCTCGCCATGATGCGCGGTTTCACCCGCGAGGTGCTGTCCATCGTCGCCTGGGGCGCGGCAGCGGTAGCAGCCTATTTTGCCATCAAGCAACCCGGGCTCATTGAGTTTTTCAAGACCAACGTCCCTTATCTTGACAAGGACATTCTGGCCCAGATCGCCACCGGTGCGACCGCCTTTCTGGTGGTGCTGATCGTGATTTCCGTGATCAGCGTGAAAGTCTCGGATTATGTGGTGGATTCCTCCGCAGGTGCTTTCGACCGGACGCTCGGCTTCATTTTCGGCGTCGGCCGCGGCTTCATCTTCGCGGCGATTGCCTATCTCTTCTACGGCTGGCTCCTGCCCTACGAGAAGCAGGACGACTGGGTGCGCAATGCCTACAGCCTGCCAATGATCAAATCGGCCGGAGAGACCATGATCTCCTTCATGCCGCCGGACATCGCGGACACGCTGAACAACACTGCGCTGCTCAAGACGCCCGCCCCCGCCACGCCCGGCGCAGAGCCGGGTACTGCACCAGAAGGTGGCTACAAGAGTAACGACAATCAGGGGCTGGAAAACCTCATCCAGGGAACGGGTGGCGGCGAGCAGCCCACGACCGGCGAACAGGGCACCGGCCAATGACGTTTGATCAGGAACTTCACGCCGACAGGCTGCGCGAGGAATGCGGGGTCTTCGGTATCTACGGCCACCCCGATGCCGCCGCGCTTACCGCACTGGGTCTGCACGCCCTCCAGCATCGGGGCCAGGAGGCGGCCGGTATCGTGTCGTTTGACGGGGAACGCTTCCAGACAGAACGCCGCCTTGGTCTGGTTGGCGATCATTTCTCCTCGGTGAAGGTCATCAACCGGCTCAAGGGACATCTTGCGCTCGGCCATGTTCGCTATTCCACCACCGGCGAAACCATCCTGCGTAATGTCCAGCCACTGTTCGCCGAACTCGCCTCCGGCGGCTTCGCAGTCGCTCACAACGGCAATCTCACCAACGGCCTGACCCTGCGCCGGGAGCTCATCAGCCAGGGCGCGATCTGTCAGTCCACGTCCGACACGGAAGTCATCCTGCATCTGGTGGCTCGATCCCAGAAATCTCGCATCGTCGAGCGTTACATCGATGCTCTGCGCGCGCTCGAAGGTGCCTATGCACTGGTGGCGCTGACTAACAAGAAGCTCATCGGCGCGCGCGACCCCCACGGCATAAGGCCGCTCATTCTGGGTGAGCTCAACGGGGCCTACATACTGTGTTCCGAAACTTGCGCACTCGATATCATCGGTGCGCGCTTCATACGCGAGATCGAGAACGGCGAAGTGGTGGTGATTTCAGACGAGGGTGTCGAGAGCCTGCGACCGTTTCCGAGGCAGCCCGCACGCCCCTGCATCTTCGAGTACATATACTTCTCACGGCCGGATTCGATGCTGGGCGGTCGCTCGATCTATGAGGTGCGCAAGGCGATGGGCCGCGAACTGGCCCGCGAATCCGGTCTCGACGCCGACGTGGTGGTTCCCATTCCAGATTCGGGCGTACCGGCTGCGCTGGGGTTCTCGCATGAGACCTCAATTCCCTTCGAACTCGGCATCATCCGCAACCACTATGTCGGGCGCACCTTCATCGAACCCACTCAGACCATTCGCTCGCTGGGCGTAAAGCTCAAGCACAATGCCAACCGTGCTGCGGTGAAAGACAAGCGGGTGGTATTGGTCGACGATTCGATCGTCCGCGGCACGACCTCCGTGAAGATCGTGCGGATGATGTATGAGGCAGGTGCGCGCGAGGTTCACATGCGCATTTCCAGCCCGCCCATCAAGCACCCGGATTTCTATGGGATCGACACGCCGGAGCAGAAGGCGCTGCTGGCAGCGACCCATTCCCTGGAAGAGATGCGCGATTACATCGGCGTGACGTCGCTGGCGTTCCTGTCGGTTGACGGCATCTATCGCGCCATGGGCCATTCGGCACGAGACAACACCCGGCCGCAATTCACGGATCATTGCTTCACCGGCGACTATCCAACCCATCTCACAGACCTCGTCGGCGAGACGAATAAGCAGCAGCTCTCGCTGCTGGCCGAGGCAGGCTGAAGTCCATCATGAGCAAGCAACTTGAAGGACGTGTCGCCCTCGTCACTGGTGCGTCGCGCGGGCTGGGAGCTTCAGTGGCGCGCGCGCTGGCCCGCGAAGGTGCGCATGTCATTGCCACGGCCCGAACCGAGGGTGGACTTACGGAACTGGACGATGTGATCAAGGCAGAAGGCGGCAGCTGCACGCTCGTGCCTGTCGACATCCGGGACTTCGACGCGCTGGACCGGCTAGGTGCAGCGATATTCGAACGCTGGAAGAGGCTCGACATCCTGATTGGCAACGCCGGTGTCCTTGGCAAGCTTACCCCGATGGCTCATGCGGAGCCGCGTGTGTGGGACGAGGTGATGGCGGTCAACGTCACGGCCAATTACCGTCTGATCCGCTCACTCGATGTGCTTCTTCGCCAGTCAGACGCGGGCCGCGCAGTATTTGTCACCTCCGGACTCGCCCGCCGTTGCTGGGCCTACTGGGGACCCTACTCCATTTCCAAAGCAGCATTGGAGGCTATGGTGAAAACCTATGCCGCCGAGGTCGCCACTACAGCCCTTAGGGTCAACTGCTTCAGTCCCGGCGCCACCCGTACCCGAATGCGAGCCACCGCCATGCCAGGCGAAGACCCCATGAGCCTGCCGCACCCCGACGAGGTGGCAGCCCAGCTCGTGATCATGTGCAGCTCAGACTTCACCGACAACGGCGGCGTATGGAAATACGAGCCTGCGGGACTGTTCAAGCAGGCCTGAGCTGGCTGTCAGCGCCCCTTGTCGAAGGGGTTCTTGCCACCCCGCAGACTGAAGCGAATGGGAACGCCACCCAGATCAAAACTCTCGCGGAGGCCGTTCATGAGATACCGGATATAGCTTTCCGGCATCTTTGAGAGCTGGTTGCCAAACAGCGCGAAGGTTGGCGGCCGCGTGCTCGCCTGTGTGCCATAACGGATCTTGATCCGGCGGCCCGATGGCGCAGGTGGGGGATTGCGCTCGATGGCAGCTTCGAGCCAGCGGTTGACCTGAGCCGTGGGAATGCGGCGGTTCCAGCGCTCCATTGCAACCAGAACAGTTTCCAGCAGCTTGTCGATACCCTTCTCCTGACGCGCCGAAAGCGTCACCACCGGCACGCCTCGAATTTCCGGCAGAACGTCCTCGAGATCACTCATGACCTCACGCAGCTTCTTCTGCTTTTCCCGGACCAGGTCCCACTTCGACAGTGCCAGCACAACAGCACGGCCTTCATCTGCCACGAGATCGCAGAGCGCCAGATCCTGGCGTTCGATGGGCAGCGACGCATCGATAAGCACAACGACACATTCCGCAAACCGGATGGCGCGCAGGGCATCCGATACCGCCAGTTTCTCGATCTTGCCTGTCACCTTGGACTTGCGGCGGATACCAGCAGTGTCCCAAAGCCTGATGCGCTGCCCACGCCACTCGAAGTCGGAGGAAATTGCATCACGGGTGATGCCCGCCTCCGGACCCGTCAGCATCCTGTCCTCGCCCAGGATGACATTGACCAGAGTCGATTTCCCGGCATTGGGCTGACCTATGATGGCGAGGCGGAGCGGGCCCTCCTCCGGCGCGTCAGCTGCGGGCTTGTCCTCCGTATACGGAAGAATGGCGTCATAGAGCTGGTCCAGCCCCTCACCGTGTTCGGCTGAAACGGACAGGGGCTCGCCAAACCCCAACTCGTAGGCTTCCAGCAGCGCGCTCTCGTGGCCGCGACCCTCGGTCTTGTTCGCGACGAGAATGACCGGCTTTCCCCGACGCCGAAGACGCGCGGCAAATTCCCTGTCCGACGGCGTCACACCGGCGCGGGCGTCAATGACGAACAACACCACGTCGGCTATGTCAGCTGCAGTTTCCGCCTGGGCACTCATGCGCGCCTCGAGGCTTTCGCCCCTCACGCTATCGAGACCAGCGGTGTCGAATATCCGGAAGCGGAGATCACCGAGGCGAGCTTCGCCTTCGCGACGGTCGCGCGTGACGCCGGGCTGATTGTCGACGAGCGCAATCTTCCGGCCCACCAGTCGATTGAAGAGGGTGGACTTGCCCACATTCGGGCGGCCCATGATTGCGACACTTGCCGTCATTGCGGGTCCTGGAAGGTTTCGCCGGTGGTTTCTGGCGGCTTGCATGCCGGATCATCCGGCGCGCACTTGCTTTCCACAGCCGTGACAGGCTCCGTCGCCGGGGCGGATTCGGCGCTTGCAGCGCTGCCAGCATTGGAAGCAGGCGCTGTGCCGACCGCCACGTCCTGTTTTTCCGGAAATGTCGGGCGGCCTGGTATGGCCTCCTCGCGGCTGCCGGGAAGCACCGTGTTGTCGACCTCGCCGATGAGCGTGTTGATGGTGCTGCACCCCGGCAAGAGAAGCGCGAGCGCGACTGCCGCCAGAGACAGGCTGCGCCACATGGTCATGGAGCGGCCAGCAGCGGCTTGAGCAGTTGCGACATGGTCTGAGCCCGCTGACTGAGGGCAGCAGGCGATGACGGATCACCGAGAATGGCCTGTACCTGTTGATCGGCCCCCTTGTAATCCTTGAGACGGAACTGAACCGACGCCATGATCTCCCGCGCCACATGCCGCCACGGGCTGTCAGGACCCACGAGTTCCTTCAGACGCTGCTCAATATCCGCCAAGGAGGCCTTGTCGGCCAGAACGAGCGCGGCGCGCATCTTCGCCAGGTCGCGCAGCGACTGATCGGCTGCAGGACTGGCAGCCAGAGAATCATAGATCTTCACGGCTTCTTCAATCTTGCCATCGCCAGCCAGAATGGCGGCCTCACGCAATTTGGCAAGTTCGGCAAAACCTGTCTTGTCAATGGTTGCGAAGGCCTTGAGTGCCTCATCCGCCTTGTCAACTGCGGCAAGTTCAGCCGCCGCAAAGAAACTGTCGCCGGCCGACTCCGACTGTTTTTGCTGCCAGTAACGCCAGCCCTGATAGCCCGCGACAGCTACAATTAGGAGGATGGCTAGCCCGATGACGGCATTACCGTAGCGGACCCAGAGTTTCTTGAACTGCTCCTGACGGACTTCCTCGTCGACTTCGCGAAACAGGGATTCATCGCTCAAGGCTTCCAGCTCCTCACAACCGCCAAACTACCGGACTGGGGCGTAGATCAGGGCCGGGGCCAAATCAAGGCAATTCAGGCCTGCTGCTTGCGGCGTGCCTGGCCGTATATACCCTGCACCACGCGGCTGCTGTCCCGCCTGTACAGAACCCACAGCGCCAAGGCGATTCCCGCGACGCCAGAGACAAAACCCGCAATCTCGAATGCCATATCCCACCCCCAGATTCGGACATATTTTGAGCTTGCGCGGGGCTGGTTAACGAAATGATAACGCGGGGGATCAGTCCTTCATGGCGTAGGTGTTGCCAGGTCCAGGGAAGCTCCGGGCCCGCACCTCTTCGGCATAACTGCGAATGGCGCCCTCGATGGCCGCGCCGACCTGGCCAAACTCCTTGACGAACTTGGGTACCCGGGGGCTCAGGCCCAACATATCCTCCATGACGAGGATCTGGCCGTCACAAGCGGGCGACGCGCCAATCCCGATTGTCGGAATGGGAATGTTGCGGGTGATCTGGACAGCGAGGGGTTCGGCGACGGCCTCCATGACGACGGCGAAAGCCCCGGCCTCCGTCACGGCGCGGGCGTCTTCCTCGATGATGGCCCACTGCTCGCGGGCGCGGCCCTGGGTCTTGAAGCCTCCCAAGATGTTGATGGACTGCGGCGTGAGGCCGATATGCGCCATGACAGGGATGCCGCGTTCGGTGAGGAAATGGATAGTCTCCGCCATGCGCCGGCCACCCTCGAGCTTGATGGCGCCGCATTGTGTCTCCTTCACAACATGGGCGGCATTGCGGAAGGCCTGTTGCGGACTTTCCTCATAAGAGCCGAAGGGCATGTCGACGACGACAAGCGCCCGCTGCGCCCCGCGCATCACCGCCCGGCCATGCAGGATCATCAGGTCCAGCGGCACGGGCAGGGTCGATTCGAAGCCATGCATGACCATGCCGAGGGAGTCGCCCACCAGCAGAAAATCAACGTATTTGTCTGCAATCGCTGCCGTGTGCGCGTGGTAGGAGGTGAGCGACACGATGGGGTCCTTGCCTTTGCGCGCGGTGATTTCGGGCGCGGTCAGGCGGCGGGTGGTAACGTGCTGCGACATGTCCGGACACTAGTCCGCCCACGCCAGCCCGGCAAGTGGGGGCCGGCGATCGGGTCAGTCAGCCGAGTTGCACCACCGGCACGCCGATGACGGCGCCATGCAACTGCGCCATGATGCCATAGAGCGCAATTCCGCCCAGAATGGACAGGAGATCATGGCCGCCCCGGACGTCCGCCGAGGGCCGGACGCCGTTCAGTGTACCGATCACGATATGCAGAACACCATAGAGGAGAAAACCGCCAAACAGGATGATCCCCGCCAGATCGCCATTGGCGAGAAGGTGACCCGCCGCCCAGAAGATGGCGGCAAGTGCCATGGGGAACCGCAGGATTTGCCGCATCCTGCCACGAAACAGGAAAACGCCAAGGAAAATGAAGGCGATGAGGGTCAGCAGGAAATTGGCATAGCGGCCCCAGACGGGTGGATCATAGACCGGGACAAGACCGGCCGAACGCCAGCCGATCACGATGAGGAGTATGCCGGCCACGGCGGCGAGGCCGAACACCGGACCATAGGCCCTCTCGCCCGTCGTCGCCTTGAGACGGTCCCGGAGCAGCGGAATGGCCGCGACCAGATGCTGGGCAGCGGTGAAGACCACGCCGAAAGCAAGAAGGATCATCCGGCCACCGGAATGTTCAGCACATAGGGATGGAAACCCAGCAAAAACACCGCGTAAAGGACCATCCCGACTGCCACCGCAATGACGTCCGAGCGCAGCCTCGGCACATAGTCGGGGCGCTTGCCGCGAAGCTCGGACAGCAGGATGTCCGCGAGGCTTACGACCAGGAACGTGCCGAACAGCCAGACATCGCTGCGCTGCCCATTGACCAGAAGATGCCCGCCGGACCACAGCGCGATTCCGAGAGACATGGGATTGTGCAGCCAGAGTTTGAGATAGCCCTTGCCATGCGAGGCACCCACCAGAATGAACGCCAGCAGTGTCAGAAGCATCGTGGCATGGCGCATGCCATCCCAGGGCTCGTAGAGAACGTCAGCGGTTGCGGGTCCACTACGGGTCTGGCTGTAGCCCACCACCATCAGCACGAGACCCAGAAGCGAAACGATGCTGTAAAGACCTTTCCACGGCTTCTCACCGAGCCGGTTCCTGAGACTGTCCCGCAGACCCGGCAACAGGATTGAAAACAGGTGGCCTCCGCCAAACAGCAGGCAGCCGATCAACAACAAGGTCATGACACGTTCCCCTTCTCCCGGCTCTTGTGCCAGAATATCGTAAACGATCCAAGTCCGCCGCCCTGGTCCAACGGCATGGTTCCATCAGGGCGGGATTTGTTCTAAACGCCTTTCTTTCGGAATAGGCTCACGGGGGGTTCAGAACCATGCACATACGCTCCGTCAACACCAGGACGGCGCAGACCGGAGGCAGGACCGTATGACGGCCGAAGCCACGGTCTATGTGATCTGCTCGGACTTGACCCGAAACGGCAAGACGCTTCTGGCGCGCACGCTGACCGATCATCTGCTGCTCGAGTCACGCGACCCGTTCTGCTTTGACCTGAGCGCGCCGGAGGGCGGCCTGCGGGCCTATTTCCCGGGCCGCACCACGCTGGTTGATTTGACAGACGAACGGGCCCGCGATCGGCTTTTTGGATCAATCCTCGCCGGGGCGGGCCGTGACTACGTGATTGACGTGCCGGCCGCCCGGGTGCCAGCCTTTTGCGAAGCCGCCGGCGATCACGGCTTTACCGCAGCCGCGCAGGACAAGGGCTTCCACCTTTGCGTTCTCTACATCGTCGACCGCGACGAGAAGTCGCTCCATGCCGCCGTAGGCGTCGAGGACGCCCTGCTGCCCGATCTCTTCGTACCGGTGGTCAACCGCTTTATCGGCTCCGCATTGCCCGAAGGGGTACCGGGGCCAACCCTCGTCATGGCAAAGATAGATCCGGAACTGCAAGCCATCATCTCCCACCGGCGCTTCTCGCTGCGCGGCTTCATGCTGGGCGACAACACAGGTGTGCCGCCGCGCATGCAAGCCAATCTGCGCAACTTCCTCCATGGCCTTCAGACTGGCCTGCGTGACTTCGAACCAGCACTAAGCCTGCGTCAACTCCGTTCGGCCGACCTCTGACCGCCATAAGCCATTTGATCGGCACTGCCGCAGCCCTTACATAGTCAAGACATCGAACGACCATCTGGAGTTGTCATGAAAATCCTGAAATCCCTGTCCCTCGCTCTTTTCATTGGTGCGGCGGTAGCCGTTCCGCCCCTGCCAACGCCAATCGCTCGCGCCCAGGTTGGCCAGATCGACCTTCAGCCCTCCATGGCCGCCATCATCAATGCGGGCTCGCGCGCCAACAAGGTGAAGTCCATCACCAAGGTACCCAGCGTCGGCGTTGTACGGCTCGACTTTGTGGTCACACCGCTCCTCGGCTCCGGTGTTCCAAGCTGGCAGGAGTACCGCGTTCTCGCGCAGCGCAATGCCGCAGGCGTCAGGAAGTTGCAGCAGGCCCTGATGGCCAATCCAGTCACCCGCGACGCACTGGCTGATCATGGCATAGAGGCCTGGCAGGTGGCAGGCGCGCAGATTTCCTCCAAGGGCTCCCTGCGCCTCTACATCTTCTCAATCTGGGAGCGGCGGCCGTTCTGAGGGGCTATATGACCCGGCCCATCGAGAAGCCGGTGGCCAGGTACTTTCGTACGAAGATGATGAGCACGATTCCGGGAAGCAGTCCGAGCACGCTCGCTGCTGAGAGCATCGCCACATCACCCGCGAGAACCCCGGCTGCCCTCGTCATGATGCCCGCGATGGGCTTGGCGTCGATTGTGGTCAGGGCATTGGCCAGCATGTACTCGATCCACGAAAACATGAAGCAGAAGAAGGCAGCGACCGCGATGCCGGGCGCGATCTGTGGAATCAGAATCCGCGACATGAATCCGGCGAAGCCATAACCGTCTATCCGAGCGCTCTCGTCCATCTCGCGCGGCACGGACGAAATGAACCCTTCGAGGATCCAGATCGCCAGCGGTACATTGAAGAAGCAATGAGCGATGGCAACCGCGATGTGGGTATCGATCATGCCAAGGTCCGAGAAGATCTGGACGAAGGGCGCAAGCAGGATCGCCGGCGCAAGCATCCGGAACATCAACAGGCTGAAGAACAGCGCCCGTTGACCGAAGAAGTCATGCCGCGAGAAGGCGTAGGCGGCAGGTAAGGCAACCCCGACCGATATGATGACGTTCATCATCACATAGATCACCGCATTGACATAGCCCATGTACCAGTCACGGTCGCCGAAAATCGCGGCATAGTTCTGAAACGTGAAGTCGTGCGGATAGAACGTGAGTTGTCCGCCTATCTCGGCGTTTGTCTTGAAACTCATCACGACGAGCCAATAGACGGGTGTCATCAGCAGGGCGACATAGACAAGCGGCGCAGGCGAAAACTTAAGGGTCATGCGAGCCCCCTGCGGCGTGGCACGATCAAGGTGAAGAATGTCCAAGACACCGCCAGAACGATGCCGAGATAGATGATCGCCATGGCACCACCCTCCCCGAGATCAAACTGGATCGTCGCCGTCTGGATCAATTCATGCGAAAGGAATGTCGTGCTGACACCAGGTCCGCCTCGCGTAACGACATAGGCCTCGGCATAGATCATGAAACTGTCCATCAGGCGCAGGAGAATGGCGATGAGCAACACCAGGCGCAGCTTTGGCAACTGAATATGCCGGAAGACGGCCCAGGGGCTGGCACCGTCGATGCGGGCTGCCTGATAGTAGGCATCCGGAATGGCGCGAAGACCCGCGTAGCAGAGAAGCACAACGAGGCTCGTCCAGTGCCAGGCATCCATGAGGAGCAGCGTCGCCCAGACCACGACCGGATTGTTCATGTCGTAGGAGAGGCCAAAAATACCTGCCAGTCCGGACAGGAGGCCGATACCGGGCGTCGACAGGACTTTCCATAGATAACCCACCACGATCGCCGGAGCGAGCAGCGGAATGGCAAGCAGAACGATATAAATGGCCGCCAAGGGTCCGGCCGGCGGCAGTCGCAAGGCTATGTAGATGCCCAGCGGCACTTCAACAGCCAGTACGAGCGCCGAAAATCCGAGACTGCGGGCAAAGGCCCACCAGAACTCACGGGACGACAGTACGCTTACATACCATTCGGCGCCAACCCAGACAAAACTGTTGCCCGAGAATGTGTCGTGTACCGAGTAGAAAGCCACGAAGGCAGCGGGGATAACGCCGCTCAGCACCATGACGAGCAGGGCGGGAAACAGAAGACCAAAAGGCACAAGCGCGCGCGATGTCATGACTGCAAGTTTGCCCGCCTGCCACGATCCAAGTCAAGCCGGGCCCGACAGTCCCACAACCTGTTCAGCAATGCCGATCTCAATAGTGTGGATCGGTTTGCGTTACAGTTCATTGCGCCCTCCCAGCCTGGAAGACGGCAGTGATTGCGGCTCAGGACCCCGAGCGCCACCGACTCCGGTCACGACTGAACAGAAGGCTCCACAGAGCGTCGCGGCCAAGGGCATGCGACACTTCCTGAAATGCGAAGAGCGGCACCAGGGCAACGAACAGGATCGCAGCATAAGTGGAAAAGCCGAGCCATGTGCCTCCGCCGAAATCCCGTACGCTGTCCGAGAAAGGCAAACTCTGAAACCACGCCCGAACAAACTCCTCGGCTATATGGAACACGATCAGCAGGATGGTGAACCACAGGGATTTCCACAAGATGGACCAAATCAACGCCTGGTTCTTCAGGCCTTCGCCGATCCGGAGCGCCTGACCGAGCAAAACCACCTTGCCAAAGATCAACGCGTTGAAAATGGCATAGCCCTGGTTCCAGAGATTTATGCCGTTCTCCTGCAGCAGCACCCGCTTGTATGCGGCAAGAAGCGCAAAGAGCATCCACAGATAAAGGGTGATAACGAGATATTTCCTGAATTCTTCAAACGCGCGCTGCTCGAGGTTGTTCACACGCCCTACTCCCACTCGATCGTTCCAGGCGGCTTCGATGTCACGTCATAGACGACGCGCGAAACGCCCTTTACCTCGTTGATGATGCGGGTGGCGGTGCGGGCGAGGAAAGCGTGATCGAAGGGATAGGACTCCGCTGTCATGCCGTCGGTTGAGGTCACCGCGCGCAAACCAAGAACCCGGTCATAGGTACGGCCATCGCCCATCACGCCCACGGTGCGCACCGGCAGCAGAACCGCGAAGGCCTGCCAGATCGCATCGTAAAGTCCGGCTTTCCGGATTTCATCGAGATAAATGGCATCAGCCTTGCGCAGGATATCCAGCTTCTCGCGTGTCACGTCGTCATGCGGGATACGGATTGCAAGTCCCGGCCCCGGGAACGGATGCCGCCCCACGAAATGTGTAGGCAGACCAAGTTCACGGCCGAGCAGCCGCACCTCATCCTTGAACAATTCGCGCAGCGGCTCCACGAGCTTCATGTTCATGCGCTCGGGCAGGCCACCGACATTGTGGTGAGACTTGATGGTGACGGAGGGCCCGCCCGTGAAGGAGACGCTCTCGATCACATCTGGGTAGAGGGTGCCCTGGGCAAGGTACGCAGCGCCTCCCGCCTTCTTTGCCTCTGCTTCGAACACCTCGATGAAGAGCCTGCCGATGATCTTGCGCTTCTGTTCAGGATCCGTGACCCCTGCGAGTGCGCCGAGGAACAGCTCGGATGCATCGACGTGAATGAGCGGGATGTTGTAGGCCTCGCGGAACAGTCGAACCACCTCGTCAGCTTCATTGAGGCGCATGAGGCCATGATCGACGAAGATGCAGGTGAGCTGGGTGCCGATGGCCTCATGGATCAGGACCGCGGTGACGGCCGAATCAACCCCTCCAGACAAACCGCAGATGACCCTCTCGAAGCCAACCTGCTTGCGCACCTTGTGGACCATTTCGGACTTGAAATGCGCCATGGACCAGTCGCCCTTGCATCCGCAGATCTCCAGCGCGAAATTGCGCAACAACCGTGCACCATCCGGTGTATGGGCGACCTCCATATGAAACTGGGTTGCGTAGAAGCGGCGTCGTTCGTCCGCGATCGCCGCGAAGGGCGCGCCTTCCGAGACAGCCACGGCTGAAAATCCTTCCGGGATGGCGGTCACCCGGTCACCATGGCTCATCCACACCTGATGGCGCTCGCCTGTCTGCCAGATGCCCTCGAACAAAGCACAGCCGGCGCGCACCTCGACGAAAGCCTTGCCGAACTCCCGGTGATCGGAGGGCTCCACCTTGCCGCCCAGCTGGGCGCACATCGTCTGCTCGCCATAGCAGATGCCGAGCACCGGAACACCGCGGCTGAACACGCGCTCGGGCGCTCGTGGACTGCCTCCCTCATGCACAGAGGCGGGGCCGCCGGAGAGGATGATCCCCTTGAGACCCGGCCAATCCAAAGCCTTCTCGGCCGACTGGAAGGGCACGATTTCCGAATACACGCCCGCCTCACGGATGCGCCGGGCAATGAGCTGGGTGACCTGGGAGCCGAAATCGATGATCAGGATGCGATCTTGCATGGCGGGTCTTTAGGCAGGATGGCCCGAGTCCGCAAGATCCGGCCGCCCTGCCCCGCCCGGTCTATTTCAGGCTTACGATATAGTCTGACAGGGCATCCACGTCGGCCTGCGGCAGCTTCGAGAGATTGGTCTGAACGGCGCCCATGCCCCCTGAAGACATGTTCTCGTAGCCCATCATCTCGCCATTCTGGAAGGCGAGCGCCAGATCGGCGGCATCCTTGTACTTGCCGCGCCCGACGAGATCACGCAGCGAGGGCACCTTGCCTTCGCCCTCGGGGTGCGGGCCGCCGGCAAACTGGCGGCTCATGTCCGGAACCATGAACAGGTTTCGCGGCGTATGGCATTCATTGCAATGGCCCGGACCGTTGGCGAGATAGGCGCCGCGATTCCAGGCTGTGCTCTGTGCCGGATCCGGTTGCCAGGGTGTGGTATCGAGCGCCAGATGCTTCCACAATCCCACGCCGCGGCGCAGGATCCAGGGCGCCGGCATGTCGGCGGGCTTCTCTGGCGAAACCACAGGCGGCAGCGAAGCGAGATAGGCCCGTATGACCAGAACGTCCTCCGTCTTCATGCGGGCATAGGAAGTGTAGGGAAAGGCCGGGATCAGATTTTCGCCTTCCGGCGAGATACCGCGCTGCACGGCATTCACGAATTCCAGATCCGTCCATTTGCCAAGGCCGGTTTCAGGATCCGGCGTCAGATTGGGCGGAAAGAAGGTTCCGACCGGCGTCTTGAACGGCGCACCGCCCGACGGCAGCGAAGGGTCGGCGTCCGCCAGTTCAGGACCGGGCTTGTGGCAGGAAAGACAACCGGCCGCGTTGAACAGCACCTTGCCATTTGCCGCATCCGACGTGTGGGCGGGCAGATCGGCCGCTGACAATGGGTTCGGCTTGCTGAGCAGCCAGACAGCTGCGAGCCCTGCGGCAGCTACGACCAAGAGCAGGATCACGATCCTGGAAAGCCGTGACATCGAATTCACCTCACCCATCAGCCGGTCTGGTTATACACATCGTCATGCCACACCTGTCACGGACGGACCTAGGCGGAACAAAACGCCGCGACCGTAATGCCGCGCAGGAGCGATTCTATAGTAACAAAATGGCGCATAGCACACGGCGCAGGCGGGCTGACAGGCCCGCCGCGCCGGTCTTGTCGCCAGAAACGCTTACTTGCAGGCCTTGCCCTGCTCGGCCGTCAGTGTCACGGCGCCGCCTGCGACCTGCACATTCGCGATGGTGCAGAGAACGCCCTCGTCCGGGGCAGAGATCTTGAGGTCATAGGCGCCGTCATCAAGGGCGGCGATGGTGACCGTCTTGCCATCATCGAGCGCGCCTTCGGCGATGCCCTCCATAAGGTTCGCGCCGAACGTACCCGTGCCTGCCGCGGAAGCGAAGAGTTCATCGATGGGGAGGCCGCTGTTGTTGGTCACGGTCAGGCCGCCAGCAAAGGCCGAAGAGGCCATTACGAGAATGGGGAGCGCGAAAACGAGTCTTTTCATGGTAATTGTCCAGTCATGCTTGGGTTGCAACCGCAACCGGAACGTGTCCGGCACGATTCATCCGCCGGGGCAGCGGATGAGCTGCAACTAGCCATGAGCGCTCGCAAAAACCATTGCGCGGGAGTTTAGATCAGGGGCCTCGTGACCCCAGACAATGCTCCCTAAACCCTGGTTTAGGATCTCAATCCAGGGCCAGTCCCCAGAGTAGCCGCATGTTGAGGGAAATGATGATGATTGCGATCAGTCCTGAGACAACCGTGAGCCACACCGGCGCCGTCAGCGCACCCAGCTTGCGCCGGTCACGCGTGAACATCACCAGCGGAACGATGGCGAAGGGGAGTTGGAAGGCCAGAACCACCTGGCTCAGGATCAGCAGCATGCCGGTTCCCTCCGCGCCGAAATAGAGGGTCACGCCCGCTGCCGGGACGATGGCCACGATTCGGGTCATCAGGCGGCGCGTCCAGGCTGGTATCCGGATGTCGAGAAATCCCTCCATCACGATCTGCCCCGCCATGGTTGCTGTTACGGTGGAGTTCAGTCCGCAGCACAGAAGGGCGATGGCGAAGAGCTTGGGCGCCAGCAGCGAGCCGACCAGTGGCGCCAGCATGGAATGTGCCTCGCCGATCTCCGCCACACCGGTGTGGCCGCCCTTGTGAAAGGTGGCAGCGGCAAGAATGAGGATCGAGGCATTGATCAGCAGGGCGAACATCAGCGCAGCCGTTGAATCCCAGGTCGCAAAGCGCAGGGCCTCGCGCTTCTCGGCAAGGCCGTCACCATAGGCACGCGTCTGGACGATGGCGGAGTGAAGATAGAGGTTGTGAGGCATCACGGTTGCGCCAATGATGCCAAGCGCCAGATAGAGCATCGCCGGATTGTTGACGATTTCGATCGTTGGGGCGAAGCCGCGGATGACAGCCCCCCAGTCCGGATCGGCCATGGCGATCTGCAGAAGAAAGCAGACGAAGATCACGCCCAGCAGCGTCACGATGAATGCCTCGATCCAGCGAAAGCCAAGGCGTTGGAGCCACAGGATCAAGAACACATCCAGCGCGGTGATGATGACACCAAGTTCCAGCGGTATGCCAAACAGAAGATTGAGACCAATGGCCGTACCCACCACCTCCGCAATATCGGTGGCGATGATTGCAACTTCCGCAAACAGCCAGAGCACAAAGGCGACAGGACGCGGATAGGCATCCCGGCAGGCCTGCGCCAGATCGCGCCCCGACCCCACGGCAAGACGCGCGCAAAGCGATTGCAGGATGATCGCCATGATGTTCGACATCAGCGCCACGGCGAGCAGCGCGTAGCCGAACTGTGCGCCTCCAGCGATCGAGGTGGCCCAGTTGCCGGGGTCCATGTAACCCACGGCCACAAGAAAGCCAGGCCCGGCGAAGGCCATGGCCCGGCGAAACATCGAACCTCGGCGCGGCACCCGCACGGAGCGGAACACGTCCACCAGCGGTGGTTCTCCCGCCTCCCGCCGCCAGCCTTTCGGCGGTGTGTCTGATGATGTCGCGCCATGGTCCGGCATGGGTGAAATTTTAGCAGTGGCTAAACCTATTTCAATAGGGTAATTTCAACCCGCATGCCTCCGACTGCACGAAAAACCGGAACCGCAAGGCTCCGTTCCCAGGCCTTCCGCCGGATCAGGGCCGACCACCAGTCGGAACTGGCCGAAGACTATGTGGAACTGATTGCCGATCTGATCGACGAAAAGGGGGAAGCGCGCGGCTCGGACGTGGCGCTCAGGCTCGGCGTTGCCAATGCCACGGTGGTGAAGACGCTGAAACGTCTGCAGGACGCGGGCCTCGTCACCCAGGAACCATACCGTTCCATCTTTCTCACGGGTGAGGGCTGGCGCATGGCCGAGGGTGGGCGGCGCAAACACAGGATCGTCGAGGGGTTCCTGCTCGCGCTCGGCGTCACCGAGGCAACGGCACGGATCGATTCTGAGGGGATCGAACACCATGTGAGCGAGGAAACGCTGCGCGCCATGGCACGGTTCCTGGCGCGTGGCCGGACGGGGTGACCTAACCGCCCTTTTGCATCACCGCCATGAAGAACCCGTCGGTGTCATGTCGCGCGGGGGTCAGAAGCAGCGTATCCGCACTGCCATCCGCCGAGTCCGGAGCGGTACCGCCAATGGATTTGGCCCAGGATCCGCGATAGGGCATCACCCGCATCTCGGGGTGGCGCGCCAGGAAGGCAGTGATCTGGTCGGCGTTTTCCTCGGGCAGCACCGAACATGTGATGTAGAGCAGCGAGCCCCCGGTCTTGACGAGCCCGGCACCCCTGTCCAGAACGAGCGCCTGGTCCTTGAGGCGCTGGTCGAGTTGCTTTCGCGTGAGCCGCCACTTGGCGTCGGGCTTGCGCCGCCATGAGCCCGATCCTGAACACGGCGCGTCGATCACCACGCAATCGAAAGGCGCCATCGAATCCAGCTTGCCATTGTCCTGCGCCGAAATGACCTCGCAATTGCTCACCCCGGCCCTCGTCAGTCGCTCGAAGATCGGGCGCAGCCGGAAGCGGTCAAGGTCGTGGGCGATGAGCCGGCCCCCGTTCTTCATCATTGCGGCCAGCGCCAGCGTCTTGCCGCCCGCGCCTGCGCAGATATCCGCCACCGCCATGCCGGGCTCGACGCCCGACAAGAGCGCCGCCACCTGCGAACCGGCGTCCTGCACCTCGTACCAGCCAAGCCCATGGGCGGGTTCCGCCTCGACATTCGCATTGCGAGTTTCTGGGCCAGGCGCTGCGATGCGAACGGCGAGCGGCGAGAGCGGCCCTTCCACCGCACCGAAACGCGAGAGCGCGTCCAGTACCTGCGGGCGACTGGCCTTGAGCGTATTCACCCGGAGGTCGATCGGGGCACGACGGGCCAGCGCTGCGCCCTCGGCTGCGGTCCGCGATCCGAAGGCGCGTTCATAGGATGGCACAAGCCACTCCGGCAGGTCGCCTGCGACATGCGTGGGCAGTGCACCCGGCAGGTCGTGCTCAAGCGCGCGAGCCTCCGCAGGCGCGAGCCCGCCGGGCCCGTGCGCCTCACCGGCCATGGCGGCAATTGCATCCGGCGACATTCCCCAGACGTCTCGCAGACAGGCGAGTGCCAGATCTCGGGCCGCATCCACGCCCATGCGGTAAGCGAGGGAGTTGCGCCGCCGCAATACGTCATAGACCAGTGTGCCGATGGCGTGGCGGTCCGTGGAGCCGGCAAAGCGGTGCGCCTTGCCCCAGTCCTTCAGCGCTTCGGAGGCTAGGCGGTGACGCGCGGAGATCTCGTTCAGAATGTTAATCGCAGCGGAAACCCGGCCAGCAAGACGCATGATCTAGCCGGTCACATAGAGCCGGAGCGCAAACCACGCCCACAGTGCGGCAACGGCAATGAAGCTCGCGAGAAATGCATAGAACCGCCGGATGACTTTATTGCTGCCAGTGTGGATCAGGCTGTGGACGATCCGGGCCGCAACGAAAGCCCAGGCAAGCACGACCGCAGTCACGTCCACGGTCTGCGTGACGATGAGCAGCGGCAAGACCGCATAGAACAACACCGGCAGCTGGAACTGATTGTCATAATTGTTTGCAAGCTTCCTGACATCATCCGGCCAGCGGGTGTTGTCGAGCGCAATGTCCTCGATCCGGGCCCGGCCCTCGCGCACGGCACGAAAGCGGGCGCGACCCACGCGACGGCCCAGCATCATGATCCAGGCCACATGCGCGAAGGCAGGAATCAAAAGCAACTGGATAGGAGTCATTCTCGAAGATCTACCCCTGACGCTGATAGTTGGGCGCCTCACGGGTGATCATCACGTCATGCACATGGCTTTCGCGCATGCCCGCCGAGGTGATGCGGATGAACTGTGCCTTTGACCTCAGTTCACCGAGATCGGCAGCGCCCACATAGCCCATGGCGGCGCGCAACCCTCCAACCAGTTGATGCAGCACCGCGCCTGCCGGGCCCTTGTAGGGCACCTGGCCTTCGATGCCCTCCGGCACCAGCTTCAGATTGTCCTTCACCTCCTGCTGGAAATAGCGGTCTGCGGAGCCGCGCGCCATTGCCCCCACCGAGCCCATGCCGCGATAGGCCTTGTAGCTCCGTCCATTGTAGAGATAGACCTCGCCCGGGCTTTCGTCCGTTCCGGCGAGCAGCGACCCGATCATCGCCACTTCCGCACCTGCGGCCAGCGCCTTGGCGAGATCGCCCGAGAGCTTGATACCACCGTCTGCGATCACCGGCACACCCTGACGCGAGCCTTCTTCCGCACAATCCATGATGGCCGAGAGCTGCGGCACGCCGACCCCAGCGACAACCCGCGTCGTACAGATTGAACCGGGCCCGATGCCGATCTTGACTGCATCGGCCCCGGCATCGATCAGCGCCTTCACCGCCTCGGAGGTGGCGACGTTGCCAGCCACGATCTGCACCTTGTTGGAGAGCTTCTTCAGGCGGGTCACCTGCTTGATGACATTTTCCGAGTGACCATGCGCGGTATCGACAACGATGAGGTCGGCGCCGGCATCCACGAGCAGCGCCGCGCGCTCGAAGCCCGCATCGCCCGTGCCGGTGGCGGCGCCCACGAGAAGGCGTTCCTGCTCGTCCTTGGCGGCGAGCGGATGATCCGCCGCCTTTTCCATGTCATTGACGGTGATAAGCCCTACGCATTTGTAGTCGTCATCCACGACAATCAGTTTCTCGATGCGGTACTTGTGGAGCAGCCGCCGCGCCTCCGAGCGATCGACGCCCGCCTTGACCGTGACCAGATTCTGGTTGGTCATCAGGTCGGCCACTTTCATGTTGAGGTCGCTGGCAAAGCGCACATCGCGGTTGGTGATGATGCCCACCAGGCGTCCTGAGGGATCGACCACCGGAATACCCGAGATCCGATGCTTTTCCTTGAGCGTCAGCACATCGCCCAGCGTCGCATCCGGCGCGATGGTGATGGGGTTCACCACCATGCCTGATTCGAAACGCTTCACCTGACGGACGTGTTCGGCCTGTTCATGCGGCTCGAGGTTCTTGTGGATGATTCCCAGTCCTCCGGCCTGCGCCATGGCAATCGCCAGACGCGCCTCGGTGACCGTGTCCATGGCGGCGGAAATGATGGGAATCGAGAGTTTCAGCGTCCTCGTGAGCCGGGTGGCAGTCCTCACCTGCGCGGGCAGGACGGATGAGGCGCCCGGCTTCATCAGCACGTCGTCGAATGTGAGATACTCGGGGATCGGGCGGGGCATGGGCCAACCTCTCTGGCTGCGGAGACGGAGAAACCAAGATTGGCGACCGTCCATAACACTGCCGCGACGGCGGGGGCAAGGGCGGAAATCCCTGTCAGACTTGCATGCACAGCCATTTCGCGACTAAATCTGTCTGCATGATTTCACAACGCGCCCGCTATGCCTTCAAGGCGATCGTCGCCCTTGCCCGGGCGAGGCCGGGTGAGGGTCTGCAGATCCGCCAACTCTGCGAGCAGGAGAAGTTGCCGCGGAAATTCCTGGAACAGATCCTGCTGGCACTCAAGGCGGCTGGATACATAACCAGCAGACGTGGCCGGGATGGCGGTTACGAGCTGTTGAAACCCGCAGATACCATAGCGATTGGTCCGCTGTTGCGATCGGTCGATGGCCCGATCGCTCCACTGCCCTGCCTGTCCCGAACCGCCTACCGACGCTGCGAGGACTGCCGTGACGAGGCACATTGTGAACTTCGGGCGGCCTTCGCGAAGGCCTATGCGCTCTATCTGTCGGCACTTGAAACCACTACGCTCGCAGAAGTCATGTCCATGACATCGGAGAAGACGGCGAGTCCTGAAGCTGTTGCCAGCCTCCTTCTAAGCGATTGATTTCACTAGGTGACGTAGGTTCCTAGGTGAGCAGTTCACTTTTTGCTTGAATCACTACTATTTCTATATAGTATTAGGATTACAAAAACAAACGGAGATTTACCGATGCTAATCCAGACCCGCCGCTCGCTGTTCCTGACGGCTGCAGCCCTGTCCATCGCTCTTTCGGCCAGCACGTCCCGGGCCGACAAGGTCCTGCTGAACGTCAGCTACGATCCAACCCGGGAGTTCTACAAGGAATTCAACGAGGCACTCGCTGCCGACTGGAAGGCAAGGACCGGCGAGGCCATTTCCATCAACCAGTCGCATGGCGGATCGGGCAAGCAGGCTCGCGCAGTTATCGACGGTCTCGATGCAGATGTCGTGACCCTGGCTCTCGCTGGCGACATCGACCAGATCGCCGCAAAAACCGACAAGCTCCCCAAGGACTGGGCAACCAAGCTTCCCAACAATTCAGCCCCATACACCTCTACCATCGTATTCATCGTGCGAAAGGGCAATCCAAAGGCCATCCATGAGTGGAGCGATCTGGTGAAAGAGGGCGTGCAGGTCATCACGCCCAACCCGAAGACCTCTGGCGGCGCTCGCTGGAACTACCTCGCGGCGTGGGCCTATGCCACGAAGGCGCTCAACGGCGACGAAGCCAAGATCAAGACCTGGATCGGCGACCTGTACCGCAATGTGCCCGTACTCGATACCGGAGCGCGCGGCTCTACCACCACCTTTGCCCAGCGCGGGATCGGCGACGTGCTGATAAGCTGGGAAAATGAAGCCTTCCTCATCCAGCAGGAATTCGGTGCTGACAACTTCGAGATCATCGCGCCATCGCTCTCAATCCTGGCCGAACCTCCCGTCGCCGTGGTCGAAGGAAATGCCAAAGCCAAGTCGAACCTTGAGGCCGCGCAGGCCTATCTCCAGTTCCTTTATTCACCCACCGGCCAGAGACTTGCTGCCCGGCATTTCTTCCGTCCCGTCGATCCGTCCGCCGCCGACCCCGCAGATATTGCCCGCTTCCCGAAGCTTGACCTCGTGTCGATCGACAAGGACTTCGGTGGCTGGGCAAAAGCTCAGAAAACGCATTTCGCCGATGGCGCTTTCTTTGACCAGATCTACAAGCCGACCAACTGACGATGGACAGCTTGCCGTCCTCCCTGCGGCAACCGAGCGTCATCCCGGGCTTCGGGTTGGCGCTCGGCCTCACGCTTGCCGCCCTGAGCCTGATCGTATTGATCCCGCTCGCGGCCCTCGTGCTGCGGGCAGCCTCGATTGGGCCTCAGGCGTTCCTCGAGGTCGCGCTCGAGTCACGCACGCTGGCCGCTCTGCGTCTTTCCTTCGGAACTGCTTTGGCAGCAGCTGTGATCAATTCGGTCTTTGGACTGCTCATCGCGTGGGTTCTGGTGCGCTACCGCTTCCCCGGTCGCCGGATCATCGACTCGGCGGTTGATCTGCCCTTCGCATTGCCAACTGCAGTCGCAGGTATAGCCATGACCGCAATCTATGCGCCCAACGGGCCCATTGGCGCAATTGCGCAATCCATGGGCTTCAAGGTTGCATACACTCCCGTGGGTATCACAATCGCTCTCATCTTCATCGGTCTGCCCTTCGTGGTGCGAACCGTGCAACCCGTGCTGGAAGAAGTCGAGCAGGACATCGAAGAGGCTGCCGCGCTGCTGGGCGCATCGCGCGCACGCACGGTGTTCCAGGTAGTTCTGCCTCATGTCTACCCCGCGCTCCTCACCGGCTTCGCGCTCGCCTTCGCACGTGGTGTGGGCGAATATGGCTCCGTGATCTTCATCGCCGGAAATATTCCTGAAGTGTCGGAGATTGCACCGCTCCTCATCGTGATCAAGCTTGAGGAATTCGATTATGGCGGCGCCACAGTGATCGCCACCGTCATGCTCGTCATCTCATTCGCCATGCTTTTCGTGATCAACGCCCTGCAATCCTGGAGCCGAGCCAAACATGGCAATGTCTGACCGCTTGCTTCCACTCAGCCATGCGCCCAAGCGGGCGACCAGCGAAACTTTGCTGACCCGGATCCTGCTGATCGGAATAGCCGGACTGTTCCTGGGCACCATCCTGTTCCTTCCCCTTCTCACGGTGTTCGTGGAGGCAACGCGCAAGGGGTGGACGCCCATCCTTGAAAGCTTCCAGGACCCAGACACGCGCTCGGCCATTCGGCTCACTCTGCTTGTCGCGGCCATCGCAGTACCGGTCAATGCCGTCATCGGGCTTGCCGCATCCTGGGCCATTGCCAAGTTCGAGTTTCGTGGCAAGAACCTGCTGCTGACGCTGATCGACCTTCCGTTCTCGATCTCACCCGTGATTTCTGGGGTTGTCTATGTCCTGCTCTTCGGCGCACATGGCTGGCTGGGTCCCTGGCTTTCCAGTCACGGAATAGAGATAATTTTTGCAGTCCCCGGTATTGTTTTGGCCACGATCCTCGTCACCTTTCCCTTCGTGGCGCGCGAGTTGATACCGCTCATGCAGTCGCAGGGAACCTCGGAAGAAGAGGCTGCCCTCACTCTCGGTGCGTCCGGGTGGTACACGTTCTTTCGGGTCATGCTGCCCAATGTTAAATGGGCGCTGCTCTATGGCGTTCTGCTATGCAATGCCCGCGCCATGGGTGAGTTCGGCGCGGTCTCGGTGGTTTCCGGGCACATCCGCGGATTGACCAACACCATGCCGCTCCAGATCGAGATCCTCTACAACGAGTACAATTTCGTTGGAGCCTTCGCTGTCGCAGCGCTGCTGGCGGCACTCGCCCTCCTGACCCTCGTTGCCAAGAGCGCTCTCGAATGGATGTTCGCGGGCGAACTTGCTGCCTGCCGCCGCCACTGACTGCCAAGGAGACCAACATGTCCGTTCCCGTGCGCGTGAGAGATGTCGAAAAATCCTATGGCCGCTACCCTGCATTGAAGGGCGTCACACTCAATATCGCGGCAGGCGAACTGGTCGCCCTCCTCGGGCCCTCGGGTTCCGGTAAGACGACGCTGCTGAGGGCCGTCGCCGGGCTGGAACGGCCCGATTCCGGCAATGTGTTCTTCGGCGATCTCGACGCAAATGGTCTTTCCCTGCGTGAACGCCGCATCGGCTTTGTTTTCCAGCACTATGCTCTGTTCAGGCACATGACTGTGTTTGGCAACATCGCCTTTGGCCTCCGGGCGCGCCCGCGCTCGACCCGGCCCTCCGAGGCCTCCATCAAGGCAAAGGTTCTGGAACTCATGCGGTTGGTACAACTGGACGGACTTGAGAACCGCTATCCTGCTCAGCTCTCCGGCGGGCAGCGCCAGCGTGTCGCGCTGGCGCGCGCACTTGCCATCGAACCACGGGTGCTACTTCTGGATGAACCCTTCGGCGCGCTCGATGCACGGGTACGGAAAGATTTGCGCAAATGGCTGAAGGACCTGCACAGGCGTACCGGTCATACCACGCTCTTTGTCACCCATGATCAGGACGAGGCCTTCGAACTCGCTGACCGGATCGCCATCCTTAACAATGGCGTCATCGAACAGGTAGGAACTGCGGCTGAGATCCTTGCCACGCCAGCCACTCCATTCATATCGGGCTTCATCGAGGGGATATCGATGGCCGCATCACCTCGGGAACGACAAGCATTGCTGAGACCAGTTGCGGTTCAGTGAACCGAAGACCCGCCCCTGAAGCCCATCGCCAGCACGAAGAGTTCCGCTGAGTCGTCGCGGCTGGCCATCGGCTTCACATGACGCACGGTGGCAAAGTCCTTCTTCATCAGCTTGAGCATTTCGCCTTCGGTGCCGCCGCGCAGGACCTTGGCGAGATAGGTGCCTCCGGGCCGCAGCACCAGCTTTGCGAAGTCATAGCCAGCTTCGGCCAGCGCCATGATGTTGATGTGATCGGTCTGGCGGTGACCCGTCGCATGCGCGGCCATGTCCGAGAGAACGCAATCGGCCTTTTCCCCGCCGAGGGCCTCGATCAGCATTGCCGGGGCGTCTTCTTCGAGAAAGTCCTTCTTGAAGATCGTTACCGACGGAATGGGGTCCATGCCATGCATGTCGATGGCAATCACCTTGCCGCGCCCCTCCTCCGCCTTGACGCGCTTCACCGCCACCTGGCTCCAGCCGCCGGGTGCAGCCCCCAGATCGATGATGCGGCCACCTGGCTTCAGGAAGCGGTACTTGTCATCGATCTCGATCAGCTTGAACGCCGCGCGTGAGCGATAGCCCTGCTTCTTCGCCTCCTGCACATAGGGATCGTTCAGCTGGCGCTCCAGCCAGATCTTCTGCGAGACTGTGCGGCCCTTGCCGGTCTTCACCCGGACCTTGAGACGCGTGCCCGGTTTCTTGCCGCTGCCGGGTCTGCTCATGGCGTCCTCCCATAGGCGCCGTCTTCCTTCATCAGCATGGTGAGAATTCCCTCGCGCAGGCCACGGTCGGCGACGCGGATGCGCTGGGCTGGAAAGGCCAGGCGGATTTCTTCGAGAATGGCGCAGCCGGCCAGCACCAGATCGGCCCGCTCCCGCCCGATACAGGGGTTGGCGGCGCGCTGTGCATAGGACAGATCCAGCAGCCGCTGGGTGACAGCACCGGTCTCCGTGCTGTCGAGCCAGCAGCCGTCGACGCGCGACCGGTCATAGCGGGCAAGACCGAGTTGCACGCCCGCGATGGTGGTGACAGTACCGGATGTGCCCAGCAGGTGCGAGGGAACGGGCGCCGGCGTGCCGGTCAGCTCCGCAACCCTTTGCGCAAACTCCTGCAGCATCGGCCTGAGATGGGCGCGCATCGCCGCGAAGGACTGCGGCGTGACATCAACGCCTCCGCCAAATTGCTCCGAAATCGTTACCACCCCCGCGCGAAGGGAAGTCCAGGCGACTGTCTCGAACCTCGTCCCCGCCCGGCGCATCCACAGCATCTCGGTTGACCCGCCGCCAATGTCGAAGACGAGCGCCGTCTCGGCATCGCGATCAACGAGGGGTTCGGCGCCCACGGCGGCAAGCACGGCCTCGGTCTCACGGTCAATGATCTCGAGGTCGAGCCCCGTTTCTCTCCCGACCCGCGCGATGAAGGCCGGGCCATTGGAAGCCAGCCTGCAGGCCTCGGTTGCCACCAGTCGCACCCGCTTGACCTTCCGCCAGCGAAGTTTGTTGGCGCAGACCCGCAACGCCACGATGGTACGCTCCATGGCCTCGTCGCTGAGCCGTCCGGTCTGGGCCAGCCTTTCGCCCAACCGGACGATACGGGAAAAGGCATCCACGACTGCAAACCCGTGGTTGTCTGGCGCGGCGATCAGCAACCGGCAATTGTTGGTCCCGAGGTCAAGCGCGCCATAGAGGTCCCCCGGAGGCAGATCCCTCGGGTTGGATGGCCGGCGGGAAAAGCGCCCGCCTGCTGCTGACTTCCGCCGGGGCCGGTTGGGGCCCGGCCTGCTGGCCGCATCCACGATCGAACCTTTCACGGAACGGCTGGCGCTCGACGGCTAGGCGGAGCCGCAACAGCCATTCCCTCAAACATTGCGTTATGGTAGTTCTACCAGTTCAATCCAAGACCCTCAAAGAAAAACGCGACGCCTGCCCGCGACGGCCATTAACCCGCCGTTGAGACGTTACCGGCAAAAGTGAATTAAAACCTCTGGATGCACTATGCGGGCATTTGCTTCGGTCAGGCTCAAGAAAGGCTCGCTCATCGGCGAGTTCGCCGACCATCTGGGCACGGCGGCGGTACAGCGCAAGCAGGCCATCGCCCTGCGGGCCGCCAAGGTGGATGCGGAACTGGCCTCGAAGGCCAAGTCGGAGTTCATCGCCAACATGAGCCATGAGCTGCGGACGCCCCTCAATGCCATCATCGGCTTTTCCGACATGATGCATACCCAGACCGTAACCAGTCCCGAAAAGGTCCATCTCTATTCAGGTTACATCAAGCAGGCCGCCGAGCACCTGCTGGAGCTCATCAACGGGGTGCTCGATATCTCGAAAGTCCAGGCTGGAAAGCTGTCCGTCCAGAAAGAACCGGTGGAACTGGGGCCCATCCTGTCTTCCTGCCTCCTCATTCTGGAAGCGAGGGCGCGCGAAAAGAACATCCGGATCGACTGCGCGCTTGCCAGGCGCCTGCCGCCGCTGCTGGGCGATCCGCTGCGGCTGAAGCAGATCGTGATCAACCTGCTCGGCAATGCCGTGAAGTTCACGCCCGACTACGGTCATGTGCGGATCGAGGCGCGGCCCGAGAACGAGCGGCTTGCGATTCTCACGGTGCAGGACACCGGCATCGGCATGTCGCCCGATGAGGTGGAAACCGCGCTGCGGCCCTTCGGTCAGGTGGATACGGGCTTCAGCAAGCGCCACGAAGGAACGGGGCTCGGCCTTCCGATCGCCCTGGCTCTCGCAAGGCTGCATGGTGGCGACCTGCGCATCTCATCGCGCAAGGGTGCCGGAACCTGCGTCTCGCTGACGGTGCCACTGGCCGCACCCGCCGAGCAACAGGACTAGATCATGGGGAATGGGGAAACGATGACACAGCGGGAGTCTTTGGTCGAACACGAGCATGGGGTCATGGACGGCGGAACCCGTCGGGTCGGGCGCATCGTGGCGGTGACCGGAGCACATGCCGTCATACTCGCCGACCATGACGAGGACCCCAGCCACAAGACGCCGGAGATCGGAACCCTGCTGCGTGTCGACACGCCCCGCTCAATTTCGCTGTGCATCGTCTCGGGCCTGTCATCGCCAACCCCCAGCCATGCCTCCGACGAGCCCGAGCTGCGCATCATCGAGGTGGAGTTCCTCGGTGAACTGCCGAAGGACGACGAGGGCAACCCCAGGGCCTTCCGCCGTGGCATCTCCTGCTATCCCTCGCTGGGCGACGTCGTCATGCGCGCCTCGCGCGCCGAACTCGAACGCGCCTACGCCTTCGATTCCGAGCACGCGATCCGTGTCGGTCACATCGTCCAGGACGAATCCATTCCGGCGATGATCAAGATCGATGACCTGCTGGGAAAGCACTTCGCCATCCTCGGGACCACCGGCACTGGTAAGTCCTGCACCCTCGCCTTGCTGCTGCGCCGCATACTTGAGAAGAACCCGCAGGGACATCTGCTGCTCCTCGACGTACATCGCGAATACGCGCACGCCTTCAGGGACATGGCGGAGATCATCCCCCCCAGCAACATGAACCTGCCGTTCTGGCTCCTGAACTTCGAGGAGATAGTCGAGATCCTCATTGGCCAGCAGCCCAACCGCGAGCCCGATGTCGAAGTCCTGCGCGAGCTGATCCCCATCGCCAAGCTGCGCTACATGAAGAACCAGCGCCGCGACCGGCCCATGGTTCAGTTCCCGCGCGAGGCCGTGGAACCCGCCGCCATCGGTGTCGACACGCCCATCCCCTATCGCTCCTCGGATCTGATCGGCATCATCGAGGAGCACATGGGCAAGCTCGATCTGCGCGGCGAACTGGCGCCCTACAAGCGCCTGAAAGCGCGGCTCGAAGCCATCAACCGCGATTCCCGCTATGCCTTCATGTTCGGCTCGCTCACCGTTCAGGACACGATGTCCCAGGTCCTGGCACGGCTGTTCCGCATTCCTGTGAGCGGCAAGCCCATCGCCATCGTGGAACTGGGCGGCCTGCCCTCCGAAATCATCAACGTCGTGGTTTCCGTGCTGGCCCGGCTGGCCTTCGACTTCGGCATCTGGAGCATGGGGCGCATCCCGCTGACTTTCATCTGCGAGGAGGCACACCGCTATGTGCCGGTCGGCAAGTCGCTGGGCTTCGAACCAGCCAAGCGCGCCATTTCCCGCATTGCCAAGGAAGGCCGCAAATACGGCATTTCCCTATGCATCGTGTCGCAGCGGCCAGGCGAACTGGATGCAACGATCCTGTCGCAGTGCAGCACCATATTCTCCATGCGGCTGGCCAACGAACGCGACCAGCAGATCCTGCGTGCCGGCATTTCCGACGGCGCGGCGAGCCTGCTCGAATTCATGCCGACCATGGGCACCGGAGAGGCGATCGCCTTTGGCGAAGGCGTCGGTCTTCCGACCCGCATCAAGTTCGATCTCATCCCGCCTGAGGAACTGCCGATGAGCACCTCGGCATCCTTCACAAGCAGCTGGGCCCGGGACGTCCCCGACGAAGGCTTCCTTCAGGACATCGTCCAGCGCTGGCGGGCGCAGAGCTTCTCGCCCGATACCGCGGCCTTCGACTATTCCTCCGCGGCCGAGACCGAACCGGATACGACCCGGCGTCCATCCAAGGACGCCGAACGGTCCCGCAGCGGGCAGCGCAGCGATGACATGAAAAGCCTGGCCAATCTGATTCGTCAGATCCGGAGCTGACCGGGGCGGGCGGCCGGGCACTCCCCTCTTGCACATCCGGTGCTTCGCCGCTATCAACCCCCGCCATGCCGGCCCTTGGGGGATCGTCTAACGGTAGGACCGCGGACTCTGACTCCGCTAGTCTAGGTTCGAATCCTAGTCCCCCAGCCAGTTGTTTTTCTTATGCTTTTCCACTGTTGAACGTAGACCAGCAACGGCCGGTTGGACGGTCAGTTGGGATTTTTTGTTCTCCTTTCGAGCTTCCGAATGGCAGATTCCGCGAGCTGAGGGTCGCGGTGAAGGTAATTGGTGTCGAGGATGGAGCGCACTGTTGATTTGCACTGAGAGTTGACCCGGGATTTTCATTGAGAAGTGACCCGGGTTTATGGTTTGTGCGGCGTCACTGGCCGCAGGTCAAGTCAGTGGCTTCTCCTTTCTTGTTTTCGGCTTCGTCGAACTGGCCTTGAAGCGGAAACTGTCGTTGCCGGTTTCAAGGATATGGCAGTGATGGGTGAGGCGGTCGAGGAGTGCCGTGGTCATCTTGGCATCTCCGAACACGCCGGCCCATTCACTGAAGCTGAGGTTGGTGGTGATGACCACGCTGGTCTGCTCGTAAAGCCTCGAGAGCAGGTGGAACAGGAGTGCTCTGCCCGATGGGCTGAAGGGCAGGTAACCCAGCTCGTCGAGGATGACGAGGTCAAGCTTGGACAATCTGTCAGCCAGTTGCCCAGCCTTGTTCAGTGCCTTTTCCTGCTCGAGCGCATTGACCAGGTCGACGGTGGCGAAGAACCGGACCTTCTTTCTGTGGTGCTCGACGGCCTGGACGCCGAGCGCCGTTGCAATGTGGGTCTTGCCGGTGCCGGGACCGCCGATGAGCACGACGTTGTGGGCGCCCGCTATGAACTCGCCAGCATGCAGCTGGCGAACCAGGGCTTCGGCGACCTCGCTGGAGGTGAAGTCGAAGCCTGTCAGGTCCTTGTAGGCCGGGAACCGGGCGGCCTTGATCTGGTAGGCGACAGAGCGGACCTCGCGTTCGGCGAGTTCAGCCTTGAGAAGCTGCGACAGGATGGGGACAGCCGTATCGAAGGCAGGCGCACCCTGTTCGGTGAGGTCGCTGACGGCCTGGGCCATGCCGTACATCTTGAGCGCACGCAGCATGACCACGACGGCGGCGCTGGCAGGATCATGACGCACGGTTGGCCTCCTTTCTGCGCAAGCCATCGTAACGGGCGGTATTGGCCTTCGGCTCGAGCCTCAGGCTCGGGGCCTGTGGCGCATCGATCGGCGTCGGCGTTCCCGGCTTGCCGTCGATCAGCCGGTGCAGGAGGTTCAGGATGTGGGTCTTGGTGGCAATGCCGGCGTCCAGAGCCATCTCGACGGCGCAGAGCACGGCCTGCTCATCGTGCTGCAGGACGAGGGCAAGGATCTACACCATCTCCCGGTCACCCCCGGGCCGTTTAAGCAGATGGCCCTGCAACTGCCGGAAGGCGTCGGGCAGATCGGCAAAGGGTGCTCCGTTGCGCAGGGCACCGGGCTTTCGCTGGATCACCGCAAGATAGTGCCGCCAGTCATAGATCGTCCGTGCCGGTAGGTGGTGGGATCGTTCGATGACCCGGGCATGCTCGCACAGCACTTGCCCCTCGGCGGCGATGACGATCCGCTCCGGGTAGATCCTCAGGCTCATCGGCCGATTGGCGAAGGAAGCTGGCACGCTGTAGCGATTGCGCTCGAAGTGGACGAGGCAGGTCGGGGATACCCGCTTGCCGTGCTCCACGAAGCCGTCGAAAGGGCGCCCCAGGGGCATCAGGCTCAGGACTTCATCAGCATGCGCCTCGGCAATGGTGCCGGGCAGGACACCATGCTGGATATCCCTCCACTGCGCGATGCAGCGCTCCTCCAGCCAGGCGTTCAGGGCGGCGAGGTTGGGAAAGCGTGGCATCGGCTGCCACAGACGTCGCCGGGCATCCTGGACGTTCTTCTCGATCTGCCCCTTCTCCCAGCCCGAGGCCGGATTGCAGAACTCGGGCTCGAACATGTAGTGGCTGGCCATGGCCGAGAACCGGGCGTTGACCTGCCGGGCCTTGCCAGCTCCGATCCGGTCAACAGCCGTCTTCATGTTATCGAAGATGCCGCGCCGCGGCACCCCGCCCAGGACCCGGAACGCCTGGGTCATGGCATCGAACGGCATCTCGTGGGTTTGGAGAAGGTATGCCCGCACGATGAAGGCCCTGCTGTGCGACAGCTTGGTGTGCGCAACCTGCAGCTTGACCCGCTCATTGCCAAGAACCGCCCAGTCCTCGCTCCAGTCGAACTGGAACGCCTCGCCCGGTGCAAAGACCAGCGGCACAAATGTACCGCCCCCGCTCGTCTGTGCATCCCGCTGGCGTTCAGCTTTCCAGGCCCGCACAAAGGCTGCCACCCGGCCGTAGGAACCGACGTAGCCCAGAGAAACAAGCTCGGTGTAGATCTGCTTTGCTGTGCGCCGCTGCTTGCGGGACTTCGTCACCTCCACACGAAGCCACGCCTCGAGCCTGTCGGCAAACGGGTCCAGATTGCTCGGCCGGTCGGGAACCTTGAACTTCGGCTCGACGGCTCCCGAACGAAGATACTTGCGGATGGTATTGCGCGACAGCCCTGTCCGCCGCTCGATCTCCCGGATCGGTATCTCCTCGCGAAGATGCCAGCGTCGAATAATGCTCAAAAGTGCCATGTCGATCACTCCATGATCCCCCGGTCCAATTGCCAGGGGGAAGGTCAGAACATGGGTCAATTCTCAGTGGAAACTTGTGCCCCTCCCGGGTCAACTCTCAGTGCAAATCAACAGACTGATGGCAAATTGTCACCGAGACCGCTTCAGTTGCCACCGATGGGCCAACCGACAGGGACCGATCATGCACCTCGCTTTCACAACCTCCCCCTTCACCTTGTCGCTCTCGCCGCCACTCTGGGTCTCGTCGCGCCTGCACAGGCGGGCTGCACTCGGAGTGTGGGCATCGATGAAAGCCTTACCACCTGCATAGGTACCTTATCGCTCAATGCCAACACCACGGGCGACAACAACATTGCAATCGGTTACGGTGCTCTCTATTGCAACACTATGGGCAACTCCAACACTGTGAGCGGCGTTTCGGCGCTCCGAACTAATACCACCGGCGGCATGAATGTGGCCGTGGGCTTCGAAGCGGCAAGAGCCCAGACAACGGGCTCGTCCAACACGGTGGTTGGCTATCGGGCCGGCCTCAAGTGGACCACGGGTATGTTCTGTAGTTAACTTAGCTGACCGCAAGCGTCTCACAATTGGGGGATAAAAACATGACGCAACTTTCGAAGTACGGCCGGAAAGCATTCTTCGCCACCGCCGCCCTGACGGTTCTCGGTAGCCCTGCACAGGCCGGATGCACTCCGGATGTTAATGGCAATGGGAGTACTACCTGCATTGGCGATCATTCACTCTTCAGCAATACGACGGGCACCAAAAATACGTCCGTTGGATATTATGCGATGTACAGCAACACGGTTGGAGACAACAATACAGCGCTTGGAGTAAGCGTTCTTGGATTCAATGAATCTGGAAATAGAAACACTGGCCTCGGAACTGAGTCCCTTGCCCAAAACACGTCCGGCAACGGCAATACGGCAACTGGAAGCAGTGCGCTGGGAAACAATACCGTGGGTAATTACAACACGGCGAACGGAACCGACGCACTCAACCAGAACATAAATGGCAACTACAACACTGCGGTTGGATATGCGTCACTTCTGTTAAACACCACAGGCGCCTACAACACGGCAAGCGGGGCTTCCGCGCTGAACGCCAACACTACGGGCAGCGAGAACACGGCTCACGGATACAGTGCGTTGACTGCAAATACCACGGGTAGCGGAAATACCGCCAGCGGTTCCAACGCGCTAAGCAACAACACATCCGGCCGCTACAATACGGCCAGCGGCAGCAATGCGCTTTCCTCAAACACCACGGGCCAGAGCAATACGGCCAGCGGATATGGTTCGCTCCTGACGAACTCCACCGGCAGCAGCAATGCCGCCTATGGGGTGGGGTCACTCAAACTCAACAGTACGGGCAGTAAGAACGTGGCAGTGGGCGTTGAGGCCGCCAAGGCCCAGACCACGGGCAGTTCCAATTCCGCCTTCGGTTATCGCGCCGGGGCCAAGTGGACCACAGGCCGGAACAACATCGCGCTGGGGGCGAATGCTGGCGGCAACCAGACCACGGGCAGCAACAATATTTCCATCGGTGCGGACGGCGCCGCGGACGACAGCGGAATCATCCGCATTGGCACGAGGAATTCGCACACCGCCACCTTCATCGCGGGCATCCGAGGAGTGAATGTCACCGGCGGCCAGATGGTTGTCGTCAACGCCAGCGGCCAGCTGGGCGTGTCCTCCTCCTCGGCGCGCTACAAGCAGGACATCCAGCCGATGGGCGATGCCAGCAATCGTTTGCTGGAGCTTCGCCCCGTCACATTCCGCTACAAGCAGGCTGAGGAAGACGGCAGCCGTCCGCTGCAATATGGCCTGATCGCAGAAGACGTCGCAGCAGTCATGCCGGAACTCGCCGTCTACAACGAGGACGGCACGCCGGAGTCGGTCGCCTATCAGGTTCTTCCCAGCCTCCTGCTCAACGAATATCAGAAGCAGAACCGCAAGCTTGTGGCAGCCGAGACGAGGCTTCAGTCCACGGAAGCGAAGCTCGAGGCCACACAGGATGAGCTTGCTGAGACCAAAGCGCAGTTCGAAGCCATGGAGGCAGAGATGGCCACCATCAAGCTGATGCTGTCAAAGCTCGCCTCGGTTCAGGGTGGCCAGATGCAGCTTGCGGCGGCCCCGTAAGCGGGCTCTTGTTCTCGGACTTGAACTGCGCGGGTAATGGCAGCTGAACGGTCCGACTAGATAACGCCCAACTTCTCCCGCGAATGTCTGCAGGAGACC
>OMIC01000011.1 GCA_900298995.1 Hyphomicrobiaceae bacterium | reverse complement strand
GCGATCATGCGCCGCGGTGGCCCGCTCCTGCGCCTCAATCCGCTGCGCCTCTAGCGTCCGGTGGTCGATCCGCTCGTCATGGCCGCATTGCTCAAGGGCGCGGTTGCTCTCCCGCGCCCATGCCTCACGCCATCCTTCCAGCATCTCGACCGCGTTCCAGTCCCGGTTCTTCGCCCCGAACCCCTCGGGGCCGATTTCGCGGGTGGTCAGCAGGATATGGGCATGGTGGTTGCGATCATCGCCTTCGCGCCCCGGCGCATGAAGGGCGATGTCGGCCACCATGCCACGGGCCACGAACTCGCGCTGGCAGAACGCGCGCACCAGCTCGACGCGCTGCGCATGGTCCAGCTCGGCAGGCAGAGCCACCCGGATTTCGCGGGCAACCTGCGAATTCTTCCGGGTCTCTGCCGCCTCGACCGCATTCCACAGCGCCGCCCGGTCCTGCACCCATGCGGGCGCATTGGCAGGGGCGAGGGTTTCGACGTGATCGACGCCACCGCGCGCACGGTAATCGAAGGTCAGCCCGGTGCGGTGATCCTCGATCCGTTCGCCCACGCGGTAGGCCGCTGCCGCTGTGGCGCTGCGACCGGCAGAGCGGGAAATCATCGTGGCCCGAAGGTGGTAGATCGCCATTTCCGCGCTGCACTTGGCTAAGGGTTCAAGGGAAACGCAGGGTTCCCTTGCCCACACAAACGCGCAGCGTTTGTATAAGTGGGCACTTCGTGTTTGACACGCTATCCACTACGCGGCACAAATTCAACGATTGTAAAGAGGAAGGGCGGAAGAATGGCGCGCACCATCGACCAGCAGATTGCAGATGCGCAAGCGAAGCTGGCGCGGCTCAAAACCCGTCAGAAAGCCAGCGACACCCGCCGAAAGATCATCGTCGGCGCCATCGTCACCACCGAAGCCCTGAAAGACCCCAAGATTTCCAAATGGCTGGCATCCACCCTGCGCAAACACGCAACCCGGGACGTGGACCAGAAGGAAATCGCCGGACTGCTGGCCGACCTCGATGCCAGGGTGCAAAGCGCCGGGGCGGGTGAGGCATGAGCGGCAACACCGATCCGTTCCTGGTTCTGGTCGATGATATTGGCGCGCTGCGCCGCCAGATCGAGAACCTGCAACGCACCAGCCTCGACAGGGACGAGGCCGAACACCTCAACGCGACCATCGCCAAGAGCCTCGACAACATGGCGCAAACCGGCAAGCGGCTGGAACAGCGCCTTGAGGGCCAGCTGCAGCTCGCCACCGCCAAGACCAACCGCGCCGCCATAGAAGCCGCGCAGGACGCCGCCAGAGGGGCTATCAGGGAATCCCATGCCGAGATCCTCCAAACGGCCAGGAGCCTCTCACAGGCCGCAGGAGAGGCCCGCAGGGAGGCGTGGCGCTGGTTCGGCGGGTTCTGGGTCTGGCTGACCTCGATCGGGGCCGCAGGAGCGCTTATCGGCGCGCTGGCAGCCTTCTGGATCACCGGCAGAGGCGATGCCAAAGCCTTCGGCCAGCATCCTCGCATCTACTGCCTGTCCGCAGGCGGTGAATTCGCCGATCAGCGGGACGGAAGCCGATACTGCATCTTCATGGTTTCACCACCGACACAGCCAGCCGGGGAGTGACGGCTCACAGGTGCCGCTCCGCGTCCTGTGCGCTATGCAGGACGCGGACAATCTCCAGCCAGTCCCCCCGGTCGCGGAAATAGATCACATGCGAGCCGGTGGGGCATTTGCGATAGCCAAGGCGAACATTCGTCGCCCGCCCCTGCTTCCGGCCCGATGCCAGCGCATGGCAGGCATCCCGGATTTCGTCGGTGTAGCGGTCAGCCTGATCCGGCCCCCAGTTGTCGGCGCTGTAGTCCCAGATACCGTCAATGTCGACTTCTGCCCGAGGCGAGAAGGAAAGGGCCTTCATCTGCCCTCATACTCCGCCCGCTTCCGCTTCTTGAACGCTTCGAAGTCAAAGGGCTGCGGTTCGCCGGATTCCTCGCCCTCGATCAGGGCGACTTCCAGCGCCTTCACCTTGGCCTCATGCTCTTGCAGCAGCCGCAGCCCTGCCCGCACCACATCGCTGGCCGATCCGTAGCGCCCGGCCTGCACCTGCATGTCGATGAACGTGGTGAAATGGTCCCCGAGGGACACGGATGTATTGCGGGCCATCGCCGCCCCCTTCTTGTTCTAAGCAGATCCCAATATATACCAATAAGTACCAAGATGCAATCTGGGCGCTGGTGGTGCCAGCGGTCGCGTTCCCGCGACCGCAAGCGGCGCAGGGGGCGAAGCGCCCGGTGCGCGCCGCACCGCCTTACCCTTTTGGGTAAGGCCCTTGATCCTCGAAATTGCAGGAGGCTCTAGTGTTATTAGTGTTACCTACGGAGTAAGTTACGCGGCTCATAAGCACCTGTGAAAAATAGCATAAACCGGCATTTTGGTTCCGAAAGGGTCAAACTTTGGTTCCGAAAGGGTCAAACTTTGGTTCCGAAAGGGTCAAACTGCCTTCCCATCAACAACCGTTCCTGATAGGTCAAACAAAATAGTTCCTGATAGGTCAAAGTTACGCCGTATGAGCCTGCTTCCAGATCGGCACCCAAACTTGGATTTCTTCGTGCTCGATATCGCTGATGCGGTGCCGAAGGATGACATGGCGTCGATGGAGCACCCGTTGTTCTCGCTGGCAACGAAGCCGGACATGCGGCACCTCGAATATCGGAACGGTGACAACGTTCTGAAAATCCGGCCCTCTGGCCTCGGCCTGCCAACGATCTTCGACAAGGACATTCTCATCTTCACCATCAGCCAGCTGATGGCCCGGAAAAATCGGGGGGAACCGATTGGCGATACAGTCCGGTTCTCAGCGCGAGAGCTGTCTGTTGCCACAAACCGGCCTATCGGCGGGAACCACTACAAGCGCCTTGAGGATGCCTTCGCTCGCCTGCAAGGCGCGCAGTTCGTCACCAACATCAAGTCCGGGGGCAAGATCGAAACCCGGATATTCTCCCTGATAGACGAAGGAGGTTTTGTCCGCACTGACGATGAGCGATTCCGCCTCGACTACTGCGAAGTGAAGCTGTCGCGCTGGCTGATGCGGGCGATAGAGACTGACCAGGTGGTGACGATCACCCATGACTACTTCCGCCTGCGCAGGCCCTTGGAGCGCCGCCTGTATGAGATCGCCCGTAAGCACTGCGGCAACTCCCCGAAGTGGCAGATCGGGCTGGCAAACCTCCAGAACAAGACAGGCAGCAACGCCCCGGCAAAGCGCTTTCGCCACAACCTGCGCGAGATCATGCGGGCAGATGTGACACCGTTCTACAAGTTCGATATCGACGAAAACGACATGGTGACAGTGCGCCCTCGCTCTACGCCAGTCGATCTTTCTGCACCAATCATCATCCCAGAATGGGCCGAGGAACAGGCCAGAGCACACGCTCGAACCCTCGGTTGGGATTACTACACCCTACGGTCTAACTGGATGGCATACGCTCACGAGGAAACCGCCAAGGGCAACCCCCCGAAAAATCCCGGCGCGGCATTTGTGGCATACTGCAAAAAACAAGAGAAGCTGCGCTGACAGCGCCACCGAAGGACTGGACGCGAACAGGCGAACAGTCCACCATCATGGAAACCTGAACAGCAGGAAACCCCATGGTTTACACCCTCGGCGATGCCGCGAAAGCAACGGGAAAGTCCAAGGCGACGATCTCAAAAGCCATAAAATCAGGCAGAATATCTGCAACCAAGGATGAAACAGGGACTTTCCAGATAGACCCGGCAGAACTGCACAGGGTTTACCCACCGACTGTTTCAGATGAACAAAAGGAAACACCCGAGAAAACACCTGACGGAAAAGAAAATTCCGGTCTGGTCAGGGAGTTACAAGCCCGCCTTGAGGCGGCACATGAACGCCTCGCAGACAAAGAGGGGATAATCTCCGACCTGCGCGAGGACCGGGATAAATGGCGTCAGCAGGCAACCGCACTCCTGACCGACCAGAGACCGAAATCAGGATTCTGGGCGCGGATGTTTGGCAAAAGCTAGGTCTGCTATGCGGACGAAGCCGCCATAGGAAGCTACGCCGGCTTCTTCGAGGCTTCTTCGTTTGCAAGAAGCTGGCGAGCTACAAGATCATGGTTCAGCCAAAGAACGGGACCGGCAGGTGAACCCGTTTCGCCGAAGATCAGCTGCCCGGTCGCGGTCACGACATGATAGCTCAGCACGTCACTGACCAGCGCTTTATTGTCTTTGTGCAGTTGAACGATCTCGCCCGACGTGCCAATCGTCTGCTCTGCCTGTTCCGGGCTGTTGGGCAAGGGCCATGAGGCGAAGTCGTAGAAGCGTTGCATCGCCTCGTGGTTTTGGTAATCCGATATTTTCTGCAACAGATCGCCCAGCGTCACGCCTTCCTTCAGCAGCGCCTGACACTCGTTCCACAGCGCCTCGACCCACGCGCCGCCGCCCTCTTTCTGTAGCGCGCGAAGCAACGGAAGCAGCGACAGTTCGATGCCCGCGAACACGTCCGAGGAGTTGGTCCGGATCTCTGGACAATTGAAGACAGTCGCCTTCACGCCATTAGCCCAACCTTCCGTGGCAATGTCCTCCAATCGCATCTTTGCGTAGCCTTGGGTGTAGTTCGTGTATGTCTGCCAGCGGTAGTCGTCGCCGATCAGCACTTCGGTCCCGTGATAGCCATAGGCCGTATAGCGAACCTGCCCTCCCGACGCCTCGATCCGGTCCCGAATAGGGGAACTGGCGTCAAGGAGGTGCTGGAAGGTGTTGGCAGATACTTCATTGAAGTTCTGAAGAATTAGCTTGCCCAAATCGCTCTCGATCAAGGTCTGCGAGGACATGTGCCGCGCGCCACGGCCCTTGTAGATGCGGTTCGCGATTACGAGGAACGCTTTGGCCTTCGGAATGCCCCCCGCCATCGTATGCGCAAACAGCACGTTCTTGCCGTCCGGTATCATGCCGTCCAGTTCGCGCATAACGCGACCAAGTGTGGTCTTGAAGCGGTCGACACCATGCTTCCGACACATCTCGATATGCGTCCAGTCAAGCTTGTCGTCCTTCCACGACTCCACCGTCATCTTGTTGAGAAGCTCGGTCGGAGTAGGCTCTCCTGCTGGCGCATCGAGGTCAAAGCCCGCCATGAGCGGTTCATTTATGATCGTGCCGCCAAGTTTCTCCTCGGCTTCTGCAAGTTCTTCGGCCGTCAGTGCGCGGAGGGCGTTATCCTCTTCCCGCCGACCGACCGTGATCCCCACGATCTTCATGCCGGCCTTGCGGGCCTCGTCGACAAGACCTGTAGCGTATCCCCGCCCGAACAACTCGCCGAACAGGACGAACACGTCGCCTTCTTTGAACAAGGTGTTGCGGCTCATATCAGAAGGGATGGGATAGTTCATGTTTTCCTGCGACTGCGGCTCTCGTTCCATGCCGCGCAGTATCAGAAGCCATATGAAAGGTCATCACTGCCCGATACGCGTCAATGGCGGCCGGGTAGAGCTTTGTGCTCTCATCTGACATTTTGCACCGCGTGCCCCTTGCCGACGAATGGCGGCTTTGGGCTGGAATATACGTCTCCCGAAGACCGAACTCCCATTGGTTATCGGCAATCCCGCGCGCTGGATCGGAACGACTTCCCGGGTTTCTCCCTGTCCTGAAGGGCCGCCGGAGTTTTTCAACAGCATCGGCTCAAACCGTCGATAGGCCAGCCCCGGCCCGCTCGCTCCATTGCGGGCTGTAGGGGCGGGGCTGGCCGGATCAATGGGTAAGCCCGCTGTCCCGGTCGTGGTCGCGGGCTTCCCGCTCCCGCAACCGTTCCTGCTGCCGCTCTTGCTCCTTCAGACGCTCGGCCTCCTGCACCCGCTGGCGTTCCTCGGCCTCCCGGCTTTCCTGCAACCGCGCGGCGGCCTCGGCCAGCGTTCCCCGGTCGATCCCCTGCGCGGCCTCCCGTAGCCGCTCGGCCAGGCTGCGGGCGGATTCCGGCTCCGGGGTTTGACCAGGTGCGGCCACGGTATCGGACGCGGTGCGGCTCTGGCGGGCCTCCCATGCCTCGCGCAACCGCGCGGCCAGGTCCTGCCTCCCCTCCCGGCCATCCCGATCCGCAGCGCCGGCATAGACCAGACCCTGCGCCGGCGGCCCGAGGCGATCCACCGCCCGCCCGATCCAGTCCCGCACCTGACCGGCCAGAACCTCCGCCACACGCGCAACCTCGGCCGCCTGCGCCTTGACCTCGCGCCACACCCGGACGGCCGCAACCTCGATGCCGCGTTCCTTCATCTGCCACGCCCCGGCAGAGAGTTGCGGCAGCGGATCCCGGTCCAGTTCCACCGCCCGCACCGTCTGCCGCAGCGCCTCGGCCTCGTCACCGCGATCATGCGCCGCGGTGGCCCGCTCCTGCGCCTCAATCCGCTGCGCCTCTAGCGTCCGGTGGTCGATCCGCTCGTCATGGCCGCATTGCTCAAGGGCGCGGTTGCTCTCCCGCGCCCAT
>OMIC01000010.1 GCA_900298995.1 Hyphomicrobiaceae bacterium | reverse complement strand
CGGAGAGGTGGCAGAGTGGTCGATCGCGCCGCACTCGAAATGCGGAGTACGGGTGACCGTACCGGGGGTTCGAATCCCTCCCTCTCCGCCATTTATTCCTATTAAGACTTTGAAATATAAGACGATTTTTTCGAATAAATCTGTGCTGTCCCACCATCTGTCCCACCAGCGTCGACGAGCATTTTGATTGCCAACATACTAAGCCTTGTCGGTGGAGCATTCCCATGTATCGTTGAAGTATGAAAACAATCGAATCAATTCAGACCGTTTCCCTGCCTTGCCAATTTACGGAACCCTCTGCATGCGGCTGGTCTGCAGTGGAGTCGAAGGGAAATACCTCCCTTTCCGATGAGGCCATAATAGCAATAGAAGACGCCTTTCTTACCTATCTCGTAGCTCATCAGGCAACTCTTAATTCGCCTGATTCAAACTCAGTAAGGCGTCAGATAGACTCTATTGCTTGCGGCGTCGAAACTCTGGCCGAAACGAGCAACGCAGATGCCCTTATAGGCACAATAGAGAATATATTGGCAGGTGGGCCTGCCTCTCTTGCACTCGAAGTGCTCTGGAGTGAGGCGGCCTCAGTGGACTTGCAGACGCTGCTAGTGCAGCTTTACGCCGGGGTTGATGTTTCGGTTCAGGCGTTGGATGCCCTGCGGTTGGATGTCGAAGCGGTCCTTGATCACGTGGTGATGGAATCATCGGGCAAGACCTCAGGACCAAGACGGACGGTTGGGGCAGGGTCAGAGTTTTTGGCGGTAGTTATTCCGATATACAAGGAAGCCGGTGGCAAGATGTCATATTACAATGACCATATGGATGGCCGCAATCCTGAGTCCACGAACCTCGTCCGCTTTGTCGCAGAGATTTGTAGTCAGTTTGTGCCTGAGGACTGGCCGTATCGCCGGTTGGTTGTTCCAGGCGAATCAGTCTGGGCGCTGCGCATCAAACATGTTCTGACCAAGCGTCGGCGGATATCCAGAGCCCAATAAAAATGGGCCTAGAACCCTTGCCTTATCGTTCCTAGGGCGAATCGTCCTTTTTTGTCCATGACCCCGCGAGTGTCCGGGGGTGAACATGAAGGGACTAAGATGGAACAACACAATATCCTTCCTCTGCTGGTAGGCGTTGCAGAGGCTGCGCGACTGATCGGTCTTGGCCGTTCGAAACTCTATGAACTTGTGAATGACGGTGAACTCAGGCTGGTGAAGCTGGGTGGTCGCTCTCTCATATCCGTTGACGAATTGCGATCCTATGTGGCCGAGAAACTCGCGAAGGCTGCGGCTCGTGGAGGAAAGAACGGAGGTGCCGCATGAGCGCCTCGCCCCACGCATCGGTGACGAACGATTTACTTCAGATCGCATTCTGTGATGGTCCCTCAACCAACACAAGGCTTACAACTCAGCAGCTGGATTTTGCTGAACTGGCGCAGTTGCTCTTGACCCCCCTGTCAGGGCCAAAGGATGGATCCTACTACATCCGCGGCGGTGAACTGGAGTTCCCCAGGCGTAGTGACAGCAATCTCAGGTCTGCAGAGCTTCTCATTCTTGATGGTGACAAGCGTTTTGACCCCAAAACCAGCGAGATCCTTGAGGGTGCGCCGCCGATGGAACATGCTGTTACAGCGCTGGAAAGAATGGGGCTCAACTTTGTTGCGCACACCTCCCACTCCCATGTTCCCGGTATCAGGGAGAAGTGGCGGATTGTCATCCCATGCAGGATGACGAATGAAGGTCAGCTCAAGAAGGCTTATGATTACATGCTGGCACACCTGCATGCTGATGGGGTGTTCCTGCAGGAAAATTCCGAGAGCCGGACCTGGTCACAACCCTGGTACATGCCTCGGGTCAGGGATCAGGCAGCCCTGGAATCCTTCAAGTACGTGGCGAAGCTTGATGGTTCATCGCTTCAGATGAAGGATGTGACATTCTGGTGCGAGACGTACGACAATCTTGACAAGATCGTCGAGAGCGTGACCGCAAAAGGTGCCAAAGGACTTCAACCTGACCTCAAGCCGTTCACACAGGAAGATTCACCAATCAGGAAGTTCAATAGCGAGCACGGACTTCCCTGGGTGATGTCGGAGCTGGAACGCCACGGGTACAAGTTCTCGCATTTTGCAAATGACAAGTATCGCTACATCGCGCCCGGTTCAACAACCGGCATGTCTGGTGTGGTTGTCTTCAGGGGCGCACATGGCGACTGGTGCGTCTACAGCCATCACGGATCGCATGATCCCCTCTCCGGCAAGCTCTCTGATCCTTTCGACCTGTATGCCATTTTTTCCTTCAGCGGCGATCGCAGCCAAGCTGCCAGAAAGATTTGGGAAGATCAAAGCTACGGCTCTGCAAATGAGCATAACCGTCGTGAGGAGCAGGCTGAGCCCAAGCCCTCTGAGTTGGGTGCAGTCTGGGACCCGTGGGTCGAACCATGGACGCCCCCCTTCCCAGTGGACAGCCTCCCCTCTGCCGTTCAGCGCTATGTCGAGGCAAGAGGGATCGAGACAGGTGCATGCCGCGCAGCCATTGCAATGTCCTGCCTCGCAACGGCGAGTGGAGCCCTAACCCATGAGGCCAAGCTCTATCTCAAGCCTGGAAAGAGTTTTCCCGTCTCGCCCCGATTGTGGGTGGTGCTGGTGGGCAATCCCAGTGCCAAGAAATCTCCAGCCATGGATGGCGCGATCCGGCCACTCCTCAGATTTCAGAAGATCCTGAATGCCAGGCAGATCGAAGAATGGGAGCATGAGCAGGCTGCAGAAGACAAGAAACGTGATAGGCCCGACCTGACGTATTATGTTCTGAATGACCAGACACCTGAGGTCTTGGTCGACATCCTCTCGAGGCAACCGCGCGGTGTCCTGGTGAGCGCTGATGAGTTGGCGGGCTGGCTTGGCGTGCATGACCGATACGGTGGCGGCAGGGCCGCAGCTTCGGGGCGTGCTCTCTGGCTCACCGCCTATAACGGCGGTTACTATAACCTGCAGCGGCTTGGGCGGAAAACGATTCCCGTCGAGAACTTTTCTGTCTCGATCATTGGCGGCATTCAACCTGAACGGTTGCGCGAACTGGGCAACCTGACAGCAGACGGACTGCTGCAGCGATTTCTACCAGTATGGATGGCCAGGCCAGTGCTCGACAGCAACATGTTCAATTCTGGCGCATGGCGCGGCTGGGAAGAAGCTGTTCAAAGTCTTCTCGAATATGGGGCCTTCAGTACACATCTCACGGCAGAGGCCCAGGATGAGCGAGAGCGGATAGCTCAGTCGTTGTTCACGCTCGGACAGATCGAGAGTGAGGGTACGGGTTGGCAGGGGTTTGTTGGCAAACTCTACGGTGTGTGGGGTTCGCTGGCGCTGCTGCTTCATGCTCTCTGGGGCTACCGGGCAGCCGATATGGTGGATCTGGCGACTGCAAGGCGAGCGTCGCTGATCCTGGAGGAGTTCGTACTGCCGCATGGGCTTGCCTTCTACAGGAACCTCACGGGTTCGGCTCAGGCTGACAACCGTTCCATCGCCGCATTCATTGCCGGCTGGGAGGGTCCCATCATCACCGTGAGAGATTTCAGTCGCAACCCGCGATGCTGCCGAGGGCTTGGGCCGGACGAGATCAACAAGCGGCTGCAACCCTTTGAAGCCGGCGGGTGGCTGGAACCGGAGAAGCCGGGCCCCTGGAACCGCAGGTGGCGAGTAACAGCCGGGCTCGCCGAGAGATTCAGGGCACAACTGGAGCGGCATCGGGCTGCCATTGCGGAAATACAGGAAAAGATCCGCGGAGGTCACGATGATGATTGACTGTCGCCATTGTCGCCTTGCGCGCGCATCAACCAAAAACAAAACAGTGTCTCTTTCTAATATAAGACTATGTCTTGTCGCGCCCGCGAGGCGACAATGCCGACAAGCTGCGCTGTGGGTTCCGCAATGCGCCGCGGAGCAAGGCTCGACATTACCCGAGTATTTTAGTAGGATATACGACAGCAGAAACCACCTCCAGGAGGCAGGCCATGACAGGCTCACAGACGTCGTTACCCAACAAGGGCGGGCGTCCG
>OMIC01000009.1 GCA_900298995.1 Hyphomicrobiaceae bacterium | reverse complement strand
GGTCTTTGAAACGCAATAGGATTTTGCGGAAAGAAATGGTGCCCAGGGGCGGAATCGAACCACCGACACGCGGATTTTCAGTCCGCTGCTCTACCAACTGAGCTACCTGGGCGCTCTTGAAGAGTGGCGGGTGTATAAGAGATCACCGGAGCGCTGGCAAGCGGAACCTTGGAGACAGTCCAGATCGTGATACCGGCGCAGAATCAATAGCCTACCGCAACTGCGAAAACATTCCTGCATGGTCCCTGCGAAAGTCCAATAACCGCGCGGGCCGGTTTTCGTTATGAGACCGGCCCAACGGTGGGCTCGCCGCGTCTGTGATGTGGTGCCCGTCCGCGCAACCGGGGGCGGCGGATCATGCCGCCCGGCTCAGAATGGGGAGGCCACATGGCAAACACGGCAGCAGGTCGCGGCAAAGGCGATCTCGATCAGGGCAAGGCGATGGTCGTCTTCGCCTCGTCCCTCGGCACAGTCTTCGAGTGGTATGACTTCTATCTCTATGGTTCTCTCGCCGCCATCATCGCCAAGCAGTTCTTCTCGGGCGTGAACGAGACGGCAGGCTTCATCTTCGCCCTTGCCGCCTTCGCCGCCGGCTTCATCGTGCGACCCTTTGGCGCGCTGGTTTTCGGCCGCCTCGGCGATCTCGTCGGCCGCAAATACACCTTCCTGATCACAATCCTGATCATGGGTCTCTCGACATTCGGCGTCGGCCTTCTGCCGACCTATGCGACGATCGGCATCGCCGCACCCATCATTCTCGTTCTGCTGCGCGTGCTGCAGGGTCTTGCGCTGGGTGGCGAATATGGCGGGGCGGCTACCTATGTGGCTGAACACGCGCCGGATGGAAAACGCGGCCTTTATACCTCGTGGATCCAGACCACCGCCACGCTGGGCCTGTTCCTGTCACTTCTCGTCATTCTCGGCTGCCGCACCTATTTCGGCCCCGAGTTTGACGTCTGGGCCTGGCGCATTCCCTTCCTGCTCTCCGTGGTGCTGCTAGCGATCTCGGTGTGGATCCGTCTGATGCTCAACGAGTCGCCTGTCTTCCAGAAGATGAAGGAAGAGGGCAAGGCATCCAAGGCGCCGCTCACCGAAAGCTTCGCCAACTGGTCCAACCTCAAGATCGTCCTTCTCGCCCTGTTCGGCCTCGTGGCCGGTCAGGCGGTGGTGTGGTACACAGGCCAGTTCTATGCACTGTTCTTCCTGACGCAGACGCTGAAGGTTGATCCGGTCGCGGCCAATCTGATGATCGCGGCCTCGCTGGCGATCGGCACGCCGTTCTTCGTGTTCTTCGGCTGGCTCTCGGACAAGGTCGGCCGCAAGCCCATCATCATGCTCGGCTGCTTCCTGGCGGTGGCAAGCTACTTTACCATCTTCGAGCAGATCACCAAGAACGCCAATCCGGCGCTCTACGCGGCGATGAACAGTTCGAAGGTCACCGTTGTTGCCGACGCGAAGGACTGTTCGTTCCAGTTCAACCCGGTCGGAACGGCGAAGTTCACCTCGGCCTGCGACATCGCCAAGACGGCTCTCGTCAAGGCAGGCGTTCCCTACCAGAACGAGGCGGGCCCGGCGGGGGCTGCCCAGATCAAGGTGGGCGAGACGGTGGTTCCCTCCTTCTCGTCGGCACAGGTCGCAGAGCAGACCAACAGCAAGAACGAGGAGCTCACCGCCAGCCTGAACGCTGCGGGTGAGGCGGGTATCGTCGCGGCTGCAGCGGCTGCCGATACGGCGATCGCCGACTTCCTCACCGGGCTCGGCTTCAAGGATCCGCGTCCGAACGAGGATCCCGCCAAGGCCAAGACGCTCTCGGCACTCATCGCCGCGGGCATGGCCGCCGACACCTTCAAGAACGCCACCGACAAGGCGGCCGAACTTGGCACGGTGATTGACTCCGCCGTCAAGGCGGGTGGCTTCACCGCCGCCATGACGGATGGCTTCACCGCCACGCTCAATGGCGCGCTGAAGGCGGCGGGCTATCCGGCCAAGGCGGACCCAGCCCAGGTCAACACGCCCATGGTCATCCTGCTGCTCACCATTCTGGTGATTTATGTGACCATGGTCTATGGCCCCATCGCCGCCATGCTGGTGGAACTCTTCCCCACCCGCATCCGCTACTCGTCCATGTCGCTGCCCTATCACATCGGCAACGGCTGGTTTGGCGGCCTGCTGCCCACCTTCGCTTTCGCGATCGTGGCGGCTACCGGCAACATCTACTCTGGCCTCTGGTATCCGATCATCATCGCCGGTGTGACTCTGGTTGTCGGCCTGCTGTTCGTGAAGGACACGCGCCACGTCGACATCCGCCGCTGAGCGGCAGGATCGTGCATCTGGCGGCCGCAGGGAGAGTCCCTGCGGCCGTTTTTCATTTCGAACCTTGATCCAGTTCAAGGCTGCCGGACATCCGGTGTGGGAGGAACGACGGGGGAGGACGTCCCATGCGGTTTGGTATCATCTCCGATGTGCATGCGAATGAACTGGCTCTCGAGGCCTGTCTTGCCGCCGTGTCGCGGCAGGGCGTGGACCGGCTGATCTTCCTTGGGGACATCGTGGGCTATGGGCCGGACCCTGAAGCGGTCACCCAGCGTGTGGCGGCTCTCGCAGGGCAGGGTGCCATCTGCCTCAAGGGTAACCATGATGCTGCCTCAACTGGATCGCCGACCTTCATGAATGACGTTGCCCAGGCCGCGATTGACTGGACACGGCCGCGTCTGTCGGAGGGCTCCCGCCGATTTCTTGCGCAACTGCCGATGCAGCAGGAGGTGGACGATCTTCTCTTCGTTCATGCCGAGGCCTCGCAGCCGGAGAGCTGGATCTATGTGACGGATGCCGCAACCGCCTTGCGTTCTATTCAGGCGGTCCCCGCGCGCATAACCTTTTGCGGCCATGTCCACCGTCCGCAGCTGTATGGGCTCACCGCAACAGGCAAGGTCGTGACACACACTCCCCGCAGCGAGGTGCCGCTGCCGCTTCCAGCCCAGCGCCGGTGGCTGGCGGTGGCCGGTGCCGCCGGCCAGCCGCGGGATGGCAATCCGGCTGCCTCCTTCATGACCTATGACAGCGAAAGCCGCAGCCTCACCTACCACCGAGCAGCCTATGACTGCGACATGGCTGCCCAGCGCCTGCGCGACGTCGGCCTGCCCGATGAACTGGGCCGGCGTCTTGTCGAGGGGGTCTGACCGGCCATGGCGCGCACCCGTCCTGAAACAGGCTCGACACTCGATGGCTTCGTCATTGGCGAATTGATCCACCGGGGTGGCATGGCAAGTCTCTGGGATGTGAGGCGGGCGGGGGATGACACGCCGCTGCTGATGAAAATCCCGGTGCTGCAGGAGGGCGAGGACCCTGCTGCCATCGTCAGCTTCGAGATGGAGCAGATGATCATGCCGCGCCTCAGGGGTCCACATGTGCCACGCCACGTTGCCAATGGCGATTTCGCGGTTCAGCCCTATATCGTCATGGAGCAGATCCCGGGGCCAACTCTGGTGCCGCAGATCGGACGCCTTCCGCTTGAAGTTGAGATGCTGGCCGGTCTTGGCGCTGCAATCGCCGATGCGGTCCAGGCGCTTCATGACCAGGATGTGATCCATCTTGATCTCAAGCCGTCCAACATCATGTTCCGGGCCTCGGGCGAAGCGGTACTGATCGATTACGGCCTCGCCCACCACCGCGCCCTGCCGGACCTGATGCAGGCCGAGTTCCGGCTGCCCTATGGCACCGCACCCTACATGGCACCCGAACAGGTGATGGGCATCCGCAACGACCCGCGCAGTGACATCTTCGCACTCGGGGCACTTCTCCATTTCTTCGCCACAGGGGTGCGTCCCTTCGGTGATCCGCAGAAGCTCAAGGGGCTGAAACAGCGCCTGTGGCGCGATCCCGTGCCACCGCGCAGGCTGCAACCTGCCATTCCGCCCTGGTTCCAGGAAATCGTTCTGCGATGCCTGGAGGTCAAGGCCTCACGCCGCTTCCCGACTGCGGCGCAGCTTGCGCATGCACTGCGCAACAGCACCCAGGTCAGGCTCACTGCCCGTGCCGAAAGACGCGAGCGTGACGGCTTCTTCACCGTGCTCAGACGCAAGGGCGAGCCACTTTTTTCACTGATTGACCGGCCGCCCACCCATCTCCCGGAGGCTTCCGACGCGCCAATCGTCGGCCTCGCCGTCAACCTCGATGACATGACGCCGGAGCTTGGCGACACACTGCGGCGCACGGCGCTGCGAATCCTTGAAGGTGCACCCCAGGCGCGTCTGGCGCTTCTCAATGTGCTGAAGCTCAATCGCATCGCCATGGACCAGACGCTCGACGCCGACGGCAACAACAAGCATGTGCAGCGGCTTGTCGGCCTGAAGGACTGGGCCCGGCCGATGAAGATCGAAGAGGGTCGCGTCACCTATCACGTGCTCGAAGCCGTCGAGCCTGCCGAGGCGATCCTCGACTATGCCCGCCTCAACAACGTTGACCACATCATCATGGGCGCGCGCGCCAATTCCACCATGCGCAAGCTCCTGGGGAGCGTCTCCGCCAGGGTAGCAGCCGAAGCCCCATGCACCGTCACGGTGGTTCGCAATCGTCAACCGGCAGATCGATAGAGCATCACGGGCGCCGGCGTCGCCGCACCGCTGCTGCAGACCGCGGCGTCTCGATCAGGGCGGATGCGTCGAACACAAACAAAAAGGACCGGGAAACCCGGTCCTCTGTGATCGAGCTCACTCCCGACCGCTTACTCGGCGGCTTTCTCGGCGGCGGCAGGTGCAAGGCCCATGGACCGCTGCTTCTCGGCGATACGTGCCGACTTGCCGGTGCGGCCACGCAGGTAATAGAGCTTGGCGCGGCGCACCTTGCCGCGACGCACGACCTTGATCGAGTCGATCATCGGCGAATAGACCGGGAAGACGCGCTCCACGCCTTCGCCATAGGACATCTTGCGAACCGTGAAGTTCTCGTTCAGGCCGCCGCCGGAGCGGGCGATGCAAACGCCCTCATAGGCCTGCACGCGCGAGCGGTCGCCTTCCTTGACCTTCACATTCACGATGACGGTGTCGCCGGGGCCGAATTCCGGCACGGCGCGCTGGGCGGCCACAACAGCGACCTGCTCTTTTTCGAGCTGAGCAATGATATCCATAACATGTCTTCCTTAAAGGGATGCGGGGCTATACCCCCAACCCGGGCCGAAATCAAATCTTTCCCGCCTTGTAGCTCTGCCAGAGGTCGGGGCGCCGCGCTCTGGTCAGCGCCTCGCGGCGCTCCTGCTTCCAGCGGGCCATGGCCCGATGATCGCCCGAGAGAAGAATCTGAGGTATTTCAACGCCTTCCCAGCTGTTTGGCTTCGTATATTGCGCGTGCTCCAGGAGTCCGTCCTCGAAGCTCTCCTCGATCCCCGAGGCCTGGCTCCCCATGACCCCGGGGAGCAACCTCACCACGGCATCGAGCAGCACGAGGGCGGCCGGCTCGCCGCCCGAGAGCACGTAGTCCCCGATCGAGACTTCGCGGAGGTTGCGCCGCTCGATCACCCGTTCATCCACGCCCTCGAAGCGGCCGCAGACGATCAGGCAACCGGGGCCTGCCGCCAGTTCGCGGACAAGCGCCTGGGTCAGGGGCGCGCCACGCGGGCTCATCAGCAGGCGCGGGCCGACATGTGGTGCCGCGTCGATTGCAGCGGCAAGCACGTCAGGCTTCAGCACCATCCCGGCGCCGCCGCCTGCCGGGTGATCGTCAACCGTGCGGTGGCGATCGGTGGCGGAGTCGCGGATGTTCGTCACATCAAGCGACCATGTGCCCTGGGCCAGGGCCCGGCCGGCGAGCGACAGGCCGAGCGGCCCGGGAAACATCTCGGGGAACAGGGTCAGCACTTGCGCCCGGAAGCTCATTCCGTCTCCTTGAGGTCGAGCCAGCCCTCCGGCAGGTCGACCACCACCTTGTCCCCGTCAGCGGCCACCACGAAGGGCCGTGCGAAGGGGATCAGCACGGTTCCCGCACCATCGGCGCGCCGCACGTCGATCAGGTCGCCCGCGCCGTAGTTCACGACGTCGACGATCTCGCCAAGGCGTGATGCATCCGCGCCCTCCACGCTCCGTCCGATGAGATCATGCACATAGACCTCATCGGCCCCGGGCTTCGGCAGACGCGCACGGGGCACGAAAAGCTCCGTAGCCTTGAGCGCCTCTGCCGCATTGCGATCCGACACGCCCTTCAGCGTCGCTATGAAGCCGTCCTTCTGGGGCCGCATGTGCAAAATCTCGAAGCTTGCGCCTGCAGCCGTCGTCAGCGGTGAATAGGCGGCAATCGCACGGGGTTCGGCGGTGAAGCTCCTGAGCTTCACCTCGCCCCTGATGCCGTGCGCGGCAGTGATGACGCCCACGAGAACCCTGTCGCGTGGCGCCATGTCTCGGGCCTTAGCCGTTGGCAGCCGCGGCGGCCGCCTTCTCACGCTCCTGGCGCTTCTTGCCGGGCAGCGCCTTCTGCGGGTTGTTGCGTGCCTCGCGCCTGGCAAGGCCGGCCTTGTCGAGGAAGCGCAGCACGCGATCGGTCGGCTGGGCGCCCTTCTTGAGCCACGCCGTGGCCTTCTCGGAGTCGAGCTTCACGCGGTTGGCATCGTCCTTCTTCAGCATCGGGTTGAAGGCGCCCACCACATCGATGAACTTGCCGTCGCGCGGCGCGCCCGCGTCGGCGATCACGATATGATAGTAGGGGCGCTTCTTGGTGCCTGCGCGGGCGAGTCTCATTTTAACGGCCATGGTCTTTCTCCTTTGATGTCCGTGTGTGGTGTCTGTTTCACTTCTTCTTGCCTGGAAGCCCCGGCAATCCCCTGAAGGGCGATCCGCCGCCCAGACCCGGCAATCCGCCGAGACCGGGGAGTTTGCCGCCGCCCAAGCCCGGGAGACCCGGCATGGAGGGCAGCGAGCCGCCCTTCATCATGTCCTTCAAATCTTCGGGCAGCGCATTGGGATCCAGCCCCGCAAGTTCTGCCTGCATCTTCTCGAGTTCGGCGGCATCGGGCGCGCCCTTGCCCATCATCTTGCCGAACAGGCCCTTGCCCTGGCCCATCTGCTTCATCATGCCGGCCATCTGCAGATGCATCTTGAGCAGGCGGTTGATCTCCTCGACCTTGGTGCCGGAGCCCGCCGCCACGCGCCGCTTGCGCCTGGCATCCATGAGCTTGGGGTTGCGGCGCTCCTGAGGCGTCATCGAGCCGATGATCGCCATCTGCCGCTTCAGAACCTTGTTGTCGAGGTCCAATCCTTCCATCTGCTTCCTGATCTTGCCCATGCCCGGCAGCAGGTTCATCACGCCCCCCATGCCACCCAGCTTCTGCAGCTGGCGAAGCTGGTCGGCGAGGTCATCGAGATCGAAGGCGCCCTTCTTCATGCGCTCGGCGATCTTCTTCGCCTTGTCCTGGTCGATGGTGAGCGCGGCCTTCTCGACCAGCGAGACGACGTCGCCCATGCCCAGAATGCGCCCGGCGATGCGTTCCGGGTGGAAGTCTTCGAGCCCGTCGAGCTTTTCGCCCGTACCCATGAGCTTGATCGGCTTGCCGGTCACCGCCCGCATCGAGAGCGCGGCGCCCCCGCGGCCATCGCCGTCGATGCGCGTCAGCACGATGCCCGAAATGCCGATCTTCTCATCGAAGCTGCGCGCCAGGTTGACGGCGTCCTGGCCGGTGAGGGCGTCCGCAACAAGAAGCGTCTCATTGGGCTTGACGATGTCGCGCACGGCCGCCGCCTCGGCCAGCAACTCCTCGTCGATGGCCAGCCGGCCGGCGGTATCCAGCATGACGATGTCGTAGCCGCCCTTCCTCGCCTCGGACATGGCGCGCCGGGCGATCTCGGTTGGCTGCTGGCCGGGAACGATGGGCAGCGTGTCGACCTGAACCTGCTTGCCGAGAATGGCGAGCTGCTCCTGTGCGGCGGGGCGGCGGGTGTCGAGCGAGGCCATCAGCACGCGGCGCTTGTCGCGCCCGGTCAGGCGCCTCGCGATCTTCGCGGTGGTCGTCGTCTTGCCGGAGCCCTGCAGGCCCACCATCAGGATGGCGACGGGCGGCGAGGCACGGAGGTTGAGCGCCGCGCCCTCCGCGCCGCCCAGCGTCTCGACCAGCGCGTCATGGACGATCTTGACGACCATCTGGCCAGGCTTGACCGACTTCACGATCTCGGCGCCGACTGCCCTGGCGCGCACCGTGTCGGTGAATGAGCGGACCACTTCGAGGGCCACATCGGCCTCGAGCAGGGCGCGGCGGACCTCGCGCAGGGCGTCCTCGACATCGGCCTCGGAGAGCGCACCCCGGCCGGTGATCTTGTCCAGAATGCCCGACAGGCGCTCGCTTAAGGTGTCAAACATGGTCCTGTTCCTCAGGCCGCAACGACCTTCGCACCCGGGGGCGAAACTCGCTGCCGGATGATGGCTGCCTCACCCCCCGGGAATGTCAGAACCCCGTGTGTGAGACCACCTGAAGACGTTCAAGCCGTCGTGTGATGGAGGGGGTGTAGGAGAAAGAGGCAGGGAAGTCAAATCCGGGGGCTTCAACCCCCTCTGTCGTCATCCCTAGCATTGAACGGCTCTTTTCCCATATAAGGCCGCACATGCCGGATGCCTCACCCCTTCCCTTCCGCAAGATGAACGGACTCGGAAACGACTTCGTCGTTCTCGATGCGCGGCGGCGGCCCATTGCCATGGACGAGGCGAGGGCGCGTGCCATTGCCGACCGCTCCACCGGCATCGGCTGTGACCAGCTGATCGTGCTTGAACCCTCCAGGACCGCCGATGTCACCATGCGCATCTGGAACAATGAGGGCTTCGAGGTCGAAAGCTGCGGCAACGCCACGCGCTGTGTTGCCGATCTCCTGTTCGAGGAAAAGCACGCGACCCGGGCCACCATCGACACCAAGGGCGGCTTTCTGGTGGCCGAGAAGGGTGGCGACAAGCTTGTGACCGTGGACATGGGCGCGCCACGCTTCGACTGGCAGGACATTCCGCTCTCCGAGAAGTTTCACGACACCCGCTACATCGATCTCTATGTCGGACCAGCCGATCAGCCGCTCATCGACGCACCTTCCGTCGTCAATGTCGGCAACCCCCACTGCATATTCTGGGTGAAGGACCTCGACGTCGTGGATCTCGCCAAGGTTGGCCCCATGCTCGAGCATCACCCGTTGTTCCCGCGGAGGGCGAACATCACGCTCGCCCGCGTCGATGCCAGGGATCATGCAGTGATCAAGGTGTGGGAGCGGGGCGTGGGCCTGACGAGGGCCTGCGGAACGGCGGCCTGCGCCGTCATGGCGGCTGGTTTCCGCCTCAAGCGTCTCGGTCGCAAGGCCACCATCACGCTGCCCGGCGGCGATCTCTTTCTCGAGATCCGCGAGAGTGACGGCCACATCATCATGACCGGTCCCGTCACCTATGAATTCGACGGCGTGCTCCCGGCCCATCTCGCGGTCTAGGCATCATGGCGAACCCCACATTCTTCACATTCGGCTGCCGCCTCAACACCTATGAAACCGAGGTCATGCGCAAGCACGCCGAGGCGGCTGGCAAGGCCAATACCATCGTCTTCAACACCTGCGCGGTGACGGCCGAAGCAACCCGCCAGGCGCGGCAGGCGATCCGCCGGGCCCGGGCTGAAAACCCGGAGGCCGAGATCATTGTCACGGGCTGTGCCGCCCAGACCGAGCCGGAGATGTTCGCGCGCATGCCGGAAGTCTCGCGGGTCCTCGGCAATGAGGAGAAGCTCAAGGCCGAAAGCTGGGTGGACGATGGAGCGCCGCGCGTTGCCGTCTCCGACATCATGGCTGTCAGGTCCGCGAAGCCGCATCTCATCGACGGGCTCAGGGAACGCACGCGCGCCTTCGTCCAGGTGCAAAATGGCTGCGATCACCGCTGTACCTTCTGCATCATTCCCTTCGGGCGGGGCAATTCGCGCTCGCTGGAGGCCGATGATGTTGTCGAACAGGTGCGCCGTCTGGTGGCCTCGGGCTACTCCGAAGTCGTCCTGACAGGGGTCGATCTCACCTCCTGGGGGGCTGATCTCGAAGGGGCTCCGAAGCTTGGTGCGCTCACCGCCCGCATTCTCCGCAAGGTGAACGATCTCAAGCGCCTGCGGCTCTCCTCCATCGACTCGATCGAGGCTGATCCCGAGCTCCTCGAGGTGATCGCCGGCGAGGAGCGGATCATGCCACACATCCATCTCTCGCTGCAGTCAGGCGACAACATGATCCTGAAGCGCATGAAGCGCCGCCACGCGCGTGAGGATTCAATCGGCTTCTGCGCCGAATTGCGCGCGCGCCGTCCGGGTATCGTCTTCGGGGCCGACATCATCGCCGGGTTCCCCACCGAAACGGATGACATGTTCGAGAATTCCCTGAAGATCGTCGATGACTGCGGTCTCACATATCTCCATGTGTTTCCCTTCTCGCCGCGTCCGGGCACGCCGGCCGCGCGCATGCCGCAGCTCGACAAGGGTGTCGTCAAGGCGCGCGCCGCCATGTTGCGGGCGCGGGGTGAGCAGCGGCTCGATCTCTTCCTCAGCAGCGAGGTGGGCGCAATCCGACAGGTGCTGGTGGAGACTGAAGCCACCGGCCGCACGGAGCATTTCGCTCCGGTGCGCTTTGCAACCCGCATGGCGCCCGGTGCCATCGTGACAGCCCAGGTGACCGGTCGCGCCACGTCCCATCTCGAGGCCAGGCTCGCCGCATGAGTTTCCTGCGAAAACTGTTTGGCCGCAGCCCCGCTGCAACGCCTGCGTCCGAGGCGCCGGCGGAGCAGGAGGAGACCAGCCGTGGCCTGTTCGGAAGGCTCAGCGAAGGTCTATCCAAGTCATCCCGCGCCATTGGTGGTTCGATTGCCGCTATCTTCACCAAGCGCAAGCTCGACCGGGCGACACTCGAGGAACTTGAAGACGTGTTGCTGCAGGCTGACCTGGGTCTTCCCATGGCCAGTCGCATTGTCGCCGCCGTGTCGGCGGGCCGCTATGACAAGGAGATCGAGCCCGACGAGGTGAAACGCATCCTTGCCGAGGAGGTGGCGAAGGTCCTGAAGCCGGTCGAGGTGCCCTTTGCGTTCGGCGCCCGGAAGCCCTTCATCATTCTGGTGGTCGGCGTCAACGGTGCGGGCAAGACAACCACCATTGGCAAGCTCGGCGCCATCGCTCATGCCGAGGGTCACAAGGTCATGTTCGCCGCCTGTGACACCTTCCGTGCCGCAGCCATCGAACAGCTCAATGTCTGGGGCCAGCGCAGCGGGGCGCGCGTCATGTCGCGGCCGACGGGAGCGGACGCCTCTGGTCTGGCCTTCGATGCCATCGCTGCAGCGCGTGAGGACGGCACCGACATCCTGTTCATCGATACGGCTGGACGGCTCCAGAACAAGCAGTACCTGATGGATGAACTGGACAAGATCGTGCGCGTGATCAAGAAGCAGGACGAGACGGCACCGCATGCCGTGCTGCTGGTGCTCGACGCCACGACGGGCCAGAACGCCATGGCCCAGGCGGAGATCTTCACCAAGGTCGCAGGGGTCACCGGCCTGATCATGACCAAGCTGGACGGCGCGGCGCGCGGCGGCATACCCGCGGCCATCGCCGAGCGTTTCCACATTCCCGTCCACGCCATCGGCGTCGGCGAGGGCATTGCTGACCTGCAGCCCTTTCACGCCGAGGCCTTTGCCCGCGCCATTGCGGGACTGGAGGACAGATGAGCTTCACATCAGGCCCGAAGCCGGGTCAGGGCACCAAGCTGCTGATCGAGCTGGGTCCGCTGGTCGCATTCTTTGCCGCCAACTGGCTCGGAGGCATCTTCTGGGGCACGGGCGTGTTCATGGCGGCAACTGCCGTCGCACTCGCCGTCTCCTGGACTCTCACCGGAAAGCTCGCGATGGTGCCGCTGGTCTCCGCCGTCTTCGTGGCGGTATTCGGTGCGCTCACGATCTGGCTGCACAGCGATTTGTTCATCAAGGTGAAGGTGACGCTCGTGAACCTGCTGTTCGGGGCGGTGCTGCTGGGTGGGGCGGTGATGGGCCGCAGCTATCTGAAGCTGATCATGGGTGAGGCCGTCAAGCTCACCGAGGCCGCATGGCGCACACTGTCCATCCGCTGGGGGGTGTTCTTCCTTGGCCTCGCGTTTCTGAACGAGATTGTCTGGCGCAATTTTCCGACTGACCAGTGGGTCAATTTCAAGGTCTTCGGCCTGCTGCCGCTGACGCTCCTCTTCGCCCTCGCCAATGCGCCCTTCATGTCGAAGCACATGATCGAGGACGATCAGGCCGGCGAGCCCTGATCTCAGCGCTCGCCCAGTTGGCCGGGCGGGTTTGTGAAGGGCGGAAAGTCGGCAATCCCCTCGATGCTCCGATACTGCTCAAGTGCCCAGCGCACCGAGGGAAAGGCAAGATCATTCCACGGGATCTCGTCCCATTCCGCGAGCATCACCTCGAGGCTTTCGGGTCCTGCCGAGATCGCGGGAGCCGCCAGCCGCGCCAGATACATGATCTGAACCTGCGCGATGCGAGGAATGGTGTAGACGGCAAGCAGCCTGTCGATGATGATCTCGGCATTGGCCTCTTCGCGCGCCTCGCGTATCGCTGCCTGCTCCGCGGTTTCGCCCAGTTCCATGAAGCCAGCTGGCAAGGTCCAGAAACCGATGCGCGGTTCGATGGCCCGCCGACATAGAAGCAGCTTGCCCTCGTGACGCACGATGGCGCCCGTCACGATCTTGGGGTTGACATAATTGATGAAGCCGCAGCTGGAGCAGACATCGCGTTCATGCGTGTCGCCCGCCGGGATTTGCCGCCTGAAGGCGGGCTTCTGAGTCTCAGTGTTCATCGCTTGTCAAGTGTTGAAATCTGTATGCGGATCATCTTTATTCACTCCGGGTTAAGGGACATCCACGGTTTCTTCCACCGTTTTTTGCTTGCAGCGCAAAACCCGAGCCGCTAGGTCTTCGCGGCTTCGTTCGGGGCGGTCCTCGCGCTGACAGGCAGAGGCGGGTCGGAAATGATCCGGGAGATTTCGCAGAAGCCGGCACCGGAACAAGCCGGCATGCGGACAGGAGAAGGGGCGTATGACGACAACGAAGGATGTGAAGCAGTTCTCGCGTTCACCATCCCACCTGTTGAAACGGGCGGCGCAGTATTCCAGTCTCATCTACATGGGTGAAGTCGGCAAGTCCGGACTGACGCATCGTCAGTTCACGGTGCTGCTGGCCGTCGATGCTAATGATGGCAAGAGCCAGACCGAACTCGTGAAGCTCACCGGCATCGACCGCTCCACCCTCGCCGATCTGGTGGCGCGGCTTCTGGCCCAGGGCTATCTGCAGCGCAAGCGCACACGCGATGACGGCCGCACCAATTCGATCCGTATCACGGCGGTGGGCAAGAAGATGCTGAAGACGGCCCAGCCGGGCGCCGAGGAGGTCGACAAGCAGCTCCTCTCCCATATCGCCGCGTCCGACCGCAAATCCTTCATCGACAATCTTGCCGTTCTGGCCGCCGAGATGGACCGCATCGAGGACAAGGAACCCGCCAAGCCTGCCCGCAAGATCAAGACCCGCCGCCGGTCCTGAGCCTTGGTGCACCCGTCAGGGTGCGGGGGCAGGGAGGGGCATCCTGGCCTTTTCGATCTCCCTGAACAGATCTCCGGCAATGGCCTCTGGCGTCAGCGGCCCGATGTGCTTGTAGCGGATCAGCCCCTGGCCATCGACGACGAAGGTCTCCGGTACCCCGTACACGCCCCAGTCGAGCGCGGCGCGCCCGTCACGGTCCATGCCCACCGCCGCAAAGGGCTGGCCCAGCGTGGTGAGGAAGCGCACGGCATTCTCCGGTTCATCCTTGTAGTTCATGCCAAAGAGCTGGATGTCCGGCGTCTTCGCCAGTTCGGTGAGCAGCGGGTGTTCCACCCGGCAGGGCGCGCACCAGGATGCCCATACATTGACCACTGTCACCTTGCCCGTCCTGAGGCTCTCGCTCGTGAAGCCGGGAACCGTAAGCCCGGGAACGGCCTGCAGCGTGAAATCCGGAACCGGCTTGTTGATCAGCGCAGAGGGAATCTCAGACGGTTTGCCCGAGAGTCCCTTCCAGAACAGCAGCGCCAGTCCTGCGAAGGCCAGGACCGGGATCAGCACCAGCAGGGTGCGCCTGGTCATGCGCGTGTGTCCCCGCGCTCGCCGTCGAGCCGCCGGGCTGCCGCGCGCAACCGGCGGTCGCGCAGCAGGATGTGTGCCGAAAGGCCACCCAGAACCACGAGGCTCAAGCCATAGGCGGCGATCACGAAGCCTGCATGCGCGGCAGCGAAGTCCATCAGCGCTCTCCGATCTCGGCAATCTGGATCTGGCGGATCTTGCGTGCGGCGATCTCGGCACGCATCGCCACCAGATGCAGCGACAGGAACAGGAAGGTGTAGGCAAGCCCCATCACCAGAAGCGGCCACAGCATGGGCGCGGCAATGGTCGGTCCGTCCATCCGGAAGACGCTGGCCGGCTGGTGCAATGAATTCCACCAGTCCACCGAGAACTTGACGATGGGCACATTGATGAAGCCCACAAGCGCCACGATGCGCGCCACCATGGCGGCACGGTGCGGCTCCTCGATGGCGGCCCAGATCGCCATATAGCCCAGATAGAGCAGCATCAGCACGAACATCGAGGCGAGCCGCGCATCCCACACCCACCAGGCGCCCCACATGGGCTTGCCCCACAACGAGCCGGTCGCCAGCGCCAGGAAGCAGAAGGCCGCGCCGAGGGGGGCGGCCGTCTTGGCGGCCACGTCGGCCAGCGGATGGCGGAAGATCAGCGCCACGGCGCTGGCCAGCGCCATCACCGAATAAACGAACAGTGCCATCCAGGCGGCCGGCACATGCACATACATGATGCGCACTGTCTCGCCCTGCTGGTAGTCGGGCGGCGAGCTGACCAATGCCCCATACAGCCCGATGACCAGCAGGCCGGCGGTCAAAGCCCAGAGATAGGGCAACAGCGCATTGGCAAGCCTCAGGAAGCGGGTGGGATTGGCGAGATACTGCATGGTCATGGTTCTAGATCAGCCGCGTCACCTGAGATAGGCCCTCAGTGCCGCAGCCGCAGCCAGCGGGCTGAGGACAAGGCTCACCAGCGCGATCGCCGCCAGGATCAGCAGCGCGGCGAAGGTGAGGCCGGGTGCTGCGCCCGGATCGCTGGCCGACAGGCCGAAGATCAGCACCGGCACATAGAGCGGCAGCACCAGAACGGAGACGAGCAGTCCCCCACGCCGCAGCCCGACGGTCACCGCAGCGCCGATCGAGGCCAGAAACGAAAGTGCGATCGATCCCAGCGCCATGGCGAGCGTCAGTGGCAGAACCGCGGCGGCCTCGAGGTTCACGAGAAAGCCGAGGATGGGTGCGGCAATTGCCAGCGGCAGACTTGTCGAAAGCCAGTGGGCCACGGCCTTGGCGAGCGCCACCATCTCGAAGGGCACCGGACCCATGGTCATGATGTCGAGCGAGCCATCCTCATAATCCTGCTGGAAGATGCGGTCGGCTGAGAGCAGCACCGACAGAAGCAGGGCAATCCACAGCGCGCCCGGCGCGATGCGCGCCAGCAAGGCCTGATCGGGTCCAATGCCGATGGGCAGCAGCACCACCACGGTCAGGAAGAAGCCGAGGGCCGTGCCAGCTCCGCCGCCCTGGCGGATGCTGAGCATCAGATCACGCCGGATCAGGGCAAGGATCAGGCTCATGACGCGCCTGCCAGTTCGAGGCGGTGATCGGCCTCGCGTCCCAGCGGCACATGGGTGGCGGCGATGATCATGCCGCCGCTCGCGAGGTGATGGTCCATCACGTCCACGAAGCGGACCAGAGACGCGCTGTCGAGCCCGACCGTCGGCTCGTCGAGCAGCCACAGGGGCCGCGGTGTCAGCACCAGCCTCGCCAGCGCCAGCCGCCGCTTCTGCCCGGCCGAGAGCAGGCCTGCCGCATAGTCCGCAAGCCGCGTCAGGCCGAAGGCCTCGAGTGCGACGGCAACATCACCCCCGCCCAGAAAGTCACGCCAGAAATCGAGGTTTTCGCGCACGCTCAGCGCGCCTTTCACCGCCTCCTGATGGGCGATGAGATGCGCCTGCTGCGCAATCGACAGGCCCTCCGAACCGCCTGCGAGCGACAGCTTCCCCGAGGCCGCGCTGTTCAGCCCGGCGATCAGGCGCAGCAGTGATGACTTCCCCGATCCGTTGGGGCCGGTCAGTTGCAGCAGTTCTCCAGCGCGCAGCGTGAAGGCCACGTCGCGGACGACCGTCCGGCCGCCCCGCTCGCAGCTGAGGCCTGTCGCATGAAGTTCCATGCCCCTTGTTCCAGAAACGCGAAGCCCGCGTCAAGCGCGGGCTTCGCAAGGCGCGGGTGCGCCCGGTTTGGGCATCACATCATGTACTGGCCACCATTGGCCGACAGCGTTGAACCGGTGATGAAGCCCGCCTCGTCGGAGGCAAGGAACACGACGGCGCGCGCGATTTCCTCCGGCTCGCCCAGACGGCCCACCGGAATGAGCGGCAGGATGCGCTTTTCGAGCACGTCCTGGGCAATGGCCTTGACCATTTCAGTGGCGATATAGCCCGGGCAGATGGCATTCACGGTGATGCCCTTGGCCGCGCCTTCCTGCGCCAGTGCCTTGACGAAGCCGATGTCGCCTGCCTTGGCGGCGGAATAATTGGCCTGGCCCATCTGGCCCTTCTGGCCGTTGATCGAGGAGATGCAGATCACCCGACCGAAGCTGCGGTCGCGCATGCCGCCCCAGATGGGCTGCGTCATGTTGAACAGCGAGTTGAGGTTGGTGTTGATGACCTCGTTCCACTGCTGCGGGGTCATCTTGTGGAACATCGCGTCGCGCGTGATGCCGGCATTGTTGACCAGCACCTCGACCGGGCCCAGATCGGCCTCGACCTGCTTGAGGCCCGCCGCGCAGGCTTCGTAATTCGACACATCCCACTTGTAGACGGGAATGCCCGTCTCGGCCTTGAACTTCGTGGCGGCCTCGTCATTGCCGGCATAGTTGGCGGCAACCTTGTAGCCTGCGGCCTTGAGGGCCTTCGATATTGCGGCCCCGATGCCCCGGCTGCCGCCGGTTACAACTGCTACGCGTCCCATCTGAGTATGTTCCTTCCTGGAAATGAGTTAGCGTTCGACGCACATGGCAACGCCCATGCCGCCGCCGATGCACAGCGTGGCCAGGCCTTTCTTCGCCTTGCGGCGGCCCATCTCGAACAGCAGCGTGTTGAGCACGCGCGCGCCAGAGGCGCCGATCGGATGTCCGATGGCGATGGCGCCACCATTGACGTTGACGATGTCCGGGTTCCAGCCCATGTCCTTGTTGACCGCGCAGGCCTGTGCTGCGAAAGCCTCATTGGCTTCAACCAGTTCGAGGTCCTCGACCTTCCAGCCCGCCTTCTTGAGCGCGGCGCGCGAGGCGGGGATGGGGCCTGAACCCATGATCGCCGGATCGACGCCGACGCTCGCCCAGGAGGCGATGCGGGCCATCGGCGTGAGGCCACGCTTCTCGGCCTCCTTCTCGCTCATCAGCACCACCACCGCCGCGCCATCATTGATCCCTGAGGCGTTGGCTGCCGTCACCGAGCCGTCCTTCGCGAAGGCGGGCTTGAGCTTGGTGACGCTGTCCAGCGTGACGCCCTTCTTGATGTATTCGTCGGCATCAACCGTGACGTCACCCTTGCGGGTGGAAATCGTCACCGGCGCGATCTCGTCCCTGAACTTGCCGGCAGCCTGGGCGGCCTCGGCCTTGTTCTGGCTCTTCACGGCGAAGTCGTCCTGCATCTCGCGGGTGATCTGCCATTGCCGGGCAACGTTCTCTGCGGTGGTGCCCATGTGATAGCCGTGGAAGGCGTCCCACAGCCCGTCCTTGATCATCGTGTCGATCATCGCCCAGTCACCCATCTTCACGCCCTCGCGCAGATGGGCCACATGCGGGGCCTTGCTCATGCTCTCCTGACCGCCCGCCGCCACGATCCGCGCGTCGCCGGATGCGATCTGCTGCATCCCGAGCGCCACGGCCCGCAGTCCCGAGCCGCACAGCTGGTTCATGCCCCAGGCCGGGCTTTCATTGGGAATGCCGGCGTGGATCGCTGCCTGGCGGGCGGGGTTCTGACCCTGGCCTGCCGTCAGGATCTGGCCGAGGATGACCTCGTCCACCTGCGCGCCTTCAAGCCCGGCGCGTGCCAGCGCCGCCTTCAGCGCGACGGTGCCGAGATAGGATGCGGGAACGCTGGACAGCGTTCCGTTGAAGGACCCCACCGGCGTTCTTGCCGCCGAGACGATGACAACCGCGTTTTCAGAACCGGCCATGACGAACTCCCTGATTGGATGCTGAACAGCTTATGCTCCTCATAACATCTTTTGTGCAATGCGACATAGGTCGTGAATGCGGCAGTGCCAAAATTTTTTTGCGCTTGCAATTGTGCAGTGCGGAGCGCAAGGTTTCAGGCCCGGAAACCGCTGAAATGCTTTGTAAAGGCGGGGGTTCGGGCGGAACAGGGAGAGATCCGGTGAGCGAAGAAAAAGCAGCGCCGCAAAGCGCCGTGGTCATCAAGAAATACGCCAACCGGCGTCTCTACAACACCTCCACCAGCACCTATGTGACGCTCGACGACCTGTCGTCCATGGTCAAGTCCGGCATCGACTTTGTGGTCTATGACGCCAAGTCCGGCGAGGAAATCACCCGCTCCGTCCTGACCCAGATCATCTTCGAGGAAGAGAACAAGGGCACCAATCTTCTCCCGATCAATTTCCTGCGTCAGCTGATCCGCTTCTACGGCGACTCGATGCAGGCTTTTGTGCCTGGATTCCTTGAATTTTCCCTCGAAAATCTCGGCAAGGAGCAGGAGAAGTTCCGGTCGCAGATGATGGATGCCTGGGGCGGTGACGCCTTCAAGGCCATGCAGGATCAGGCGCAGCGCAACATGGCCAGGTTCAGTGACGCCATGAAGGCCTTCAACCCCTTCGCCGCTGCCATGACCGGGGCGGTGCCGGGCGCGCCCGCGCCGGGCCGGCCGCAGACCGCGCCGCGCGATGACCTGCAGGCGCTCAAGGACCAGCTGGCCGCCATGCAGCAGAAGCTCGACACCATCTCCGGCAAGTAGATCGCGCTCGGGTCCCTCAGCGGGCCCTGCGCTGGGCCGTTTCACTCACCAGATCGGCAAGACTGGGCTCCGTCTGGGCAGTCGTCGCGGCACGGGCCGCGAAGGCCTGGTCCAGCAGGCGGATGGCGCGGCGCAGCTTTGCCAGTTCACCGTCGAGGTCGTGCTCGAAGGCATCCACCGTGGTACTGGCCGGTGGCGGCACCTCCTGCGACACTCCGGGAGCCCAGGGCGGGGTCAGGGCCGCCATGCCGAACAGGCTTCCCTGCATCAAGTCGATGCCCCAGTCGCGCAGCCGTGCGGCGTCCTCCTCGGTTTCCACCCACTCTGCGACGGTCTTGATGCCGAAGCTCCGCGCCAGGTCGATCAGCGCCCGCACGTAATAGGGATTGTCGCCCTTCCCGCCGAGATCGCGGCAGAACGTGCCGTCGAGCTTCAGGAATTCGATGGGCAGTGCCCGCAGGCTGCGGAAGGAGGTGTAGCCGGCGCCGAAATCGTCGATTGCAACCCGGCAGCCCAGCGCGCGCAGGTCCTCCACAAAGCGGATGGTATGGGTGAGATCGCCAAGTGCTACGGTCTCGGTGATCTCGATGGTGAGGCGGTGGGCAAGCTCACCCTGTGCGGCCAGCAGTGACGTGATTTCCGGAAACCATCGCGGGTCGGTGGCGGTGGCGCCAGACATGTTGAGCGACAGGCGTGCGGCGGGATAGCGGGCGAGAACATCAAGGGCCAGATGAGCCACGTTGCGGTCAATGAGGCGCACGAGCCCCAGCGTCTCGGCGATGGGAATCAGATGTCCGGCGGCAACCGTGCGGCCATCCTCGCCGGTCATGCGCAGAAGCGCCTCGTGGAACACGGGCGTGCCGGTGACGGCGTCAACCACCGGCTGGAATGCCAGCTGAAACCGCTTCTCCTTCAGGCACCGCACGATTTCGGTGGCATTGCGTGCATTGCCGCTGCGCCGTGTGAGGCGCTGTGGCGAAGGCTGGTAGATCACCACTTCGTCGGCGGGTTGACGGCGCGCTTCAGTGAGCGCCTCCTCGGCGCGTGCCACGGCGGTGTTCGGGTCGCTGGCATGGCGGGGCAGCACCACGGCGCCGATGGAAAGCAGTGCCCAGACCGGGCCCCGCGCCGTATCGATCACCGTCTCACGCGCCGTGCGCAGGAAGCGCTCGGCCGCAACGGTCAGGTCGGAGGCTGTGCAATCATGCAGCACCAGGCCGAATTTCGATCCGGAATAGCGCGCCACCGCATCGCCGGCGCGCACCACGCGGCCGAGGCGCTGACCCACGGCGACGATCACCTCATCGGCAACCTCGAATCCATAGGCTTCGTTCACCACGGCGAGATTGTTGATTGCCGCCACGAGAAATGCGCAGGACGACCCCTCGCGTTCACACGCCATCATGGCGCCGCCGAGTGCTTCCATCATCCGGCCGCGGTTCATCATGCCGGTGAGCGGATCGCAATTGCCGAGATAGCTGAGCTGCTGGTCGCGCATGTGGCGCTCATCGATGCGGCGCAAGGTTCCCAGCACACGTGCCGGGCGTCCATCCGGGCCGGCATGCCAGCGGCCCTGGTCTTCAAGCCACAGGCTGCCGCGGTTTCTCCGGCCGTCGGGCAGGAAGCGATATTCGATGCGGAAGCCAACGCCATTGCCGCCATCCACCTGATCGCCCTGCATCACCGCGTCATAGCGGTTGCTGAGATTGCCGGGGTCGAGGCGTTCGGCAAAGCGGCGGCCGGTCGCGAGGTCGGTGCAGTCGCAGCCGAGAACGGCGCTGGCATTGGCGGACCAGTTGATGACATCGCTCGCCACGTCCCAGTGATAGGCCGCAAGGCCCGCCGCTTCGGCAGCGCGGCGCATCAGGCTGCCGCTGCCGCCGGCCGGCTGTTGTTCACGGGTTGCGTCGTCCACGGTGTCTCCGCCCTGAAAGCCCAGTCCGTCAGGTTAGAGGACACCGTCAAAGCAATTCTTAACGGCAGGCTTCAGTATCCCAATGCAAGTCCGTCCTTGCGCGGGTCTGAACCACCGATCAGCATGCCGCCCGCATGGTCGATGGCAATGGCCTGGCCACCGCCCAGCGGCCCCGAGGGTTCGAGCACATGGCCGAGCGCCTGCAGTCCGGCGCATATGCCAGGGTCCAGGGCGCTCTCGACCAAGACCTTGCCATTGCTGGGGAAATAGCGCGGGGCATCAATCGCCTCCTGAGGGTCCATGTCATAGACATAGCGGTTCACGGCGACGCACACATGGCCCATGGGCTGATAGTCGCCGCCCATCACGCCGTAGCTCATGTCGATGCGGCCGTTTCTCTTCACCATGGCGGGGATGATGGTGTGCAGCGGCCGCTTGCCCGGCCCGATGCAGTTGGGATGTGCGGGATCGGTGACGAAGCAGGCGCCGCGATTTTGCAGCGCAATTCCGGTTTCGGGTGTGACGATGCAGGACCCGAACCCGTCATAGACCGAGTTGATGAAAGACACCGCCAGACGCCCCTCATCGACCACGGACAAGTAGACGGTGTCCGAATTTCGCATTTCCGTTCTGATGTTTAGCGCACGCCGCTCATCGATCATCGCAGCCAGACGCGCGGCTGTCTGCGGGCTCAGCAGCTCGGCAACCGGTACATGCGCGAATTCCGGATCTGCGATGTGGCGGTTGCGCAAATCCCAGGCGAGTTTCATCGCCTCGATCTCGAGATGGCAGCGCGCCACCGACTGCGCGGCATGCCGGCGCAAGCCGATCTGCGTCAGAATGTTGAAGGCAATCAACGCGGTGAGCCCTTGCCCCGCGGGCGGGATCTCAAGGATCTCATGCCCCATGAAGGTCGTTGAAATCGGTTCCACCCAAGTGCTCTCATGCGCCGCGAAGTCGTCGTGCGTGAGCAGCGACCCCAATGCGGATGTCGTGCGGATGATGTCATCCGCGATGCTGCCGTTGTAAAAAACGTTGCTGCCGGAGCTCGCAATCATGCGCAAGGTGTTGGCCAGTGCGGGGTAGCGCATGGTCTCGCCGACACGCGGCGCGCGACCCTCCTTCAGGTAGTGCCGCAGCCCGCCGGCATCGGCGGCGAGATGCGGCGCATCCTCCGGCCAGTCATGCGCCACCCGCGGCGTTACCGGCACGCCCTCCTCGGCAAGCCGGATGGCGGGCTTCAGCGCCTCGCCGAGATCCATCGTGCCATGCGCCTTCAGCAACCGGTCCCAGCCGTCGATGGCGCCCGGCACGGTGACGGCGTGGATCGAGCGCAGCGGGATGGAACTGAGCCCCGAGGCCTTCAGCCAGTCGGCGTCCGCCGCCCGCGCCGCGCGTCCGCTGGCATTGAGCCCGGTCACCGTGCCGTCAGCCTGCCCGACAAGCGCGAAGCAGTCGCCGCCGATGCCCGTCATGGCCGGTTCCACCACGCACAGCACGGCAGAGGCAACGACGGCGGCGTCGGCGGCATTGCCTCCGGCGCGCAGCGTGTCGATGGCGGCCAGTGTCGCCAGCGGCGCGGAGGTTGCGGCCATGCCGCGGCTGCCATAGGCGGCGGAGCGTCCGGGACGATCAAATCTGCGCATTGTCATGTTCCTGCAGGCGGAGCCATGGAAGAAAACTCCGGGAAATGTCGCAAAAGGCATGGCACGTGGGCGGTGGCTGCCGCAAGAGAGCGGCAGCACCTGGTGGAAAGTCAGAAGCCGGGCGCAGGAATTTGATCGACTTTTCCCAAGGGTAATGTATTTTTACTGCTGGGAAAACCCTCACGAGTCCAAACAAGGAAGCATGGCATGGCCACGGTGAAGAGCGATATCGAGATTGCCCGCGAGGCAAAGATGAAACCGATCATGGAAATCGGCAAAGGTCTGGGCATTCCGGAGAAGGACCTCATCCCCTATGGCCACACCAAGGCCAAGGTGGCGCTCTCCTACATCGACAGCCTCAAGTCCAAGCCCAATGGCAAGCTGATCCTGGTCACGGCGATCAACCCAACCCCGGCGGGCGAGGGCAAGACCACCACGACCGTGGGTCTTGGCGACGGCCTCAACCGCATCGGCAAGAAGGCAATGGTGGCGCTGCGCGAACCCTCGCTCGGTCCCTGCTTCGGCATGAAGGGCGGCGCGGCCGGCGGCGGCTATGCGCAGATCGTCCCGATGGAAGACATCAACCTCCACTTCACCGGCGACTTCCACGCCATCACCTCGGCGCACAACCTGCTCTCGGCGATGATCGACAATCACATCTACTGGGGCAATGAGCTCGGCATCGACACCCGCCGCGTGGCCTGGCGGCGCGTGATAGACATGAACGACCGCGCGCTGCGCGAGATCGTGTGCTCGCTGGGCGGCGTTGCCAACGGCTATCCGCGCGAGGCGGGCTTCGACATCACGGTGGCCTCCGAGATCATGGCCATCCTCTGCCTTGCCACCTCGATCGAGGATCTCGAGCGTCGCATCGGCCAGATCGTCATCGGCTATCGCAAGGACAAGTCGGCCGTTCTCGCCAAGGACCTCAAGGCGCCGGGCGCCATGGTCGTGCTGCTCAAGGATGCGCTGCAGCCCAATCTCGTGCAGACGCTCGAGAACAACCCGGCCTTTGTGCACGGCGGTCCCTTCGCCAACATCGCGCATGGCTGCAACTCGGTCATGGCCACGCAGGCCGCGCTTAAGCTCGCCGACTATGTGGTCACCGAAGCAGGCTTCGGCGCTGATCTCGGGGCTGAAAAATTCTTCGACATCAAGTGCCGCAAGGCCGGTCTCCAGCCGGCCGCCACCGTCATCGTCGCCACGGTGCGCGCCCTCAAGATGCATGGCGGCCTCGCCAAGGAAGAGCTCAAGACCGAGAATGTGGAGGCGCTCAAGAAGGGCCTCGCCAATCTCGGCCGTCACCTCGAGAACGTGAAGAAGTTCGGCGTGCCGATCGCGGTTGCCATCAACCACTTCATCTCCGACACCGACGCCGAGATCCAGGCGGTGATCGACTATTGCCGCACGCATGGCGTCGAGGCCTTCCGCTGCACCCACTGGGCCGAGGGCGGCAAGGGCACCGAGGCGCTGGCCAAGCACGTGGCGGCGCTTGCCGACACGGGGGGCGCGCAGTTCAAGCCGATCTATGACGAGAACCTGCCGCTGTGGGACAAGGTCCGGACCATCGCGCGGGAAATCTACCGCGCCGACGACATCGTGGCCGACAACTCGGTGAAGGACCAGCTCAAGGCCTGGGAGGCGGCGGGCTACGGTAAGTTTCCGATCTGCATGGCCAAGACCCAGTATTCCTTTTCGACCGACCCCAACATGAAGGGCGCGCCCACCAATCACGTGGTGCCGGTGCGCGAGGTGAGGCTCTCGGCGGGTGCGGAATTCATCGTGGTCATCTGCGGTGACATCATGACCATGCCGGGCCTGCCCAAGGTGCCGTCGGCGGAAGTCATCGGGCTCGACGCCAAGGGCCAGATCGTCGGTCTGTTCTGATCCGAATTCTGTTGCGCTGCAAAGGCCCGGAGCAGGCTCCGGGCCTTTTTCATGTCCAGCACAGGCAAGTCCCAGCTGCATAATACTTTATTAACTATCTGATATTCTGTAGTTAAATCAGCCATGCAAAAAACGCAGTACTCATTTTATTGCGCTGCACCTAGATTGTGCCTTGCAACAAGAAACCAGTCACTGTCAATCCAAGGGGAATGACCATGTTCGAAGTCCTGAAGTCCCGCTACTCCACCTGGAAGCGCTATTCCCGCACCGTGCAGGAGCTCGAGGCGCTGTCGAGCCGCGATCTTGCCGATCTCGGCATCACCCGCGCCGACATCCCGCGGCTCGCCCGCGAGGCATCCCGCTCATAGTTTCGGACCTGTCAAAAGGTCCACCCCGAGAAGCCCGCCGGTCCTCCCCCGGCGGGCTTTTCCTGTTCTGTCAGGCGTTTAGGGTTGCCGGACCGGCGACAGGCCGGCTTGCGCTGGCATGACGCAGAAAACGCCCCGCAATTCATCCCTGTTCGAGGTTGCGAGTCTTTTTCCACTGTGATAGCCAACGCGCGCGGCGGGGCGGGGGCTCCGGTCCGTGGGTGTGCGGTTTTGCATGCTGATCTCCCGTAAATTCATGTGGCGCAGCGCCTGTTCGCATCCGGCGCGGGCTGCAGAACTGAGTGAAAGACGGATCGTGGCGAGCACAGACCAGACAGTTTCCGGCGTTCCGGGCCGCTATGCCAGCGCGCTCTTCGAACTGGCCGGCGAGGACAAGTCCACCGGCCAGGTCGGCGAACAGCTGGCCGGCTTCCAGGCCGCCATCGACCAGTCCGATGATTTGAAGCGGCTCGTCCGCTCGCCGGTGTTCTCCTCCGAGGATCAGGTCGCCGCGCTCAGCGCCGTGGCCGGCCAGCTCGGCATCACCGGCACCACGCTCAATTTCCTGAAGCTCGTGGCGAAGAACCGCCGCCTCAGCGCGCTCCCCGACATGATCAAGGCCTATGCCACGCTGCTCAGCCAGTCGCGCGGCGAAGTGGCCGGGGAAGTGACCAGCGCCGAGCCACTCTCTGCCCAGCAACTCTCCGACCTCAAGGCCGCGCTCAAATCCGCGCTCGGCCGCGATGTCGCGCTCATCACCCGTGTCGACAGCTCGATCCTCGGCGGACTCATCGTGAAGGTGGGATCCCGCATGATGGACAATTCGCTCAAGACCAAGCTCCAGTCTCTCAAGATCGCCATGAAGGGAACCGCCTGATGGACATTCGCGCCGCCGAAATCTCCGCCATTCTGAAGAAGCAGATCAAGGACTTTGGCAAGGAAGCCCAAGTCTCCGAGATCGGCCAGGTTCTCTCCGTCGGCGACGGTATCGCCCGCGTCTATGGCCTCGACAATGTGCAGGCCGGCGAGATGGTCGAGTTCGCCAACGGCCTCAAGGGCATGGCGCTGAACCTCGAAACCGACAATGTCGGCATCGTGATCTTCGGCTCCGACCGCGAAATCCGCGAGGGCGACACGGTGAAGCGCACCGGCGCCATCGTCGAGGTGCCGGTCGGCAAGGAACTCCTCGGCCGCGTCGTCGATCCGCTCGGCAACCCGATTGACGGCAAGGGCCCGATCAAGTCCAAGGAAATGCGCCGCGTCGACGTCAAGGCGCCCGGCATCATTCCGCGCAAGTCGGTGCATGAGCCGATGTCCACCGGCCTCAAGGCCATCGACGCGCTGATCCCGATCGGCCGCGGCCAGCGCGAGCTCGTCATCGGCGACCGCCAGACCGGCAAGACCGCTATCATCCTCGACACCATCCTGAACCAGAAGCCCATCCACATCGCGGGCCCCGAGAAGGACAAGCTCTATTGCGTCTATGTGGCCTGCGGCCAGAAGCGCTCGACGGTGGCCCAGTTCGTCAAGGTGCTGGAAGACAACGGCGCGCTCGAATATTCGATCATCGTCGCCGCCACGGCCTCTGACCCCGCGCCGCTGCAGTATCTCGCGCCCTTCGCGGGCTGCACCATGGGCGAATATTTCCGCGACAACGGCATGCATGCGCTGATCGCCTATGACGATCTCTCCAAGCAGGCCGTGGCCTACCGCCAGATGTCGCTGCTGCTGCGCCGCCCGCCAGGCCGCGAGGCCTATCCGGGCGACGTGTTCTATCTCCACTCGCGCCTGCTCGAGCGCGCCGCCAAGCTCAACGACAGCCAGGGCGCTGGCTCGCTCACCGCGCTTCCGGTCATCGAGACCCAGGCCAATGACGTGTCGGCCTATATCCCGACCAACGTGATCTCGATCACCGACGGTCAGATCTTCCTTGAAACCGACCTGTTCTACCAGGGCATCCGTCCGGCCGTGAACGTCGGCCTCTCGGTGTCGCGCGTGGGCTCGGCTGCCCAGACCAAGGCGATGAAGCAGGTGGCCGGCAAGATCAAGGGCGAGCTCGCCCAGTACCGCGAAATGGCGGCCTTCGCGCAGTTCGGCTCCGACCTCGACGCCGCCACTCAGAAGCTTCTGAACCGTGGCGCGCGTCTCACCGAACTCCTGAAGCAGCCGCAGTTCTCGCCGCTCAAGACGGAAGAGCAGGTCGTGGTGATCTATGCCGGCGTGAACGGCTATCTCGATCCGCTGCCGGTGAGCAAGGTGCGCGCCTTCGAGGATGGCCTGCTGCGCTTCATGCGCGACAAGCATGCCGAGGTGCTCGACGCGATCCGCGCCGAGAAGGCGATCTCGGACGCCACCATGCCGAAGCTCAAGGCGGCGGTTGAAGCCTTCGCCAAGTCCTTCGCCTAAGGATACGGGGCCGGGATGCCAAGTCTCAAGGACCTACGAAACCGCATTTCCTCGGTGAAGGCCACGCGCAAGATCACCAAGGCCATGCAGATGGTGGCCGCGGCCAAGCTTCGCCGCGCCCAGGAAGCCGCCGTGGCCGCGCGCCCCTATTCCGAGCGTATGGCTTCGGTGCTGTCCAATCTCGCCTCCGCGATGGAAGGCAAGGCTGGCGCGCCCACGCTGCTCACCGGCACGGGCTTTGACGCAACCCACCTGCTGATCGTCGCCACCGCCGAGCGCGGGCTGTGCGGCGGCTTCAATTCCTCGATCGCCAAGATCGCGCGCGAGCATGCCGACCGGCTGATCGGCCAGGGCAAGACGGTCAAGATCATCACCGTCGGCAAGAAGGGCAATGACGCGCTGAAGCGGGTCTATGGAAAGTACATCGTCGACCATGTGGACTTCCGCAATGTGAAGCAGATGTCCTTCGCCGAGGCGCAGTCGGTGGCGCACAAGGTGCTCCTCATGTTCCACAACGGCGAGTTCGACGTGGCGACGCTGTTCTTCTCGGAGTTCAAGTCGGTGATCTCGCAGAAGCCGACGGCGCTGCGGCTGATCCCGGCCGATGTCTCGGGCGGCACGCCCGCCGATCTGGGTGGCGCGGTCTATGAGGCCGAGCCCGAGGAGGGCGAGATCCTCGACGACCTCTTGCCGCGCAACATCGCGGTGCAGATCTTCCGCGGCCTTCTCGAGAACGCCGCCTCCGAACAGGGCGCCCGCATGAGCGCCATGGACAACGCCACACGCAACGCCGGTGACATGATCAGCAAGCTGTCGATCAAGTACAACCGCCAGCGCCAGGCGCAGATCACCAAGGAACTCATCGAAATCATTTCGGGCGCCGAGGCGCTCTAACGCGAATACGGGAAGGATCACACACATGGCACACAGCGAAGCCGCAACCGGCCGCATCACCCAGGTCACCGGCGCCGTCGTCGACGTCGCCTTCGATGGCGGCCTGCCGGAAATCCTGAACGCGCTCGAGACGATGAATGGCGGCAACCGCCTCGTCCTCGAAGTGGCCCAGCATCTGGGCGAGAACACCGTGCGCTGCATCGCCATGGACTCGACCGAGGGTCTGGTGCGCGGCCAGAAGGTGACCAACACCGGCGCGCCCATCACCGTTCCGGTGGGCGATGAAACGCTGGGCCGCATCATGAACGTGATCGGCGAGCCCGTGGACGAGGCCGGTCCCATCGGCGCCAAGGCGCGCCGCGCCATCCACCAGGCGGCTCCTGAATTCGTCGACCAGTCGACGCAGGCCGAGATCCTCGTCACCGGCATCAAGGTCGTCGACCTGCTGGCGCCCTACGCCAAGGGCGGCAAGATCGGCCTGTTCGGCGGTGCCGGCGTCGGCAAGACCGTGCTGATCATGGAACTCATCAACAACATCGCCAAGACGCACGGCGGCTACTCTGTCTTTGCCGGCGTGGGCGAGCGCACCCGCGAGGGCAACGACCTCTATCACGAGATGATGGAATCGGGCGTCAACAAGAATCCGAAGGAAGGCTCGGTCGCGGGCTCCAAGGCCGCGCTGGTCTATGGCCAGATGAACGAGCCGCCGGGTGCGCGTGCGCGCGTGGCGCTCACCGGCCTCACGGTTGCCGAGCATTTCCGCGACCAGGGCCAGGACGTGCTGTTCTTCGTCGACAACATCTTCCGCTTCACCCAGGCGGGCTCGGAAGTGTCGGCGCTCCTCGGCCGCATTCCCTCCGCCGTGGGCTATCAGCCGACGCTGGCCACCGACATGGGCCAGATGCAGGAGCGCATCACGACCACCACCAAGGGCTCGATCACCTCGGTGCAGGCCATCTACGTGCCCGCCGACGACCTGACCGATCCTGCGCCCGCCACCTCCTTCGCGCATCTCGACGCCACCACCGTGCTGTCGCGTTCGATCGCCGAGAAGGGCATCTATCCGGCGGTTGACCCGCTCGACTCCACCTCGCGCATGCTCGATCCGCGCGTCATCGGCGAGGAGCACTATCAGGTTGCCCGTCAGGTGCAGCAGATCCTCCAGCGCTACAAGGCGCTGCAGGACATCATCGCCATTCTCGGCATGGACGAGCTCTCCGAGGAAGACAAGATGACGGTGGCGCGCGCCCGCAAGATCGAGCGCTTCCTGTCGCAGCCCTTCGACGTGGCGGCCGTGTTCACCGGCTCCTCGGGCGTGCAGGTCAAGCTCGAGGACACGATCAAGGGCTTCAAGGGCCTCTGCGAAGGCGCCTATGATCATCTTCCCGAGCCGGCCTTCTACATGGTCGGCACCATCGACGAGGCGATCGAGAAGGCCAAGCGCCTCGCCGCCGAGGCGGCGTAAGCATCATGGCAGGTCTTCATTTCGAACTCGTGAGCCCGGCGCGGCTTCTGTTCTCCGGCAGTGTGGCTTCGGTCACCATTCCGGGGTCCGAGGGCGAGATGGGCATCTATCCGGGCCATGCGCCGCTGCTCGCGACGCTGAAGCCCGGCGTCGTCACCGTCTTCAAGGACGGCGGCGGCTCGGACCGCATCTTCGTGCGGGGCGGCATGGTGGAAGTCAATCCGCAGGGCCTGACGCTCCTCGCCGAGGTCGCCATTCCGATGGCCGAGCTTGATGCGGCGGCACTCGCCAGGCAGATCAAGAACGCCGAGGAAGATCTGGCCGATGCCAAGCCCGGCGAGGCCCAGCGCAAGGCCACCGACACGCTCAACCAGCTGAAGGCGCTGCAGTCGGCGCTGTGAGCTGAACAGTTTTCGGGACTTGAGACCGCCGAGGCATTCCTCGGCGGTTTTGTTTTTGAGGCCGCCCGTCATCATTCTCTTCTCACATTCTCTCGGGATGCGAGCTGGGACTGGCTTTTTGATCTGAGTACCAAAAAAGAAAGCCCGCCGTTTCCGGCGGGCTCTCTCAATTCTTGATACAGGATGGCTTACGCCTGGCGCTTGCCGATCTCCGACATCCAGCTGCCGCCGCCCGCGCGCTTTGGCGCCTGCTGGCCGGCTGCCGGGCGCTGGCCCTGCGGCTTGCCCTGCTTCTGCTCCTGTCCCGCGCCATGGTTGCGGTTCGGGTTCTGGCCGCGATGGTGCGGCTTCTTGGGCTTGTCCTTGCCCATCGGGTTCCAGCCGAAGCTCGGCGCCAGTTGCTGGACGCCCTTGAGGCCCAGCGCGTGCTCGGTCACCGGCACCTGGGCGCGGATCGTCTTCTCGATGTCGCGCAGCAGCGGCCGCTCCTCGGGCGTGCAGAAGGCGATGGCCGAGCCCTCGGCTCCGGCGCGCGCCGTGCGGCCGATGCGGTGGACATAGGATTCCGGCACATGCGGCAGGTCATAGTTGACGACGTGGCTCACGCTCTCGACGTCGATGCCGCGCGCCGCGATATCGGTGGCCACGAGCACCAGGATCTTGCCCGCCTTGAAGCCGGCCAGGGCCCGCTCGCGGTTGTTCTGGCTCTTGTTGCCGTGAATGGCGGCGGCCGTGAAGCCCGCGGCCGAGAGCTGCTTCATGACCTTGTCGGCGCCATGCTTGGTGCGGGTGAACACCAGCGTGCGCGTCATGTTGTTGTCCTTGAGAAGCTCGGCCAGCAGCTTCACCTTGTTGGCCGGATCGACATGGATCACGCACTGGTTCACGCGCTCGGCGGTGGTGGCGACCGGCGTCACCTCAACCTTCACCGGATCGGTCAGCAGCGCATGGGCGAGGCCTGAGATTTCCTTCGGCATTGTGGCCGAGAAGAACAGGTTCTGGCGCGTCTCCGGCAGCATGCCGGTGATCTTGCGGATGGCATGGATGAAGCCCAGGTCGAGCATCTGGTCGACTTCGTCGAGCACGAAGATCTCGACCTTGGCCAGGCTCAGCGCACGGCGCTCGATGAGGTCGACGAGGCGGCCAGGCGTGGCCACCAGAATGTCGACGCCGCCGCGCAGGATGTCGATCTGCTTGCCCAGCGACACGCCGCCGAACACGACCGCGCGCGAGAGCTTCATGAACTTGCCATAGACCCGGAAAGACTCGGCAATCTGGGCTGCGAGTTCGCGCGTCGGCGACAGGATCAGCGCCCGGCAGGTGCCGCGCTGGGCACGCTCGGGCGATGCCGCCAGCCGCTGCAGGATGGGCAGCGCAAAGGCCGCCGTCTTGCCGGTGCCGGTCTGGGCAATGCCCAGAAGGTCCTTGCCTTCGAGAAGGCTCGGAATGGCGCGGGCCTGAATGGGGGTGGGGCTCTCATAGCCCTCGGCGGCAAGCGCGCGCAACAGGGGCTCGGAGAGCTGAAGATCGGAAAATTGAGTCAAGAGAGTCTGCTTTCATGTTCGGAGCGAGTGTGGGCAGCGCAAGCCATGTCCGAATGGGCCGTGATGCAGACCATCTGCAACAGGCCGGGCGGGCGCTGAAACCTACCCACGTGAAAGGTATGTTCGGATGTTGCGCTTCTGGGAGGGGAGCCGGAACGGCGGCGTGTGTCTGCGCGCCTCACGTCGTTCTTGTGATTGGCCCCAAGCGACGAAAGGTCATATGGGGGAGCGGGACTGCTTTGTCAAAGCATTCTTTGCAGCGATGAGGCCGGGCAGTTCCCGCATGGCGCTGAATGTCGTCTCGGCACCCGCCGCCTCGAGCGCTCGCGCCTGATCCTCGGGGTCCGGATAAGTGCCGGTGAATCCCAGAACCAGGCAGCCCGCGCGCCGCGCCGCAGTGACGCCCGTCACCGAATCCTCGATCACGATGCAGGCATCGGGGGCATGGCCTGCCCGCCGCGCCGCCTCGATGAACACGTCGGGCTCCGGCTTTCCGCGCGCCACATGCTCGAAGCTCACGATGCGGCCGCCGAAGAAATCCGTCAGTCCTGTGATGCGCAGGGCGGCTGCGACCCGCGCGGCCGGAGAGTTGGAGGCTACGCTCAGGGCGCGCGGCATCAGCGCCTGCAGCGCATCCGCCACGCCGGCCACCGGCCGGAGCCCCGCTTCATAGAGTTCGAGAAGCCGCGCATCCTTCTGCGCCGAGGCATCGGTGGGAAATGTCACGCCAAATTCGGCCGATATCTCGTCGATCATGGCGGCGAAGGTCTTGCCCACGAAGCGGCGGTGCGCCTCTTCCGGGGTGATGATCACCCCATGGGCCGCCAGAACCTCGGCGTCGGCCTGCATCGAAAGCGGCTCGGAATCGACGAGCACGCCGTCGCAATCGAAGATGATGTGGGCCATGGCTGTCAGCGGGCCGCGAGCTTCGCATAGGCAAATCCCGCCGCGATGCCCGCCGCGAGGAAGATGACGAAAGCCAGCGCGCCGTTGCCCAGCATGTCGAAGGGGCCGAACAGGAACACGATGACGGCCAGCGCAATGCCGGCAATCGTGATGAGAAGCTGGACGATCTGGGCTTTGGACATGAAGGACTCTTCAATCGGCGAGGTGGCGGAATTCGGCGATCACCTGCTCATAGACCTGCCGCTTGAACGGCACGATGAGTGCCAGCACCTCGTCCATCGCTGCCCAGCGCCACTGGTCGAATTCCTGCTTGTGGCCGGGTGGCTGCAGGTTGATCTCGCGCTCGTCTCCGGTGAAGCGGAGCGCGAACCATTTCTGCTTCTGGCCGCGGTACTTGCCGTTCCATGACTTGCCGATCAGATGCTGGGGCAGATCGTAACTGTACCAGTTGCGTGACTCGGCGATGACCTCGGCCGAGGTGACGGCGGTTTCCTCCGCGAGTTCACGCAGCGCGGCGCGGCGGATGTCCTCGCCGGGATCGATGCCGCCCTGCGGCATCTGCCACCAGTGGCCCTTGCCCTCGTCATTCTGCTTGTCGAAACGGCGGCCGATCCAGACCTGGCCCCCGGGGTTAAGCAGCATCACCCCCACACAGGGGCGGTAGGCGTCGGTCTCGTCGTGTCTGGCCATCAGGCAGGGCGTTCCTTGTAGGCGGCGCTCACCGGCACCAGCAATATGCCCTTCTCCTGCAGGGTTTTTATCCATTCCGCAACAGTTTCGATGGTCACCTCGAGACCCGCGCCCGTGCCGATCGCCCAGCCAGTGGCGATGGCTTCCTGTTCCAGCTGCTCCAGAGCGGCGGCGATGGCCGGTGCGGTGGGATCGGCATCGATGACCAGGCCCGCGTTGCGGACCGGCAGCCGAACCTCCTGGCCCAGTTTTGCCGACAGCGTCGGGTTGCCGGTGCCGTTCTCGAGATAGACAAGGCCGCGCGCCTTCAGCTCCTTCATCACCGGACGCAGCGCGTCCTCTTCGCCGAGGAGCCGCGCGCCCATGTAATTGGTGATCCCGGAATAGCCGGCGAAGCGGCTCATGTGCCACGTCAGCGCCTTGAGATTGTCTTCAGGCGTGGCGTCGGTCAGCAGGGTGTTGGGTCCGGGGTTGGTGCCGGGATAGCCCACGGGTTCCATCGGCACCTGCAGCAGGATCTCGTGGCCGCGTGCGCGCGCCTTGTTGACCTGGCTCTGCAGATCATCGCCATAGGGCGCAAATCCCAGCGTGACGTCGCCGGGAAGCTTTTCGATGGCCTCGCGTGTGAGCTTCTGGTTGAGACCCATGCCGCCCAGCACCAGCACGATCTTTGGCCGCCGCGATTCCAGCACCGCCATGGGCGTCACCTGCGAATAGACATCGAAGGGCTTCTTGCCCGCGCCGGAGATGCGCGGCAGCGGGCCCTGTGCGTTGCGTTCGGTGACGGCATCGACGGGAGCCTTGCGGAGCGGCCGGTTGGGGGCCACGATGATGGTGGCTTCCTGCTCATAGTCGGGCGCTTCGGGGGGAGCGGCCTCTTCTTGCGGGGCCGCCTCGCCCACCGGAATGATCTCGGCCGCGCTCTGGTCGATCACGTCTTCGGTGCTGGCAGCGTCGCTCTCGGCCGGGGGCTCGGTGGCGGGGGTGATCGAGGCGGTCACGAGTTCGGCAGCGGCAGGGATGTCCGCCAGCACGACAGGCTCGCCCGCGAAGGGCCGGGGAATGCGGGACAGCCAGAGGCCGCCGCCCAGAAACACCGCGAGCATGAGGCAGGCCGTGAAGACGAGAGGGCTCGGGCGCCTTGCCCACAGCCGTTCGCCGAGGCTGCGTCTCTTCAGCGGGCGCCGGAACTCGTCACGGGGCATGGTCTTTGAACACCGGGGTCAGCATGATTCGTGGCCAGCCGACTTTCGGGGCAGAAGAGTTAACGCCCTGTTAACCTTAAATCATGCGTTGCGAAATGGTGGCCCTTTCCGGCCGCCTGCCGGGGTCAGTTGGCGGCAGGCTCGGTCGCCGTGGCGCCGTCCTTGGCCTTTTCGTCCTTGGGCTTGACGTTGCTCACGACCTTCACCCCATGCAGGAGGTCGATCGCCGCCTTGAGCTGCATGTCCTTGGTCTTGTCCTCCGGCACATAGGCCGACGAGCCGCCACCTTCCTCGCCGCCCGCCTCGTTGCTGAGGTGGCCCTTGAGGCCGGCCTCACCCTCGGTCGACACGTCCTTGCCCTTCAGTTCGGGCGGAAGCTCCTGCTCGATGATGATGTCGGCATCGATGCCCTTGGCCTGGATCGACCGTCCGGCCGGCGTGTAGTAGCGCGCGGTGGTCAGGCGCAGCGCGCCCTCTCCGCCGAGCGGAATGATGGTCTGCACCGAGCCCTTGCCGAAGCTCCGCGTGCCGATGAGGGTGGCCCGCTTGTGATCCTGGAGCGCACCGGCCACGATCTCCGACGCCGAGGCCGATCCGCCATTGATGAGCACCACTACCGGCTTGCCGTCGGCAAGATCGCCCTTGGTGGCGTTGAAGCGCTGGGTCTCGTCGGCGTGACGGCCGCGGGTGGACACCACCTCGCCCTTGTCGAGGAAGGTGTCGGACACCGAGATCGCCATGTCGAGCAGGCCGCCCGGATCATTGCGCAGGTCGAGGATATAGCCCTTCACCTTGTCGCCGAGCTCGGTGCGGAAATGCGCCATGGCCTTCTCGAGGCCTTCCTGCGTCTGCTCCGTGAAGGAGGAGATGCGGATGTAGCCGATGTCGCCGGCCTCGATGGCATATTTGACGGACTGCACGCGGATGCGGTCGCGGGTGAGCGTCTGATCGAAGGGCTCCTTGCCCTGGCGCTGGATGGTGAGCTTGATGTCGGTGCCGATCTTGCCGCGCATCTTGTCGACCGCGTCATTGAGCGTCATGCCCTGCACATCCGTGCCGTCGATCTTCACGATCAGGTCATTGGCCTGCAGCCCGGCACGCGAGGCGGGCGTGTCGTCGATGGGCGAGACCACCTTGATCAGGCCGTTCTCCATTGTCACCTCGATGCCGAGCCCGCCGAACTCGCCGCGGGTCTGCACGCTCATGTCCTGGAACTGCTTCTTGTTCATGTAGCTCGAGTGCGGATCGAGCGAGGCCAGCATGCCGTTGATGGCCGCCTCGATCATCTGCTGCTCGTTGGGCTCCTCGACATAGTCGGCCCTGACACGGTCGAACACGTCGCCGAACAGGTTCAGCTGCTTGTAGGTATCGGCGTTGGAGGTTGCCCCCGCATCGCCAAAGGCGTGCCACAGCAGCGAGGCGGACACCGCACCCGCCAGCACCAGGCCAAAATTCTGCAACCGGTTCGTCTTCATCCGCGTGCCTCTTTCAAACCACCGGCCCACCAGGGCCCCGAATCGATGGCGTCCGTGCCATTCCTGAACTCGATGTATAGCACCGGCCGTCCGTCCGTTGCCACTTCACTGAAAAGTGTGACGGAAGCAGGGCCGCCACCCATTTCGCCGACGGGTTCGCCCGCCCGGAGATAGTCTCCCACAGCCACCGTCAGCCTGTCCATGCCGGCGAGCAGCACCCGGTAGCCGCCCCCGGGATTGAGGATGACCATCTGGCCATAGGACCGGAACGCGCCCGCGAACTCGACCTTGCCGCTGGCGGGCGCCGTCACCTGGGCGCCGGGCAGCGTGGCCAGCATCAGCCCCTGGATCTCGCGGCCGAGCCCGTCCGGATCGCCGAAACGGCGCAGCACATCGCCACGGGCGGGCAGCAGGAGCCGGCCCCTGGCTTCTGAAAAGGCGATGTCGGGCTGGCGCAGCAGTGCCTCCTGCTGCTGGCGGGCCTGCTCGGCGGCGGAGGCGTCGGCCTCGGCCTTCTGGCGCTCCTCGGCGAGCTTCGCCAGAAGCTGCTTCAGGGACTTGGCCTTCTCGGCCAGCGTGGCGACGCGCTGGCGCTCGGCGGCCAGGGCGGCGTTGCCCTCGCTGACCAGCGACCGCTTCTGCTCCACCAGTCGGGCGAGATCGGTGCGCTGTCCATCAAGGCGGATGAGTTCCTGCGCCACCTCCTGGCGGCGGGTGGCGATTTCGGCCTCGAGCTGGGTCAGGCGGTCGAGGCGGCTGTTCAGGGCCTCGGCCTCGGCCTGCAGTTCCGGGGCGATGGTGCCCAGCAGCATGGCGCCGCGCAGCGCCGCGAGAATGTCGTCGGGCCGCACCACAAGGGCGGGCGGCGGGTTCTGCTCGAGATGCTGGAGGCCCGCCAGAAGCTCCGAGAGCATGTCCTGCGTCTCGCCCAGGTCGGCAAGCAGGCCGGCGCGCTCGCGCTTCAGCCGGGTGAGTTCGGCCTCGCTCCCGGCCACCACGGCCTGCTGGGCCTGAACCTCGCCGGCGATCGCCGCCAGCTTGCGCGCCACCTCGTCCTCGGCCGCGATGGCTGCGGCAATGTCCTCGGCGATCCGCGTCTCGTTGGCCTTGCCGCTGGTGATCTGCTGTTCGAGGCTCTCGAGCTGCTGGGCCTCCTGCGCCCGTGCGGAAGGGCAGGCCGCGGCGAGGGCCAGCAACGGGGTGAGGGCTATGAGGGCAAGACGCCGCATGGGTCCTTCGGCATGTCGGGGGCGGGGCTTGGAGACAGGAATGCCCGGATGCCATTTACAATCCGTTAATCATGCCGGGCGGAGGGCGGTTCCTCTCGACGGGCAACTCCGGAACGGCTAATCCGGTGCTCTCAGACAAGAACGGCGCACAGACACTGTCCGCTGAAATCATGGAGTAGAGCAATGATCACCCGCAGAATGTTCCTTTCGGGCCTCGCCGTCGGGGCAGCGGCCCTCGCCCTCGCCGGCTGCCAGATCGACACCCGCACGCCCATCCGCGTGTCCGAGATCCTGTCCGTCGCGCAGTCGGGTGCGCCGGTTCCGGTCATGGCTGCCATTACCGGGCAATTCGTGAATGCCGAGTGGTGCAAGGATGAGGGCACGATGACGGTGGAAACGGTGTCCACGCCGGACGTGCCGCTGCAGCTCACGGGCTGCGCGCCGGCCGGCAAGGGCGCGGCGGGCACCTTCCAGCTCGCCACCAACCTGATCCGCACCGATGGCGGCCAGAGCAATGACGTGATCCTCACCAATGTGCTCGAGGGCGACACCGCGCGCTTTGCCGTGTTCCCGCATGGCAAGCACGACGGTCTGCTGTCGGTGGGCCTGTTCCTCAACCTGCCGCAGCTTCAGGCCGCACAGCAGAAGCTGATCGCCATGCCGGTGTTCAAGCGTGGTGGTGACGATGCCACCATCAATTTCAGCTTCACCATCGACATCCTGAATGACACCGACAAGCCGGCGAAGTTCTATCTCACGGATGTTGACGCCGGCGGCGACCTGCCCGCTGACGAGGCGATCCTCACCATCCCGCCCGCCGGGCAGGACACGGTGACGCTCGATGCCCAGACCCAGGCCACGCTGGGCACGCGGGGCTGGGTGAACTTCATGTCGATGATGACCAAGTAACACACCTTTGCAGGGCGGCTCCCGGCGCGTCCGGGGGCCGTCACGCCCTGTGATAGGGGTGGCCTGCCAGAATGGTGATGGCGCGGTAGATCTGCTCCAGCAGCATCACCCGCACCAGCCGGTGCGGCCAGGTCATCGGCCCGAACCCCAGGGTGAGACCGGAAGACTCCCGCACGTCGGGGGCATGGCCGTCGGGCCCGCCTATCAGAAATGCCATGTCGCCGGTTCCGCCCTCGAGGTGACGGCGCAGCACATCGGCAAAGGCTGTGCTGCTCATCGCCTTGCCGCGTTCGTCCAGCACCACGCTGAAACCGCGCGGCGGCAGTGCGGCCATCATCAGCCGTCCTTCCTCGGCCATGCGCGCGGCAGCCGTTGCAGCCTGCGATTCGCCGAATTCCGTGACCGTGATCCGCGACACGCCGCAACTGCGCCCGAGGCCCTGGGCGCGCGTCAGATAGTCTTCGGCGAGGCTGCGTTCAGGGCCGGGCTTCAGCCGCCCGGCCGCGATGATGGCCAGCCGCAAGGCGTCACGTCGCCGGCGGCGCGCCCGGCGCGTGGACCGACCACAGCTTCTCGAGATTGTAGAAGCTGCGCACCTCGGGCCGGAAGATGTGGACGATCACATCGCCGGCATCGACGAGAACCCAGTCGCATTGTGGCACGCCCTCGATGCGAAGGTCGCGGTAGCCCTTTTCCTTGAGCTTCTGGACGAGCTGGTCGGCAATCGCGCCGACATGGCGGTTGGAGCGCCCCGACGCCACCACCAGCGCATCCGCCACGGCCGACTTGTCGTCGAGCGGAATGGTCACGATCTGCTCGGCCTTGGCGTCATCGAGTTGCTGGAGCACCAGGTCGAGCACGCCTTTGGGCTTGCTGGCCGCCGAGGCCTTGCCACGCGGCTTGCGCGGCCTGACGGCCTTGGGTTGCGGCGCGAGCAATTCGGCCGGGATCTCCGGCATCGGCTCCTTGGGCTTGCTGGCCGCGGACGGCCTGGCGCGCTTGGCTGCCGTGCCGGATTTCGCCGCGGCCTTCCGGGCAGCGGTCTTCTTTGCTGGTGCTTTCAGTGGCGTGATCCCTGGTTCCGCAATCGGTTCTGCATCGGCGGTGCGTTGCGTGGCGCGTGGTGGAACGATACGGAGGTCACGCTAGAGGGTTCACGCGCCGCGTTCAAGAGGCGCGCGGCTCTGGCGGCGGATGGCGGTGGAACTCTCCGGCCGGAGCGGCATGGGAATGAAGCACCAGGCGGGCGGCCGCCGGGTGACAAGCTGCGGCGCCCTCTCGCAGGGCACCTGCGCCTCCGAGAAACGGGTTGCAGCCGGTCCGCCCAGCGCGCGCAGCGAGAAGCCGGGCCGCGCCAGCACGGCAAGGGGCAGGGTTTCGGCGATCTCCAGCCAGTCGTGCCAGCGGTGCAGATTGGCGAAACTGTCGGCGCCCATGATCCAGACGAAGTGGCCGCGGCGCAGCAGCGGCGCGAGGCCCCGGAGGGTTTCCGCCGTGGTGCGGGCGCCCATCTGCCTCTCGATGTCGCTCACCACGAAGCGCGGGTGCCGCGCCAGCGCGCGCGTGCAGTCGAGCCGCGCGGCATATGCGGCGGTCTCGGCAGGGTCCTTGAGCGGGTTCTGCGGCGACACCAGCCACCACACCCAGTCCAGCTCCAGCCGTTTCAGCGCATAGAGCGCCACGCGGTAATGGCCATAATGCGCCGGGTTGAAGGAGCCGCCGAACAGCCCGATGCGCTGGCCCTCGCCGAAAGCAGGCGCCTTCAGGATCATGGCCGGATCTGCCCCGCGCCCCGCACCTGGTACTTGAAGGTGGTGAGCTGCTCGACGCCGACGGGCCCGCGCGCATGCAGCTTGCCGGTGGCGATGCCGATCTCGGCGCCGAAACCGAATTCGCCGCCGTCGGCGAATTGTGTCGAGGCGTTGTGCAGCACGATGGCGCTGTCGACCTCGCTGAGGAACCGCTCGGCGGCGGCCGTGTCCGCCGTGATGATCGACTCCGTGTGCTGCGATCCGAAGCGCGCGATATGCGCCATGGCGCCCTCGACCCCGTCGACCAGCCGCATCGCAACGATGGCATCGAGGAACTCGACGCCCCAGTCGGCCTGCGTGGCGGGTGTGACGCGCGGATCTGCTGCCTGGCAGGCCTCGTCGCCACGCACCACGCAGCCGCCATCAATCAGTGTACTGATGATGGGCTTCAGGAGGCGGTCCGCCGCCGCCCTGTCGATCAGGATCGTCTCGGCCGCGCCGCACACGCCGGTGCGCCGCATCTTGGCGTTGAGCACCACCTTGCACGCCATCCCGATGTCGGCCGCCTTGTCGACATAGACATGGCAGATGCCTTCGAGGTGGCTGAACACCGGCACGCGCGCATCCTGCTGCACGCGCGCCACCAGGCTCTTGCCGCCGCGCGGCACGATCAGGTCGAGCGTGCCGCCCAGCCCCTCCAGCATCATGCCGACACAGGCGCGGTCGGCGGTGGGCACCATCTGGATCGCCGTGCGCGGCAGCCCCGCTGCATCGAGCCCGCGCTGCAGGCAGGCGACGATCGCGGCGGAGGAATGGAAACCGTCCGAGCCGCCGCGCAGCAGGGCGGCATTGCCGGACTTGAGGCAGAGGCCCCCGGCATCGGCGGTCACATTGGGCCGTGATTCATAGATGATGCCGATGACGCCGATCGGCACGCGCACGCGCGAGAATGCAAGACCGTTGGGCCGCGTCCACTGCGCCATCACCTGACCCACCGGGTCGGGCAGGGCGGCGATCTCCTCCAGCCCCTTCGCCATGGCCTCGATGCGCGCCTCGGTCAGCGTCAGCCGGTCGATGAAGCTGGCCTTGAGGTCCCGGGCCTGCGCGGCCTCGAGGTCGCGGCGGTTCTCCGAGAGAATGTCGGCGGCCGAACGGCGGATCTTCGCCGCCATGGCGGTGAGCGCGGTGTTCTTGCGGGCCGTCTCGGCGAGCGCCAGCTGCCGCGCTGCGGCGCGCGCCGCCTCGCCCAGCGTCATCATCAGTTGCCGGCTGGCCAGGTCTGTGCTCATCCGCGGTCTCCGCCCATCAGCACCATGTCATCGCGGTGGATCAGTTCATCCCGGCCCCGGAAGCCCAGCGCCTTCTCGATCTCGGATGACTTCAGTCCGACGATGCGCGCCGCATCGGCGGCGTCATAGGCCACAAGCCCGCGTGCAATCTCGCGGCCCTTTGCCGTCACCACCGACACCGTGTCACCGCGCGTGAAGCTGCCCGCGACGCTCTTCACGCCGGCCGGCAGAAGGCTCTTGCCCCTGGCCAGCGCCGTCACGGCGCCATCATCCACCATCAGGCGGCCGATGGGCTGCAGCGTGCCCACGATCCAGCGCTTGCGCGACTGCAATGC
>OMIC01000008.1 GCA_900298995.1 Hyphomicrobiaceae bacterium | reverse complement strand
TGCGGTAGGCGGCCGAGGCGCGCATGTCCGAGATCGGCGCATAGTCGGCCGCAAGCGCGGCAAGGGCAGACTGCCAGCTTGCCTCTCTGTCGAGCGAAACCCCCACCAGCGCGGCCTCGGCGGATGCCGCTCGCCTGGGCGTTGCCGCCATGCCACCGAAGGCAACGCGAGCCGACGTGATGCGCCGCCCTTCAAGGCCAAACCGGAAAGCTGCCATCACGGCGGAGATGTCCTGGTCGAAGCGCTTGGAGATCTTGTAGGCACGGAAGGCTTCGTTGCGGGCGAGTTTTGGCACATCGATGCGCCAGACGAGTTCGCCCGGCGCGCGGTCCTGACGGCCATAGGCGATGAAGAACGACTCGAGCGGCAGTGTGCGTTCGGTCTCTCCCTTGCGGAGTGTCAGGCTCGCTCCCAGCGCGATCAGGAGCGGCGGCATGTCGCCGATGGGCGAGCCGTTGGCGATGTTGCCGCCTACCGTGCCCGAGGCACGCACCTGCGCAGACCCCAGCCGCCGCATGACCTCAGCGACATCCACGTCGATCGCGCCAAGCGCCGCCATGGCTTCCGCATAGGTTGCGGCTGCGCCGATGCTGATCTCGTGGCCACGCTCGCGGATCTCATGGAGCGACTGGACGCCGCCTGTCAGGATGATCTTGGGAAGCACTCGCAGTTGCTTGGTGATCCAAAGGCCGACGTCGGTTGCGCCCGAGACGACAACGGCGTCAGGATGTTCAGCCGAAAGTCGCGTGAGCGTTGCGGCCTGTGCCGGCCGGGCGATGAAGCTGTCGTGCGTGCCAATGAAGACATCCCTGCCATCATTCAGTGCGGCCAGTTGCTTCGCAGCAGCTGCCGCGCCAACGGCCCAGCGATCTGCCGCCTTGCCCCGGCAACTCGCAAGCGCCGCCTCGACAATAGGCCGGTATCCCGTACAACGGCAGAGATTGCCGGCGAGATGGGTAACGATTTCGTCACGGCCTGGTGCATGACCGGCATGATAGAGGGTGAAGAGGGCCATGATGAAGCCGGGCGTGCAGAAGCCGCATTGCGAGCCGTGGCTTTCCACCATCGCCTGCTGGACCGGATGAAGCTCGCCATCGGTGGCGAGATCATCGACGGTCACCAGTTCCTTGCCGTCGAGCTGCCCCACCAGAAGGATGCAGGCATTGACGGGCTGATAGACGACCTTTCCATCCCGCAGGCTCCCCAGCGCCACGGTGCAGGCTCCGCAATCGCCTTCATTGCACCCTTCCTTGGTGCCGCGCGCGCGGTCATGCAGTCGCAGATAGTCGAGAACGGTCTGCATCGGCGGCACGGCTGTCAGTTCGACAAGCTTGCCGCGGCGCAGGAACCGAATGGCGGTGCGGTCGGGCATCGGCGGTCAGCTTCCGCGATAGGTGGAATAGCCATAGGGCGAGAGCAGCAGCGGCACATGATAATGCGCAGCCTTGTCCGCAATGCCGAAGCGGATGGGGATGACATCGAGAAAGGCCGGATCGGGGAGCGATACGCCACGCGACCGCAGATAGTCTCCGGCGTGGAAGCGCAGTTCATACTGGCCAGGCGCGAAGGCATCGCCCTCGAGCAGCGGGCTATCCGCGCGGCCATCGGCATTGGTGGCAAGGGTGCGAAGCGGCGCGGCCTCGCCGTGGCGAAACAGCTCGATCCTCAGACCGGCGGCGGGAGTTCCCGCAGCGGTATCCAGAACATGTGTCGTGAGACGGCCCATGACTTGCCGCTACCCCCTTGAGAAAGCCTGGGGCCGGTCTCTTGCCGTCCCATCAAGCAGACAGGCTAACATGCGAAATCAATGCGCAAAAGTGGAATAAGCCGCACCGCCGTCAACGGATCAGGATGGCGCGGAAATCATTGACGTTGGTGTGGGTCGGTCCGGTCAGCACCTGGTCGCCCAGTGCCTCGAACAGGCTGTGGGCGTCATTGCTGGCAAGACAGGCCATGGGGTCGAGGCCGAGGGCGCGGGCGCGATCGAGGCTCGCAGGGCCGATCAGTGCTCCGGCGATGGGTTCCATGCCGTCAATGCCGTCGGTATCGGCCGCAAGCGCATGAATGCCAGGTGCGCCGCCGAGCGCCATGGCAAGGCCCAGGAGAAACTCGACGTTGCGTCCACCCCGGCCCTTGCCCCGCACCGTGACGCTGGTCTCGCCGCCCGAGAGCAACAGGCAGGGCTTGCGTGCTGTTTCGCCGTGGGTGGCGATCTCGAGTGCAATCGCAGCATGGACCTTGGCAACCTCGCGCGCCTCGCCCTCGATGCGGTCGCCGAGATAGAGCACGTGAAGGCCAATGGCCTCGGCCCTGCGGCGCGCCGCCATGAAAGACTGGCGAGGCGAGACGATGACATGGGTCTGAGTGGCCGGACTGAGGATGGAACGGTCTTCGTCGGGACTTTCCAGCCATTGCGCGACAGAGGCGGGCACCGGCACACGATAGCGCGCGAGCACCGCGCGGGCATCGGCCTTGCGTGTGGGATCGGGGACGGTCGGACCCGATCCGATGATGGCAGGGTCATCGCCGGGTACGTCCGAGAGGGCCAGCGTATGAATGCGGGCCGGTCCTGCCGCGCGGGCGAGCCGTCCACCCTTGATGGCAGAGATCTGCTTGCGGACGCAGTTCAGCTCGGCGATGTTGGCGCCGCAGCCCAGCACGGCCTTCACCAGGGCGAATTTCTCGGCAATGGAAATGCCCGGGACCGGCTTGGACATCAGGGCGGATGCGCCGCCCGAGATCAGCGCGATCAGGAGATCATCGGGACCCAGCGTGGCAGCGAGCGCCAGCGCCCGGTCGGCCGCGACAAGGCTGGACTGGTCGGGCACCGGATGGGAGGCATGAAGGACCTCGAGCCGGGTCAGATCATGGGCATATCCTTGGGGCGCGATGACGAGGCCCTCGAGCCGGCCCGGCCAGTTCAACTCCACGGCCCGCGCCATCGGTATGGCCGCCTTGCCAACCGCGATGACAACGGTGCGGCCCCTAGGCGGCGCGGGCAAAGCCTGCACCACGGCCGTCACTGGGTTTGCGGCCTCGACCGCAAGCCCGAAGAGTTCGCGCAGGATTGCCCGGTCGTCAGTCACGCCTCATCATCCCCCTGGTCATGGCGCTTATTGCGCCAAGCCAGGCAGATGCACAAGAGCGAGGGGGCGTCAGCGGGCGACGGTCACGCTGCAATGGGCGCGGCTGGCCACATCGGCAGCCACCGACCCCAGGACCAGGCGCGAAACCCCGCGCTTGTCACCCGTGCCGACGACGATGTGGTCGAAGCCGTTTTCCTCGGCATACTGGACGATGGCGGCAGCCGCCTCGCGGCTCCGGAGCGCCAGTTCCTCGACAGCATGCGCACCGGCCTTGCGGGCAGCAGCAGCAGCGGCATCGAGGACCTTCTTCACCTGATCGTCCTCCCACGTGTAGATCAGGGGCCCGCGGCTTCCGCCATGCGCCACATTGACCGCGCAGATCGTCAGCCTGGCGCCCATCTTTGCAGCTATTTGCGCAGCGAGCTCAATGGCATGGGCCGAGTGATCGGTTCCGTCGGTGGCGCAGAGAATCTTCTTGGTCATCCGTTCCTCCTGTCTGTGGTTGCTCAGATCCGTGAGCAATCCCTAGGCGCGGGGACGGGATTCCACCTTGATTTCGGTCAAGACCTGCGGTGCTCAGAGGCTGTCGGCACCGAAGGTATCGCAGTCGCCGAGGCTCTTTGCCTGGAGCCCGCGCTTGAACCAGCGCACGCGCTGCTCGGAGCTCCCATGGGTGAAGGACTCCGGCACCACATAGCCCTGGGAGCGGCGCTGCAGCCGGTCATCGCCGATCGCTGCGGCAGCATTCAGGCCTTCCTCGATGTCACCATCCTCGAGGAGATTGGCCGACGCATTGGCCTCCTGTGCCCAGATGCCCGCAAAACAGTCCGCCTGCAATTCCATGCGCACCGACAGGGCGTTGCCCTCCGCTTCCGAGACGCGCATCCGCCGCGCGGATACCTTGCTGGCGATGCCAAACAGGTTCTGCACGTGATGACCGACTTCATGGGCGATGACATAGGCCTGCGCAAAATCACCCGCTGCGCCAAGCTGGTTCTTCATGTCGTCGTAGAAACTCAGGTCGATGTAGACCTTCTGGTCGGGCGGGCAATAGAAGGGGCCGACAGCCGATTGCGCCATGCCACAGGCCGATTGCACTGAGCCATCGAAGAGAACCAGCTTGGGCTTGGCATAGGTCTCGCCCATCTCACGGAAGATGTCGTTCCAGACCCGGTTGTTGGACCCCAGGACCCTGGCCACGAACTCCTTGCCGGCATCCGCCTGGACATTGGCGCTGCCGGTTCCCGGACCCGCCGAAGCGCCGGCATCGGGCGCCGTGTCGAGCTTGGTATCGGGCGTGGAAATCGTTGTATCGCCACCACCCTGCGTTCCCGGCTGGGTGAATTCCTGCAGCAGGTCGATGCCCATCATCTTCAGAACGAAGTAGAGGATGACCAGAAACACGATGGTCTTGAGGCTGAAACCTCCGGCCCGCTGGCCGCCCATGGGAATGGTGATGCGCCTGCCGCTCCCGCCGCCGGGAAAGCCGAAGCCGCCGCCCTGCCCGCGCCGGTCCTCGATGCTGTCATAGTCGGGCTTTTCGTTTTCAAGGCGCATGTCCGGCCCTCCTCATGTCTGGCGTGAGACCGCCTCGGCTTTCTCGCAACGGAACTTGCAGAGACCATAGATCATTTTCAGAGACGGCGTCTCGACTCTTGCGAGGTGTGCCAGTTCGATCACTGCGCCCAGCAGCGCGTCGAGTTCGGTCGGCCGCCCGGCTTCCACGTCCTGCAGCATGGACGTGCGGTGGGCGCCAACCCTGGCGGCCATGTCGATGCGCTCATCGGCACTGACCTGAAAGGCAATGCCCAGCCGTTCACCGACGAGCCGGGCTTCGTCCATCATGGCATGGATCACCCGGCGGGTGCCAGGATCGGCGGCAAGTTCTGCGAGCGTACCCTGTGTCAGCACACTCACCGGGTTGAAACTGAGATTGCCCCACAACTTCAGCCAGATTTCCTGGCGCAGATTCGGCTTCACGGGGCTCTTGATTCCGGCATCGGTGAGCAGCCGACTCAGCAGGCTGACGCGTTCCGTCTTTTGGCCTGACGGCTCGCCCAGCGGCATGCGTTCGCCGTAGTTGTGGCGGATGACGCCCGGCGAGGCGATCTCCGCAGCCTGCCAGACCGCGCAGCCCAGCGCGCGCTCCGGCCCGATGCGGCTCCAGATCCGGCCGCCGGGGTCGACGCTTTCGAGCCGCGTGCCCTCCAGCGGCCCGCCTGTGCCATGAAAATACCACCACGGCACGCCGTTCTGGGCAAAGAGGATTGCCGTCTCGGGCCCGATCAAGGGCATCAGCTGATCGATGACGGCGGCCAGCCCCTGCGCCTTGAGGGCAAGAATGATGAAATCCTGATGCCCCAGAACTGACGGCTGGCCGGTGATGCGCGGATGCGTCACGTGGCGACTGCCGTCCTGCAACAGGGTGAGACCATTGGCGCGAAGGGCCTCGAGATGTGCGCCGCGGGCAACCAGCGAGACATCGGCCTCACCTTTCAGGGCCAGCCGGGCGCCGACATAGCCCCCGATGGCGCCCGCGCCGAAGATGCAGATGCGGGTCATGCGAGGCCCAGCTTCTGCGCAAGCCCGATGCGCTGCAGCTTGCCGGTGGCGCCTTTGGGAATTTCATCGAGGATCACGATGCGACGGGGCACCTTGAAGGCGGCAAGCTTCACGGCGGCGAAATCGATGAGTTCACGCTCTCCCGCAGTCATGCCCTCGCGCAGCACGACAGCAGCAGCGACCTCCTCGCCCAGCCGGTCATGCGGCATGGCGAAGGTGACGGCCTGATGCACCGCCGCATGGGCCATGAGCACGTCATCGACCTCCATGGGCGCCACCTTCTCGCCGCCACGGTTGATGATCTCTTTCAGCCGGCCGGTGATCTTGAGGAAGCCGTCCTCGTCCATGAACCCCTGGTCACCGGTGTGGAACCAGCCAAAGGCGAAGCCGGATTCATTGGCTGAGGGATTGTTTTCATAGCCCGGCGTGACATTGGGACCGCGGGTCACGGCCTCGCCCTCCTCGCCCGTACCCAGAAGACGGCCGTCCGGCGCCATGACCGCCACGTCCGGCCCGGCCGCGCAACCGACGAAGCCCGGCTTGCGCTGGCCCGGCGGCAACTGGTTCGATGTCATCTGATGGGCATTCTCGGTCATCGCATAGGCCTCGATGACAGGGCAGTCGAAGGCTGCCTCCAGGGCATGGAACACGGGTGCGGGCAGAGAGGCCGAACTCGACCGGATGAAGCGCAGCGGATTGGCGGCGATCACCTCTGCATTGCGCTCGGCACGGGTCAGGATTGCCTGATGCATCGTGGGAACCGCCGTGTACCAGCTGGGTTTCGCCTCGGACATCAGGCCGAAGAACTGCAGCGCGTTGAAGCCGGACGTTGCGAACACCGACCCGCCCGCGCACAGGCTGGCGAGAATCGCCGCCACCAGCCCATGGATGTGGAACAGCGGCATGATGTTGAGGCAACGGTCCTGTGCCGTGAGCCGCAGCGTGGCGCGTATGTTGTTGGCGGATGCAAGAAGGTTTGCATGGGTGAGCGGAACGATCTTGGGCCGTGACGTGGTACCCGAGGTGTGCAGCACGAGCGCAATGTCCCTGCCTTCGGCCAGCCCCTGTCGGACGGCGGGGCGCGCCGCATCACCCGACAGCGCGAAGAAGCCCGCCTCACGCCCCGGGATAAGGGTCAGAACCGGAATGCCGAGACGCCGCGCTGCGGCGATGGCGGATGACGTACTGCCCTCCTCGACGAGCAGCGCGCGGGCGCCCAGGTCCTCCATGTAGAAGTGGAACTCGTCCTCGCGGTAGGCAGGATTGAGGGGCGCTGCCGTCACGGCCGAGGCCGCTGCGACGAAGCCCGCCGCCATGTCCGGGCCATTGGGCAGGACCATGGCAAGCCGGTCGTTGCGGGCAAGCCCTGCGGACCGGAGTGCGGCCGCGACATCCTCGACCAGCTCGACGAACAGGCCATAGGAGAGGTCGCCGCGCCCAGGGGCCGAGATCGCACATGCCGTCGCGGGCTGGGCATCGAGAAGGCTCTTGAGGATCATGCCCGACCTTCTCCCGCATCGGCGCCGCGCCGTCAACGCCGCACAATTGATGGACAGCCCCCGTTCCGCTACAAGCGGCGCATGACCGACAAGCTCATCATTGCGCTCGCCCAGGTGAACCCCACGCTCGGCGCCATCGGCGAGAATCTGGCGCGGGCCCGCGAAGTCCTGTGGCAAAGCCCGGACGCAGACCTGATCCTGTTTCCGGAATTGTTCATCTGCGGCTATCCGCCTGAAGATCTGGTGCTGCGGCCGTCCTTCGTGGAAGCCTGCCGCGAAGCCGTCGAGTCACTGGCCAGGGACACGGCCAATGGTCCTGCCATGCTGATCGGACTGCCGTGGCGCGAGAACGGTAAGCTGCACAACTCCGTGGCGCTCCTCGCCAATGGCCGCATCGAGGCGCTGCGCCACAAATTCGACCTTCCCAATTATGGAGTGTTCGACGAGAAGCGCGTGTTCGATCCCGGCCCCGCGCCAGGCCCCATTGCCTTCAAGGGCGTGAGGCTCGGCGTCCCCATCTGCGAGGACATCTGGACAGCCGAGACCTGCGAAACACTGTCCGAGACCGGGGCCGAGATCCTTCTCGTTCCCAATGGCTCTCCCTTCGAGCGCAACAAGGATGACGTGCGACTCAATCTCGTGGTGTCGCGGGTCACCGAAACCGGGCTGCCCATGGCCTATCTCAATCAGGTGGGCGGGCAGGACGAGCTGGTGTTCGACGGCGCATCCTTCGTGATCAATGCCGACCGCTCGCTGGCCTGGCAGCTGCCCATGTTCCGCGAGGAGATAGCACTGACCGAGTGGCGGCGCGGACCCGACGGCTGGCACTGCGTGCCGGGCGAAGTGGTGGCGCTGCCCGAAAAGGAAGAGGAAACCTGGAACGCCTGCGTGCTGGGCCTGCGCGACTATGTGCTGAAGAACCGTTTTCCGGGCGTCGTGCTGGGTCTCTCCGGCGGCATCGACTCGGCGGTGGTCGCAGCGATGGCGGCGGATGCACTGGGCAGGGAGCGCGTTCATTGCGTCATGCTGCCCTACGCCTACACGAGCCAGGAGAGCCTCACCGACGCCGAGGACTGCGCCAAGCTGCTGGGCGTACGCTATGATGTTGTGCCGATCGGCCAGCCGGTCGAGGGCTTTCTTGCCGCGCTGAAGCCGATGTTCGAAGGCACGCCCTCCGGCATCACGGAGGAAAACCTGCAGTCGCGCAGCCGCGGCGTGATTCTCATGGCCATATCCAACAAGTTCGGCTCGATGGTGCTGACCACCGGCAACAAGTCTGAGATGTCGGTTGGTTATGCAACCCTCTACGGCGACATGAACGGGGGCTACAACCCGATCAAGGATGTGTACAAGACCGAGGTCTACCGGCTGGCCAGATGGCGCAACAGCCTTGGCCACGTGATCCCGGAGCGCATCATCACCCGCGCGCCCTCCGCTGAACTGCGGCCCAACCAGACGGATCAGGATTCGCTTCCACCCTATGAGATGCTGGATGTCATCCTCGAGGGGCTGATCGAACATGAAATGCCGGTCGCGGAGATCGTGGCTGGAACCGGTTATGACGAGGCACTGGTGCGGCGCGTTCAGCACATGCTCTATATCGCAGAATACAAGCGCCGACAGGCCGCGCCTGGCGTCAAGATCACGCGGCGCAATTTCGGACGCGACCGGCGCTATCCCATCACCAATGCCTTCCGGGACGGGCGCTGACATGACCATCGTGCGTTTCGCGCCCTCTCCCACCGGGCGCATCCACATCGGCAATGCGCGCACGGCCATTCTCAACTGGCTCTTCGCGCAGAAATCCGGCGGCGATTTTGTGCTGCGCTATGACGACACCGATGTGGCGCGCTCGACCACGGCGTTTGCCGAGGGCATCGCCGCCGATCTCGACTGGCTGGGCATCCGGCCGGCACGCGTCGCATGGCAGTCGAAGCGGTTCGCGCGCTATGACGAGGTGGCGGCGGGGCTGCGCGCATCGGGCCGCCTCTACCCCTGCTATGAAACCGCCGATGAGCTCGACCGCCGCCGCAAGCGCCAGATGGCGCGGGGTGCGCCGCCCGTCTATGATCGTGCCGCGCTCAAGCTTGGCGAGGACGAGCGCCGGAGGCTCGAAGCCGAGGGCCGCAGGCCGCACTGGCGCTTCAGGCTCGACGGGCGCACGGTGTCCTGGGACGATCTGATCCGCGGTCCCCAGCACATCGACACGGCAACCCTCTCCGATCCGGTGCTGGTGCGCGAGGACGGAAGCTATCTCTATACCCTGCCCTCGGTCATCGACGACATCGACTTCAGCATCAGCCATGTGATCCGCGGCGAGGACCACGTGGTCAACACCGCCGTCCAGATCGAGATCACCGAGGCGCTGGGCAGCAAGCCGCCGCTCTATGCCCATCACAGCCTGCTCACAGGGGCTGACGGCAAGGGCCTCTCGAAACGACTCGGCGCGCTGTCCATTTCCGCGATGCGCGAGCGGGGGCTTGAGGCCATGGCGGTGGTGAGCATGGCAGCCCTTCTCGGCACGTCTGACAATATCCATCCGTTTGCAGATTACGAAGAATTGGTCGGTGGCTTTGACCTCGACAAGCTGTCGCGTGCACCCGCCCGCTTCGATGAGGCGGAGCTCCTGCAACTCAATGCCAAGCTGCTGCATCATTTGCCCTGGGCTGCCGTGAAGGACCGGATGCGCGGCGGCACGGAGGCCTTCTGGATGGCCGTTCGCGGCAACATCACGACGCTCTCCGACGCGGAGGCCTGGCACGAGGTGGCTTTCGGCGCGGTGACCCCGGTGATCGCTGACGAAAACCGTGCCTTCCTGGCCGAGGCCCGCACACTGCTGCCGCAGGAGCCCTGGGACGGCGCCACATGGAAAGGCTGGACCGAGGCGCTGAAGGCGAAGACGGGCCGCAAGGGCAAGGACCTCTTCATGCCGCTTCGTCTTGCGCTGACCGGCCTTGATCACGGGCCGGAACTTGCCCATCTCCTGCCGCTGATCGGGCGGGCAAGGGCACTGGAACGGCTCGAGCTCCCGTGAGGCCGTCGTGGTGAACAACATCTCGGTCATCATCCCGACACGCGGGCGGCATCACTTCCTGCGCGAAGCCATCGCCAGCGTGCTGAAGCAGACGGAACAGCCAGGTGAGATCATCGTCGTGGATGATGGCATTGGCGCACGGGAGGCGGTGGGCACGCTTCATCCCTCGATCCGGGTCCTCGACAATCATCAGCGCGGACCCGTGCCGGCGCGGAACCTCGGCGTCGCGGAGGCACAAGGCGAGCTCATCTGCTTTCTCGACGATGACGACTGGTTCATCGACCAGACCTATTTCGCGGATGTTTCCCGGGTGATCGCGGCGGGCGCGGCATTCTGTTACGCGGACGGGCGCCTGGTGTTCGAGGACGGGCGGCCCGACCTGCCCTTCGCCTTTCACGCCGACGCCGGGACGCTCATGCGCGACAACACCATTCTCATCTCGGGGGTCGTCTACCGGCGCAGCCTGCATGAATCGCTGGGACCGTTCGATGAAACGCTCCCCTACTACTGGGACTGGGACTGGTACCTCCGCGTGGCCCGCGCCGGACATGTGTTGACCCACATCGAACGCCCCGTCGTGGCGATCCGCGTGCATGCGCGCAACATGTCGGGCGAATCACTTGAAGCGCAGCGACAATCGAACCTCGCAATGTTTTCCACAAAGCACGCGCTGCCGCCGCTGCCCCTGAAGAACCATCTGGACATCGCAACGGGTGCGCCAGGCAAGCAGCCATAGCAAATCGCACCTTCCGTAAGATACTGTATTTGCTGGATTTTTCTATATTTCTGCACACAGCCAAACTGTCGAAGCCGGATTCACAAGGGTTTTTCCAGCAGGGTGGAAAAAAACCCGCGAAAAATAAGGGTTTTCCCGAATCGAAAGTCTTGTTAACGCTCGCCGTCAGCCAAAACCTCAATCAAGGAGACAAACATGGCTGACGACAAGATCCAGACGATCCCCCTCTCGAAGCTCGCGGCGGAACTGGCCGAGAAGCACGAGATGTCGAAGAAGGCAGCGGGCGAGTTCCTGGGCGCCTTCATCGAGCTCACCGTGAAGAACCTGAAGAAGGGCCACAAGGTGCGCGTCACCGGCCTCGGCATCTTCCAGGTCAAGAAGCGCCCCGCCCGCATGGGCCGCAACCCGGCCACCGGCGAGCAGATCAAGATCAAGGCGTCGAAGAAGCTGGCCTTCCGCGCCGCCAAGGAAGTCAAGGACGCGATCTGATATCGGTCCGGTGTCGATTTGAGAGGGCCCTGCCTCCCTGAGGCGGGGCCCTTTCCATGTCTGGATGAATTCTTTTCACCGCCATCGCCGATTGCGGGGGTTCGGCGTCCCAGCTAAAACGCCCACAGCTTTGGCCATTTGCAAGGATATGCCATGAAAACCCAGGCGCGTGTCGTGGTGATCGGCGGCGGTGTCGTCGGCTGCTCGGTGCTCTATCATCTCACCAAGGCCGGCTGGAAAGATGTCGTGCTGGTCGAGCGTGACATTCTCACGTCCGGTTCGACTTGGCATGCAGCGGGCGGCTTCCACACCCTGAACGGCGACCCCAATGTCGCAAAGCTCCAAGGCTACACCATCGCCCTCTACAACGAGCTGGAGAAGATCTCGGGCCAGGCTTGCGGACTGCACCGCTCGGGCGGCCTGATCCTGGCCGATACGCCGCAGCGCATGGAGTGGCTGAAGATGGCCCATGCCCGGGCGCGCTATCTGGGGCTCGAGACAGAGATCATCTCCATGGCGGAGGCCAAGAAGATGCATCCGCTGCTCGACGAGAAACAGTTCGTGGGCGCCATGATCGACGCCGCCGATGGCAACCTCGATCCTGAGGGTACCACTCACGCCTACGCAAAGTCGGCCCGCATCAACGGCGCCGAAATCTATCAGGACACCAGGGTCGAGGCCCTCAGGCCACGCAAGGACGGTAGCTGGGACGTGGTCACCGCCAAGGGCACGATCCACGCCGAGCATGTGGTGAACTGCGGTGGCCTCTGGGCCCGCGAGGTCGGCCGCATGGTGGGTCTCGAGCTTCCCGTGCTCGCCATGGAGCACATGTATCTCGTGACCGACGAGATGCCCGAGGTCGTCGCCTACAACAAGGAGCGTGGCCACGAGCTTCCGCACATCATCGACTTCAAGTCGGAAATCTACATGCGCCAGGAGCGCTCGGGCCTGGTGCTCGGCACCTATGAGCGGGCCTGCGTTCCGTGGAGTCCGAAGCAGACGCCCTGGACCTTTGGCCGCGAGCTGCTGCAGCCGGACCTCGACCGCATCGCGCCCAACCTCGAGCTCGGCTACAAGCATTTCCCGGCGCTGGCCACCGCCGGAATCAAGCGCGTGATCAACGGGCCCTTCACTTTCACGCCCGATGGCAACCCGATCGTCGGGCCGGTGCAGGGCCTCAGCAATTTCTGGCTCGCCTGCGGCGTCATGGCGGGCTTCAGCCAGGGCGGCGGCGTGGGCCTCGCGCTTTCACAATGGATGGTGAATGGCGATCCCGGTTTCGACGTCTGGGCGATGGATTGCGCCCGCTTCGGCGAATGGGCGACCCGCAGCTACACCAACGAGAAAGTGCGCGAGAACTATTCCCGCCGTTTCTCGATCCGCTTCCCCAACGAGGAACTCCCCGCCGCCAGGCCGCAGCAGACAACGGCACTCTATGACATCATGCTCTCGCAAGGTGCTGTCATGGGCGACAGCTGGGGTCTCGAGACGCCCTTGTGGTTCGCGCCCAAGGGCGTGGAGCCGAAGGACATCGTCTCCTTCCGCCGCTCGAATGACTTCCCGCATGTGAAGGCTGAAGTGCTGGCGACCCGCAACGGCGTGGGCGTCACCGAGATTGCCAATTTCGCGAAGTACCGCTTCACCGGCGCGGGCGCGGAAGCATTCCTCTCGCAATTGATGACCAACAAGATGCCGAAGACCGGCCGCCTCATCCTGACGCCCATGCTGAACCCCGCTGGCAGGCTGATTGGCGACTTCACCATCGCCAAGGCGTCCGATGAGTGCTTCTACATGTGGGGCTCTTCCCAGGCGCAGAAATATCACATGCGCTGGTTCGAGCAGCACCTGCCCGCCGACGGCTCGGTGAGCATCCACCGCTATGACATGGGCCTCGTGGGCCTGTCGATTGCCGGGCCGAAGTCGCGCGAGGTTCTGCAGCAGCTGACAGATGAGGATGTGTCCAACGCCGCATTCAAATTCATGGACCACCGCGCCATGGATATCGCCCACTGCCCGGCGCTCATCAACCGCGTCACCTATACGGGCGATCTCGGGTATGAAATCTGGGTGACGCCCGAGTATCAGCGCCGGCTCTATCAGGAAATCATGAGGGCGGGTGCTGCCCACGGCATCGTGAATTTCGGCATGCGCGCCCTGCTCTCGATGCGGCTTGAGAAGAATTTCCCCACCTGGTTCCGCGAGCTGAGGCCCATCTATGGCGGCTTCGAAGCGGGCCTCGACCGCTTCATCGACCTGACCAAGAATGATTTCGTGGGCCGCGCCGCGGCGATGGAGGAGAAGCGCACCGGCGGCAAGCTGCGCCGCGTGTCCTTCGTCGTTGATGCGGGTGACGCCGACGTGCTGGGCGACGAGCCCATCTGGCACAAGGGCAAGGTGGTGGGCTGGGTCACTTCCGGCGGCTTCGCGCATTATGTGAACATGTCGATGGCGCAGGGCTATGTGCCGAAGGAACTGGCGGGCGACACCGCTCCCGGCGCCTTCGAGATCGAGATCATCGGCGAGAACCGCAAGGCCACCATCATCACCGAGCCGCCCTTCGACCCCGAAGGCAAGCGCATGCGGGGTTGAAACATGCGGCCCTCAGCTCACCCGCAGGCGCTCCGCGTCCAGCAGGCACTGGGGCCAGGTTTCTTGGTCGTCGAGTTCGACGAAAGCACCCACACCGCACAGGAGGCGGCGGATGCCATTGGCTGCACCCTGGCGCAGATCGCCAAGTCGATCCTCTTCCGCAGCCCGTCCGGCAAGGCCGTGCTGGTCATCGCCTCCGGTGTCAACCGGGTGGATGAAAGGAAGATCCGCGCGCGTCTGGGCGAGAAGATCGAGCGCGCCAGTCCGGAGTTCGTGAGGGAAACGACGGGCTTCGAGGTGGGTGGCGTCCCGCCGCTCGGGCACGCGAGTCCCTGCGTCATATACATCGATGAAGACCTGAAAGCCCATCCCACTCTATGGGCGGCGGGCGGCACGCCCAATGCGGTTTTCGAAATCGGTTTTGACGAACTCGTATCCCGCGCCGGGGCCGTGGTCGCGGATGTGGCAAAACGTCAGTAGCTGGCCCGCCCGTAAAACCCGACCTGATCCTCGCGCGAGAACACAACTCCCGGCCTGTCAAAATATGAGAATACCGCAATGATGCGCTCGGTGTTTCCCTTCACCGTGCCAACCTTGTGGGCGGTGTTCTTGCCGCGGAAGATGTTGAGCGTTCCAGCGGACAGCTTGAGCATCTTCACTTCAGGATCCTGCCCGCGCAGCAGTCTCGCCACGCCGTCGTAGTTGGGGTCGGCCTCGCTGCGGAGATCTGTACGGTAGATGAATTCCCCGCCCTGTTCGGGTGTCTGCAACAGCAATGTGGTGGTGAACTCACTGCGATCGAAATGCCAGTTCAGCGCCTCGCCATCACGGTAGGCCATGACATTCACCCGTGCGAGATCGTCCCGCGCCGGGAACAGCGCATCCTTCCCCATCGTGGCGGCAAGAAAGCTGACGAACTGCGACCATTCATAGACCCACATCAGCAGCGACTGCGCGATCTGGTCGGCACAGACCGTGTGATTGACCGTCTCGCACAGGGCGAGAGCCGGATGATCCGGCTCAAGCCCCGGAATGCTCTTCATGAAATAGATGTTGTGCTTGCGGCGATGAACAAACGACAGCGTGTCCATCACCGGCCTGATCTCGGCCAGCATCCGCTCGATTGCATCCGCCTTCACGAAACCGGGCAGGTTGAACATGCCGTTTGCGGCGAGATCAGCGCGACAACGCTCAACGAGGGCCCGCCAATCCGGCGTTCCCGGCCTGTCGAGCGGGTAGAGATCGAGGTCCAGAATGTCACGCACGCGCAGATCCTCTCAGCGGCCCGCAAATTCGAGAGCGGCGTCGGTCAGAACGTCCCAGACCGTCATCGCAAATGTACGCATCACATAGATATCAAAGGCCTGCTCGCCCGTGCAGTGCAGCGTGACAGGTGTGTGATGCAGTCCGGTCATGGCGACAGAGCCGGCTGTGAACACGCTCTCATGCAGATCGATCGGAATCAGTTTCGCAAGCACGGCGCGCGCAGGGACCCCCTCGATCGCGATGCGCACCCGGCTGTGCGACAGCGGCGTCACCGCGCAGTGCCCCTCCAGGCGAGCGGCTGTGTCGTCATCGGGTGGTCCGATGATCCAGAAGTGCGCGGGTGCGATGCGGAACAGGGTCAGGCCTCCGTTGACCTGCGCACGGCCCGATGTCTCAGGCAGCGGGCCAATCAACCGGGCCAGCCGGGCGTCGGTCTCAGCGCCATGGCCAGCCACCTGCGTCAGCGCAAACCCGGAATGCTCGGCAATCCTCAGCTGCTTGCTGCGATAAGGCTGCGCGGCAGCCAGCGCTGATCTCCGCTCAAGCATGGAACCGTGCTCCATCGTGGTCGATGAAATGCGGCGATACGATCTTGAGGCGCGCCTGCTCGTTCTTCAGCGGATAGGCAGCGATGATCTCCTCGCCCTCATGCTTCAGTCCGCCATTGTAGAGCCCGAGCGCGATGAACCTGTTGAGCTCGGTCGACCACGTTACGGAGGTGATGTAGCCCCGGCCATGACCTTTGACCTCGTCGCCCGCGGAAAACAGGATGGCGCCGCCCCTGAGCTTCTTCTCGGGCTCCAGCAACTCGAGGCCAACGAGGCTCCAGCGCTCGGCGCTCTGGCAGTCCTCGCGGAAACGCAGTGCGCGTCCGACATAGTCCTTCTGGGTCGACGCCATCTTGCCGAGGCCGAGATCATCGAGCGTGTTGCGGTGATCGAGCTCGAGCCCTGCCACATGTCCCTTCTCGATGCGCAGGCTGGCCAGCGCCTCAAGCCCATATGGCCTGATGCCCAGGGGGGCGGCTGCCTTGAGGATGTGTTCCCACAGGCCGATCGCATAATCCGCAGGCACGTGAACCTCATAGGCAAGCTCGCCCGAAAACGACATGCGCAGGAGGCGCAAGCCTACGCTCTCGAACAGGATGTCGCGGCAGCCCATATGCGGCAGCGCCTCCTGGGAGAGATCGGTGTCCGGAAAAGCCAGTTGCAGGGCCTCCCGTGATTTCGGCCCCGACACTGCCATGCCTGCCCACTCGTCGGTGAGCGAGGCCACCTGCACATCGAGTTCCGTCCAGTGACATTGCAGCAGATATTCGAGCCAGGACATGACCTCGCCCGCCTGCGCGGTGGTGGTCGTCATGTAGAACCGGGTGTCGGAAAGCCGCGCCGTGGTGCCATCGTCGATCACCACGCCGTCATCGTTCAGCATCACGCCATAGCGTACCTTGCCGACGGGCAGCTTCGCGAAACCGTTGACATAGACGCGGTTCAGGAATTCGGCGGCGTCGCGTCCCTGCACGTCGATCTTGCCCAGCGTTGAGACATCCGCGAGGCCAACACCTTTGCGAACGAGTTCCATCTCCTTCACATAGGCCGTCTCGGGCGAGGATCCCGCCCAGGCATAATACCACGCGCGCTTCCACAGCCCGGCGTCGATGAAGGTCGCGCCATTCCTCTCATGCCAGTCATGAAGAGGCGAGCGGCGCACAGGGCGGAAGTGCGGCCCCACGGTGCGGCCCGCAATCGCCCCCATCGTGAGCGGGGCATAGGGTGGCCGGAAGGTCGTGGTTCCCGCCTGCGGAATGCTGATGCCGCGATAGTCGGCCATCAGCGCCAGCGCGTTGATGTTCGAGGTCTTCCCCTGGTCCGTGCCCATGCCAAGCGTCGTGTAGCGCTTCAGGTGCTCGACCGACTGGTAGCCTTCCTCATGCGCGATCTTCACATCGCTCACGGTCACGTCATTCTGGAAGTCGACAAAGGCCTTGCCCTTCGACGGCTGCGGCGGGGCCCAGACCGGCTGAATAGCATAGCCGCGATCGACGGCCGATTCGGGCGCATAGACGGGACGAGTCTTGCCAAAACCAGCCGCTGCGGCCGCCGAGGCTCCAGCATTGGCTCCGTCCGCAACCGCCGCTGAGAGGCCGAAGACGCCCATCATCGCGCCCGCACCGAAATGGGTGGCCGCGAAGCCGCCGGGGACGAAGGCGGCGATCGCCGCGTCGTAGCGGGGCTTGATGCCGCCATGTGAAGAGAGATGCACGGCAGGCGACCAGCCGCCCGACATGCCCACCGCATCGCAGTCCACGCTCACGGCATGGGCGCCGCCGAGGCGCACGCGCTTCACGGCCCTCATACCTTCGATATCGGCAATGCCGGTGCCGGGAAAAATGGCAATTCCGGCCGCACCCGCGCGCGCCAGAACATCCGGCGCGATGACTGCGCGATGGTCCGCCACGGTCACCGCGGTGCCTGCCGCAGCAAGCTCCAGCGCAGCCGCATAGGCGGTGTCGTTGTTGGTCACGATCACCGCGCGCTTCTGAGGAACCACGGCATAACGGTTGGCATAGGTCCGGAGCGCCGAGGCCAGCATGACGCCGGGGCGATCATTGTTGGAGAAGACGAGCGGCCGTTCGATGGCGCCGGTGGCCAGCACAATGGTGCGGGCTCGCAACTGGATCAGCACGGCACGTGGCTGGCCTCCGGCAGGATCCGGCCCGAGATGGTCGCGGCGCTCGGTGAGCACCGCGAGATTGCCGTCATAGAGGCCCTGCACGGTGGTGCGGGTGAGGATCTCGACATTGGCGAGCGCCTGCAATTCGGCAATGCACTGCTGGCGCCAGCGTTCAGCCTCCGGTTCGCTTCCGGAAAGCAGGCTGCCCCCGGCCTCGCTGTCCTGCTCGGCCAGAACGACCCGCGCCCCGCTGCGCGCCGCCGTGAGCGCGGCCGACAGGCCAGCCGGCCCCGCACCGGCCACCAGCACATCGGCGAAGGCGTAACGCATGTCATAGCGGGCGGGATCGGCCCGATCGGTCGCTGCGCCCAGCCCCGCAGCCCGCCTTATGAAATGCTCGTAGAACATCCAGGACCCCTTCGACGGGCCCATGAAGGTCTTGTAGTAGAAGCCGGACTGGAAGAGCGGTGCCAGAAGCGAGTTGACCGCCATCACGTCGAGTTCGGGCGACGGCCAGGCATTCTGCGGGCGCGCCACGAGACCATCCGAGAAATCGGTCATGGTGGCAGGGATGTTGGGCTCCTGCGCGGCGCCCTCGCCCAGCGTGAACAGCCCGTTCGGCTCCTCGATCCCTGCAGAGAAGATGCCCCGTGGCCGGTGATACTTGAAGCTGCGTCCAACAAGCAGCGGACCTGAGGCCAGAAGCGCCGAGGCCAGCGTATCGCCGGCAAAGCCCGGAAGCGGCTTGTCCGCGAAGCGGGCCGTGAGCGGCCGGCTGCGGTCAATGCGACCACCGGATGCGAGCCTGCGGAAGTGACTCATGTGCGTTCACCCGCGATGACATTGGTGGCGGTATCGCGGGTCAGCGTGAACCAGCGGCGACAGCCCAGAACATGCTGCCAGTATTCCGTGTGCGGACCTTTCGGATTGTCGAACAGGAAGTAATAGTCATGCCAGTCCTTGAGATCACCGGAGCCATGCGCGGGACGCCGTTTCGCGGCGTCACCGCCATAGCGGAACTCGGACACGTCGCGGCCGCCGCAATGGGGGCATGGAATGATCATTGCTTGTACGTCCAGTTGCCGATGCCGAATTCGTCCAGTTCGCGGCCTTTCTCGAAGCGATCGAGGCCAAAATCGCGGTTCAGCTCATGCTCCGCGTCATGAGCGATGGTGTGGGCGAAGGTCCAGCCCGAGGCCGGTGTGGCCTTGAAGCCCTGGTAGCACCAGCCGCCGTTGAGATAGAGATTGCCAATGCCGGTCCTGCAGATGAAGGGGCTGCCGTCCGGCGTCATGTCCTGAATGCCGCCCCAGTGACGCAGGAGCCGGAGGCGCGAAACGAAGGGCATGAGCGAGACGGCGCATTCCGCCACGGTCTGGATACGGTTGAACTGGCCGCGCTGGGTGTAGGTGTTGAAGCCGTCGATATGGCCGCCGAAGACCAGCCCGCCCTTGTCCGACTGGGAGAGATAGAAGAGTTCCGCGCCCCAGGACACCACGTGATGCACGATGGGCTTGATCGGCTCGGTCACGAAAGCCTGCAGGATGTGACTCTCGACGGGAAGCCTGAGACCTGCCATGCGCGCCACATGCGATGTGTGGCCCGCGACCGCGATGCCGGTCTTTCCGGCGCTGATGCGGCCACGCGAGGTTTCAACGCCAGTGACCCGTCCCTGCTCCAACACGAAGCCTGTGACTTCGCAATTCTCGATGATGTCGACGCCAAGCGCCGAGGCAGCCCGGGCATAGCCCCAGACAACGGCATCATGCCGGGCGGTACCCGCCCGCGGCTGAAGAATGGCGCCATGAATGGGCCAGCGCGCCTCCTTCGAATAGTCGAGATAGGGCAGCAGCTTCTCGACCTCGGCGCGGTCGAGCAATTCAGCGTCGATGCCGTTGAGACGCATGATGTTGCCGCGCCGGGCAAACACGTCGATCTGGGAGGGGCTGACTGCCAGCACCACCTGACCTCGCTGGGACACCATGCAGTTGAAGTTCAGCTCGTGACTGAGGCCTTCCCACAGCTTGAGCGAGTGCTCGAAGAAGGCGGTGTTGCCGCCCATCATGTAGTTCGACCGGATGATAGTGGTGTTGCGGCCCATGTTGCCGGAACCGATGTAACTGCGCTCCAGCACCGCGACGTTGCGGATGCCATGGTTCTTGGCAAGATAATAGGCCGTGGCAAGGCCGTGGCCGCCACCGCCGACAATGACGACGTCATAGGACCGTTTTGGCTCGGGCGAGGCCCAGGCGCGCGGCCAGGGGAGGTCCGGCTGCAGGGCGTGGCGGGCGAGGGCCAGGGCTGAATAATGCTTGTTCACGGAGCGTTGCTATCAGAACTGACGCGGGTCGGGCAAGGCGCGGAAATTTCACCTGCGGCGGGCATCGGCCCGGAGCGTTGCAAGCAGTGCGAGAAGCCCCAGCCCCGCAAAACCCGCGACGATGGGAATGACGGTACCATCGTAGAACTGGCCGATCACGCCACCCGTGATGATCGCGATGAGAGAGGAGAGCGAGCCGGAAATCGCGGCCGCCATGCCCGCGATGCGGCCCATCGGCTCCATGGCGATGGCATTGAAATTGCCGAACAGCAACCCACTGCAAAAGAAGCTCGCGAGCAGAAACATGGCCAGTGACCAGAGTGGCGGGTGACCGTCCAGCAAGAGGCTGATGGCGAGGAACACGACCGAGATCAGCACCAGGCTGCGCAGGGCCAGAGTCGAAAGCCGTCGCATGCCGTAGCGCATCACCAACCGGGCATTGACCAGCATCGCAACCGCTATTCCCGACGCGAAGAAGGCAAACCAGAGCGCGAAATAGGCGCCCTGGCCATATTGCTCGGCAAAGATCTGCTGCGAGGTTCCGAGATAGACGATGAAGCTGCCGAACACGAAGCCGGATGCCATTGTGTAGCCCATGGCAACTGGATGGCGCAGGACCTCGGCTGCAGCGCCGAGAAGCGCTGCGGCAGAAAGCGAGATGCGCTTTTCAGGCGGCAGGGTCTCATCCTGCCGGAACCACATCCACAAGCCCGCCACGATGCCAAAAACGAGGAAACCCAGGAAAATCATGCGCCAGCCGGCAACCATGAGAACCAGCTGACCGATGCTGGGCGCCAGCATCGGCACGAGCATGAACACCATCATCACCAGCGACATCACCCGCGCCATGGCCGCTCCGGCCTGACCGTCACGCACCATGGCGATGGACACGATGCGTGGGGCGGCAGCGCCAAACCCCTGCACCAGGCGGCCAGCGATGATCATGGGAAAATTCACTGAAAACAGGCAGATGAGCGAGCCCAGCGCATAGAAGCAGAGGCCGATCACAATGGTGGGCTTGCGACCCAGCGAATCGGACCACGGCCCGTAGATCAGCGTTCCGATGGTGATGCCCGCAAACAGGGCGGTGACGATGAACTGGCGGCTGTTGGGATCCGCCGCTCCCAGCTCGGTGGCGATGGCGCCAATCGCCGGCAGCATGGTATCGATTGACATCGCCACCATGGCATTGAGCAGCGCCACGAGCACGATGAATTCGGCCGAGGGAAGCGGTTTGGCCTGCATCATGGCTCCGCTGCCCGGTCGCGCGGGCGGCTGGCGGCATGGCCGGTCTGGGTCGTGATTCCGCCGAAACTCACAATCTGCCTCTCCCCCGCAGCCCTGTCTGGCCGGAGCGTTTGACCATACGCGACACCCGGGGGTGAGGACAGCCAACTCAGGGATGCAACTGCAGCAACCCGGTCCAGCGCCATCCGGAGCGTCGTTTCCCGGCCATGGCCTGACGTTTCTTTCCACGCCGGATCCGACCGTTGAGCCTAAACCCGGCTCAGTTGAAAACTTCTCAACAGGCTGGCCCATGACCGACGTTCAGACCGCTTCCGCCTCCCCTGCCGGACGCCGTGCGCGTGGCGGCGGCGCCGATGCCCGCCGTGCTGCCCGCACCTCCACGACTGTCCGGCAGGCGGGCTTCATCCGGCGCGCCATCCGGACCTATGAACCCTTCACCGACGAGCAACTCGAACTGATCGAGCACAATGCCGAAACCGTGCTTCAGGAAGTGGGCCTCAACTTCTACGAGGATGACGAAGCCGTCGCCATGTGGAAGGCAGCGGGCGCCGATGCAACCGGCACCCGGGTGCGCTTTCCACGGGGACTGGTGCGTTCGCTCATCAAGACGGCGCCGCGCGAATATGTACAGCATGCGAGAAATCCGGCCAACAATGTGACCATCGGCGGCAACAGCACGGTCTTCGCGCCGGTCTACGGCCCACCCTTCATCCGCAACCTGGATGAAGGCCGCCGCTACGCCACCATCGAGGATTTCCGAAACTTCGCCAAGCTCGTCTACATGCTGCCGAGCTTGCATCATGCCGGCGGCACGCTGTGCGAGCCGGTCGACATTCCGGTGGCCAAGCGCCATCTCGACATGGTCTACAGCCACATCAAATATTCCGACAAGCCGTTCATGGGGTCGGTGACGGCGGGCGAACGCGCCGCTGACTCGGTGGCCATGGCCGAAATGGTTTTCGGCAAGGAATTCGTCGACCAGAACTGCGTGATGACCAGCCTGATCAACGCCAATTCACCCATGGTCTGGGATGGCGTGATGCTCGGCGCACTCAAGGTCTATGCCCGCGCCAACCAGGCGACCGTGATCTCGCCCTTCATCGTGGCGGGGGCGATGTCGCCCACGACTGCGGTCGGAACCCTCACGCAGATCCTGGCCGAGGCCTCCGTCGGTATCGCCTTCACCCAGCTCTGCCGGCCCGGCGCTCCCGTGGTGTTCGGCACCTTCGCTGCCTCAATGTCGATGCAGTCGGGCGCTCCCACCTTCGGAACACCGGAACCTGCGCACATCACGCTGGGTGCCGCCCAGCTCGCCCGCCGGATGGGCGTTCCCTTCCGCTCGGGCGGCAGCCTGTGCGGTTCCAAGATCCCCGATGCCCAGGCCGCCTATGAGAGTGCCAACACCATGTGGCCAACGCTGCTCGCGGGGGTCAACTTCTGCCTGCATGCCGCAGGCTGGCTCGAAGGCGGACTGTCCTCCGGCTACGAGAAGCTGATCATGGATGCCGACCAGCTCGCCATGTTCCAGAAATTCGCCACCGGCGTGGATTTCTCCGAGAATGGCCAGGCCATGGACGCCATCCGCGAAGTGGGACCAGGCGCGCATTTCCTCGGTTGCGCACATACCCAGGCCAATTTCGAAACCGCCTTCTGGCGCTCACAGCTGGCTGACAACAACTCTTTCGAGCAGTGGCGCGATGATGGCGGCAAGGACATAGTGCAGCGGGCCAATGTCCGATGGAAGCAGATGCTCAGCGACTATCAGGCACCTGCCCTTGATGAAGGCATCGACGAGGCCCTGCAGGATTTCATGGCGCGCCGCAAGGCGGTCCTGCCTGATACGGTGAGCTGACGGCCAGGCTCAGGCCGCCCTGTCCATTGCCCTCAGGAGCCAGCGGTGGAAGCGGTGGATTTCATATTCCTCCGGCATCAACCGTCCGCGCGTGAAGGCAGGTGACGCCAGACCGCGCTGGTTCATCTCGGCGGCCTCGCCATCCTGCGTCAACACCGTCCGCGCAAAGCTCGCAACTTGCGCGGCATCAAAACCCGGCTGTGCCAGCGTAGCGTCCGGGAAGTACCATTCGGCAACGAGCCGGGTGCGCTGCGGTGCGAGAGGCTGGATGCGAACCGCGCGCACATAGTCGACATGCGCCACCACATAGAGCGATGGCCAGATGGTCACGAAACTGTAGCCGCGCGCGCGCTCTTCGGCCGTGAGCTCCGAAAACGCCGGGCCGCAGGGCTTGCCATCGGGCGTCCAGCTTTCGGCGCCCTCCCGGAGATTGCGGCGGGCGGGCTGCTCCGGTGTCCAGCCCAGGGCCTCGGATGGGCCCATGATGCCCTCGCCATAGACCGGCACCATCTCGCACAATTCCGGGTGAATGCCCGGGCAATGCAGGCACTCGGAATAATTCTCCCAGAACACCTTCCAGTTGCAAGCAAGTTCCTTTTCCCAGCGGTGACCGGTTGTGAGGTCTGCGATGGGCCAATTGTCCAGCGTCGACAGCGGTACATCAGCGGCAAGCGGGCGCGGTGCGGCGCTCGCGTTGAGGAAGACAAAGCCCTGCCAGACCTGCAGCGCCAGTGGCAACAGGCCATGGTCCGTCCGGTCGAAGTCTTCCGTGGGCTGTGCCGGCCCCGTGGCGACAAGTACGCCATCGGCTGCCCGGTAGGACCAGGCATGATAGGGACAGGTGATGAGCTTGCCCACCGGACGGTCCAGCGCACAGAGCTCTGCACCGCGGTGTCGACAAACATTGTGAAAAGCAGAAAGCCCGGCTTCACCGTGGCTCACCAGAACAGAAGCGGAGCCAAGCTGCACCCGGCGCAGCATGCCGCGCGGGAAATCGGCAAATCGCCCGGCGCAAACCCACTCGGCGGCAAACACCGCGCCCATTTCGCGCGTGAACCAGTCCAGATCGAGATAGGCCCCGCGCGGCAGGCTGGCCGGGCAGTGATCGAGTCGGGGAGACAAGGGATGGACGGTCATGCGAAGGCAGGAAATCAGAAAACATGACGAATGTGAAGGGATGCGAGCCCTAGACTGCCGCTGGTCTCTTCAATTCACGCCAGGTGTGATAGCCGACACCACCCACCACGAGCGCCGTGCCCACGGCATGGGCAAAGGTGAAATCCTCTCCCAGCAGCAGCACTGCGAAATAGATGGTCAGCAACGGCGAGACATTGGAGATGATGGCGGTCGAAGCAGCGCCGATACGGGCCATTCCGGCATTGACGAAATAGGATGGGATCACCGTGGCCAGAATCCCGATCCCTGCCGCCAGCAGGAAGTAATGCGCCGACATTGACGTATCGATGTGGCCGCGCACCAGATAGACATGAAGCAGGGTTGTAACCGAGGCGGCGGAGAGCGCCACGGATGTAAACAGCGCAACGCCCATTTCACCGATATAGCGCTTGGCGACCAATTGATAGATGGCGAAGGCAACTGCCGAGCCGAGCACCAGCGCCGTTCCCAGAAGGACATTGGAACCGCCGATGGCGAAGTCCGACACAAACACCGTGGCCAGCCCCAGATAGGTGATGAGGGCCGCGATGACGGACGAGGCTGTCAGCCGCATGCCGAACAGCGCCGCCCCGATGAAGATGAGAAAGATCGGGTAAGTGAACAACGCCAGCCGCTCCAACTGTGCTGTGACATAGAGCAGCCCGCTGAAATCGAGGATCATGGCAAGATAGTAGCCGACAAGTCCAATCCCGATGGCCCACAGAAAGGCTGCACGCCGGGGCATGGGCCGTCCATGCCGCCTGCGGCGGAGGATCTCGAAGACGCCGACAGCCAGAAACAGGGGCAACGCAAACAGCATGCGCCAGGCCAGGATGAGCAGCGCGTCATGGCGCTCGAGATAGGCGAGCTTCGCGAAGATCGCCTTGGAGGAAAACAGCGCTGAGCCCACGGCAACAAGCAGATAACCGATGATGAGGCTGCGGCGGTCCATGGCAACTGTCTATACGCTGGGGAACAGCCCGTCAGCAGGGGCTTTGCAGTTCTGGCATGCAGGTTTAGTCTGGCCCACAGGATAGGGGGTATCCGATGCCGGGTCTTGCACTGCATTTTCGTTCCGCCACTGAACTGGGCCGGCTCCTGCGCGCCCGCAAGGTCGGGGCGGTGGAGCTTCTGAACGTCTGCCTTGCCCAGCATGAGCGGCACAATGGCGCCATCAACGCAATTGTGGTGAGCGATATCGCACGCGCGCGCAAGGCAGCTGCCGCAGCGGACCGGCGGCTCAGGGCCGGGACACCCAGGGGCCCCTTCGACGGCGTGCCGATGACCGCAAAGGAGAGTTTCGACTGGGCCGGAACGCCATCCACCTGGGGCGAGCCACGCTTCCGTGACAATATCGCCTCAACCGATGCCGAGGCGATCAGTCGGCTGACGGGTGCCGGCGCCGTCATCTATGGCAAGACCAACGTACCGCTCATGCTGGCCGACTGGCAGAGCTACAACGCCATCTATGGCACCACCAACAACCCCTGGGACCTGTCGCGCGCGCCGGGAGGCTCATCGGGTGGTTCGGCAGCAGCGCTGGCCACCGGCATGACGGCACTGGAGATCGGGTCCGACATCGGCGCATCGATCCGCAATCCGGCCCATTATTGCGGCGTTTATGGCCACAAGCCCACCTATGGCGTTGTCCCCTACAAGGGACATCTCCTGCCCGGCATGGTCCAACCAGGCGACATCACGGTTGCCGGACCTCTTGCCCGCTCGGCCCGCGACCTTGCCACGATGATGCGAATTCTTGCCGGGCCCGTTGGTCCGGAGGCGCGTGGTTTCCGTCTTGCACTTCCTTCTGCCGCGCAGAAATCCCTCAGCGAGTTCCGCGTTGCCGTGATGATGACGGATGCGCAGTCCGAAGTGGACCTCCCGGTTCAGGATCTCCTTGGCTGGCTTACCCAGTTTCTCGGCAAGCGCGTGAAGAAGCTGTCCACCACAGCAAGGCCCGCCTTCTCGACGAAGGAAGCCATGGATGTCTATATCGCGCTGTTGCGCTCAGCCACCAGCCGCCGCCAGTCGGATGCAGAGTTTTCCGTCAATTGCGCGAAGGTCGCCGCCGCGGATCCGCGCGACGACAGCTATCTCACCAAGATGCTGCGCGCCTATGTGCTCTCGCATCGGGACTGGCTCAAATTCAACGAGCGCCGCCACCAGATGCGGCTTCTCTGGGACCAGTTCTTCGACGATTGGGACGTGATGATCTGCCCGCCGGCCGCCTCGGCGGCCTTCCCGCATGATCATCAGGGCGAGCGGCATGAGCGCAAGATCTCGGTCAACGGCAAGCGCGTCGCCACCACCGACCAGCTGTTCTGGGCGGGCTATTCCGGCTGCTTCTATCTGCCGTCCACCGTCGCACCGATGGGCCTGACGCCGGACGGGCTTCCGGCGGGCGTGCAGATCATCGCGCGTCAATACGGCGATTTCACCTCGATCCGTTTTGCGGAGCTTCTGGAGAAGGAATATGGCGGCTTCATCCCGCCTCCCGGCTACTGATCACCCCACATCCAATGACACCAACGCCCCATCGCTGAGGAACAGACCATGACGATCAGACTCGACCTGCAATCCGTCCAGTTCGGCGACAAGGAGCGCTGCATCGCCGAGGGAGCGGGGTTCCACGTCTCGGCATTTCGCTATGACAGCGGCATTGCCGCACTCCGGGTGAAGAGCCGCCGCGGCGAGATCGTCGTGCTGCCCTTCGTAGGACACCAGATCTGGTCCTGCATGTTCGATGGCCGCGACCTGACCATGAAGTCGATGTTCACGCAACCTGTACCCACCCGCGCCTATCTTGAAACCTATGGCGCCTTCTTCATTCACTGCGGCGCCACGGCGATCGGCGCGCCCGGCCCCACGGATCGGCACCCTCTGCATGGCGAGCTTCCGCTTGCTCCGTTCCAGAAGGGCTTTGTCGAGCTGGACGAGGCGCGGCAGACCTGTGCGGTCATCGGCACCTATGAGCACACCGTGGCGTTCTCCTACCACTACCTCGCCACATCCCGCTACGTGATTCAGGCGGACTCCTCCTTGCTCGACGTGTCGCTGCAGGTGGACAATCTGAAGAAGACGCCGATGGATCTCATGTATCTCGCCCACGCCAATTTCCGTCCCGTGGACAATGGCGAACTCATCTATTCCGCACCCTACACGCCGCAGGCCGTGCGGGTGCGCAAGTCGATCCCCGCGCATATCACGCCCAAGCCCGGCTATCGCGAGTTCCTCGAGGAGCTCGGGGTCAACCCTGCCATCCACCACGTGCTGCGCCCCGATCTCGCCTTTGACCCGGAAGTGGCCATGATGATCGACATGCGGGCCGACAAGGATGGCTTTGCCCATGCGCTGATGAAGCACCCCGGCGGCGCAAGTGACTACATGCGATATCGCCCGGACCAGTGCGGCCAGTGCTGCCGCTGGATCTGCCGCACCCCGGATCAGGACGCGATCGGCATTGCCTTTCCCTGCACATCCGAGGTCGAAGGCTATACCGCCGAGAAGAAGAAAGGGCTCTATGCAGTTGTCGAGGGAGGCAAGTCCTGGCGGGTCGACATGCGCATGGGCGCTCTCTCGCCATCCGAAACAGTAGCCGTCCTCAAAGAAATCAGGGCAATCACAGCCTGACCTGATCTTCGCGGCCTGCTCAGGCGTAACCGAGCAAAGCAGGAGGATGTTCCATGAATAGACTTATGATTGCTGCCGTAACGTCAGTTTTTGCCCTGACTGGGTCCGCGTTGGCTGGCGGAATGGCCACAGGCGACCAGATCTCGGCGGCCATATCCGGCAATACCGTTCAGGGTAGCATGATCGCTTCTGGCGCCTACACCGAGTTCTACGGTGCGGATGGAGTGATCAAGGGCAAGGACTATTCCGGAAAGTGGCGCGTCAATGCGGATACCATGTGCTTCCAATATGGCACCGATCCGGAGGCGTGCTGGCAGGTCAAGATCGACGGCGATCAGGTGACCTGGGTCAAGGACGGCAAGGACGACGGCACAGGCACGATTGTCAAGGGCAACCCTAACAACTTCTGACCTGCCAGCCTTATCCGGGGGGCACGTCCTGAGGGACGTGCATCACCCTCCGGAAAAATCCAACCTCCCGCTCCCACACCCCTGCATCTGAAATGATGTCGTGGCCAGCCCCGTCGATGATGACCAGTTGCTTCGGATCATTGGCCATCGCAAAGAGGTCGTGTCCCTGCGCCACCGGAACAATGCGGTCCTGATCACCGTGCTGGATGAGAAGCGGGACTCTCACCGAGGCGATGTGATCGCGCGAGCGGAACTGGTCCTTCATGAGAAGACGCACCGGAAGCCACCAGTAACGCCCAGCGCCAACGTCCACGGCTGCCGTGAAGGGCGCCTCGAGCGCCACCGCCGCCACGGGGCGGCTTGCGGCAAGCTGGACGGCAACACCCGTTCCCAGTGACTCGCCCACCAGCGCGATTTCATGCGCCGGAATGCCGCGCGCAATCAGGCTGTCATAGGCGGCAGTCGCATCGGCGAGGAGGCCCTGCTCGGTGGGCGTTCCCGTACTTGCGCCGAAGCCCCGGTAGGAGACAAACACTGCGCCAAAGCCCTGCTCACGATAATAGGCCATGCGATGAGCGCGGTCCGCCAACTCGCCGGCATTGCCATGAAAGAACAGGATTGTGGGCTGGCCGCGGCGGGCCATGGCGGACCACAGCACGATGGTTTCGCCATCCGCCGTCACCAGGCGCTCCTCCACGACTCCGTCGAGCCCCACGTCGCCGGGTGGTATCCCGGCACGGGCCGGAAGATATTGCAGGCTGCGCTGCTGCACATACATGAACAGCACGATGGTCAGATAGGCCACCACCACCGCGACAAGGATCAGCCGCAGCGCACTCATCATGCGAGGAGCTTCGCGGGCGTCGCGGTGTCGCGCGTCCAGCTCCACAGAGCGAGCAGCGGCATTTCCCCGGTGCGGGTGGCATGAAGGGTCATCGGCGGATGCCAGATGGTTCCGCCCTGCGGCCATTCAACGAAAGGCCCGCTGTCGCGGCTCCACAGGCTGGCGGAGGTCAGCGGCCAATAGAGCTCCGGCGCCGGATGATAGTGATCGCGGTAATGCCGTCCGGGGCCCAGCATGAGAACCCCGAGGAGAAAATCATCGCCGGGATAGAAACCGTTGGGTCCGATGATCTCGGCCCAGCCATAATTCTGTGTGAAACCCTCACCCAGCAGCGCATCGGTGTAGGAGGCGGACTGACGCCACTGCAAGGCCTCCTCGATGGCGGCCAGGGCGGCGGCAAGATCGGGATCAACGAGCATGGCCTCGCCGATGCAGTGTGGCAGATGGCGGAGCACTGGAAGCAGTCTCGGTTCAGGTTCCCGGAAGACATCCGCGCTCAGATCCTGCGAGTCCAGCCGCGCCAGCACCTCGCTCACACCTTCGCTCGGCCTCTGGTTCAGGCCACGGGCCACGGCGCCGATCAGCCAGCGCGCAGTATCATGGAGTTCATCATTCACGGAAACATGTCATAGCAACATCTGGCTCGATTGGAACAGTGCCGTTCACATGATCTGAGGCCCACTGATCTCGCGCAGCAGCTTGCGCAGGATCGCCTCGCCATAGGCGTCATAGTCCGGGGCTGGGATGACGAAATGATCGGGCCCGCCGGCCACGTTGGCCTCGAAATAGCTGTCGAGCGTCGGCCACTCGTTGAGAATGACCAGCCCGTTGATGGTGACTCCCTGGGCCACCAGAAGGTCGCGGACCGGCGCCACGGCTGGACCGCTGTTGTTGCGCCCATCGGCAGAGACGTCGATGACCCGGCGCTCGGCTGACGGCGCCCGGTACAGAAGCGCGGCCGAATAGCCGAGCGCTGCTGAGATCGAGGTGCCACCCTCCGAAAGGCTGCGCCTTGTCGCCATGAGCGCCAGCCCCAGCCAATCGGCATCCGCGCCGCTGGAAATCACGGTCCAGGGTATGGCGGTGATCTGATTGCGGTCATCCGACCACAGAACCGCTGCCACCGCGATGCGCCGACGCGTGCCCTGCGCGATCGCGGCCTTCACCTCCTCATTCATGAAGGCACGGCTGATCCCCTGCATCTGCAAGGCAAACTCACGCGAGTCGACGCTGAAGGAGCAGTCGATGGCGAGCACCAGCGCAAGGTCGACTTCGTGATCCTGAGCCTGACCCGCCGGCAGGGGCCACAGCAGGACGCCGCACAACGTCAGGGTGGCAAGCCAGCGCGCGAGAGGCCTCAACCCGCGGCTGGCTATCATGGGCTCACCTCAGTGACGGAACTCGGCGAAGTCGAGCGCGCGGCAATCGGCGGCCTTCCAGCCGACACGTACTTCGCGCCCCTGGGCCACATCGCTGGTCGCGCCCTTGTTGGGCACCTTGACGATGAAGTTGTCGTGGCCGGCCACTTCGAGCCGGGCGCGGATATGGTCGCCGAGATAGATCAGTTCCGCGATGCGTCCGTGAAGGACGACATCGGCAGCCGTTGGATTGATTTCCACGCGCTCGGGCCGGACGGACAGCAGCGTACGGCCGCCCTTCTCGCGTGCGCCAATGGCCAGCGCCTTGACGACTTCGCCGGTTTCGAGCTTCACGGACGCAAGATTGTCAGCGCCGATCTCGGCCACAGTGCCCTTGAGCTTGTTGTTCTCGCCGATGAACTGCGCGACGAAGGAATTGACGGGCCGCTCATAGAGATCGGCAGGCGTCGACAGCTGCTGCACCACGCCGTCATTGAACACCGCGATGCGGTTCGACATGGTGAGAGCTTCCGACTGGTCATGCGTGACATAGACGACGGTCACGCCGAGCCGCTCGTGAATATGCTTGATCTCGTATTGCATCTGCTCGCGCAGCTGCTTGTCCAGAGCGCCCAGCGGCTCATCCATCAGCACGAGATCCGGCTCGAAGACCAGCGCGAGCGCCACCGCAATGCGCTGCTGCTGGCCACCTGATAGCTGGCCGGGCCGGCGACTGCCCATCTGCGGCAGCTCGACCATCTTCAGAACCTTGGCTACGCGATCCTCGATCTCGGCCTTTGGCACATTGCGCACCTGCAGCGGAAAGGCGAGATTCTCATTGATGGTCATGTGCGGGAACAGCGCGTAGTTCTGGAACACCATGCCAATCCCGCGCTTGTGCGGCGGCACGTTGTTGATCGGCTGGTTCTTGAGAAAGATCTCGCCGTGCGTGGCGGGTTCGAAGCCCGCCAGCATCATGAGCGTGGTCGTCTTGCCTGAGCCCGACGGGCCCAGCATGGTCAGGAACTCACCCTTGGCGATGTCCAGATTGAGATTCTTCACGACGAGGGTCTCGCCGTCGTAGCTCTTCTGAACATTGACGAAGCGCACCATCGCCTCGCCTGCCGGAACCTCCGTCGCCATCCTCTGCTTCCCCGACCCTGTTGACCCTGGCTGCTTGAAAAAAGATCATAGGCCGCGCGCCTGAGGATGCAAGTCCCCCCTGCACGCGGCCCGAACCTGTCGGCCCGGCGCCCGGCGGATGCCGTCTCAGCGCGTCTTGCGGGCCGTCTTGCGCGCAGCCTTGCGCGCAGGTTTTCTGGCCGTCGGCTTCTTGCGGGCGGCGCCACCGCCAGCCTTCACGATCAGATGCTCGGGACCATAGGGGAAGCCCGTGATGTTGCGGTTGCCCTTCTCGGTGATGACCAGAATGTCATGCTCGCGATAGCCGCCGGCGCCCTTCTGGCCTTCGGGGATCATGATCATCGGCTCCATCGAGACGACCATCCCGGGCTGGAGCACGGTGTCGCAATCCTCGCGCAGCTCGAGCCCGCCCTCGCGGCCGTAGTAGTGGCAAAGCACGCCGAAGGAGTGGCCGTAGCCGAATGTGCGGTATTTCAGGAGGTCATGACTGGCGTAGATCTCGTTCAGCGCCTTGGCGACGTCGGAGCACTTGTTGCCCGGAACCAGAAGCTTCTTGCCTTCGTCGTGGACGTGGCAGTTGATCTCCCAGAGGCGGATGTGCTCCTTCGAGGCCGTTTCGGCGAACAGCGTGCGCTCGAGCGCCACATAATAGCCGGCCACCATCGGGAAGCAGTTGAGGCTCAGGATGTCGCCGCGCCGGATCTTGCGCGAGGTGACGGGATTGTGCGCGCCGTCGGTGTTCACGCCCGACTGGAACCATGTCCAGGTGTCGAGCAGCTCGCCGTCGGGCCACACGCGGGCAATCTCGCGCACCATGGCCTGTGTCGAGTGCAGCGCCACCTCGTGCTCGGGGACGCCGACCGCCGTGGCTTCCACCACCGCCGCGCCCCCGAGATCGGCAATACGGGTCATCTTGCTGATATGCTTGATTTCTTCCGCGCTCTTGATCATGCGCAGGCGCATCGAGGGGGCAGCGGCATCAACAAACTCGACGCCGGGGAAGGCATCCGCCAGCTGCGCCCGGAAGTCGAGATTCACATGATCGAACTCGATGCCCACGCGCTTGGCGCCCTTGAGCAGGCCACGCAGCGCCACGAAGTAGTTCTCCTTCGACCAGTCGGTGTAGGTCACGTTGTCGCCGAAGGTGCGGCGTGCCGGCTGGCCGCCGTCAATGGCGGCCGTCACCGAGGTTGCCTTGTCGTGGGTGATCACGAGACCATACTTGCGGCCGAAGTAGCAGTAGAGAAAATCGGAGAGGTAGTTGATGTTGTGGTAGCTGGTGAAGACACAGGCATCAACCTTGGCCTTCGACATCCAGCCGCGGATCGCATCCTGGCGGCGCTTCATTTCGGAAGCTGAAAATGTAGGTTTCGGCTTCTTGCCATTGTTGCGGTAATCAACAAGCGCGGGACGTTCCAGGCGGGCCATGGGCAATCTCTCCGTGATGAGGTGGACGAAGCGATAAGTTCCCCGGACAGGGGCTTGTGTCAAAGGACGATCCCTCACATACTGCATGAGAAATTCTCATGGAGCGCCGCCGGTGACCCGCCTGCCCTCTCTCAATGCCCTGCGCTGCTTCGAGGCCGCCGCCCGGTCGGGCAGCTTCTCGCGCGCAGCGGAGGAACTGAACGTCACCCAGTCCGCCGTCAGCCATCAGGTGCGCCAGCTGGAGGAATGGTTCGGCATCAGCCTGTTCGACCGGCTGGGCCGCCAGACCATGCCCACGGCCAAGGCGCAGGCCCCCGCCCGCTCGCTGGCCGAGGCGTTCGACATCATGGCGGCGGCCTGCCGCCGACTGCAGCAGTCCGATGCCGGCCCGGCACTGACCATCGCGGCGCTCCCGTCCTTCGCGACGATCTGGCTGATCCCCCGCCTGTCGCAGTTCTTCCAGGACTACGCCCATGTCTCCGTGAAGGTGGTCTATGCCTTCGCCGGCCAGAAGCTCGACTTCGAGGAGATCGACATCGCGGTGCTTTGGGGCGTGGGGGAGTGGGAGGGCTGCCGCAGCACCCGGCTTCTACCCGGCAGCACCGTTCCGATCTGCAACCCCATCTATCTCGAACGGGAAGGGCCGTTCGACCAGCCGCAGGCCATTCTCGGCAAGCCGCTGCTCCATGACACCGACCGGCTCGACTGGCAGAACTGGATGCGTCACGCCGGACTGAAACATGCCGGACCCTCGCCCGGACCGATTTTCCAGGACTTCAACCTCCTGCGCGCCGCAGCCCTGGCCGGACAGGGCATCGCCCTCTGCCCCAAGAGCCTGATCGCCGACGACCTCGCCAGCGGACGGCTGGTGCAGCTCTTCGACATCGCCATCAAGCAGGACTACGCCTACTGCATCATCGAGCCGGGCGGCGGACGCCGTTCCGAGGCGATAGACACCTTCAAGGAGTGGTTGCTGGCGGCGGCCCGGATAAAATAGACCGCGCCATCCCCGGTTTGGACATGGCTTGTGTTCCGGACCGGCATAGGCGGTTTGAGGCTTCCTGACCTATTCTCCGGACATGGCCACCGCCCATCCCTATGCCAGTGTCCGCGCCGAGGGCGCAGCCTTTGCAGTGCTCTTCGCGGTCACGGCGGGACATCTCTTCAACGACACGCTGCAGGCGCTGCTCCTGTCGATCTATCCGATGCTGCGCGACCTGCACCAGCTGAGTTTCGCCCAGGTGGGCTTCATCACCTTGGCGTTCCAGGCCACCGCGTCGGTGCTGCAACCGCTTGTCGGGCTGATGACGGACCGGCGGCCCCTGCCCTTCTCGCTGCCCATGGCACCGGTCCTGACCATGATCGGACTGGTCATTCTCGGACTGGCCGGAAGCTACGCGATGATCCTCACCGGCGCTGCGCTCATCGGCCTTGGATCGTCGATCTTCCATCCCGAGGCCTCGAGGCTTGCAAGGCTGTCCTCCGGCGGACACTTCGGCTTCGCGCAGTCGCTATTCCAGCTCGGCGGCAACATCGGTACCGCGATCGGCCCCCTGCTGGCGGCCTTCATCGTGATTCCACACGGTCAGGCCAGCATCAGCTGGTTCGCGACCATCGCTGTCCTGTCCGCCGTCATTCTCGCCTATGCAGCGAACTGGTATGCCCATCACCTGTCGCTCACCAGCGGCAAGCGGCGAGCCGCTGCCCCCGCCTATACATTGCCGCGCCGGACCGTCGCCCTCTCGCTCGTGATCCTGCTGTGCCTGATGTTCTCGAAATTCATCTACACGACGAGCATGAGCAGCTTCTACACCTTCTATCTGATCGACACCTTCGGACTGTCGGCGGAGGAGGCCCAGATCGACCTGTTCGTCTATCTCGCGGCCTTCGCAGCCGGAACATTGCTCGGAGGCCCGATCGGCGACCGGATCGGGCGCAAGGCGGTGATCTGGTTCTCGGTGCTGGGCGCGCTGCCATTCACCCTGTTGCTGCCCTATGCCAACCATGTCTGGACGGTCGTGCTGTCCGTTCCCATCGGCTTCATTCTGGCCTCGGCCTTCTCGGCCATGCTGGTCTATGCCCAGGAACTGATGCCGGGCCGGGTCGGACTGATTTCGGGCCTGTTCTTCGGCCTCGCCTTCGGTATCGGCGCCACCGGGGCGGCGGGCCTCGGAATCATCGCCGACCACACCTCCATCGACTTCGTCTATCACCTGTGCTCGTTCCTGCCGGCCATCGGGCTGCTGGCCATGTTCCTGCCCGGCACCCGTGAACTGACCCGCGGCCAAGCGACCGGTTGACCTTTTCGATATCTATGATCAGATATAACGCCATGACGGCAGACCCAGCACTCATCGACCCCTTCGGACGGCATGTGACCTATCTGCGCGTGTCGGTGACCGACCGCTGCGATTTCCGCTGCGTCTATTGCATGGCGGAAGACATGACCTTCCTGCCCAAGAAGGACCTCCTGTCGCTTGAGGAGCTGGACCGCGTCTGCTCTGCCTTCATAACGCGCGGCGTGCGCAAGATCAGGCTGACCGGCGGCGAGCCGCTGGTGCGCAAGGGCATCATGACCCTGATCGAAAGCCTCGGCCGCCATCTGAAGACCGGCGCGCTCGAGGAACTGACTCTCACAACCAACGGCTCGCAGCTCGCGAAATATGCCGGCGAACTCGCTGCTCACGGCGTGCGCCGCATCAACATCTCGGTGGACACGCTCGACGAGGCGAAATTCCACCAGATCACCCGCTGGGGCGAACTCGCGAAGGTCCGGGAGGGTATCCGTGCCGCCCAGGCCGCCGGACTTGCAATCAAGATCAATGCCGTAGCCCTCAAGGGTGTGAATGACGCGGAGATCCCCGAGATGATCCGCTGGGCCCATGGCGAGGGCATGGACCTGACACTGATCGAGACCATGCCCCTGGGCGACATCGACGGCGACCGCACGGATCAGTATCTGCCTTTGTCGGTTCTGCGCGCGAGCCTGATGGACCGCTTTACCCTCGAAGACATTGCCTACAAGACCGGAGGTCCCGCGCGCTATGCCCGCGTGCGGGAAACGGGCGGGCGGCTCGGCTTCATCACGCCGATGAGCCACAATTTCTGCGAAAGCTGCAACCGCGTGCGGCTCACCTGCACCGGAACCCTGTACATGTGCCTCGGCCAGGAAGACGCAGCCGACCTCCGCGCCCCGTTGCGCGCCTCGGAGGCCGATGGTCTCCTGCACGCCGCCATCGACGAGGCGATTTCGCGCAAGCCCAAGGGGCATGATTTCGTGATCGACCGTCGGCACAACAAGCCCGCTGTCGCGCGCCACATGAGCGTCACGGGCGGCTGAGCCGCCCGGCAGCGCCGCCCATGCTGTCATTGCCGCAGAACACAGCCCTTCGTGCCGGCCTTCTCATGGTGCTGGCCATGGGCTCATTCGTCTGCAACGACACGATCGTGAAGCTCGTCGGGCAGAGCCTGCCCGTGGGTGAACTGATTGCGCTGCGCGGACTGATGGCGGTTGGTCTTCTCACCGCCATCTGCCTCTCGCAGGGCGTGCTGCACGAACTTCCCCGGATCAGGCAGGCGAGCGTGCTGCTGCGCAGCGGCTGCGATGTCGTAGCCACCATTGCCTTCGTGACCGCGCTGATGCACATGCAGATCGCCAACCTGACCTCGGTGATGCAGGCGGTGCCGCTGGCTGTCGCCCTGCTCTCGGCCGCCTTTCTCGGCGAAGAGGTGGGCTGGCGGCGCATGGCCGCCATCGCCGGTGGCTTCATCGGCGTGCTGCTGATCGTCAAGCCGTCAGTCACCAGCTTCAATCTCTATGAGTTCCTCGCCCTGCTCATCGTGTTCTTCGTGGCGGTGCGCGACCTGCTCACCAAGACCATTCCGGCCCGCATCCCGATCTTCGTGGTGGCGCTGGCCAATGCCTCGTTCGTCATGCTGGGCGGCGCGGGGCTGGCGCTTGTACAGGGCGTGCAATGGCCGGAAGCCTGGCAGGTCGGTCTGCTGGCGCTTGCGGCCTGCTTCCTGTCGAGCGGCTATCTGCTGATGGTGGCGACCCTCCGTGCCGGTGAAGTGACGGCCACGGCGCCATTTCGCTATTCGGTGATGATCTTCTCCATCCTGTCGGGGATTCTGGTGTTCGGCGAATATCCCGACTGGATCGCCATCTGCGGCATGGCGCTGATCGTGGCCTGCGGCCTCTATGCGGCGCGGCGCGAGGCACTGCGCGCACGCATGCTCAGTGATAGCGCCAGAACGCCAGCCCCGTGAGGCACACGGCCCAGACCAGAATGCCGCGCCGGACATAGGTGTGCGGCACACGCATGGCGATGCGCGCGGTGAAATAGCCACCGATCATGGCGCCGGACATCATGACCAGCGAGGGGATCCAGCGGATGACGCCGGCCTTCGCGAAGATCGCGATCGAGATGACCGTCATGAGCGTGATCGTGACATTGCGGATGGCATTGGCCTGATGGATCGTCATGTGCGAAAACACCGAATAGATCGCGAACATCACGATGCCCATGCCGAGGCCAAAGTAACCGCCATAGACATAGACGGCGAACTCCAGCACGAAAGACAGCCACAGCCAGCGCGTGCCATCGAAGGCAAAGTCACGTTCGAGCTTCAGCTTGATCCAGGGGCCGAGGGCGAAGGACAGGGTCGCAAAGCTGAGGAGCCAGGGAATGACCCGCTCGAAGGCCGCCTGCCCGGTGCTGATGAGGATCCATGATCCCAGCACGCCACCTGCCGCAGCAAGACAAAGCCGCAATCCGAGATGCCGCCGAACCGAGGCGAGCTGGCCGCGATAGACGACACTGCCCACCACATTGGCGGGCAGCACAGCGACGAAGTTGGAGGCGTTGGCCTCGATCTCCGTCATCCCGGCCGCGAGCAGGAGCGGAAAGGTCATGAAGCCGGCACCCCCCGCCATCACATTGATGAAGCCCGCCAGCAGGCCGCCGGCAAAGAGCAGAAAGATTTCAGTGATGTCCAAGACGGATCTCGCGTAAACTGATGCCTTATGCTGCCTTGAGGCAATGGCTGCAAGCGACGGCGTGCAGGGGAGATATGCGGAATGTCGGGAATCCTGAGCCTCGCCACGGCCGTGCCGCCGTTCGAATTGCGCACCGAGGACGTGATCCGTGAGGCCCGCGACATCTTCGGCGGCCGGCACCAGGACTTCGACCGCCTTCTGCCGGTGTTCGGCAATTCCGGCATTCAGCGGCGCTTCTCGATCAAGCCCTATGCGTGGTTCCGTCAGCCGCAGGGCTGGCCCGAGCGCAGCACCGCCTTCCTCGAGGGCGCCGCAGCCCTGTTTGCGGAGGTGACGGAGCGGGCTCTGGATCAGGCGGGCCTCGGGGCCGCCGACATCGACAGCATCGTCATGGTGTCCTCAACCGGGGTTGCAACACCCTCGATCGAGGCGCGCATGCTGAGCGACATGGGCTTCCGGCCCGATGTGCAGCGTGTGCCGGTGTTCGGGCTGGGCTGCGCCGGGGGTGCGTCCGGACTGTCGCTCGCCGCGCGGCTGGCGCGGTCCAGCCCGGGTTCGAGGGTACTGCTGGTGGTGATCGAGCTCTGCACCCTGGCTTTCCGCGCAGACGAGTTGACGAAATCCAACATCATCGCCACCGCGCTGTTCGGCGACGGGGCCGCGGCCGCCGTTCTCTCGACGGCAGGCCGTGTGCTGGGGGTCATCGAGCACGCGGGCGAGCACACCTGGCCCGGCACAACCGATGTGATGGGCTGGCGCATGGATGCCGAGGGCTTTGGCGCCATCTTCTCGCGCTCCATTCCCGATCTCGCCACCACCGATCTGCGCCCGGCAGCCGATCTGTTCCTGGAGCGTCACGGTCTCGGTCTCGCCGGCATCGACAGCCATTGCTTTCACCCTGGGGGAGCCAAGGTGATCCATGCGCTCGAACAGGCTTTCGGACTGGCGGAGGGACGGCTCGGGAGTGAGCGCGAGATCCTGAGGGATTTCGGCAATATGTCAGCCCCCACGGTGCTGTTCGTCCTGGCGCGGGAACTGGCGAGCCCGCGCGCAGGCCGGCGCTTCCTCTCGGCGCTGGGACCGGGGTTCACCGCCAGTTTCATCACCATGCTGCACTGAGGTTCACCATGTGGCTCAACATCACGATCCTTGCACTCGTCACGCTGCAAAGGCTGGTCGAACTCCGCATCGCCCGGCGCAACACCGCCAGGCTCCTCGACCGCGGCGGCGTCGAACTGGGGTCCAACCACTATCCCGTCATCGTGGCGCTGCACGCCATCTGGCTGGCCGGCCTCTGGTATCTCGTGGTGACACGCGTGCCCGAGGTCTCGACGCCATGGATCTTCGCCTATCTGGTGCTCGAGGCGGGGCGGGGCTGGGTGATTGCCGCGCTGGGCAGCCGCTGGACAACCCGCATCATCGTGGTGCCCGGCGAGACGCTGGTGAGCGAGGGTCCCTACAAATACATCCGCCACCCCAACTACCTGGTGGTCGCGGGCGAGATCTTCATCCTGCCGGTGGCCTTCGGCCTGTGGTGGTATGCGGTGATCTTCGGCCTCGTCAATCTCGCCGTCCTGTGGTGGCGCATCCGGGCGGAAGACGAGGCCCTGAAGCCGCTGCGCGACGAGGCTCAGCCCCCGGACTCGCCCGAGGACGCAGCGCCGTGATCGTGACTGCCGGCGGCGACAGCTCCGACCGGCACGTCGATCTTCACGTTTCCGGCCTTCTCGAAGGTGAGGGTCAGTTCGATCCGATCGCCCTCGCGGAGCGGGCCGGCAAGGCCCATCAGCATGATGTGATAGCCGCCGGGCTTCATCTCGAGCATGCCATGCGCCGGTATCTCGAGAGCCCCCGCGGGCTGCATCTTCATGACACCATCCACCATGTCGGTCCTGTGGATCTCGGCATGCGCGGCCACGGGACTCGAGGCGCCGGTGAGGCGGTCGGCATCGCCGTGGTTCATCAGGCTCACATAGGCCGCGCCCGATCTGGCCGTCGGCGTGGCCGAGGCGCGGGCGAAGGCCTCCATGATCATGATGCCGGAGGCCCGGGCCTCGCCCGCCGCGGGAAGCAGCAGGCTCAGAACCAGAAGCAGGGCGGCGGACAGTCCACGGAACGCGCGGGGCATGAAGATCTCCTTCGAGGTCAGGGTGAGGGCCGTTCGAGAGCGCGGTCGGCGGCGGTGGCGGGAATCCACCATTCCCGTCCGCGCGGCGTTTCGACGTATTCGGGCCATGGAAAGTCGATGGGCGGATCGTAATCGCACCATGGATGCGGGTCTTCCGACTGCTCCCGGCGCATGCGGAATTCTTGCTGGGCGCGCGCCAGCCCCTCGTGGTCCGTCAGCAGGTCGAGAACCGTGCCGGCGACCGTCTTGGCCGCCGTCTCGACCGTCGGATCAATCGTCGCGGGAATGCCGCCCAGGGCGTTGAGCGCCCATTCGGGATAGGCAAAGCCCGGCGGACCCTTCAGCACCGCCCGGCCGACATAGAAGCGCGCGGTGGGGGCATGCCAGGTCATGTCGGTGTAGTCGTCCGAGGTGTAGTGCGTCTGCCAGGAGGGCAGGTCGCGGCGCAGCCGCCGCTCTGCCTCCCGGGGAGGTACGAGTTCGCCAAGCTCGTCGGCAAAGGGATTTTCCATGGGCGCAAGCCCCAGTTCCGCCTGCAGCGCGCGTGCCACCCGCACGGCCTCGGCATCATAATGCGGCGCTCCGGCCCGTTCGAGGTTGCGGAAGGTGATGTCGGCCATGGCGTGGTTGGCAAGGCCGGGCTTCGACTTCGACACCCAGTGGCGGCGCACCGTGCAGTGCGCGGCCGCTGCCGCAGCCTCCGCATTGCGGTCCAGCACGGCATAGATCTTCTTCAGCATCGCCACGTCCGGCGCGCGGGCGGCGAACATAATCTGCGCCATCTGCGCCGCGAGATTGCCGGCCGTGGCCTGACCGCTGGCAAGGATGGTCTCGTTCAGCGTCCAGGTTCCGGTGTGGGGCAGCATGTGATCGCGCATCATCTTCGAGAGCGTGTACATCGCCACCACCGCATCATTGGCGCCAGGCGCGCGGGCCGCCGTATGGGCGGCGGGAATGGGCGCGCCCGCCTGATCGGTCACGGCACCCGCCAGCCACGACTCCGGTCGTTCGCACAGGAACTCGTAGACCGCTGCATAGTAGGGCCCGCAATGGGTGTCCCAGCGCACCGTGTTGCACAGCGGCAGCATGTAGAAGGGATGGAAGGAGAGGATCGCATCGAGCCCGTCATAATAGCCGCGCGCCGCATGAACGGGTTTCGAGCCCCTCACCTTCTCCGCCGGCTCGCCCATGAAGCGGATCGTGCCGGTGATGCCGTGGCGCTCCATGGCCCTCTTCGCGGCAAGCGCGCCGACCAGCGCGCCCATGCCAAGCGCCGAGTGCGGGTCCGTGTGCCCGCCCGCGAAACGCGACAGGCCGGCGCGCGGCTGCCGCCATGGCACGGCGGCCTGGCAGTTGCCTGGCACAGCGTCATACTCGGCATAGGCCATGATGGCAGGGCCCGGGCCATTCGACCAGCTGGCGGCAAAAGCGGTGGGCATGCCGCCCGAGCCCTCTTCCACCGTGAAGCCCTCGGCCCTCAGCCGCGCGACGTACCACTGGGCGGAGCGGTACTCGCGCCAGGCCGTCTCGGCCAGATGCCAGATGTGCGAATTCCACGCCGACCACTCCGGCCGCGTTTCCTCCACCCATCCAAAGGCCGTGGCGCGTGCAGCATCCGTCATGACAGAACCTCGATCAGTTTTCCTGCAGCTCTCTGGAGTTCGGCCTCGCTGAAGCCGGCAAAGCCCACGAGCAGGCCCTGGCGGCGGTTGCGTCCGGCATAATGGCTGGACAGGGACAGCGCCTCGACACCGGCACCCGCCAGCCTCGCCACCGCCTTCTCGTCACTCGCGCCGCGCGGCAGGCGGAGCAGCAGCTGCAGCCCGGCGGGCGCGGCATCGACGTGATAGAGGCGGCCGTCACCCGGCTTGAGGGCCTCGATCAACGTACGCCGCCGCGCCGCATAGATCCGACGCATGCGGCGGATGTGGCTTGCAAAGGCGCCCGACGCCATGAATTCGGCAAGGGCGGGCTGGGCCAGCAGCGAGGCCGGCGCGCCAATGGCGCCCCGTTCGGCGCGGACGCGCGCCACCAGGTCGGGAGGGATGACGTTGTAACCAAGCCGCACGATGGGAGAGAACACCTTCGAGAAGGTTCCGCAGTAGATCACCCGGGCGCGCGAGTCGAGGCTCATCAGCGCGGGCAGCGGCTTGCCGACATAGCGGTACTCGCTGTCATAGTCATCCTCGATCACGATGGCATCCGCCTGTGCCGCCCACTCGAGCAGTTCAAGGCGGCGCGCGAGCGGCATGGTCACGCCGGTTGGATAGTGCCGCGAGGGCCTCACGAAGGCGGCGCGCGCGATGGGCGCCTGCGCGATCGCCTGCGACACGATGAGGCCACCGCCATCGACCGGCACCGGAACGGCATCGACGCCACCCTGCGCGAAGATGCGTCGTGCTGCCGGATAGCAGGGATCCTCGAACCAGACCTTGTCGCCCGGCCGCAGGACGGCCCGGCTGATCAGATCGAAGGAATCAGCTCCGCCGGCTGTGATGATGACCTGCTCCGGCAGACAGCGGATGCCCCGCCATTCGAAGAGGTGGCGCGCGACGGCCTTGCGCAGCGCGGGCCAGCCGAAGGGGTCATTGTGCTCAAGCAGCGCCAGGGGCGGATTGCGCCAGAAGCGGCCGAGAAGCCGTCCCCAGTCCTCATGCGGAAAGTTCGCCCAGTCGACGAGACCGTGCCGGAAGGGCCGCGCCGGTGCGTGCGGCCGGTACTGCTGTGTCGGCGCCGCCGCCTTGCCCGGCCGCGGCGCGGCCAGAAGCGACTCGGGGAGTTCTGCCGCGACACGCGTGCCGGAGCCCGCACGGGCAACGAGATAGCCCTCGCTCAACAATTGCCCATAGGCCTCCACCACGGTGACCCGGGCCACGGCGAGTTCCTCCGCCAGCGCCCGCGTCGAAGGCAGGCGGGTCTGCGGGGTGAGCCGCCCCGACAGCACCAGAGCCCGGATCTGACGCGCAATCTGCTGCTGGATCGGGGTGCGGTCGTCGCGGTCGATGCCGATCTCGCTGGCCGCCGCGCGGAAAAGTGGACTGATCATCTTGTCAATGATTGGCTCTTTTATCCAGACCATAAACCGGGCAATCAGGGCAGACAACCGGAGAAGCGAACATGGATGCCCCAACCCCACGCACCCGCGTCAAGCGCCTCGGCAAGCGCGCACATTACGACGCCGATACCGTTCATGGCATTCTCGACGCCACGCCGATCTGCAATGTCGGGTATGTGTTCAACGGCACACCCTATGTCACTCCGACCCTGCAGTGGCGCGAGGGCAGCCACATCTACTGGCACGGCTCCTCGGCCAGCCGCATGCTGGAGGCCTGTGAGGATGCGGAGGTCTGCATGACCGTCTCGATCATCGACGGCTTCGTGATGGCGCGCTCAGCCTTCAACCACAGCTGCAACTACCGTTCGGTGATGGTCTTCGGCACGGCCCGGAAGGTGACGGACATCGCGGAAAAGGAGGCGCGGCTGCGGACCTTCACCAACGGCCTCTGGCCCGGCCGCTGGGAGATGCTGCGGCAGATGACAACGCAGGAACTCAAGGCCACGACGGTGCTGTCCCTGGCGCTTGACGAGGCGTCCGCGAAGGTCCGCACCGGACCGCCCGGAGACGATGAGGCAGACCATGCCCTGCCGATCTGGGCCGGGGTCATACCGGTCCGTCAGCAGGTGCTGGAGCCTGTCGATGATCCGCACCTCTTGCCGGGCCTGAGGCCTCCCGCCCATGTGACGGACTTCAAATTCGGCTAGGCCGTGCGCCGGACCAGTTCCACCATATAGGCGGTCGACCAGCCAAAGCTCAGGAAGCCGTTGGCCGCGGTGATGCCGGAAAGCAGCCGCCAGTCGGGATCGAGCGTGATGTCGCCGAACCCCAGTGTCGTGAAGGAAACGGTGGTGAAGTAGAGGGCAGGTTCGAGCCCGGCAACGGCACCTGTGAGCATGAAGGAGATAGCCCAGATCCAGATCTGCACGGTTATCACCATCAGCACGAACAGCACGCCCACGATCAGCGTCGCAGTGTTGGCAAACCGCCGGAACCGGCGGCGCAGAAACACCGTGATCTGCTCCAGACGCTTGTTGAAAGCGCCGAACATCTCGGCCTGGATCGCGACATTGATGACGATCAGCAGGGATCCGAGCGCCAGATGCGCGATCATGCGTCCTGGACCTCGACCCGGATGATGAGCCCCGCCGCATCGAACGTCACGGTCTCGGTTCCGCGCCTGCGCACCTGCGCGCCGGATGATCTCGCCGTTGCCTCAAGTCGCCAGCTGGCCTGCACAGTGCGCGGATCGACGGCCGCGATGCTGTCATCTGTGGCGATCTGATCGGGGTGTTCGGCGAAATAGGCGTTGAAGGCCGCGATGATGGCCTCGCGACCCACGAGCCGGCCATTGACCCCGGGCGATACATAGACGGCCTCGCGCGCGAACATCGGCGTCACCACCGCCTCCTCATAGCGGTTCAGCGCGGCATGGTAGCGCCGTAACTGCTCCACAGGATCGAGGCTCATGCGCCCATCTCACCCATGATCCGCACCCAGCTCCGGATGCCGCGCCGGTAGCTCTCGACATCATATTTCTCATTGGGGCTGTGGATGGCGTCGTCATTGAGGCCGAAGCCCACGAGAATGCTGTCCATGCCCAGAATGTCCTTGAAGAAACGGCAGATCGGTATCGATCCGCCGCATCCCATCAGCACCGCATCGCGCCGGAACTCGTCCTTCAGCGCCTTGGCGGATTTCGCGATGAACGGATTGTCCTCGGCAATCTCGGTTGCCGGGCTGCCCCCGCCCGTTCCCGAGAAGGTCACCTTGCAGTCCCTCGGGATCAGCCCCTTCACGAATGTCTGGAAGGCCTTGAGCACCTTGTCGGGGTTCTGCCTGCCCACCAGCCGGAAGGTGAACTTGGCGTGCGCCTGCGATGGCAGCACGGTCTTGGTGCCAGCGCCGATGTAGCCGCCCCAGATGCCGTTGACCTCCGCCGTCGGCCGCGACCACACCTGCTCCAGCACGCTCTTGCCCTTCTCGCCCGCCGGATGCCTGAGACCCACCTCCTTCAGGAAGCGCAACTCCGAGAAATCGAGCGACTGCCATTGTTTCCTGGTCGCCCTGGGCAGCTCGGCCACGCCCTCGTAGAAGCCGGGTATGGTCACTCGCCCGGTCTTGTCATGCATGGCCGCGATGACCTTGCTCAGCACACGGATCGGATTCATCGCCGGTCCGCCATAGACTCCTGAGTGCAGATCGATCCGCGGACCCGTGATGGTGATTTCCTCGTGGACGAGGCCGCGCAGCCGGGTTGTGATTGCAGGTGTACGGCGGTCCCACATGTTGGTGTCACAGACAAAGGCCGCGTCGCAGGACAATTCCCTGGCATGAGCCTTGAGAAACGGCACCAGCGACGGCGAACCGGATTCCTCCTCGCCCTCGATGAGAAAGGTCGCCTTGACGGGCAGCGATCCGGTGGCGCGGATCCAGGCGCGCGCGGCTTCGACGAAGGTCATGAACTGACCCTTGTCATCGGCGGCACCACGGCCATGGATGCGCGCAACGCCCTTCTCGGTCCGGATGACGGGTTCGAAGGGCGGCGTCTTCCAGAGGGCAAGCGGATCGGCGGGCTGCACGTCATAGTGTCCGTAGAACAGAAGATGCGGCGTGCCGGGCCTGATCTTCGCCGGCGTGTAGTGCGCCACGACCATCGGTCGGCCCTTGGTCTTGCGCGCCTGCGCCATGAAGCCCATTGCATTCAGATCATCGACGACGGCCTGCGCGGCCCTGTCGCAATCGGCGGCGTGCGCGGGGTCTGTCGAGACGGATGGGATCCGCACCAGCCGGAACAGGCGTTCCAGGCTGTTGTCAAAGTCCTTTGCGGCGGCTGCAAGAACGGCATCGAGTTCGGTCATGGTCATCTCTCTCAGGCAAATTGCGCGATGATGCGGGCCCAGGCGCGGGTTCCGTGCCGGAAGCTGTCGAGGTCGTATTTCTCGTTGGGCGAATGCTCGCCGTTATTGTTTCCGGCGAAGCCGACGAGCAGGCTGTCGAGTCCGAGATGGGTCTTGAAGGACTCGACCACGGGGATCGAATAGCCCGCGCCCACCATCACCGGCGCGCGTCCAAACTCATCCGTGAGGGCCTGCTTCGCGGCCCGCACCCATGGCGTGTCATCGCTCACCGCGATCCCCACCGAGTCGCCGCCGCTGTCGAGAAAGCGAGCCTTGCAGTCCTGCGGCAGGTGCGCGCGCACGAATTGCCGGAGGCCGCGCCGGATCTTGCGCGGATCCTGGCCCTCGACGAGCCGGAAGGTGAGCTTGGCGGTGGCCTCGGCGGGCAGCACCGTCTTGCTGCCCGGCCCCTGGTAGCCGCCGGACATGCCGTTCACCTCGGCGGTGGGACGCGCCCATATCTGTTCCAGAACCGAGTAGCCCTTTTCGCCTGCCGGAACCGAGAGCCCCACATCCGCCAGGAATGACTTTTCGGGGAAGCGCAGACTGCGCCAGGCCTTTCGCAGGGCGGGCGGGATCGGCTTCACGCCGTCGTAGAAACCGGGGATGGTGACGCGCCCGCGCCTGTCATGGAGTGCCGCCAGTACGCGGCTCAGGACCTTGATGGGATTCTGCACGGGACCACCGTAATAGCCTGAATGCAGATCGACGCGCGGGCCGGTCACCGTCACGTCCACGCCGATGCAGCCGCGAAGTCTCGTGACGATGGCCGGTGTCGCATCATCCCACATGCCCGTATCGCAGATGAAGACGGAATCGGCCGCGAATTCGCGGGCATTGAGCTTCAGGAAGCGGTCGAGATGGCTCGAATCCCCCTCTTCGTCGCCCTCGATCAGCACGGTGAGCCGGAAGGGCAGAGATCCATGCACCCCGAGCCAGGCACGGCTGGCTTCGAGAAAGGTCATCAATTGGCCCTTGTCGTCGGAAGCCCCGCGCGCAAAGATGGCTTTCCTGCCGGCCTTGCCCTTCCGGATCTGTGGCGCGAACGGGGGAGAGGTCCACAAGTCCAGCGGATCGGCGGGCTGAACGTCATAATGACCATAGAACAGAACATGCGGCCGCCGTGCCGCTCCCGGCGGATCATAACGGCCCACTACCAGCGGCTGACCCGTCGTCTTGCGCAGGCCGGCCTTGAACCCCATGGCGGAGAGTTCTCTCACCATCCATTCAGCCGCGCGCTGGCAGTCCGCGTCATGGGCGGGATCGGTGCCGACACTCGGAATGCGCAGCAGGTCGAGAAGCCGCTCGAGGCAGTCCGGAAGGCGCCGGTCAATCTCGGCAAGAACGGAAGCTGCGTCTGTCATCCTGTCACCGGTTCGCCTGGTCGCATTCACGACTGGCACAATGTCACGGCGGCGGGCCGGGCGGCAAGGGCCACGGCATGAGCAAACCCTCCAGCCCATTCCAGCTCGCCCGTGACAGCCTGCAGGCGCATGAGCCGATGACCGGCCTGCAGCGCATGCGCCGCCAGGGCTACCAGCGGTTCCTCGCCTTCATGGGCGATATCGATCTCGCCTTCCTGTGGAAGCGCCGGTGGTTCTTCATCACGATGGTCGTCGGCTTCGCGCTCATTGCCGCGCCCGCCCCCGCGGGGCTCAGCCACGAGGGGCAGATCGTGCTGGTCATGTCGCTGATGGCCACCATGCTGTTCATCACCGAGGCGATTCCGCTGCCCACCGTGCCGCTGCTCATCATCATCGGCCAGGTGGTGCTGCTGAGGGTTGATCCCACCCGCGTCGCGCAGAGCCTGATGACCGATTCCGTGCTGTTCATCATGGGTTCGCTGATGCTGGCAGTGGCCATCGTGCGCCAGCGCCTCGACAAGCGCATCGCCTGGTGGATCGTGCGCGTGACAGGCACCAATGTCTACGCGATCAGCTTCGGCATCACGGTGGCCTGCGGCGCCATCGCCGCCTTCATCGGCGAGCACACGGTGGCCGCCATGATGCTACCTGTCGGCATCACCCTCATCACGCTGACCTCGAACGATCCACGCAAGGTGCACAATCTGGCGGCGGTGCTGCTGTTCTCGATTTCCTATGGCTGTTCCATCGCCGGCGTTGCAACGCCATCGGGTGGCGCGCGCAATGCCATCATCATCAGCTACTGGAAGGACTTCTTCTTCAACCCGGCCGATCCGGACACGCGCCGCTTCCTGATGGATTACGTGACCTGGATGCTTTACGCCTTCCCCATGTTCCTGATCCGGCTCCCGGTGGTGACGCTGCTGCTCGTGCTCACCTTCCGTCCGGAAGTGACGGACATGTCTCGCGCCGTGGCGCGGCTGCGCACCCAGGTGTCGCTTCAGGGCCCGATGCGGGCCAACGAGTGGCTTACCATCCTGATCTTCGCGCTCACCATTGTGGGCTGGGTCACGCTGTCGGGCAAGCTGGGGCTCGGCATCATCGCCCTATCCGGCGTGGCTGCCTTTCTTGTCCTTGGCCTCGTACGCTGGGAAGACATCAACTCCGGCGTCAACTGGGGGGTGGTCCTTCTCTATGCCGCGGCGATCTCTCTGGGCGTCGAGATGAAGGCGACGGGTGGAGCACAATGGGTGGCGGCAAGCGTCTTCGCGGGCATGCAGCACATCGGTGCCACCGGCACGTTCGGCTTCAACACGGTGATCTCGCTGCTCACCATTGGCATGTCCAACACCATGACGGCGGGTGCGGCCGTGGCGGTGCTCGCGCCCGTCGTTCTCAAGACGGCGGTCGAGGCCGGACAGGACCCCATCAGCGCCGGCTTCATCACCGCCATTTCCTCCGCCTTCGGCTATCTCACTCCGGCAGCACAGCCGGCCTTCACCATCATCTATGCCTCGGGTTTCCTCAGGGGCACCGACTTCTTCAAGATCGGCATCCGCATGATGGCGCTCTCCTTCGTGGTGCTGATCGCCATATCGGTGCTGTACTGGCCCCTGCTTCAGCCCTAGAACGAAACCGATGCTGTTCAGTCGCTCCATTCTCTCCGACCGGCAGGAAGCCGCCGTCCAGAAGACGCTGCAGACGCTGCGTGCGCAGCGACGCAGCCGTTTCCGGGTGCTCGCCTGCATCGACGATACGGAGGAGTCACTTGTCACCGTGCGTTTCGCGGCGCGCTTCGCGGTACAGGATTCCTGTGATCTGATCGTGCTGTTCGTACGGCCGATCGATAGCGGCCTGCAGTCGGGCGGCCTCCAGGTCCGGCTGGCGCGCGAGAACATGCTCGAGGCCGGCATCGACCTGCCGGGCGTGCGCTATCTCAAGCGCGCACTCGAGGTGTTGGGGCAGGAGGGTCTCGATGTGGCGGGTTGGCCCCGCGAGGCCGAACGCAGCGAAGCCTGGGGCGATTCCGTGGGCGACAACAAGCTGGAGTTCCGCAGCCCCGAAGGCCGGTCCGTGGTGCTGAAGCTCAAGACCGCGCCCGATGTCGCCAACGGCATTCTCGACCAATATGAGCTTGGCCCCTACAACCTCATCATCATGGGCGAGCCTTCGCGCTGGTCGGGCGAGATCATGGCCTTTTTCCGGTCAGGCATCGTGCAGACGGTGACCACCATGGCACCCTGCTCGGTGCTGGTGGCGCGCGACAGCCTGGCGCGGAAGGGCTTCTTCATCTGCACCGACGGCTCGTCGCGCTCGATGCAGGCGGTACGCCGCGCCGCCGTTCTCGCGCATGTGGCGGGCGAACCGGTGACGCTGTTCTCTGCCGCCGACAGCGAAGCCGGCCGGCCCGCTGCCGAGGAAGCCGTCGCCAACGCCCGTGCGCTGCTCAAGGCCATGAAGATCGAAGTCGCGGAAACCCGCGTCGCGGTCGGGCGTGCCGCCGAGGAGATCGTCGAGATCGGATCGCTCTACAGGGTGATCGTGGTGACCGACGAGGGCCGGTCCCGCGTCCAGCGGCTGATGCGGGGCTCCACGGCGACCGAAGTGGTGCGCAAGGCCCGCACCAGCGTGCTCGACGTGCGCTGAGCCCGGGCTCTCCTCAGGCCTTCTGCTCTTCCATCGCGTCGAGATACTCGTCGAGATGCTCGAGATTTTCGAAACGCATCCAGCCATCCCCGGTTTCGGCCTCGACCGTGCCATCGGACAGGATGCGGGCCGGGCGCTCGCGGATGATGCGCTCGTCGATGACATAGAGCTGGCCTTCCGCCGGCGGTTCGACCACGGCCTGCTCCTCGGCCTCGGTGTCTGCCGCCGCCGCGGGTGCCTCGGCCTCAGGAGTCGGCGCGGTGGGTTCGAAGGCCCGCTCGATATCCTTGCGGGCATCGTCCAGCGCCCTGATCGTCTCGCGGGTGGGCGCCGAGACCTCCTCGGCCAGCGGAGCCGGAACGGCAGCGGCCACCTCGGCCTTGGCCGCGCGCGGGTCGAATTCCGGGATGACGGCCGGCGGCGGGACGGCGTCCGCGGGGCGGCTCACGCCAGCGCCGGCGCCGTGGTGCAGGGCGTCGATAACGCTGCCCAGTCCGATCGCCAGCACGCCGCCAACCAGAAGCACGGCTGCCGCATCGAGCGTCAGGCCACCCACCGGAGCGGTGGGCAACAGCACGATGACGCCGAGGGCCAAGCCTGCGGCGGCAAACAGGATGCCCGCGATCCACATCAATTTTGCCATTCCACCCTCCCGCAACGGCTTGCGCCGCCGCCTCCCCTTGTCTTCGTTTCGCGGCCACAGCCGCCCGTCAATATCCAGTTATAACAATTGGTAAGCCGTCAGGCTACGCATTGTCCACGACAATCCGGGGGGCCGGGCGGGCAAGCCCCCCGCCCGCGAGCGCCGCCCAGACCTGACGGGCCACGTCACGGTAAATGGCACTGTGCTGGCTGTCAGGCATGCTGGCAACCACCGGTTCGCCCGCATCCGAGCGCATCCTCAGGTCCTTGTCCAGCGGCACCTCGCCGAGGAACGGCACGCCGATCCGCTCGGCCTCCGCCCTCGCCCCGCCATGCCCGAAGATCTCGTGGCGCGCACCGCAGGCGTCGCACATGAAGTAGCTCATGTTCTCGATGATGCCGATGACCGGCACATTGACCTTCCGGAACATCGCGAGGCCCTTGCGGGCATCGATCAGCGCCAGATCCTGGGGCGTCGAGACGATGACCGCGCCGGAGAGCGGCGTCTGCTGGGCGAGGGTGAGTTGCACGTCGCCGGTCCCCGGCGGCATGTCGATGACCATGACATCGGCGGGGCTCCATTCGGTCTCGCGCAGCAACTGCGTGAGCGCCGACATCACCATCGGGCCGCGCCAGATCATCGGCGTGTCCTCGGGTACGAGGAAGCCGATCGACATCACGTCCACGCCATGCCGGCGCATCGGCTTCATCTTCTTGCCCGCCGCGTCCGAGGCCTCCGGCTTGCCGCTGAGGCCCATGAGCTTCGGCACCGACGGTCCGTAGACATCGGCATCGAGCACGGCCACGCGCAGCCCAAGGGACTGAAGCCCAAGCGCGAGATTGACGGCAGTGGTCGACTTTCCCACCCCGCCCTTGCCGGAGGCCACCGCGATGAGATGGCGGATTCCCGGAACCGCGCCGCCACGGGGATTGTCACCGGGCTGGGCCTGGGCCGGGCCGGCTGCCGGACGTTCGGCGGTGAGCGCCACCATCGCCTTGTCCACGCCGGGAATGCCGAGCACGGCCTTTTCCACCGCCCCGCGCAGCATCTCCATGGCGCGCATGTGCTGCGGCGCGGCCGTGAGCGCGAACATCACGGTTCCGCCCTGGATGGCAATGTCGGAGACCAGCCCCGCCGAGACCACATTGCCGCGCCCATCGGGCGCGGCAATGCGCTTCAGAACAGCGCGAACATCATCTGCGGTAACAGTCGCCATGAGAGTGGAACCCCTTGAAAAACCGCTATGTAGTCATCCAGTTCGCAGCGGGCAAGCCAGCTTCGCGGCTCATCCGGACTTGTTGGCAACGCCTGCCGATTCGAAGGTCGCCATGCCGGTATGGAGATCGGCGGCCGCCTTGACGATACCCGCCGCCATGGCCGCGCCCGAGCCCTCGCCAAGCCGCATCCCGAGATCGAGCACCGGACGCAGGCCCAGCTTTTCGAGCAGGCGGCGATGCGCGGGTTCAGCCGAAAGATGCCCCGCCACGCAATGCGCAAGTGCATCCGGGCGCAGCGCCCAGAGCACTGCCGCAGCGGCGGTTGCCACATAGCCATCGATGATCACCGGAATGCGCTGCAGGCGCGCCGCCAGCACCGCGCCCGCCATCGCGGCAAGTTCACGCCCGCCAAGCCGCCGCAGCACTTCGAGGGGATCCGCGAGATGCGCACGGTGCAACGCCACCGCCCTGGACACCGCATCGGCCTTGCGCTTCAGCCCTTCACCGTCAACGCCCGTGCCGGGCCCCACCCAGTCCTCCGCCGTGCCGCCGAACAACGCAAGCGCCAATGCCGCCGCGATGGTCGTGTTGCCAATTCCCATTTCGCCGATGCAGAGGATGTCGCAGCCCTCGGTGGCTTCCATGCCATAGGCCATTGTCGCGGCGCATTCGGCTTCCTCGAGCGCGGCCGCGCGCGTGATGTCGCGGGTCGGCTTCTCGAGTGCCAGTTCAAAGACCTTGAGACCGAGACCGAACGTCTTGCAGATCTGGTTGACCGCCGCGCCGTCCGTCTGGAAGTTCGCCACCATCTGGCGGGGGACTTCCTGGGGATAGGCGGTCACGCCCTGATCCACGACGCCATGATTTCCGGCGAACACCGCCACCACGACCCGCTCGGCCTTCGGCGGATGCCGGCCCTGCCAGGCACACAACCAGGCGGCAAGCTCCTCGAGCCGGCCCAGCGCGCCGGGCGGCTTGGTCAGTTGCGCATCCCGCGCGCGGCAGGCCCCGGCCGCATCGGCATCGGCGGCGGGGAGGTCCTTCAACAGGTTGCGGATGTCATCGAAGGGCAAGCCCGAGGCGGCATTTGTCATTTTGGAGGAAGACCCCTATTTTCCTGTTCCATTCACCACAGGGCCGGGGTTTAGCACACATCATGAGCGACGGGTTTGAGCCTCGCAGCGTACACCGGGGACGGTTCCGGCCTTTCGCCGCCTTCCTGGTCGCCCTGCGCTTCCTGACGCGGCTGCCCGTGCCCTTCATCCGCACGGTAGATCCGCCGCGCCTGCGCGATTCCATGGCCATGTTCCCGGTGGTCGGGCTGATCGTCGGCGGTCTGATGGCGGGAGCACTGCTTCTGGCGCATGAGTTGCGGCTTCCCGAACTGTTCTGCGGCTTGCTCGCCATCGGTTTCGGGCTGCTGCTCACCGGCGCCTTCCATGAGGACGGTCTCGCCGATGTCGCCGACGGCTTCGGCGGCGGTTCGACGCGGGACGACCGGCTGGCAATCATGCGGGACAGCCGCATCGGCGCCTATGGCACGCTGGCCCTGGTCATCGTCATTCCCGCCCGGGCGGCCCTGCTCGCGTCCCTGCTCAGCCTGCCGGCGTATGCCGTCCTGGTGCTGGTGGCAGGGGCTGCTGCCTTTTCACGGTCCCTGATGGTCGACCTTCTCTCCTCCACTCGTCCGGCGCGCAGCGACGGGCTGGCGACCCTCGCCGGACAGCCCAGCCGCCGCACGGCGCTGCTGGCGATTGCGATTGGCAGCCTTGCCGCCGGTCTCGGGGCCTGGTCCATCCTGTCATGGGAAGCAGCCGTGCTTGGACTGATCGCAGCCCTTCTGGCGCTGGCCTCCCTGCGGGCGCTGGCCATGCGCAAGATCGGCGGTCAGACCGGCGATGTCTGTGGAGCCGGTCAGGTCATGGCCGAAACCGCCATGCTGGCGGTCTTCGCCGGTGCCCTTTCCTTCCATTGACGGGCAGGTCATACTGCAATCTCCACAGGAGATTTGAACCTTGCCCCGGATCCCGTCTTTCGCCGCTGCCCTTTGCCTTGGTCTTCTTGCCGCGTACGGGCCCTTGCATGCGGCCATGACGGAACTGCGGGCGGTGGCCGGAGGACATTTCGTTGCGAAGGCAGACATCAATGGCAACCCGGTGCAGGTCATGGTCGATACCGGCGCCACCACCGTGGCGCTCAGCTACGAGGATGCCGACGCGGCAGGACTGCGACCCGCAAGCCTCGACTTCAACGCTCCGGTCGCCACCGCCAATGGCGTGGTGCAGGCCGCACGCGTCGTCATCCGGCGCGTCGAGATCGACGGCGTGCGCGTCGAGGACGTCCCCGCCATGGTACTTCCGCAGGGCGCCATGCGCGGCTCGCTGCTGGGCATGAGCTTCCTGTCGCGCCTGCGCAGCTTCGCGGTCGAGGACGGCGTGCTCTATCTGCGCGACTAGAGCAGTCCGGGGTCGGGCAGTCGGTTCAAACCCGGAAACCGCCCTTTTTCTTTCAGGACGCATCTTGCTCTGGGCGTTTTCAGACGGCTGAGCGGCGCTTCTTGCCACGGCGCGGTGGCAGGGATCATTATGGTGGGAATCATGAATGCGATGAACCTGCCCCCCATCGAGACGCCCTGCGTCAAGATCTGTGTCGTTGACCCGGACTCCGGCTTCTGTATCGGCTGCGGGCGCACGCGCGGCGAGATCGGCGGCTGGCTCGGCATGACGCCCGACGAACGCCGGCTGGTCATGGCGGATCTTCCGGTGCGCGTGGCCAATCTCACCCGCCTGCGGGCGCGGCGCGGCGGCCGGGCCGGGCGCCTCAGGACCTGATCCTATTCGGCGGCGATCTTCGCCGTTCCGATCCGCGCGGCAACCTCGGCCAGGGCTCGATCGAGTACCTCGAGTCCCGCGCCCGGTCTCACCCCCTCCTCCGAGAGCACGCGCCGCCACAGCCTGCCGCCAGGCTGGCCATGGAACAGGCCCAGCATGTGACGGGTGATGGCATGCAGCGGAACGCCGCGTGCGAGCTGCCCCGCGACATAGGGTTTCATCCCGATCACGACATCGAGCGGACACCGCGTCGACGCCCTGGCACCAAACAGCCGGTTGTCCACGTCATGGAGAAGCCACGGCGTCTGATAGGCCGCGCGGCCCAGCATGACGCCATCGACATGGTCGAGATGGCGACAGGCGTCGTCAAGCGAGGTGATGCCGCCATTGATCACCACGGTGAGGTCGGGCTGGCGCTGCTTGAGCCGGTAGACCCGTTCGTGGTTGAGCGGCGGTATCTCGCGGTTCTCGCGGGGCGACAAGCCCTGGAGCCAGGCCTTGCGGGCATGGACGATGAAGGGGGAGACGCCAGACTGGCGCACTGTTTCGACGAAGCGGGAGAAATCCTCTTCCTCGTCCTGCGCATCGATGCCGATGCGGCACTTGACGGTGACCGGCACGCTCACGGCGGCGCGCATGGCGGCAAGGCAGTCGCGCACCAGCTCCGGCTCGGCCATGAGGCAGGCGCCGAAACGCCCGGTCTGCACCCGGTCGGACGGGCAGCCCACATTGAGGTTGATTTCGCAGTAGCCGAACGCCTCGCCCCATCTTGCCGCCTCGGCGAGGAGCGCGGGGTCACTTCCGCCGATCTGCAGCGCCACGGGATGCTCGGCGGCGTCAAAACCCAGAAGCCTGTCACGATCGCCATGACGGATTGCCGCCGCCGTCACCATCTCGGTGTACAGCAGCGCACGGGACGAAAGCTGACGGTGGAACACGCGGCAATGCCGGTCCGTCCAATCCATCATGGGCGCAATGCAGAACCGCCAGGGCGAGAAGCTCATGGCCCGTCCTCTAGCTCCGCGAACCGGACTTCTCAATACATGGATTGGATGTCGGCGAGTTCCCGCGCCAGGCCAGCCTCGTCCCTCTGTCCGATGAGCGCGGCAATGGCCGGAAGCCGGGGTCCGATGAGCGCCCCGGTGACGGAGAAGAATTCATCCTCGCCCATGGCAGCGGCGGGCTTGCCATCCTCGGCAAGCATCAGCGCCACACAGGCGATGGCATAGACTGCAACATTGGGCTCGACCTGCGCGAAGAACCGGTTGCGGCCCGAGACCGGGCCGATGCGCGCCACGGGGCCCTGCTCGGCGAGTGCGATCAGGATCCGCGCCATCATCTCGCTGCCCGAGGCAGGATCCTCGGCGCGCGCAGCCAGCGCGCGGCGCGCGGCGTCCACGCGGTGCTCGAGAATGAGCCAGGGCGGTGCCGAATAGCGGCCCGCGATGTGAATGGCCGAGCGGAAGAAATAGGCATTGAAGGCCGGATTGTGGATCAGGCTCTCCTCGCGGATGCCACGTGCCACCTCCTGCAGGAGGCCCGGTGTGAACGGCGAAGGCAGGGTCCGCCAGCTTGGCATGAACAGGGCGATCGAAAGATTGGCGCCACAGCTCATCAGCCGGTCGGCAAGCCGCGCGCCCTGCGCCACGGCCCGCGACAGGAACGGCACGCGCTGCGGCTCATCCTTGCCGAAGCGGTCGGCATTGGCCAGATCCCGGACATAGAACTGCGCGGCGCGCAGGCCGTCGCGCACGCCGGCGGCCGCACAGACGGCATGGGCGGCAATCGGCAAGGTGGCGGTTCGCGTGGCGATGGTCATGAAACCATTTGAGCGGAGGGAGGGGGCCGCCGTCAAGCCGTGCTATTTGGCAAGCGCCGCCCGGCGGATGTCGCTCAGGCTGCGGGCGGGCGTGATCGCCTCGGGGTCAATCAGGCAGTGGATGATGGCGGGCTTGCCGCTCGCGCGGGTCCGCGCCAGGGCCGGGGCGAATTCGGCGGTTTCCCGCACCGTCTCGCCATGACCGCCATAGGAACGTGCCAGGGCGGCGAAATCCGGATTGACGAGCGCCGTGCCGGAGACGCGGCCGGGGTACTCCCGCTCCTGATGCATGCGGATGGTGCCATACATGCCATTGTCCACCACCACCACGATGATCGGCAGATCATGCTGGATCGCGGTGGCGAACTCCTGGCCGTTCATCAGGAAGCAGCCGTCGCCCGCGAAGGCGATGACCTCGCGCTCCGGCGCCAGAAGCTTCGCGGCAACCGCGGCCGGAACGCCATAGCCCATGGTGCCCGAGGTCGGCGCGAGCTGCGAGGCAAAGCTGCGGTACGGCCAGAAGCGATTCAACCATGTGGCGTAGTTGCCCGCGCCATTGCAACAGATCGTGTCGGCGGGCATCGCCTCCCGGAGATGAGCCATCACCCCCGCCATCTGCAGCGCGCCCGGCGTCGTGATCTTCGCGGGGTTGCTCCAGTCGAGGTAATCGGCATGCGCCGAGGCTGCCGCGCCAGCCCAAGGCACGGCATCGGGGCGCGGCAAGGCGGCGGCGGCGGCGGCGAAGGCATGGGGCGTTGCCAGAATGCCAAGCCCGGCGCGGTAGGTCTTGTTCAGTTCCTCCGCACCCGGATGAACATGGATGAGACGCCCGCCATCGCCCGGAACATCGAGCAGCGCATAGCCCTGCGCGGGCATCTCCGAGAGGCGGCCACCGGCAAGGAGCACGAGGTCGGCTGCCCTGACGCGTTCGAGCAGTCGGGGATTGGGACCGATGCCGATATCGCCCGCGAAGTTCGGGTGATCGGCCGGAAACAGCATCTGGCGGCGGAAGCTCACGGCCACGGGCAGCGCGAAATTCTCGGCGAACCGCATGAGGTCGTCCACGCCCCGGGCGGTCCAGCCCGATCCGCCGGCGATGACGATGGGCCGTGCCGCGGCCAGCAGGCGGCGGCGGAGCGCCTCCATGTCGTCCGCGCCGGGCCGTGTCACCACAGGTGAAAAACACGGCGCGTCGGCGCAGACGGCGGTCTCGGTCAGCATGTCCTCGGGCAGGGCCACGACCACCGGTCCGGGCCTGCCCTGGCAGGCCACGTGGAAGGCGCGGCTGACGAGTTCAGGAATGCGCTCGGCGCGGTCGATCTCGACAACCCACTTGGCAATGGAACCGAACACGGCCCTGTAATCGAGCTCCTGAAAGGCCTCGCGGTCCCTCATGTCGCGCGCCACCTGGCCCACGAACATGATGAGCGGCGTGGAATCCTGCGCCGCCACATGGATTCCGCCGGAGGCATTGGTCGCACCCGGCCCGCGCGTCACCATCACGATGCCGGGCTGGCCCGTCATCTTGCCGGCCGCTTCGGCCATATAGGCCGCCCCGCCCTCCTGACGGCAGACAATGGTGCCAATCCCCGATTCATGAAGGGCGTCCAGCACCGCGAGATAGCTTTCGCCCGGCACGCAGAACACCTGGCGGACTCCATGCGCCCTGAGCTGATCGACAAGAATCCGGCCGCCGGTGCGGCTGCTCATCGATTGGTCCTCAACAGCCGGTTCCGGGTTTCGGACACCGCATTGGCATGGCCGTCGAAGCCCTCATAGGTGGCGATTACCTCGGCGTGGCGGGCGAGTTCCGGGTAGCCCTTCGCCGTGACATAGGCCACCGAGGTGCGCTTCATGAAGTTATGCACGGTGAGCGGGGAACCGGTCTTCGCCCAGCCGCTTGTCGGCAGCACATGGTTGACGCCGATGGTGAAATTGCCGAGCGTCGGCGGCGTGTGGCGGCCGAGCAGGATTTCGCCCGCATGTTCGAGACGGCCCAGATACTGGAACGGCTCGTCGGAATGAACGCCGAGATGCTCCGGCGCATAGTCGTTGCAGAAGGCAATGGCCTCGGCCTCGTCGCGCGCCAGCACGATGCCGCCCATGGCGCCGCCCAGAACCGTTTTCGAGAAGCCGGAACGCTGCGCGCCCATCTGCGCCCAGAACTCAGGAATGGCCTGCATCGCATCCTCTGCCACCTTGCGGCTCCAGGTCACGAGAAAGGCGGAAGAGTCGGGCCCGTGTTCAGACTCGATGATGAGATCGAGGCCGGCAAGCCGGCCATCGGCCGTCTCGTCGGCCAGCACGATGAGCTCGCTGGGCCCGGCGGGGGTTCCGACATCGATGAGATGCGAGAGAAGCCGCTTCGCCGCTCCCACCCACGGGCTTCCCGGCCCCACCACCTTGCTGCATTTCGGCACCGTCTGGGTGCCATGCGCCACCGCCGCGATACCCTGTGCGCCGCCTGCCTTGAAAACTTTCGACACACCCGCCATGCCCGCGGCCACCAGCGTGGCATCGTCGATGTTTCCATCAGGCCCGGGCGGCGTGATGATGGCGATATCACGCACGCCAGCCACCTTGGCAGGGATTGATTGCATCAGCACGGAAGACGGGAAGGCGCCCTTGCCGCGCGGAATATAGCAGGCAACCGAGGGAATGGCCGTCGTCCGGTCGCCGGCGAACACGCCGGGCTGGATCTCGTGAAACCACATTTCCTCGGGCTTCTGGTCTTCGTGGAACTTGCGGATCGACACCGCCATGAAGGCCAACGCCTCGCGAACCCTGGGATCAAGCGTCTTTTCGGCACGTTCGAAATCCGCCGCCGTGGCGGCAATGGCGGCCGCCTGCACGGGGGCCTTGTCAAGGTCACGGGCAAACCGCGCCAGGGCCTCGTCGCCCTCGACGCGCACCGCCTCGATGATCGGCCTCACCTTGTCCTCGAAGGCCGAGAGATCAGCCTCGGTGCGGCGCAGCAGGCGGTCGCGCTCGACGCGCGTCATCTTCGAGAGATCGTGAAAGCTGATTGTCATGGCCCTGCGCTCTGAATGAAAAACCGGTTCCGCCGGTCACGTTACATTGGGAAAGACTTCAAGAAAACCGCGATAGATCATCTCCAGCGCGACATAGAGAATGATGGCCAGCCCGACATAGGCGATCCAGCGATGTTTCTGCAGCAGTTTTGCAATCAGCGAGGCCGCGAGCACCCCGCCGTGCTGGTGATCGGGCTGGGGCTGTCAGTGGCGCTGATGGGGCTCGCGGGCAGCCCCTGCCACCGCCAGCACATTGTCCAGCGACATCGAGACGTCCGCGATGACGATCTGCCAGGCAGCCTGGGCAAAGCTCTTGCGGCCGGGCGGCGCGCCAATGGTGCCATCGGCATTCAGGTCCTCGCCGGTGACGGCCTCGGCGCCCTCCTCCTGGTGGCGGCTGTCGCGCAGTTCGCGCCACATCTTCCAGCATACCCAGAGCAGCAGAATTCCGCCGATCAGGATGAGCCCGAGCAGCTGGAGCAGCTGGGTCGCGATCGCCGCGAACACGATGCGCAAGAGCGTGGCGGCCAGAATGCCGACAAGGATTGCCTTGTTGCGCTGAGCCTTCGGCAGCCCGGAGGCCGCCAGTCCGATCACGACCGCATTGTCACCCGCCAGAACGAGATCGATCATGATGACCTGCCCCAGCGCCCACAGCGCATCGCCCGTCATCAGAGATTGCACGAAATCCATCACGCTTGGTCCCCCACCTGGCGGCTTTCAGCACCAACCCCGGCCCCAGTGCAAGAGGGTCCTTCCGGCAGCCGGGTCATTCACCTGGGGGGCGGGATGATGCTAGACTGGCCAGAAACACGGAGCCGCTCAGATGAATCTGGAGACCTTTCTCGACCTCGAATCCGTGGGCCAGCGGCTCGAAGATCTCGAAACCCCCGTACCGGTGATCGACATCGATGTGGTCTCGCGCAATCTCGGGCGCTGGCAAGCGCGCTGCGACAAGGCGGGCTTTGCCAATCGCCCGCACATCAAGACCCACAAGCTCGCGGGCCTTGCCAGGGCCCAGCTCGCGCTGGGGGCCGGCGGCATCACGGTGCAGAAACTCGGCGAGGCCGAAGTCATGGCGGCAGCAGGAATCTCCGACATGCTGCTCACCTTCAACGTGGTCGGTGCTCACAAACTGGACCGGCTTGCGGCCCTGGCCCGCACCACGGCCATCAAGGTCGTGGCCGACAATGAGGCCGTGCTCGAAGGCCTCTCCCATGCCGCGGCCCAATCCGGGCGCGACATCGCGGTTCTGGTCGAATGCGACACGGGGGCGGCCCGCAACGGCGTGCAGAGCCCGGAGGCCGCCATCGCGCTGGCCCAGGCGATTGACCGGACACCGGGGCTGACGTTCGGGGGCCTGATGACCCTTCCGAAGAATGGCGCGCGCGGCCACATGGCCGCGTTTCTCGACGCTGCGCGAGCAGGTCTTGAACGGACAGGTCTTGCCTCGCCTGCCATATCGACCGGCGGTACCCCGGACATGTGGTCGGATGAGGGCCTCGCGCATGTCAGCGAATACCGGGCCGGAACCTATATCTACAATGACCGGATGCAGGTCGCCGCAGGTTCCGCCGCCGCGCAGGACTGCGCGCTAGCGGTGCTCGCGACGGTCGTGAGCGTTCCGACCGGAGACCGCGCGATGATCGATGCCGGTTCAAAGGCGCTGACCAGTGATCTTCTGGGGCTCGAGGGCTATGGCGAGGTGCGCGCCCTCTCCGGCGCGAAGGTCTACGCCATGTCGGAGGAACACGGCTTTCTCGACATCTCCAGGCTCAACGACAAGCCAAGGGTTGGCGACCTGGTGCGCATCACACCCAATCACGTCTGCCCGGTCACCAATCTCTTCGACAAGGTGGTGTTCACGCGCGGCGACGCGGTTCTTGGCGCCGTGCGGGTCGATGCCCGTGGCACGGTGCAGTAAGGCGGGCCTCAGCCAGCGCGGATGACTGGCTCGGCGGCCAGTGCGGCGATGGTAACAGGCGGCGCCGCTGGCCCGCGCAACAAGCCGGTTCCCGGGTCACGCGACTTCGGCTAGCATCGTCAGCAGGATTTGCATGGGAGGCATCATGAGCATCGGAGTCGGCATCATCGGCGCGGGCATCATGGGAGCCGACCATGCCCGCATTATCGCAGGATCGGTGGCGGGCGCCCACCTTGCCGCCATTTCCGACGCCGATGCCACACGGGCGAAAGCCGTGGCCGATGAAACCGGCGCGGGTCGCGTCATGGCTGATCCCTATGCCCTCATCGCCGATCCGGAAGTTGGCGCGGTGCTGATCGCCTCGCCCGACGCCACCCACGCCGACTACACCATCGCCTGCATCAAGGCCGGAAAGCCCGTGCTCTGCGAAAAACCCCTCGCACCCACCGCCGCCGAGGGCCTCCGTGTGATCGAGGCCGAGCTTTCGGCAGGCAAGCGGCTCGTCCAGCTCGGTTTCATGCGCCGCTTCGATCCCGGCTATATCGAGGTGAAGCAGCAGCTCGAAAGCGGCCGCTTCGGCGCGGCGCTCGCCTTCCACTGCGTTCACCGCAACGCCACCGCCGCCCCGCATTTCGATGAGGCCGCCTCCATCTTCAGCTCCTGCGGCCACGAGATCGACATCACCCGCTTCGTGCTGTCCGCCGAACTGACCCGCGTTCAGGTGCTGCGGCCGCGCAAATCCGCGCTGGCGCGTTTTCACGATCCGCTCCTCGCTGTCTTCGAAACCAGCGCCGGCCAGCTCGTCGATGTCGAGCTCTTCCTCAACGCCCAATATGGCTATGACGTGCGTGGCGAACTGGTGTGCGAGACCGGCTGCATCGCCTTCGGTCCCGCGCTCAACACCGCCGTCCGGCATGATGGCGTGACATCCACCAGCCTCGCCCCGGACTGGCGTCCGCGCTTTGCCGCCGCCTATCGCATCCAGAACCAGGCGTGGATCAAGTCGATCTCGACAGGTGTCCCGGCCGGCGCGTCCGCCTGGGACGGCTATCTCGTCACGGTCGCGGCCGATGCCGGGGTGCGGGCACTGACTGCCACGGGCGCCATCGCCATCCCGCAGGAGAAGTGCCCCGCATTCTATTCATTATAGGAGGCTGAGACTCATGCTTGTACTGGTCGCTTTCCTCATCATGGGCCTGCTGGTCCTGGCCCCATCTGTGATGGTCTGGCTTTCGGCGAAGAATCCCTCGCCAAAGCGCCCAATATGGCGGTCACACACGCTAGCCCTGTTGGCGCCACTGGCGGCTGGATATTGCCTCTTGGCGCTCATCTGGCTTCTTCAATTCGAAGGCAATTGCGGCGGCTGGAACGGAGAGACGGCGCCTTGCGGTTTCGGCCAATTCGCGACCGAGCTGTCAATCATGGCTGCTATGACGCTGGCCATGCCAGGCATGGTCGGCATCGGTCTAGGCCTTTGCGTTTTGGCCTTCCTACACCTCCGGAGAAGGACCCGACAACACTAGGGTAGATTGTCCCTCAAAAAGATGTCGATCCGGATCCGCTCCTGCGATTCGATCAGCGGAACGTTGTCGGCCTTGGCGATGAGCACGCGAATGGCGCTGCGAACCTCATGGCCGGGGTCCTGGTTGATGACTGCATCGATGGTGCCGCGGATCAGCGCCTTGCGGTTGGAATCGCTCAGGTCATGGCCGAGCAGCACCACGTCGCGCGCACGCCCTGCCTGTTCGAGCGCCGAGACGATGCCGCGCGTGCCGCCGCCCACGTTGTAGATGCCGAGCAGATCCTCGTGTTCGGCGAGAAGCTGGCCCGTCATCTCCTCAAGCTTTCGCCAGTCGTCGCGGGATTCACGCACCGGCAGCACCTTGAGATTGGGATATTCATGCGCCAGTACCTGCTCGAAGCCGAACTGGCGCTCGATGTGGTCGCGCAGCGCCAGCGAGCCCGCGATCAGGCCCACCTTGCCCGACAGCCCGCGCAGGAAGCGGCCCATGAGGCTGGCGGCCGTCCGTCCGGCCGAGGAATTGTCTATCCCGGCATAATGCACGCGCTTGGAGCCCGGCACGTCCGAGACCAGCGTCACCACCGTGACACCGCGCCAGGACAGCGCGTTGATGGCTTCGCGCACCGCCGGATGATCCAGAGCCACGACCGCCACGCCGTCATGCACCTCGCCGATCGAGTCGAGCAGCGCCGCAAGGCGCTCGCCGTCGAAGACGTCGACGCGCTTCACCGTGATCGCCACGCGCTCGCCGGCCATGCGCTCGGCCATCAGGCGCACTTCCTCGTTGATGCGCTCCCAGAAATCACCCGCCCGGTCGGGCAGCACGAAGCAGAAGCGGTATTCGCGCGAGCGCGCCAGCCTGGCGGCGATGCGGTCGGGCTGGTAGTTCAGGTCGCGGATCGCCGTTTCGACCTTGCTGACCGTCACGCCGCGCACGCCGGGCCGACGGTTCAGCACCCGGTCGACGGTCGCCACGCTCACCCCCGCCACGCGGGCCACGTCCTGGATGGTCACTTTCGCCATGGGCGGCTTGATAAAGCGCCGGCGGCAATTCCGCAACCAAGCCCGCCAGCCGCCCTGCATGGCCCTTGAAAGCCCTTTCCGGCGGGCCTAACCAGAGCGCCATGGCAAGACAGGCGAGACTGGCCGCTGATATCGGCGGCACCTTCACCGACATCGTGCTGGAGGATGGCGCGAGGCGCTGGAGCGGCAAGGTGCTGACCACCACCCACGCGCCGGAACTGGGCGTCATCGAGGGCATCGGGGTCGTTCTCGCAGAGTCCGGACTGAGGCCCGAGGACATTGCCGTGTTCATCCACGGCACCACGCTGGCCACCAATGCGCTGATCGAGCGCAAGGGGGCGAGGACCGCCTTCATCACCACCGCGGGCTTCCGCGACATCATCGAGCAGGGCTACGAGAAGCGCTTCGACCATTACGACCTGATGATCGATCGCCCGGCGCCGCTGGTGCCGCGTAGGCTGCGCTTCGAGCTCAGCGAACGCCTGTCGGCCGATGGCGACATCCTCACGCCGCTCGATGAACGCGCGGTCGAGCCCCTGGCGCTGAACATCGTCGCCTCCGGAGCGACGGCGGTCGCCGTGGGCTTCCTCCATGCCTATGCCCATGACCGTCACGAGACGCGGGTGCGCGAACTGCTTCTGCGCCATCTGCCAAAGGACGTGACGGTGTGCATCTCGAGCGAGGTGGCGCCCGAGATCCGCGAATACGAGCGCTTCTCCACCACCATCGCCAATGCCTATGTGCGACCCCTCATGGCGAGCTATCTCTATCGCCTGCGCGACCGGCTCAAGGCGATGAAGCTCACCGCGCCCCTGTTCCTGATGATGTCGGGCGGCGGGCTCACCACGCTCGAGACGGCGGCGCGCTTTCCGATCCGGCTCGTCGAGTCCGGTCCGGCGGGCGGCGCCATCCTGGCCTCCCAGATCGCGGCGGAATGCGCGCTTGCCCATGTGCTCTCCTTCGACATGGGCGGCACGACGGCCAAGATCTGCCTGCTCAACGATGGCGAACCTGAGCGCGCCCGCAAGTTCGAGATCGCACGCGCCTACCGCGACATGAAGGGCTCCGGGATTCCGGTGCGCATTCCGGTCATCGAAATGGTGGAGATCGGAGCGGGCGGCGGCTCGATCGCGCGCGTCGACAAGCTCAGGCGCATAACCGTGGGGCCGGACAGCGCCGGGTCAATGCCGGGGCCCGTCTGCTATGGCCGCGGCGGCGTCGAACCCGCCGTCACCGACGCCAATCTGGCACTGGGCAAGATCGACCCCGCCTATTTCGCCGGCGGCAAGATTGCGCTCGACGAGGCCGCCGCCCGCGCCGCGCTCAGGAAAACCATCGGCGAGCCTCTTGGCCTGCGTGACTTCTGGCCCGCCGCCGGCGTCACCGAGATCGTCGAGGAGAACATGGCGAACGCCGCGCGCGTTCATGCCATCGAACGCGGACACGACATCGCCGCCTGCACCATGATCGCATTCGGCGGCGGCGCCCCGCTGCATGCCTGCCGGCTGGCCGAGAAGATCGGCGTCTCGACCATCATCGTGCCGAGGGGTGCGGGTGTGGGCTCGGCCATAGGCTTCCTGCGGGCGCCTGTCGCCTATGAGATCACCCGGAGCGCCGTCGTCGCCCTCGAACGCTTCGATGCCACCCGCGTCAACACGCTGCTGGCCGCGATGACCGCCGATGCGCGCGCCGTCGTCGCCCCGGCGCTCGGCCGGGTGAAGCCTCGGATCCAGATCATCGCCGATTGCCGCTACACCGGCCAGGGCCACGAGATCCGGGTGAGCGTGCCGCTGCGCAAGCTCGCGGCAGCCGATGGCGCGCGGCTCAAGGCCGAGTTCGAGCGTCTCTACGAGCAGGTCTATGGCCTGCGCATCCCGAACCAGGAGGCCGAGGCCATCACCTGGTCCGTCACCGTCTCTGCCCCGGCGTCGAAGCCGAAGCGTGCGGCGCGCGCGGCCCGGCAGGCCGCCCCCAGGCCGCGCAGCCGCCGCCTCGTCTATGATCCGGCCCTCGGCCGCCGGCTCGAGGTCCCGGTCTACTGGCGCTTCGACATGAAGCCGGGCAGCGCCATCAAGGGTCCCGCCATCATCGCCGAGGACGAGACCTCCACCATCGTCGGCGCCAATTTCCGCGCGTCGGTCAATTCGCTGGGCTACATCGTTCTGGAGCGCAAGTCATGAGCCGGCAGGCCCTCGACGCCATCCGCACGCAGGTCATGTGGAACCGTCTGATCGCGGTCGTCGAGGAACAGGCGCAGTCGCTTTTGCGCACCGCCTTCGGCACCATCACCCGCGAAGCAGGCGATCTCTCGGCCGGCGTGTATGACACGAAGGGCAACATGATCGCCCAGGCGATGACCGGCACGCCGGGGCACGTCAACACCATGGCCACCGCGGTCGCGCATTTCTTCAAGCGCTTTCCGCAATCCACCATGAAGCCGGGCGATGTCTTCATCACCAACGATCCCTGGCTCGGCACCGGGCACCTGTTCGACTATGTGATGATGACCCCGGTTTTCCTGGGGCGGAGGCTGGTCGCCTTCTTCGCCTCCACCTGCCACGTCATCGACGTGGGCGGCGTGGGCATGACGGCCAAGGCCAACTCGTCCTTCGAGGAAGGAACCCTCATCCCGCACCTGATGATCCGCAAGCAGGGCAGGCTGAACGAAGAGCTCCTCTCGGTGATCCTCGCCAATTCGAGAAGCCCCGTGGAAGTGAAGGGCGACATCCTCTCCCTGATCAGCGCCAACGACACGGGTGCACGCCGCCTCGTCGAGATGATGAAGGAGTTCCGGCTCGCCTCGCTGGACAGGCTCGCGGCCCATATCCTGAAACAGTCGGAGGCAGGCGCGCGCGCCGCAATCAGGGCGCTCCCCGAGGGTGAATGGTCCTACGAAATGCCGCTCGACGGCTATGAGCGCGAACTCACGCTCAAGTCCAGGCTCACCATCCGGAAGGACAAGGTGACGGTGGATTTCTCCGGCTCGTCGCCCGCCTCGCTGTTCGGCATCAACAGCCCCCGCACCTACACCCACGCCTATGCGGTGTTCGGTCTCAAGGCGGTGATCGCGCCGCATGTGCCCAACAACATCGGCTCGCTCTCCTGCTTTGATCTCGTCACCGAACCCGGCACCATCGTCGATCCCATCCGGCCCTCGCCCGTGACGGCCCGCCATGTCATCGGCCAGATGCTGGCCGACAGCGTGTTCGGCTGCCTTGCCCAGGCGCTGCCGGGAACCGTTCAGGCAGAGAGCGCCGGACCCATCTGGATCCTGTCCCTTTATTCAGCCCACGGACGGGTTCCGCCGGCGGAGACCGCGAAAGCCAAGCCCTTCGCGGTCATCAACATGGGGCTCGGCGGCATCGGCGGCCGCCCCGGCAAGGATGGTCTGGCCACCACCGCCTTCCCCTCGGGCGTGGGCACGATCCCGATCGAAGTCACCGAGACCCAGTGCCCGCTCTATTTCAGGCGCAAGCATTATCTGGCGGATTCGGGCGGCGCAGGCCGGTGGCGCGGCGGGCTTTCGCAGGTCATCGAGATCGCCAACCGCGAGGCGGCCCCCTTCGCCATTTCGGCAGCCACCTTCGACCGCATCCACAATCCCGCACAGGGCCGCGAAGGCGGCCTTGCCGGCTGCACGGGTGCGGCGCGAAAGGGCTCGGGCGCGAGCCTTCCCGACAAGGGCATCCACATCATCGCGCCGGGCGACAGCCTGGTGCTGGAACTTCCCGGCGGCGGCGGCTTCGGCCCACCCGACAAGCGCGACAGAACGCTGCTGGAACAGGACATCGCGGCCGGGGTGGTGACGACCGGCGCGGCGCGGCGCGACTACGGCTACGACGGCTGATGCAGCGCCCGCGCGGGCGGACAGCGCTTCAATTCAACGCCGCAGCACGGCGCGCACCGGCGCGGCATCGAGATTGGCGAATTTGAGCGGCAGGGCAATCAGCTCGTAATCACCCGGCTCCACATGCCCGAGCATGAGATTCTCGAGAATGCGCATGTCGGCACGGCGGCAGGCCTGATGGGACTCGAGCGCCTTCGACGTCTCGGGATCGACCGAGGGCGCATCAATCCCCACCAGCATCACGCCGCGCGCCGCCAGCAGTGTGATCGTTGCGGGAGAAAGCGCGCGAAATCCGGCGGGCCATCTGCCCGGCGTGTCCGCGGCCAGCAGCCGCAGCAGGATGCGCGGCGGCGCCCCCTCCAGCGCGGACACGATCTCCTCCGGCTGACACAGCGGACCCGGTCCCCGCGCATCGATCACCCGGCAGGGGCCGAGATAGGGCGCAAGCGGCAACGCGGCGGGAGAGGCCCCGTCCGGATCATAGTGCAGCGGCGCATCGGCATGGGTGCCACAATGGACCGAGAGGGACACCCGCCCGACATTCACCGGGCATTTGGGGCCGATGCGGAAGGTCCAGTCTTCGGCATAGGCTGCATCGCCGGGGAACACCGCCATGCCCGGTGCCAGGGGCTGCGAGATATCGATGATCATGTGACGGCCTTCCTGTTGCGGAACTGCGGCTGGTCCCAGCGACGCGTGTCCAGAATGCGGGTCAGCGCCTCAACCGCGTCCCACACATCGGTGAAGCGTGTGTAGAGGGGCGTGAACCCGAAGCGCATCATGTCGGGCGCACGGAAATCGCCCACCACGCCCGAGGCGATCAGCGCCTGCATCACGGCGTAGCCCTCGGGATGATGGAGCGAAACATGCGAGCCGCGCCGCGCCATCTCGCGCGGGCCCGCAAGGCTCACGCCGAACCTGCCGCAGCGCTGCTCCACGAGGTCGATGAAGGTCCCGCACAGCGCCACGGACTTGGCGCGCAGGGTCTCCAGATCAACGTCGTCCCACACATCCAGGGCCGCATCGAGCGCGGCAAGCGCGAGAATGGGTTGCGTGCCGCACTGGTTGCGGATGATCCCCGGTGCCGGGCGGTAGGTGAGATCAAAGGCAAAGGGGCTCTCATGCCCGAACCATCCCGCGAGCGGCGGCTGCACCTGGTTCTGCAGATCGGGCCGGACATAGAGGAATGCCGGGGCACCCGGTCCTCCATTGAGATATTTATAGCTGCACCCGACCGCGAAATCGGCGCCCGCGCCCGCGAGGTCGACCGGTATCGCGCCTGCGGAATGGGCAAGGTCCCACATGGTGAGCGCGCCTTTCGCATGGGCCACCGCCGTCACCGCCGCCATGTCGTGACGGCGCGCAGTCCGATAGTCGACTTCGGTGAGCAGGCTCACCAGTACGGTCTCGTCTATCGCGTCGGCAACCTCTTCGGGCGCCACGACCTTGAGGACATAGCCATCGTCGAGGAGGTCGCGGAACCCCTGCGCCACATAGAGGTCGGAGGGGAAGTTGCCGCTGTCCGACAGGATCACACGGCGCCCCGGACTGATCTTCGCGGCCGCGCCCAGCAGCTTGAACAGGTTGACGGAAATCGTGTCGCCCGCGATCACGCTGCCACTCGGCGCGCCGATGAGGCGCGCAAGGCGATCGCCCACCCGGCGTGGCATGTCAACCCAGCCATGCAGGTTCCAGGACGAGACCAGGTCGCGGCCCCATTGCCGCTCGGCCACCTCGGCAAGCCGCTCAGGCACGTGGCGGGGCATCATGCCGAGGGAGTTGCCGTCAAGATAGACCAGCCCCTCGGGGATGACGAAGGCGTCGCGCTTGCGGGCCAGCGGATCCGCGCGGTCGAGCGCCTCACAATCCTCGCGGGTCATGGGCTCAGTCTCCATAGGTTTCGCGGTAGGCGCGATGCACGTTCTCGAAACGCCCCATGTATTCCTGGGCATAGGCCACATAATCGACGCCGGGTGCCGCCAGGAAGAGTTCCGAGATCATGCCCCACACCGCCTCGCGCAGTGCGCTCGCGGCCTTCATGGCGTGAAAGGCCCGCCACTCCGCTGCGGTGGGCGTCCTGTCGAGATAGGTTTCCAGAATGAGACGCTCGCCCGCGTCATCGAAGGAATTGTTGGCCGCAATCGAGGCCAGGTCGAACATGGCGGTTCCGAAGGCGCCATATTCCCAGTCGATGAGCCACAACCGGCGGCCGTCGTCCATGAAATTGGTGGGCAGGATGTCATGGTGCCCGAAAACGATTGGGAGGGGGATCTGCGCCGCCTCCAGGGCGTCGACGGCGGGCATCCAGCCGGCAATCTCCGCGGCGTTGCGGTGCGCGTGGCGATCGAGGGTGCGGGCATAGTCGCGCAGGATCTGGAACACCCAGAAGATGGCCCCCTGTCCGTCGATTCGACGCCCCATGTCGTGATGGCAGCGGCGCAGGATGTCCACGCAAGCCCCTGCATTGGCGCGCACATCCGCCTCGGCATAGGTGCGGGCCTCGATGTGGCGCAGCACCATGACGCCATCGCCCGCATGGACGAGTTCCGGCGAGAGCCCGGCCTCGAAGGCGGCGCGCGAGGCAACCGCCTCCCGGGCGCGGGACACCTGGTGGAAGGAGTAGTCACCCCCCACGCGCGCCACATAGCTGCCCCGCGAATCGGTGACCCGGAAGCTGGCATTGCTGACGCCGCCCTTCAGGGGCTCGATGCGGACGGCTCCCTGCCACAACCGCAAGGCCCGGACCCTTGCCTCGGCCGCCGCCGCGCCGCTCCCCGTCTCGTCCGCCACCATGGCCCGCCTGCCCCGTTCCAGATCCACCCCTAACCCCCGCGACAATCCACCGCCGCCGTTCACCCGTCAACGGCAGGGCGGAAAACCCTTCGCGGCGGTTGACCTTGACCCCATGCCGGACCACAATGCGCCTCGACAATCCAACCAGGTGAGACACATGCAATACGCAGCACCAGAAACCACCAAGGCAGCAGTCAGTCTGCTCGCCAAGGCAAAGGGCAGCGCCTATGTGCTCGCGGGGGGCTCGGACCTTCTCGTGCGCATGAAGGGCGGCTTCATCGAGCCCGATCTCGTCGTCGACATCAAGCGCATCAAGGCGATGCGCGAAGTGAAGAAGACGGCCTCCGGCTTCACCATCGGCGCGGCCGTGCCCTGCGCCGAACTGGGCGAGAACAAGGCGCTCCTCAAGGCCTGGCCGGGCGTCGTCGAGGCTGCCAACCTGATCGGGTCCAAGCAGGTGCAGGGCCGCTGCACCATGTCGGGCAATCTGTGCAATGCCTCGCCTGCCGCCGACAGCGTTCCAGCCCTTGTGGCGGCCGGCGCCAAGGCCGTGATCCAGGGTCCCAAGGGCAAGCGCGCCGTGCCGGTCGAGCAGGTGCCGATCGGTCCCGGCAAGACCTCGCTCAAGAAGGGCGAACTGGTCGAGTCGCTGGTGCTTCCGGCACGCAAGCCTCGCTCGGGCGATGCCTATCTGCGCTTCATCCCGCGCTCCGAAATGGACATCGCGGTGGTCAGCGCCGCCGTGAACCTCAGCCTCGACGCCAAGGGCGTCATCACCGACGCCCGCGTGTCGCTGGGCGCCGTGGCTCCCACCGTTCTGCTGGTCGCCGCGGCCGCCAGGGCCATCATCGGCACCAAGCTCGACGCGGCGGCGCTCGACAAGCTGGGCGCGGCAGCATCCGCCGCCTGCCGCCCCATCGATGACAAGCGCGGAACGATCGAGTTCCGCACCAAGGTTGCCGCCGTGCTGGCACAGCGCGCCGCGAAGATCGCCTATCAGCGCGCAGGAGGTAAGTGATAATGGCCGTTCTCGTTTCCACCACCGTCAACGGCGATCACGCCGAGTTCGCCTGCGAGCCGAACGAGACGCTTCTCGACGTGCTTCGCAACCGCCTGGCGCTGACCGGCGTCAAGGAAGGCTGCGGTACCGGTGACTGCGGGTCGTGCAGCGTCATCCTCGACGGCCGGCTCGTCTGCTCCTGCCTGGTGCTCGGCATCGAGGCGGAAGGCCGCAAGGTCGAAACCGTCGAGGGAATGGCGCATGGTGCCGAGTTGCATCCGCTCCAGACCAAGTTCATCGAGCACGCGGCGCTGCAGTGCGGCGTGTGCACCCCGGGCTTCCTGATGGCCGCCAAGGCCCTTCTGGAAAAGAACCCGGACCCGTCCGAGGAAGAAATCCGTTTCGGTCTGGCTGGCAATCTCTGCCGCTGCACCGGCTATGACAAGATCGTGCGCGCCGTCCAGGACGCCGCCAAAGTTATGAGAGGAGCCTGACCCATGCCGCTTGACGCCTCCTATCACGCCAAGTCCTTCAAGTCCGTCGGAACAAGGCCGTTGCGCCCCGACGGCATCGACAAGGTCACCGGCCGCGCCAAATATGGCGCCGACCACAACATGCCGGGGCATCTCGTGGGGTTGATCCTGCGCTCGCCCCACGCTCATGCCAAGATCAAGCGGATCGACATCTCGAAGGCCGAGAAGCTCGCCGGGGTCAAGGCCGTTCTGACGGCGGCGGATCTTCCGGATCTGACCAATGGCGACCAGGGCATGTTCGACATCCTCGACAATTGCATGGCCCGCACCAAGGTCTTCTACGACGGTCACGCCGTGGCCGCCGTCGCAGCCGTGGACATGGCGACCGCCAAGCAGGCGCTGAAGCTCATCAAGGTCGATTACCAGGTGCTTCCGCATGTCACCGACGTCGATGAGGCCGTGAAGCCCAAGGCGCCGCTCCTGCACGAGAAATGCTTCACCGAGGGCGGCGAGAGCAAGCCCAAGAACCCCTCCAACGTGGCCAAGATCACCGAGTTCGGCCATGGCGACGTCGAAAAGGGTTTTGCCGAGGCTGACATTGTCATCGAGCGGAACTTCAAGACTGAGCAGACCCATCAGGGCTACATCGAGCCGCATGCCTGCGTGGCGAGCGTCAGCCCGGATGGCACGGGCGAGCTCTGGGTCTGCACCCAGGGCCATTTCGTCTACCGCAACCATTGCGCCATGCTGCTGGGCATGGATGTCTCGAAGCTGCGCGTCACCTCCTCCGAGATCGGCGGCGGCTTCGGCGGCAAGACGCATGTGTGGATGGAACCGGTGGCGCTCGCGCTGTCGCGCAAGGCCAACCGCCCGGTCAAGATCGTCATGACACGCGAGGAGGTGTTCCGCGCGTCCGGCCCGACCAGCGCCACCTCGATCGACGTCAAGATCGGCATCAGGAAGGATGGCACCATCACCGCCGGCAAGGCGGAACTCCGCTATGCCTCGGGTCCCTATCTCTCGATGTGGGGCGAGCTCGGGGCGATGACGTCTTTTGCCTGCTACGACCTCAAGAACGTCAAGACCCGCGGCTATGAAGTGCTGGTCAACCGCCCGAAATCAGCCGCCTATCGCGCCCCGTCGGCACCGATGGCGGCCTTTGCGGTCGAGAGCGTCATCGACGAACTCGCCAAGAGGATCGGCAAGGATCCGCTCGAGGTGCGCATCCAGAATGCCGCCAAGCAGGGCACCAGGTCGTCCTATGGCCCGGTCTACGGACCCATCGGCATCGGCCCGACGCTGGAGGCGGCGCGCAAGCATCCGCACATGAAGGCGCCGCTCGGCAAGAACCAGGGACGCGGCTATGCCTGCGGCTTCTGGTTCAACTTCGGAGGCCAGACCTGCACCGACGTGAATGTGGGGCCCGACGGCACCGTGACGCTCACCGTCGGCACCGTCGACGTCGGTGGCTCGCGCGCCTCCCTCGCGCTCTGCGTGGCGGAGGAACTGGGCATTCCCTATGATCAGGTGAAGTGCACCGTCGCCGACACCGGCGCGCTCGGTCACAATGACATGACCGATGGCAGCCGCGGCACCTTCTCCTCGTCGATGGCGGGCATCTTCGCCGCCCGCAACACCATCGAGGTGCTGAAGGAACGCGCCGCCAAGATGTGGGAAATCCCCGTGTCCGACGTGGCCTGGGAGAACGGCCACGCCAAGGCCGTGGGCTCGAAGTACGGCAACCTCGCGCCGCTCTCCCTCAAGGAGATCGCCGCGGCGGCCGGCAACACCGGCGGCCCGGTGGCGGGCCATGCCGAGATCGTGGCGGATGGCGCAGGCGTGTCGTTTGCGACGCACATCTGTGACGTCGAGGTTGATCCCGAAACCGGCCGCTCCCGCGTGGTGCGCTACACCGTCATCCAGGATGCCGGCAAGGCGGTCCATCCGACCTATGTCGAGGGCCAGTATCAGGGTGGCGCCGCGCAGGGCATCGGCTGGGCGCTGAACGAAGAGTACATCTACGGCAAGGACGGGCGGCTCCAGAACCCGGGCTTCCTCGACTACCGCATTCCGGTGTGCTCTGACCTTCCGATGATCGACACGCAGATCCTCGAGATCCCCAACCCCAACCACCCCTATGGCGTGCGCGGCGTGGGTGAAACCTCGATCGTGCCGCCGATCGCCGCCATCGCCAACGCCGTTTCGAACGCCTTCGGCGTGCGCATGACCCATGTGCCGATGTCGCCGCCGCGCGTGCTCAAGGCGCTCGAAGCTGCGAAGAAGACCAAGAAGGCCTGATTTGGCCGACATTCACCTCTGGGGGGCGCTCCGTCCGGCAGCGGGCGGAGCGTCCGTCGTTCAGGTTGAGGCAAAGACCATCCGCGAGCTCTTCCGCAAGCTCGAGGATGCATATCCCGGCATGACGCCGCACCTTGCGCGCGGCGTGGCGGTGTCCATTGACGGGCGCATCTATCGCGACAGCTGGGAAACCATGCTTCCCGACGGCGCCGAAATCTATCTCCTGCCGCGCATCCAGGGCGGCTGAACCGGGAAACACCATGTATCTCAAAGGCTTTCATCACCTGACCGCCGTGACCGCCGACGCGCCGGGCAACCACAAATTCTACACACAGGCGCTCGGTCTCCGCCTCGTCAAGAAGACGGTGAACCAGGACGACACCTCGGCCTACCACCTGTTCTACGCCGACGGCGCGGGCTCCCCCGGCACCGACATCACCTTCTTCGACTGGCCTGTCGGACGTGAGCGGCGCGGTAGCCATTCGGTGACGCGGACGGGCCTGCGCGTTGCGGGCGAAGCTGCTCTTGCATGGTGGCGGACGCGGTTCGCGGATCTCGGCGTCAGGCATGAGAAGATCATCGAGGAAGCCGGACGCCCGACACTGGCGTTCGAGGACCCTGAAGGCCAGCGGCTGGCACTGGTCGCCGACGGCAGCGGCGCAGCCCATCCCTGGGACCAGAGCCCGGTGCCCGCCGAACACCAGATCCGGGGGCTGGGTCCGATCACCATGAGCGTCGCCGACCCGGGTCCCACCGACATCGTTCTCACGAAGCTGATGAACATGACCGCGGCCGGACGGTTCGGGGACACGCTTGTCTATCGCATGGAACAGGCCGGCGCGGTGGGCGAACTGCATGTCACGGTCGATCCCGGGCTGCCACCCGCCCAGCAGGGGGCCGGCGGCGTGCATCACGTGGCCTTCAACATCCCGTATGCCGAATACGACGCCTGGGCTGCACGGCTGAAGACCATGCGGGTGCCAAATTCAGGACCGGTCGACCGGTTCTGGTTCAAGAGCCTCTATTTCCGCGAGCCCAACGGCGTGCTGTTCGAGCTGGCCACCGACGCACCAGGCTTTGCAACCGACGAGCCGATGGACAGGCTCGGCACCACCCTGTCGCTTCCGCCCTTCCTCGAGGCACGCCGCGCCGAGATCGAGGCCGGACTGAAAAAGCTCTAGAAGGATTGTTTTCCTTCTTGACTTTATTCCTATGATCTGTCATAAGGGCCTTACCCTCTCCGGAGGCGGCTGATTGACATCGTGAATATGTCCTATCCCCGGACGCCCTTCAGCGCGGCGTAGAGCTTCGCGTAGCGCGGCAGCATCTCGTTCTCGTAGAAGCGGGTGTTGGCGAGGTTGGGCTCGATCACCGATTTCGAGCGCACCATGGCCCGGCAGCCCTCCTCGATGGTCTTGAAGCGGCCCGCGCCATGGGCAGCGAGGATGGCACAGCCCAGCGCCGGAGCATCGGCAACCTCCGTCAGCTCGATGGGCGCGCCAATGGTGTCGGCATGGATCTGCAGCCACAGCGGCGAATTGGACGCCCCGCCCGCCAGCACGATGCGCTTCGGGGTAAAGGCCTCGCCGAAGCTGTCGGTGATGAGGCGCGTGCCGAGGCAGATGCCCTCGATGATGCCGCGAAAGACATGGGCAGGCGTGTGCTTCAGGGTCAGGCCGGTGATGGCGCCGCGCGAGAGGGCATCCGTATAGGGCGTGCGGTTGCCCTGGAAATGATCGAGAACCAGAAGCCCCTCCGCGCCCGGCGGAATGGCGGCGGCGCCGGCATTGAGCGTTTCCCAGCTGGTCTGCTCGGCGAAATGGCGCTTGAACCAGGCAATCACCGAACCCGTCGACGTCTGGCCGCCCTCGATGATGGGCTTTCCGGGATAGACGCCATCCATGTAGGTGCCCCAGACGCCGGGCTTGTGGACGACGCGGTCGGCAACACCGATGTGAAGATGCGAGGAACCGGTGATGAGCGCCATCTCGCCGGGCTCGGTGACGCCAAGGCCGATCACGCCGATGAAAGCGTCAGAGCCACCTTGCACGACGAGCATGCCGGGGTTCAGGCCCAGATGCGTCGCCGCCTCTGCGGTCAGCGGCCCGATGGGTTTTCCGGGCGCCAGAATGGGGTCGGGCCACTTGTCCGCAAGCTCGGAGAGACCCACCGCCGCCAGCAGCGAACGCGGCACGCCACCGTGCTGGGTCTGATAATGCCAGCGGATTGCGGCATTGCCGAGCGACCCCACCCAGCGTCCCGTGAGGCGGAAGTTGATGTAGTCCTGATACTCGCCGACCTTCGCCGCGCGCGCGAACATCTCGGGCTGATGACGCATCATCCAAAGCGACTTGGGGATCATCCATTCGGCCGAGACGGGTCCTGCCCCGCCCCCATTGACGCGCAGAAAGGGATCCCGGGTGGCGGCAATCTCGTCAGCCTCGGCGGATGAGCGCACATCCATCCAGATCATGCAGGGCCGCAGGGGTTCACCCGCCGCGTCGAGCGCCACCACGGAGCAGCAGGTGGTATCGACGCTCATCGCGATGATGTCGGCCGGCGACACGCCGGCCCTGGCGACAGCACCCCTGACGGACTGACCCATGCAGGACCACCAGTCCTGCGGATTCTGCTCGGCCCAGGAGGGCTGCGGGAACTCTGTCTTGTAGGGCGTGGCGACGGAGGCCAGCGGCCGGCCGTCGAGATCAAAAACGAATGCACGGATCGACTCGGTTCCGCCATCGACGCCAATCACATAGCTCATGCCACATCACCTCCCACAGCTGACCACAGCGCCTCGCCCTCGTCATAGGCGTGGAGCTCGCCCATCGAAATGTCGAACCAGACACCGTGGAGCGACAGCTCTCGCCGGTTCTCCTTCATCCGGATCCACGGGAAGGTGCGGAGATTGGCCAGTGAATGCTCGATCGAGGCGCGTTCGATGTGGCGCTCGTGCAGGGCATCGTCGCAGCCCTGCTCGCGCGGCACGATGCGCGCCACGTCCTTGATGGCGCGCATCCAGCTGCCGATGAAGTCGGTGTGCGTGAGGGGAGATGAATCGAGCACCGCCGCCCGGATGCCGCCGCAACGGCCATGGCCCATGACGACGATGTGCTCGACCTTGAGGGACATGACGGCGAACTCGAGCGCCGCCGAGGTGCTGTGGTGGCCGCCATCCGGCGTATAGGGCGGCACCAGATTGGCGACGTTGCGCACAACGAACATCTCGCCAGGCCCGGCGTCGAATATGGTCTCGGGCGCCGCACGGGAATCGCAGCAGGCGATGATCATCACGCGGGGCTTCTGCGCGCCCTCCCCGAGCCTGCGGTAGCGCTCGGCCTCGGCGGTGTAGCGGCCGGACCGGAAATTGGAATAGCCTTCGAGCAGTTTTCCAGGCAGTGACATCGCCAGCGCCTCAGTCCACCACCCGAACCGCGCCGGTGGCAGCGGAGGTGGTGAGCGCGGCATAGGCCTTGAGCGCCGTGGTGATCTTGCGCTTGCGCTGCTCGGTGGGCTTCCACGCCTTGTTGCCGCGGGCCAGCATGGCGGCGCGGCGGCGCGCGATCACCTCGTCGGATACCACGAGACGGATCGAGCGGTTGGGAATGTCGATCTCGATCGTATCGCCCTCCTCGACCAGCGCGATGAGACCGCCTTCCGCAGCCTCCGGCGAGACATGGCCGATGGAGAGCCCCGAGGTGCCGCCCGAGAAGCGGCCATCGGTGATGAGCGCGCAGGCCTTGCCCAGTCCCTTCGACTTCAGGTAGCTCGTCGGATAGAGCATTTCCTGCATGCCCGGCCCGCCGCGCGGACCTTCATACCGGATGACGACGACATCGCCCGCCTCGACGCCACGGTTCAATATTCCGTGGACGGCAGAATCCTGGCTCTCGAAGACCTTCGCCTTGCCGGTGAACTTGAGAATGGAGTCATCAACACCCGCCGTCTTCACGATGCAGCCGTCCTCGGCGATGTTGCCATAGAGAACGGCGAGGCCGCCATCCTTCGAGAAGGGGTTCTCGACATCGCGGATGACGCCGGTCTTGCGGTCAAGGTCGAGGTCATCCCAGCGGCTTGCCTGGCTGAAGGCCACCTGGGTCGGCACGCCGCCCGGCGCGGCGCGGAAGAATTCGCGCACGGCCTCGGAATTGGTGCGGCCAATATCCCAGCGGTCCAGCGCCTCGCCCAGCGTGCGGGCGTGGATGGTGGGCAGGTCGCGGTTGATGAGACCGCCACGGTCCAGTTCACCGAGAATGGCCATGATGCCGCCGGCGCGGTGCACATCCTCCATGTGCACATCCGACTTGGCCGGAGCCACCTTGGAGAGCACGGGGACGCGGCGCGACAGGCGGTCGATGTCCTTCATGGTGAAGTTGAGGCCGGCCTCATGGGCAGCGGCAAGAATATGGAGCACCGTGTTGGTGGAGCCGCCCATGGCGATGTCGAGCGTCATGGCGTTCTCGAAGGCACCGAAGCCCGCAATGCTGCGTGGCAGGGCGGTCTCGTCATCCTGCTCGTAATAGCGTCGCGCCAGATCGACCACGAGATGACCCGCCTCGACGAAGAGTCGCTTGCGATCGGCATGGGTGGCGAGCACCGAGCCGTTGCCCGGAAGCGACAGGCCGAGCGCCTCGGTGAGACAGTTCATGGAATTGGCCGTGAACATGCCAGAGCACGAGCCGCAGGTGGGGCAGGCCGAACGCTCGATGGCCTGAACCTCGGCATCGGAATATTTGTCGTCGGCGGCGGCGACCATGGCGTCAACGAGATCGAGTGCGCGGGTGACGCCGGAGAGTACGACCTTGCCGGCTTCCATCGGACCGCCGGAGACGAAGACGCAGGGAATGTTGAGACGGAGCGCCGCCATCAGCATTCCGGGGGTGATCTTGTCGCAGTTCGAGATGCAGACCATGGCGTCGGCACAATGGGCGTTGACCATGTATTCGACCGAGTCCGCGATGATCTCGCGCGAGGGCAGCGAATAGAGCATGCCGTCATGGCCCATGGCGATGCCGTCGTCCACCGCGATGGTGTTGAATTCCTTGGCGACGCCACCTGCCTTCTCGACCTCGCGCGCGACGAGCTGGCCCAGATCCTTGAGGTGGACATGGCCCGGCACGAATTGCGTGAAGGAGTTGGCGATTGCGATGATCGGCTTGCCGAAATCCTCGTCCTTCATGCCGGTGGCGCGCCACAGTCCGCGGGCGCCCGCCATGTTGCGGCCATGGGTTGTGGTGCGGGAGCGGTATTGGGGCATGATGACCTCGGGACAGGGCTTGGACAGACCCCCGATTGCACCAATGGAGCCCGGGAATCAAGGCTGGGCTGAGGCGGCCCCAGGCTTCAACAGCGACCGCAGGACATGCTACAAAGCAGCATGGAAGCAGGTCCGGCACATGGCTGACAGACGACCGCGCGAGATCGAATGGCCGACGGTGGCGCTCATCGCCGCCGTCTATGCCGTGCTGGCCGGACTGGTGTGGTTCCATGCCGCCCTGCCGTGGTGGGTGATCCTGCCTGTCGGTGCCTATTGTGCCGCACTCCACTCCTCACTCCAGCATGAAGTGCTGCATGGCCACCCAACGGGCAACCGGCTTCTCAACGAGGCCCTGGTTTTCGTGACGCCCACGCTGTGGCTGCCCTATCTGCGCTACAAGGCCACCCACCTGACGCACCACAATGACGCCGACCTGACGGACCCGCGGCTCGACCCCGAGTCCTACTACCTGCTGCCCGAGCATTGGGCCGGAGTGACCGGGATCAGACGCGTACTGTTCGACATCAACCAGACACTCGGCGGCCGGATGCTGATCGGCCCGGCAATCAGCATCGTGCGGTTCTGGTCATCCGAGTTCCGCGACATCGCGCAGGGCAACCGCGAGACCCTCAAGGCGTGGGCGTGGTTCGTGCCCGCCGGGGCAGTGACGGTGTGGTATGTGGTTTTTGTCGTCGGCATGCCGTTCTGGCAGTACTACCTGCTCATCGCCTATCCGGGCATCTCACTCGCCCTGGTACGCTCGTTCTGCGAACACCAGGCGGCCGAGAAGGTGGAGCACCGGACGATCATCGTCGAGGCCTCGCCCGTCTGGTCGCTGCTGTTCCTCAACAACAACCTGCATGTCGCACACCACGCGCGGCCAGCTCTCGCGTGGTACAAGCTTCCGGCTTTCTATCGTGCGGAGCGCGAGGCGCTGATCGCGCGCAACAACGGCTATCTGATGAAGGGCTATGGCGAGATCTTCTCGCGATTCCTGTTCCGCGCCAAGGAGCCGATCGCCTACCCCAACATGAGCTGGTTGCGGAAGCTGGTCAGCTGAAGGAGATGGACTTGAAGGCGCGGGTCTGCTCGACCAGCGCGACCTCGGTCGGCAGGCGCTCCATGGAGGAGGCGCCATAGAAGCCGTGGCAGTTGCGCGTGTTGCGGAGAATGAACTGGGCATCATCAGGCATCGAGACGGGCCCGCCATGAACGATGATGATCGCATCCCTGTTGACACTCAGGGCGGCCTCGGCCCATTCATCCACGAGTGCCGGGCAGTCGGCGAGCTTCAGCGCGGTCTTCGAGCCGATGCTGCCGCCGGTGGTGAGGCCCAGATGGCAGACGATGATGTCCGCTCCGGCCCGGGCCATGGCTTCGGCCTCGCCGGCGTTGAACACATAGGGCGTGGTCAGCATGTCCTTCGACCGGGCCAGCCGGATCATGTCGACCTCGAGGCCATAGGACATCCCGGTCTCCTCGAGATTTGCGCGCAGGATGCCGTCGATCAGGCCGACGGTGGGGAAGTTCTGCACGCCTGAAAAGCCCAGCGCCTTCAGATCGTCGAGGAACTTGTCGAAGATGCAGAAGGGGTCGGTGCCATTGACGCCTGCAAGCACCGGCGTACGCCGCGTCACCGGCAGCACTTCGCGCGCCATGTCGAGCACGATGTCATTGGCGTTGCCATAGGCGAGGATGCCGGAGAGCGAGCCACGGCCCGCCATGCGGTAACGCCCGGAATTGTAGATGACGATGAGGTCGATGCCGCCCTCCTCCTCGCATTTGGCGGAAAGGCCGGTGCCCGCCCCGCCGCCCACGATGGGAATGCGGCGGCGCTTCATGTCCTGAAACTTCTCCATCAGGGCCTTGCGTTCGAAACGGGGCATGGGTGTTTCCTTCCTTGCGGCGCTTGGACCGCAGTTACACGGGTGCGAGGCCGAGAATGGCGCGGGCTTCGGCGGCGGTTGCGGGGTGACGGCCATGGCGAGCGCAGAGTCCGGCGAGGCGGCCGACCAGTTCGGCATTCGACGCGGCAAGACGGGACTCATCCCAGCGGATGTTGTCCTCAAGCCCCGTGCGGCAATGGCCGCCGCGTTCAAGACACCAGCGGTTCACCTCCAGCTGATGGCGGCCGATGCCGGCGGCGACCCAAGTCGCCTCGGGGGCAAGGCGGGTGAGCTCGTCGACCATGAAATCGAAGGCCTGGCGGATGGCGGGCATGGCGTTCCTGATACCCATGACGAACTGCACATGCAGCGGCGGACGCAGCAGCCCTTCCTCCGCGAGGCGCAGCGCCTGGTAGAGCATGGAGAGATCGAAGACCTCGATCTCGGGCTTGACGCTGAACGCGAGCATCTTCTGCGCCAGTTCGCGAATCAGCTCCGGCGGGTTCTCATAGATGATGCTGGGAAAGTTGCAGGAGCCCGTGGACAGGGAGGCCATGTCACAGCCCAGATGCAGCATGCCGCCGCGCTCGGCGCCCTTGCCGGACCGGCCGCCGGTCGAAAACTGCACGATCATGCCCGGACAGTGACGCCGCAGGCCTTCCAGCAGACGGGCGAACCGCTCGGGGTCCGAGGTGGGGGTCTGGTCCTCCCTGCGGACATGCACATGGGCGAGTGCTGCCCCGGCCTCGAAGGCGGCCTGGGTCGATTCCACCTGTTCGGCGATGCTGATGGGCACCGCCGGGTTATGTTCCTTGCGGGGCACGGAGCCGGTGATCGCGACCGTGATGATGCAGGGCGTGGTCATGGACCCGGTTCATAGAACAAGAGCCGGTCTGAGGGAACCCGGCCATGCCCTTCCCCTGGGCCGAAATGCGAGGCATATGGAGGACTGCCATGCCAAGCTTCGCCGCCAACCTGACGATGATGTTTACCGAATGGGACTTCCTGGACCGCTTCGCCGCGGCTGCCGACCATGGATTCCGGGCGGTGGAATTCCTGTTTCCCTATGCCCATGCGCCCGACGCCATTGCCGAACGTCTGCAGGCCAGCCGGCTGGAGCTGGCGCTGTTCAACCTGCCGCCCGGCAACTGGGAGGCAGGCGAGCGCGGGCTGGCCGCAATCCCCGGGCGCGCGGCGGAGTTCCGCGCGGCGCTGGAGACGGCTCTTCCCTATGCGCAGGCCACCGGCGTGAAGCGGCTGCATCTGATGAGCGGACTGGCAGCGCGCGGGTCCGATGAGGCGCGCGCGGCCTATGTGGGGGCGATCCGCCATGCCTGCGCGCTTGTTGCCCCGCTCGGCATCGACATCCTGATCGAGCCGCTCAACGGGCGCGACATGCCGGGCTATTTCCTCAATGATTTCGAATTCGCGGCGGAGCTGATCGCGAGCCTCGGACTGCCGAACCTGAAGCTCCAGTATGACATCTATCACCGGCAGATCCTGCATGGCGACGTGATGCGCAGCCTCGAGGCGCTGCTGCCGGTGATCGGTCATGTGCAGACGGCTTCCGTGCCCGGACGCCACGAACCGGGCAGCGGCGAACTCGACGATTTCGCGGTGTTCCGGCATCTCGACCGGATCGGCTATCGGGGATTTGTGGGCTGCGAGTATCGCCCGGCGGCGGGTACGGCGCCGGGCCTGTCGTGGATGGAGCGGCTCTGAGCCTCAGCCCAGCCGCGTGTGAACCGCCGCGGTGTCCACCAGTTCGTCAAGCAGTGCCGTCACGACCATTCCCGACATGACGAAGGGATCGAGCACCGCACGCGCATGATACTTGAGGAGAAGGCCGGGGTTCACGCGGGCGAGATCGACATGCCCCATGGTCCAGTTCGAGAACTTGCGTTCACGGATCTCCTCGAAGGCGAGGAGCCGCACATTGGCGTGGCGCTGGTCGCGAACGATGGAATTGTAGAGTTCGCAGACCTCGTCGCGGCCGCCTTCGAGAACCTGGATGAAGACGTCACCGCTGTGGCAGAGGATGCCGGTGATGCCCCGTGCGGGGTTGTTGACCCGCGAGCGTTCCAGAATGTCCTCGATCATGGCGGGCGAGAGATCGGTGGCGGCGCGGCTGGCGTAGACACAACGGACCAACATGCGTGAAACTCAGTCCTTCAGATTGACAAGGGATAGGAATTCGCGGCGCAGCGTGGAGTTCTTGAGGAAGGCCCCGCGCATCACGCTGTTGATCATCTTGGCGCCGCTGTCCTTGACGCCGCGCCAGTGCATGCAGAAGTGATCCGCCTCCATGACGACGGCGAGGCCGTCGGGCGCAACCTTGTTCATGAGGAGATCGGCCACCTGGGCGATCGCCTCCTCCTGGATCTGCGGCCGCGACATGATCCATTCGGCAAGCCGGGCATATTTGGACAGGCCGATGAGATTGGAATGCTCGTTGGGCAGAAGGCCGATCCACAGCCGCCCCATGATCGGGCAGAAATGGTGGCTGCAGGCGCTGCGCACGGTGATCGGGCCGACGATCATCAGCTCGTTCAGATATTCGGCGTTGGGAAACTCGGTAACCGGCGGCTGTGCGACATAGCGGCCGCGGAACACCTCGTTCAGATACATCTTGGCGACGCGGCGGGCGGTGTCCTGCGTGTTGTGATCATGGTGCACGTCGATGACCAGGCTTTCGAGGACGCCCTGCATCTTGCCGGCGACTTCCTCGAGCAGGGATTCCAGCTCGCCCGGCTCGATGAAGGCCGAGATGTTGTCATTGGCATGATAGCGCTTGCGGGCCTCTTCAAGCCGCGCGCGGATGCGGGCTGAAACTGGGCCTGACTTGCCTTGATCTGTGCTGGCGGGCGGTTCGCTCATCGTCTTCCGGTCCATAACCTGCGGATACTAGAGCAGGTCGGCCCAAAGTCGAAACGGCTTTTGCGGAGCCACGTCAGTAGCCCGTCATCTCGACATAGCCGCGACCCGGATGCGAACCCTCGATGCGGACAGGCCCTTCCCAGTAGCTGACCTGGGTATCCATCCAGGCGGCATCGTTCAGGGCGCGGGTGGTGATATCGAGCCCCCTGAAGGGGAGCGAGAGCTTCCAGCGAATCGGCACAGTGCGGCCTCTGACCTCGGCCCACTCAAGTGGCTCGGCGGTTAGCGCACCAGGCGGCAGCGGTTCGACCTGTCCGTCGGCGCCGATCCAGGTTCCGGAGGTGAAGCCCGCACCCTCGTCGCGGAGGCGAAAACCCATCAGTTTCTCGCCCGTATCGAAATGGAAGGAGAACCAGTCCCATCCCGATTGATCCGCGCCGAGGGGCTGGGATGACCATTCATGGTCGAACCAGGCTTGGCCGGTCACGGCGATGTCACGTCCGTCCAGCGTGAGCGTGCCCTTCACCGCGTAGAAGGGCTGGGAATAGTAGTAGCTGGCCTGGCCCTGCGCAGACTTCACGGAGTAACCCCTGTCGCCGTGGAGGACGAGCGGCCCTGTGGCGGTGAGGCCCAGACGATAGGCAAAACCAGCGCCTGCGGCCGAGACGTCAAGCGCCGACATGGGATCCGAGTCCGGCCCGGCCCGGCTGTCCATGCGCCATGAATCGATGTTCGCCGAAAAGGGTGTCAGGACCACGCCGGCCTGCCCGATGCCGCCCCGCGCCAGCCGTTCCGCCGAGACATGCTGATCCGGCGTGGTGACGGCGGCGTGGCCCATCCAGAGCTGCGGCGTCTGCCAGCTTTCGCCCGTGCCCGGGGCGAGCGCAAAGCGGAAGAGCGTCCATTGCGCGCCATAGTCCCGGCCGTCCTCACCCGTGAGATTGGCGGTGAGATACCACCACTCGACGCGGTAATCGGGATGAGCGCCATGATCGCCCGGGAAAACCGGAGGATGTGCCTTCTGCGGCATGGCAAAGCCCTCCGCCGAGGTGCCGAGCCCCGCGAAGCCCTGGGCAAGCGCGGGCGCCGCTATGGCGAGCAGAAACAGCAGGACCCATCTAACGTTCATTGGCAAAGACCATGACGAGAGCCGACGGCTGACGCCGCACCAGCTGCAGGGCCGGCAGTGCGGCCGCGAGTGCTGCGCTGATGAGGCTGAGCGACCCCAGCCTCAGCCAGTCCAGCGGGAAGACATGCATGGGCAACTGCCAGCCAAAGGCCTCGACATTGACAACCGCCAGAAGCAGCCACGCGAGGGCGAGGCCCACCGGCACGGCCGCCAGCATGGTGAAGCTGGCAAGCGCCATACTGCGCAGGACCTCGAGCAGCGCAAGCCGCCGCAGGGTGAGACCCATGGCCCAGACGGGCGCGAGCTGCGCCAATCGCATGTCAGCAAGCGTCAGAAGGCTGGCAAATATGGCCAGTGCCGCAACGCCCAGCGTCAGCACATTGAGGGCGGCGGTGACCGCGAATGTGCGCTCGAAGATTCGCAGGGAAAAGGCCTTGACGCTGGCCTGGTCTATCACGTTGTCCGCAGGAAGCGCGAAGGCATCGCGCAACTGCGCCGCAAGCCCAGCGGCCCGGTCCGGAGCGATGCGAACGGCAAAGCGCTGACGGTTCACATCGGGATGCAACGCCAGCAGCAGATCAATGCCGATCATCGCCTGGGCCTTGGGGTTGCCATAGTCGGAGTAGATGCCGACAATTGTCTGGCTGCGTCCTCCGGACAGCGTGAGCTCGTCGCCCAGCCTCAGATGCTTCCGCCGCGCCATCTGCTCATTGACGAGAATGCCCGTGCCTGCCTCGAGCCTGTCCCAGACATCGGGGGCAGCAGCGAGCAGCGGCCAGTTCTCGCGATAGGTGACATGATCGCGGAGGCCATAGACCTGCACCGGCTCGCCAAGAATCTTTTCTTCCGCACTCCAGATCGGCAGCACTGCATCGCTGCGCGCGGCGAGCCAGCTGCGCATGAGGTCAGACTCCTCGTCGGATCGGGCAGTGACATAGAGTTCAGAGGCCAGCCGCTGGTCAAGCCAGCCGACGAAGGTAAGCCGGAAGCTTCCGACCATGGCACCAACACCCGCATTGGCCGCAAGCGCCAGAAGCAGGGCCATCAGCGCCAGCGACAGGCCAGGCAGTTGCTGGCGTGTATCCGCCCAGAACCATTGCGTGACGACTCCCCTGCCCATCCGGCCCGCAAGGGCGAGCACCAGCGACAGGACCAGAGGCAGCAGCAGCGCCGCGCCGAGCAGCATGGCGCCAAGCGAGACGAAACCGGCGACCAGGCCGTGTCCGATGATGACGGCGAGCGCCGAGATTGCCAGCAGGCCCGTTCCCGCCGCAGCCTGAAGCACGAGGGCCTGGGCCGACATGCGGCTCCAGGCGCGCGGTTGAGCGGGCGCCAGGAGCGGCAGGGTAGCGATGCGCCACAGCCGCGAGGCGGCAGACGCGAGCGTGCCTGCGACGGCGAGGGCAAGTCCAAGCGCCCAGACCGAGGGCTGAAGCGACAATTGCCCGTCGACCTCGGCACCGTAGAGCCCCCTGAGGCTTGCCGCCACATCCGGAAGGAGCACAGCCGCAACGCCATAGCCCAGCGCCACGCCCAGCACGCCCGCCAGCAGGGAGAGCACAAGCAGTTCGGTGATGCTGAGTGCCACGAGGGCGCGCAGCGGCAGACCAAGGGCACGCAGCGTGCGCAGCACCGGGCGGCGCTGCTCGAAAGCCAGGCCAATCGCCGCATGAACGATGAACAGGCCAACCGCAAAGGCGAGGAAGCCGAAAGCCGTGAGGTTGAGGTGGAAGCTGTCGGTGAGGCGCGAGAGATCGCTCTCGGTGGCAGGCGCGCGCATGACAAGTTCGGGCGCAATGGTGGCGAGGGGCGGCAAACCCGAGAGTTGCACGGGCGCGAGAATGAGCCTCGAGATCCGGCCTGGCTGCGCCAGCAGGCGCTGGGCAATGCCGATATCGGACAGCGCCACGCCGGGCGGCAGGGCCTCGCTGAGGCGGAGCGGCGGCGTGGCCTCGCCCGCCAGACGCGCCGCCGTTTCGGGCGCCACGACGAGAAGCCCGGGCGGAGTGATGAAGGCGGCAAGGCCGATATCATCCGCGCTGACATCAACCTGTGCGGCCTGGGGCGGCAGCGTCAGCGGCTCGATGCCGATCAGGCGCAGACGCCCGGATCCGAAGCGAAGCTCGCCTTCGATCACCGGTGAGACGAGCCAGCCCGCCTGGCGCAAGCGGATGTAGGTATCCTGCGCGATGGGGGCACCATCAACGCGCACAAGAGCCGACAGACGGTCCTGACCGATGACCGCGGCAGCCCTGGCATAGCTGAGGCGAGCCTGCGCGTTGATAGCCTGCACGGCCGACCACAGCGCCGTTGCCAGCGCCAGCCCCAGCAGCAGCATGGCGAGTTGCAGCCGGTGCCGCCGCCAGTGCGAGAGCAGTGCTGTGAAGGCCTGCCACAGCATCAGGCAAGCCGACCGGCGCTGAGATGCACCCGGCTTCCGAGCCGCGCCGCCAGCCGCAGCGAGTGTGTGACCATCAGCAACGCGGCGCCGGTTTCGGCCTGAAGGGCCAGCATGAGATCGAGAACGGCATCGCCTGTGGCCTCGTCGAGATTGCCGGTCGGTTCGTCCGCGAGGATCAGCTTCGGCCTTGCCGCCAGCGCGCGCCCGATCGCCACGCGCTGCTGCTGGCCACCCGACAGTTGCTCGGGGTAGCGGCCGAGCAGTCCCGACAGCCCGAGCCGCTCGGCCAGCGCACTGCACCAGTCAGGATCGTGTCGGCCCGCCAGCCGCGCCTGGAAGGCAAGATTGGCGGCGACGTCGAGCGAGGGGATCAGGTTGAATTGCTGGAAGACCATGCCGATGCGGGTGCGCCGGAAGGCTGCGAGATCGGACTCGCCCAGTTGCACGATATCGCGTCCTTCGAACAGGATCTGACCGGCATCCGGCCGGTCGAGACCGCCCGCGAGATGGAGGAGCGTGCTCTTGCCGCTGCCCGACTCGCCGGTGAGCGCCACGCAGGCCCCGCGTGCGAGCGACAGGCTCACGCCGCTCAGCACCCGCAGCGGCCCTTCGCCGGTCGGGTAGGTCTTGCTGACATCCTTCAGCTCAAGAAGCATGGTGTTTCCGTTGCATGACCTTGACTACGCAGCCCCCCTGCTCCCGGACTTCGCGGCTTTTCACCGCGCCCGGCTTCCGCTACGCTCATGTCTTGCCGTACGGAGACACGCAATGCCACCGCCAACTGACAACAACCCCCTCCTGCCCTATCAATTGCCGTTTCCGCCCGACGCCATGACCGAGATCGTGATCCCCGACGCCAACACGAGCGACGAGCGGCTGTGGGTTCCGCAGGCGGAAAATGTCAGCTTCAGGCCCCTGTGCCTGAACCGCAGCCAGGGCTACTGGGTGACCCTTCTCCGGGTGCGCAAGGCAGGGCTGCTGTCGCGGCACCGCCACCCGCAGCCGGTCCATGGCTTCGTGCTCAAGGGCAGCTGGCGCTATCTCGAACATGACTGGGTGGCGACGCCGGGAAGCTATGTCTATGAGCCGCCGGGCGAGACACACACGCTGATCGTGCCCGAGGACGTCGATGAGATGATCACCTTCTTCCACGTCAGCGGCATGATGTATTACGTCGATCCCTGGGGGAAGGGCGTCGGGTTCGACGATGTCTTCACCAAGATCGAGTTGTGCCGCGCGCATTTCGAGAAGGTGGGGCTCGGGGCCGACTACGTGACGCGCTTCCTGCGCTGAGACAGGCCAAATGAGCATCTGGCCCACCGGCTGTTTCGCCGATCGTCATGTTCTCGTAACGGGCGGCACATCGGGCATTGGCGCGGCCATCGCGCGGGCCTTTCTTGCCGAGGGCGCGCGTGTCACCGCGACGGGCATCGATGGCGCAGAGGCGGCGCGGGCCGCAGGAGCCATGCCAGGCCTCGATGCGCGCGTTCTCGACGTGCGCGACACTGCCGCCGTCACTGGCCTCGTCTCGTCGCTGCCGGGCCTGCATCATGTTGTCAATTGCGCCGGAACGATCCGGCGCGGCGCAGAGCATGACCCGCAGGTCTTCGCCGATGTGCTGGACATCAACCTCACGGGCACGATGCGGGTTTGCGCCGCGGCCCGCAGCCTGCTGGCGCAGAGCAGCGGCAGCATCGTCAATACCGCATCCCTGCTGAGCTTTCTGGGCGGCGGGCTGGTGCCGGGCTATGCAGCCTCGAAGGGCGGGGTTGCACAGCTCACCAAGTCACTGGCCATCGCCTATGCGCCGGAGGGAATCCGCGTCAACGCCGTAGCGCCGGGCTGGATCGAGACACCCCTGACCGACGCGCTGCGTGCCGACGCCGGGCGCAACGCCGCCATTCTTGGCAGGACGCCGCTTGGCCGCTGGGGCAAGCCGGAGGACATCTCCGGGGCGGTTCTGTTCCTGTGCTCACCGCTTGCCGGCTTCATCACCGGCACGGTGCTGGCCGTGGATGGCGGCTATCTCTCAAACTGAGGGCAAAGCGGGCACCACCGGATGGCGCGTGACGCCGATCAGCGCCTTGACCGGCAGATGGTCGGACGCAACCCGCGCGAGGGCGGTCTCCACGGCAGACATCTCGTAGACCGTGACGTGCTTGTTGGTCAGCACCCGGTCAAGCGGCCAGAGTGGGAAGCGCGCGGGAAAACTGGCAATCGCCATGTCGACATCGCTCAGATGCGAATCGAAGGGCCGGAGGGCCGAGCGTCCGCCGATCCGCCATTCATTGGTGTCGCCGAGCAGGATCACGGCGCGGTCATCGACGGGATGGGCGGCGTTGAGAATGGCCTCGGCCTGGCGCAGGCGCGATGAGGCGAGAAGACCCAGATGGGCACCGATGATGCGGATCGGCATGCCCATCACGTCGAAATCGACGAGCACGGCGCCGCGCGGCTCGAAGCCGGGCAGCTTCATCTTGGTGACATTGGTGACGCTGCCGGTTCGGAACAGGATCACATTGCCATGCCAGCCGTGGCTGAGCTTGCGCGAGCCTTCATCCAGGACCGAGCGGTAGCCGCCCCTCTCGAGCAGGGTGCGCAGGTCGAGCAAGCCACGGCGGCTGCCGAAGCGCTGGTCGGCCTCCTGCAGCGCGATGATGTCGGCGTCGAGATCGAGCACCACACGCACCACACGGTCGGGATCGAAAAGCCCGTCAGCGCCGACACATTTGTGGACATTGTAGGAAGCCACCGACAGCATCAGCGCCGGATCGTCTCCGGTCTGGACGGAGCGCTTCTGGGCGACGGGCGGCGGCGCACGGACGGGCCGGCGGGTGAGATTCCGCCGCAGGGCAGGAACGATATGCTTCATGGCGTCAAGGTGCCCGCTCGTGACGGGATGTTCAAGGGCGTTGTTGGTCAGGCAATGGACGGCGCGCCCAGCAACCAGAGGCCGAAGGACGTATAGGCCACCATGCAGAGCGCGAGGGGCAATTCGAGCTTGAGCGCATCGCGGCGGGACAGGTCACCATCGGCCACCATGGAATGGGCCACTGCCACACCCACCACATGCCCCAGAACGATGGCCGCAGTCTGCGCGCTGTAAATGGCGAAGGTGCCGGATGCGGTGTTCTGGAAGGACGCCGTGACATGCATGTGGCCAAGGCCGAGCAAATGTGCGCCGGTCTGCAGGGGATCGTTCAGTGCGACGATCACGTATTGCAGATTGAGCAGCGTGTCGCCGAGGTAATGCGCGAAGTGATAGGCGATCGAGATGGGAATCAGCGAATAGACGAGACGGCCGCAGAGCTGGCCCAGCGGATAGGGACGGCCGGACCAGATCCAGCCGAGCGTGACGGCCGCATAGAAGGCAATGGACAGGCTCGCAAAGGCGGCAAGCAGGCCAAGACTGTTGGCTTCGATCACCGCCGTGCGGCCAGGATAGTCGAGCGGATTGATGCCGATGGCCGACAGCCACACGAAGGTGTTGGCGAAGCCATCGAAGGTGATGGCGCTGAGGGTGAGCAGCACGAAGAGAACACCACTGGCTGGCAGTGGCGGAAGGGCGAGCAGCCCCGCGCCCGGCCAGCGCCAGCCGCCCCGCCCGATGGGCGCAGCAGCTGCCAGCTGGCGCAGGAAGATGGCAAAGGGATCAGCCTTGCCAAGCCACTCGGCCGGGCCGAAGAGCAGAACGCCCGCAAAGCCAGCCGCCAGATAGAAGATGACGACCATCGCGAGAATCGCTGGATCCTCGGGTGCGGGAAAGACCAGCTGGAACCAGGCGAAGGCAAAGAAGATGAACACCGCAGGCCGGTAGGACAGGACTGCGGGATAGGACAAGGGCGGTGACCGCCCTGCGCCGCGCCAGCTGCCTGTGACGAGCGCGTGGAGACCGGTGAACGGGTTGATCGCCGCCCAGATGTTTCCGATCAGCGGATGCAGCAGGACGATGACCACCCACCACAGAGTCCAGATGGCAAGCGGCAGGAGATTTTCGGCGGGATCGCGTGGACCGAGAAAGCCGATGACGATGAGGGCGCCGAGCACCAGCGCGCCGAACAGGCTGGGCCAGCGCCCATAGGTTGGAACGGACGCCTGAGCCGGGCCCCGCAGCCAGCGTCCGGGCAGCGCCGAGATGGCCAGGAAGCTCACGAGCACGGCGAGCGCGCCCCCCGCGGCCACATAGCCCGTGGGCAGCAGCATGACGAAACCACGGCCCGCGGCATGGGCCAGGGCAGGCGTTGCGGTACCAGCGAGGCAGAGCAGGCCGAGGATCAGCCGCAGCATGCTCAGATTCCGACGTAGCGGTCGATGAGCCGGCGGTCAGCGGCGAGAAGCGCGGCGGGCTCGACGCCCGTGACACGGCCATTTTCGACGAAGGCCACGCGGTCGGCCACGGGCAGCACCGCATCCACACGCTGCTCGACGAGAATGGTGGTGACGCCATGCGCCTTGAGATCGAGCACCGACTGGCGGATCCGCTCGATCATCGAGGGCATCAGGCCTTCCGTGGGCTCGTCGAGCAGAAGGATCCTGGGGTCGATGCACAGGGCGCGCGCCATGGCCAGCATCTGCTGCTCGCCGCCGCTCATGGTGCCCGCGCGCTGCCCAAGCCGCTCCCGCAGGATGGGAAAGAGGCTCAAGACATGTTCGAGCACCTGCGGCCCCGAGTGCCGTGTCATCAGACCAACCCTGAGGTTTTCCATGACGGTGGCATCCGAGAACAGGCGGCGTCCCTGCGGCACATAGCCGATGCCCCGGCGCGGCACCTCATGGGGCGCGAGCGAGGTGAGTTCGGTGCCATCGAGCACGATGCTGCCGCGCCGCGACCGGACGAGACCCATGATGGCCTTGAGGGCAGTCGTCTTGCCCGCACCGTTGCGCCCGAGAAGGCAGAGGATCTCGCCAGGCTCGGCGGCAAGAGAGAAGGACTTCAGCACCTGCGCCTCGCCGTAGTAGCAGTCGATGTCGCGGATCTGCAGCATCAGCCGGTTCCCAGATAGGCGCGCTGCACGGCGTCACTGGCACGGATGTCCTCAGGGCGCCCCTCGGCCAGGATACGGCCACGGTCGAGCACCGTGATGCGGTGGGCAAGCGTCATCACCACCGGCATGTTGTGCTCGATGAGCAGCACGGTCGCATCCCTGGCCACATCGCGCACAAGGCCGATGAAACTCTCGATCTCGGAGTCGGAGAGGCCTTGCGTGGGCTCGTCGAGAATGAGGAGCTTCGGGCGCAGCGCCAGCCCCATGGCCACTTCGAGAAGCCGCTGATGCCCATAGGATAGCGTTCCCGAGCGCTGTGCGGCGCGATCTGCAAGGCCGACCCGCGCCAGATAATCGCGGCCGGCATGAGTGCCGGGGCGATGGGCGGCAAGCGCCACATTCTCCTCGGCGGTCAGATTGGCGTAGATGCTGGTGATCTGGAAGGTGTAGGCGATGCCGCGCTGTACGCGGCGGAAGGCGGGAAGCGCAGTGACGTCCTCGCCCGCAAACACAATGGAACCGGAACTGGGCGCGATGCGGCCCGAGATGAGGCTCACGAAGGTGGTCTTGCCAGCGCCATTGGGTCCGATCACCGCGCGAACCTCACCCCTGGAGAGGCTGAAATCGACGGCCTCGACCGCCTTCAGGCCGCCAAAGCTGCGCGAGAGCGCGCGGGTTTCGAGAAGCAGGCTCATGGCAGCCACGGCAGATAGCGTTGCCGGAGTGTGCCGAGAATTCCCTTCGGGAAGAACAGCACGAGGAGGATCAGGGCGACACCCACCACGAGCAGGCTGGCGGAGGTGAAGCCGCTGGCGAAATCGACGAGCAGGAACATCAGCGCCGTTCCGAGAACGGGACCCAGCACGGTTGCGGCTCCGCCAAGCAGCGTCCAGAGCAGCGGGTGGATCGAATACTGGATCGAGGCGAGAGTCGAGCCCGCATAGGCGAACATCAACGCATAGCTGGCACCCGAGAAGGCCGCGAAGGCCCCGGACAGCACGAAGGCAAGCAGCTTGTAGCGCGCCGTGTCATAACCCAGCATGGCGGTCCGGCTCTCGTTCTCGCGTATGGCGACCAGCACATGACCTGCCCGCGAGCGGATCACGGCGAGGGTGACGGCCACAGCAAGCGCCAGAAAGGCCAGTGCGAGATTGTAGCGCAGCACGGGATTGGCGAGATCGGCCTCAAGCCCGAAAAGGCTGAACCGGCGGAACTCGTCGGAAATCACGATGCCTTCATCGCCGCGTGTGTAGTCGCCGAAATAGAGAACCGTGAGAAAGGCCGCCTGGCTGAACATCAGGGTGACGATCATGAAGGCGACACCGCTGGCGCGCAGCGAAACGGCGCCGATCACCGTTGATACGATGATGCCAAGACCAATTGCCACGAGCATGGCCTCGGGCACGCCAAGCCCGAAGCGCGTGACGCCCAGCGCCGCGCCATACAGTCCGGTCGCAAAGAACATGGCGTGGCCGAGACTGAGAAGGCCGGTGTAGCCGAACAGGATATTGTACCCCAGCGCATAGATCGCCAGCACCATGATGCGCGTGAAGGTGAGCACCACATAGTCGCTGGCCAGGAATTGCATCAAGAACAGCGCCAGAATGACGCCGGCATGCAGCAGGATGATGCGCACGCTCATCTGGCCGGCACCCCGAACAGGCCTTGCGGCCTCACCACCAGGACCAGCGCCACGGCCAGCGTCGCGATGATGGAGGCCAGGGTTGGCGTGAAGAACATGGAAATGACGCCATCGGCAAGACCGATGATCAGCGCTGCAAGCACGCTGCCGCGGATCGATCCGAGGCCGCCGATGATGACCACGATGAAACTCATCAGCAACGGATCAAGGCCCATGAGATAATGGGCCTGCTGGATCGGCACGATCAGGACCGCGGAAACGGCAACCAGCGCCGCGCCGATGACAAATACCGCCGCATAGACCTGATTGACCGGAATGCCGAAGGCGGTGGCGGTCTCGCGGTCGAATTGCGTGACGCGCATGATGAGGCCGAAGCGGGTTCGCGCGAGAACCCACCAGGCGCCGAGCAGCAACGCCACCGAGGCCGCCACGACGAACAGCTTGTAGCCGGAGAACCCGAACCACGGAAAGGCGATGCGGTAGGTAAAGGGCGCTGCAACCGGCTTGGCATCGGCGCCAAAGACCGAGAGTGCAAGTTGCTGGATCACGAACATCAGGCCGATGGTGGCGACGATGGTGGCTTCCGGATCATATCCAATGCGCCGGAGCAGAAGGCGCTCGGTTGCAAAGGCCAGAAGGCCCACCAGCGCAGGCGCCAGCATCAAGGCCGCGAGAAACCCAGCCAGAGGTCCGCCCGGGACCATCTTCGCGATCCACCACGCGAGCATGGCACCCAGCATGAAGAATTCGCCATGCGCCACGTTGACGATGCGCATGACGCCAAAGACCAGAGAGAGGCCCAGCGCCGACAGCGCCAGCACCGCGGCGGCGACAGTGCCCTCGAGCAACGCGAGGAGGAGATGCGGGAAGAAGGACACGGGGGGTGAAATTCTCCTGCCGTGGGTGAAAGGAATGGCCGGGCGCGGGCCCGGCCATTGCGCATGTCAGTGAGGCCGGTTCAGAGCGGCATCTTGGTGTAGTCGGCCTCGGGCTCGTAAAGACCTTCCTCGATGGTGGTGCGGTAGACCACTTCGCCGACACCATTCTTCACCTGCGTGATGTTCTGGTGGCCGAAGCTCTGGTGGATCTTGCCGTTGAAGATCTTGTCGCCCTGCGGGTGTTCGTTGCCCTCGGGGATGGTGGTGATGGCCTCGGTGGCCTCAATGAGCTTGGCCTTGTCGCCAGCACCCTGATAGCCTGCGGCCTCCATCGCCTGCTTGATGATGTAGAGCGTCTCCCAGCAGCCGAACATGTGGGAATAGGTCGAGATGTCAGCCGGGTCCGCAACGCTGGCGCCATTGGCGTCAACACCGACCTTGCCACGGTAGAAGGTATCGGCCGCTGTGGGGCTGGCTCCGGCAAAGCGCGGATAGGCTTCCCAGAGATAGGACCCTTCGAGGAATTCGAGGCCGGGGCTCTTGAGATCAACCGCCTCGAGGCTGTCGATGAAGCCGAAGAGCGGCGGGTGCTGGGAACCGAAATGCTCGCCCAGTTCCTTCACGAAGGTAAGCACCGCAGGGCCGACCATGACGTGATAGATCACTTCGGTGTCGGCAGGGATCTGCGGGAAGTAGCGCGTGAAGGATGTCTCGGTCGGCGGGATCGGGATCAGCGCATTGACCTCGCCACCCTGCGCCTTGATGGCGGCGGAGAAATAGTCGCGATGGTCATAGCCGAAGGCGAAGTCCGGGAAGATCATCGCGACCTTCTTGCCGACATTCTTGGCGATCCACGGCGCCATCGAGATGACCTGGGACTTCACATCCGTGATGCCGGGCTGGAAGGTGTAGCGGTTGAGCGCGCCCGAGGCCACATGATGACCCTCGGACACCACGTAATAGGGCAGCTTCAATTCGCCCGCACGCGGGGCGGAGCCCATCACCACATGGCTGAACAGCGTGCCGAAGGCGACATCGCATTTGTGCTGGGTCGCGAATTTCTCGACGACCTCGGCGCCGCGGCCGGGATCCGTCGCGTCATCCTCGGCGATGATCTCGATCTGGCGGCCGTTGATGCCGCCCTGCTCGTTGATGAGCTTCACCGCGGCATTGGTGGTCTGCTCATACCAGCGGCCATAGGCGGCGCCGATGCCGGTCCGGTGGACCTGGAAGCCAACGCGGATGGGCTCGGACGACTGCGCCTGGGCATAGCGCACGAAACCCGGACCTGCAGCAAGGCCGCCCATCAGGGACGCAGCACCCGTCCCGGCCAGCTTGAGGGCGGAGCGGCGCGAGATGCGCTTCTTCTCAGGCACGATCAATCTTGTATCGGTCATGGTTTCCTCCTTGGTTGTCTGCGCCCCCTGTCTGGGAGGCCTGGTCTTTGCCGAAAGTGATCATAGCAAATTGATCACGCCCGGATAGTGACTTCAATCCCGGTCCAGGCAACTTCATGCAAGGCGCCGGAGAAGGTCGAGCAAGGCCTTCTGTTCGGCGGGCTTGAGGGGTTTCAGCGTCTCGGCCGTAATCTGGCCGCCGGGACCCGCGCCACGCCGCACGGCCTGCCGTCCGCTGCCGGTTATGGCAACCAGCATACGCCGGCCGTCATGGGGGTCGGGCCCAGTTTCAACAAAGCCACGACGCAGGAGGCGGTCCACCACGCCCTTGATGGTCGCGGCATCCATGGCCGTTTCACGGCCCAGCAGGTTCTGTGACAGGCTCTCATGCTCGGCAAGCTTGACGAGGGCCGCCCATTGGGTGGGCGTGAGATCATCCGTCATGTGCTCTGCAAAGATGGCGGTATGGCGCTGGCTGGCGCGGCGGAGGTGAAAGCCGATCTGGTCTTCCAGCCGGTAATCGGCGGGGGCGATGGGGCGCTGTGCTGCCCCCCTTGCCATGCTCAGCGCTCGACGAAGGCTTTTTCGATGACGTAGCTGCCAGGCTCGCTGCTGTTGCCCTCGCTGAAGGCGCGGCTCCTGAGCAGCGCAGTGATGTCGGACAGAAAAGCCGGACTGCCACAGATCATGACCCTGTCCTGTGCGGCGTCCAGCGGTGCAAGGCCAAGATCGGATGCAATGCGGCCCTCGCCCAGAAGATGCGTGATGCGACCACGATGGCGGAACTCCTCGCGTGTGACGGTGGGGTAGTAGAGCAGCTTGGAGCGGATCTCCTCGCCCAGGAGCTCATCGCCGGGGAGCACGCGCTCGATCTCATCGGCATAGGCGAGTTCAGCGGAGAACCGGCAGCCATGCACCAGAACAACCTTTTCGAAGCGGTCATAGACGGCGGGGTCCTTCACCAGACTCATGAAGGGCGCAAGCCCGGTCCCGGTGCCGAGGAGATAGAGGTTGCGGCCGGGCAGCAGGTTGTCGATCAGCAGGGTTCCGGTGGGCTTGCGGCCAACCAGGATCTTGTCGCCGGCCTGAATGTGCTGGAGCCTGGAGGTCAGCGGTCCGTCCGGCACCTTGATCGAAAGAAACTCGAGCTCATCGGCATAATTGGGGCTCACGAGGCTGTAGGCCCTGAGCAGCGGCTTGCCGTTCACGGCAAGCCCGATCATGGTGAACTGGCCGTTTTCATAGCGAAAGGACGGCGAGCGCGTCGTCTTGAAACTGAACAGCCGGTCGGTCCAGTGATGGACGCTCAGGACATCTTCCTCGAACAGGGCACTCATGGACGCACTCGTGCAGAATTTCGTTTGTATGCAAATGAAATTTATGGGATCATCCCCGGGCTGTCAACCAGCCGTTTGGAACCACCATGGACGATCAGCCCGGAAAGATCCGCTGCGATGCCTGCCCCGTGCTCTGCTACATCCGCGAAGGCATGCTGGGCGCCTGCGACCGCTATGCAAACCGCGGCGGCGTGCTGACACGGGTCGATCCGCATGTGCTGCTGCAGCGGACGGCCTCGGCCGGGGGAGCCGTGGCGCCCTTCCTTCCCGCGTCACGCGAATGGGACGGCCGCATCCTGCCTCAGCCCCAGACCTTCGTGACCGCCATCGGCGCCGGCACGACCTACCCGGACTACAAGCCCGCGCCCTTCATCGTCTCCGCCGAGGTGGATGGCGTCGACATGGTCACGGTGGTGACCGAGGGCATCTTCAGCTATTGCGGCCTCAAGGTGAAGATCGATACCGACCGGCACCTCGGCGACGAGCGCGCCGCCGTGCGCGTCGAGGGCGAACAGATCGGCCATGTGACAACGGGCGAATATGGCTCGCAGATGCTGTCGCTGGGCGGGGTCCGGCACCTGACCGGAGGCTCAAAGAAGGAAGGCCGCGTCACCTGCGAGGCAATGCTGGCGCTGGCCAATGGGCATCCGGTGGAAGCGCATGTCGACGGAGGCGCAACGGTGGTGATTGCGGCAGGCAAGGCGCCTGTCATCAACGGCCATCGCGAGGAACGCATGCGGGTGGGCTGCGGCTCGGCCACCATCGGCATGTTCGCCAGACAATGGATGGGGCTGGTCGATGAGGTGGTGGTGGTCGATGACCACATCACCGGCGTTCTCTCGGAACACCAGGCGGGGAAGTTTCTCGGCGTGGCTGATACCGGCATCAGGATGAAGGGCCATCGCTCGACACCCGGGCGCTATTTCAAGGTGGCGCATCCCGGAACAGGCTGGGGCGGAACGGATCTCACCGATCCGCTCAGCATATTGAAGCCGTTCGATCCCAAGGAAGCCTGGCCAGGCCTGCGCATGCTGATGGTATCCACAACAGGCGAGCACTTTGCCTATTACGAACTCGATGCAGCGCTGACACCCGTCGAGAAGGACCTGCCCCCGGCCCTGCAACTCTCCGTCGCGCGCATCGTCGAAAATTGCGAGCCGGCCCTGTGCTCGGTGCTGTTCATGGCGGGCGCGGGCGGATCGCTGCGCGCGGGCGTCACCGAGAATCCCGTACGGCTCACGCAGTCGGTGAAGGAGGCCGTGACGCGCGTCACCGCCGGCGGCGCGCCCTGCTACATCTGGCCGGGCGGCGGCATCACCTATATGGTGGACGTAACGACCCTGCCGGCCAATGCGTTCGGTTCGGTGCCGACACCCGCGCTGGTGGCGCCCATCGAATTCACCATGCCGCGCGCGGCCTATGCTGCCATGGGCGGACACATGGACGAGATCCGACCGGTGGCGGAGGTCGCGGCGGGGGAAGGCAAGATGTGGATAAGCACCAGCCCGGCGGCTACGGGGGGCACAGAATGAGCAGTGCGAATTGGACGATCCTTGCGCAGACGCGCGACCGGCTTGGCGAGAGCCCGATGTGGCATGCCGGCCAGCAGGCACTCTACTGGATCGACTGGTATGGGCCCACGCTCCACCGCATGACCTGGGGCAGTGCCGCAACCCGGAGCTGGACCATCCCGGATACGAGCATGATCGGCTCCTTCACCTTCGCACGCGGCGGCAGGCTGGTGCTGGCCGTCGACTCCGGCCTAGTCCTGTTTGATCCCGGGACAGGTGCATGCACGGCGTTTGCGGACCCCAATGAACGCCGCGAGGGCGTGCTTTACAACGACAGCAAGCTGGACCGCTTCGGCCGGTTGTGGCTGGGCACCTTCGATGTCGGCGAGACGGAACCGCGGGGACTGATCTATTGCGTGACGGCCGACGGGGCCTGGAGCGTCGGCGACGGCGGCTATGCCGTGTGCAATGGCCCGGCCTTCTCGCCGGGTGGCGAGACCATGTATTTCAGCGACTCCGCCGGACGGCGCATTCTGGCCTATGATGTGGAACGCAACACAAGGGTGCTTCGGGGTCGCCGGGTCTTCGCACAATTCACCGAGGCCGAGGGACTGCCGGACGGGCTGACGGTGGATGCCGAAGGCGGCGTGTGGTGCGCGCAGTATGGCGGCGGCCGTGTCAGCCGTTTCGCACCGGACGGCAAGTTGCTGCAGTCCATCGCGCTGCCCTGCCCGATCGTGACAGCCCCGGCCTTTGGCGGCCCCGGGCTTTCAACCCTGTTTGTGACGAGCGGATGGAGCCCCGGTATTGTCCGCGCGGAAGATGAGACGGGCCCGGGCGGCGCGGTCTTCGCGCTGGATACCGGAATCCGCGGACTGGAGGAACCGGTTTTCGGGATCTGACGCCCACCACCCCCAGATGACGGAAGGCGCGCCTTGGGCTAAGACAGCGGCGATGACGGAGAGGCCCCGGACATGATCGATTTTCCCATCACCGACACGCATGTGCATCTGCTGGATACCAGGCGGTTCCGCTACAGCTGGGCTGCGGGTGCGCCGAAGCTCGGCCGGGACTGGACCATTGCGGATCTGACGGCGCGGGCCGCCCCCTACGTCATCGAAAACATGGCCTTCGCCGAAGTCGATGTCGACATGCCGCAATACATGGACGAGGCACTGTGGGTGCAGTCGCTGGCCGATCAGGACCCGCGCCTCAAGGGCTGCGTGGCCTGCCTGCCGCTGGAGAGAGGTGCGGCTCTCGAACCCGAGATGGAACGGCTGGCAAAGCTTCCCGTGATGCGCGGCATCCGGCGTCTCATCCAGAACCAGCCCGACCCGGACTTCGCGGTGAAGCCCGATTTTGTCGCGGCTGTGAAGCTGCTTCCGAAATATGGCCTGAGTTTCGACATCTGCATCTATCACCACCAGTTTCCGGCGGTGCTCAAGCTGGTGCGGCAATGCCCCGACGTGTCCTTCATCCTCGATCACATCGGCAAGCCGGGGATCAGGGACGGCCTCACGGAGCCCTGGAAAGCCCATATCCGCGAGCTCGCCACGATGCCGAACGTGGTGTGCAAGCTTTCAGGCGTGACCACCGAGGCCGACCACGCACACTGGACGCGCGACCAGCTGCGCCCCTACATCGACCATGTGATCGCCTGCTTCGGCTTTGACCGGCTGATGTATGGCGGCGACTGGCCGGTGTGCGAGCTGGCGGGCGAGTACAAGACATGGCTCGGTGTGCTCGACTGGGCAACGGCAGGCTGCACGCCCGGGGAAAGGCGCAAGCTCTTCCGCGACAACGGCATCCGCGCCTACCGGCTCGGCAGCTGAAACAGGCGTTCCCGCCTCAGACCGCCTGCGGCCGCATGTCGGCAGGATCGATGCCGGCAACCGCCACCGGCTTCTTCATGGCATCGCGCCGGAAGGGTTCACCCAGTTCCTGGTTGATGAGCGCCTCGATGAGCGTGGTCTTCTTGTGCGTCATCTGGTCCTCCACCGCCGTGGCGAGCGCATCACGCAGCTCATCCATGGTGCGTGCCACCACACCCTGCAGGCCGCAGGCCTTGGCCACACCGGCATAGGACACGTGCGTGTCGAGTTCGGTGCCGACGAAATTGTCGTCATACCAGAGCGTTGAGTTCCGCTTCTCCGCACCCCACTGGTAGTTGCGGAACACCACCATGGTGACGGCCGGCCACTCCTTGCGGCCGATGGCCGTGAGCTCGGTGCAGGCGATGCCGAAGGCGCCGTCGCCCGCGAAGCCCACGACCGGCGTGTCCGGGCAGGCAATCTTGGCGCCGACGATCGATGGCAGGCCATATCCGCAGGGTCCGAACAGGCCCGGCGCGAGATATTTCCGGCCCTGCTCAAAGCTCGGATAGGCATTGCCGATAGCGCAATTGTTGCCGATGTCGGAGGAGATGATGGCATCCTTCGGAAGCGCCGACTGAATGGCGCGCCACGCCATGCGCGGGCTCATCCAGTCAGGCTTGGCCTTGCGCGCGCGCTCGTTCCAGGTCGTGCCGGGATCGTCATCCTCGTGGTCCATCGACGAAAGCTGCTGCGCCCAGCGCGACTTGGTGGTGGCGATGAGATTCTTGCGCTCCTCGCGGCCCTGATTGCCGGCCGCAGGCGAGAGCCTGGCAAGAATGCCCTCGGCGACCATCTTCGCGTCCCCGACGATTCCCACGGCCACCTTCTTCGTGAGACCGATGCGGTTGGGGTTGATGTCGACCTGGATGACCTTCGCCTCCCTGGGCCAGTAGTCGAGGCCGTAACCGGGAAGCGTGGAGAAGGGATTGAGACGGGTGCCCAGCGCCAGCACCACATCGGCCTGCTTGATGAGTTCCATGGCCGCCTTGGAGCCGTTGTAGCCGAGCGGGCCGGCAAACAGCGGATGCGAGCCGGGGAAGGCGTCATTGTGCTGGTAGCCGACGCAGACCGGCGCGGTGAGCCGTTCGGCCAAGGCCTTGGCAGCCGGAATGGCGCCGCCGATGACGACGCCCGCGCCATTGAGGATCACCGGGAACTTCGCTTCGGAGAGGAGCTTGGCCGCAGCGGCCATGGCGTCCTCGCCACCCGAGGGACGCTCGAAACCAACGGCAGCCGGAAGCTCGATGTCGATCACCTGGGTCCAGAAGTCGCGCGGCATGTTGATCTGGCAGGGAGCGGACAGGCGCTTGGCATTCATGATCACGCGGTTCAGAACTTCCGCGACGCGGGAGGCATCGCGCACCTCCTCCTGATAACCGACCATATCCTTGAACAGCGCCATCTGCTCCACTTCCTGGAAGCCGCCCTGGCCGATCGTGCGGTTGGCGGCCTGCGGCGTCACCAGCAGCAGCGGCGTGTGATTCCAGTAGGCGGTCTTGACGGCGGTGACGAAGTTGGTGATGCCCGGACCGTTCTGGGCGATCATCATGCACATCTTGCCGGAGGCGCGTGTGAAGCCATCCGCCATCATGCCGCCGGACCCTTCATGCGCGCAGTCCCAGAATGTGATGCCTGCCTTGGGAAACAGATCGGAGATCGGCATGAAGGCCGATCCGATGATGCCAAAGGCATGCTGGATGCCGTGCATCTGGAGTACCTTGACGAACGCCTCTTCGGTGGTCATGCGCATGGCTGGATCTTCCTCGTGAATGCTGGTGCCTTCCGGCAGATGGACCGGCTTCTAGCCCGGGCACCGCGCCGCAGCCTAGAACCAGAGGCGCGGGACACCGGGGTCCACCGACCCGAGACCCTTCATAAGGCCTTGAACCGAAAGGTTCAAAGGCTGGATATTGCCCTGCCCTTCGCGCTGGCCTAACACATGGATCAAGAGAAGAGGAGTTTCTCCGATGAAATCTGGTCTTCGCGCCAGCCTGATGGCCGTGGGAGTGCTCGGCCTCGTGAACGGAACAGCATGGGCGGATGCCTATCAGGACGGCATGGCGGCATTCCGTGGCGAGGATTATGCCAAGGCGCTCAGCCTGCTTCTGCCCTACGCCAAGGACGGCAACGCCGAGGCCGCCTATATCATCGGCGAGATGTATGGCCCGCGCAGCTGGGGCCTCAAGGGCGAAAACCGCAATGGTGTCGAGCAGAACAATGCCGAGGCGGTGTTCTGGTGGGGCGAGTCTGCCAAGAACGGGAACTCCGACGCGCAGCTCAAGCTCGGCTGGTGGCTGATGAAGGGTGGCGACGTCGTGAAGCAGGATCAGGCGGCCGGCATGAACTGGCTGCTGATGGCCGCCAACCAGGGCGAGCCGCAGGCCCAGTATGAGGCGGGGCTCGCCTACTGGAAGGGCCGCGGCGTCAAGCCCGACCCGATTGCTGCCTTCATGTGGCTCGATCTCTGCGCCGAACAGCCGGGTTTCGACAATGCAGCCAGTTACCGCGACGAGATTGCAGCCGGCATGACCGAGGATCAGGTCAAGCAGGCGAAGCTGATGGTGCAGGCCTTCAGCCCGAAGCGCAGCAAGTGAAGGCGGGAGCAGCAGCATGATGATGCATGATTTCACGGCCAAGCACTGGATCGCGGCGTCGATCATCATTCTTTTGGCCGTCGGCGCCTTCGCGCTGAGCTGGTCCTAAGACTGCAGATTTCCGGTCAGGAACAGCTTCACCTTCAGCCCGCCATGCAGGATGGGCGGGCCCGGTGGCAGAAACGGCAGCCCGGTTGCGCCCGCGAGGGACGCGTCCGTCGTGATGAGCCCCACACGCCAGCCTGAAAACCGGCTGCGCAGCACCTGACCCAAGGCGCCGTAGAGCGCGAACAAGGGCTTCTTCTCCCCGATCCGGGCACCATAAGGCGGATTGACGATGACGAGGCCCGCCGGACCTTCCGGTGGAACCAGAGCGCTGATCGTCTGGCATCGAAACTGCGTGAAGGCGGATACGCCTGCACGCCGGGCGTTTTCTTGCGCCTGTTGTACCGCCCCCGCATCCCGGTCACTGCCATGATATGAGGCAGGGGGCGTCCGGCGGGGCCCGGACAGGCGCATGGCGCGAAAGGTGGCTTCGTCGAAACCAGCCAGATCCTCGAAGGCGAAACGCCGCTCGCGGCCGGGTTGGAGGCCTGCTGCGATTTCCGCCGCCTCGATCACGAAAGTGCCAGAGCCGCACATCGGATCAACCAGCGGCTCCACGCCATCGAAGCCACAGGCCCTGAGCAGGAGCGCCGCCATGGTTTCGCGCATCGGCGCCTTTCCGACACCCTGCTTGTGGCCCCGCTTGTGCAGCAACTCTCCGGATGTGTCGACACTGATCGTGCAGAGATCGTCGAGGATCCGCGCCTTGATCACGACTTCGGCGTCGGGCGTCACCTGAGCCCCAAACTCCTCGGAAATGGCGCGGGCAATGCGCTGTGCTGCAGCCTGCGAATGGTAGATCCGCGAGCGCGAGCAACTGGCTTCCACGAGCACCGGCACATCCTTGCGCAGATACTCGCCCCATGGGAATTTGCGCGCCCGCTTGTCGAGTTGCGCCAGATGCATCACGCGGAAGGCCCCGATGCGGGCCAGCACCTTGCCGCAACCGCGCAGCTCGAGATTGGCGTGCCAGACATCGCGCCAGCCGCCACGCACTATGACGCCGCCAGGCACCTGCTTCGGATTTTTGAACCCGATCGACTTCGCCTCGGCGCACAACTGGGCCTCAAGGCCCGGCGTCGCCACCAGGAATATCTCGAAATCGGCGTCACCCGTCATGTGCTCAGGCCAGACCCAGCGCCTTGCGCATGTGCGCAAGGATGAGGTCGCGCCCGCGAGCGCCGGTTTCGGCAGAGGCCCGGCTGGCAGTCTCCAGATACCACCGCGCGCCAGGATGGATTTCCATGTCCACCGCCTCGGGACACATGGCCAGCATCAGCGAGGTCTCGCCCTCGCCGGCATGGTCGAAGGGATATTGCGCGATGGTCTCCGCGGTCATCAGCGGGTGAATCTTGATCCAGTTGAAGGGATCATCGCCGCCCGACTGCCGGGCATAGTAGTCCGCCATCGTCCGGTCGCCCCACCAGCCCTCGCCACGGGTCTTCTCGAGAAAGCCGAAGATTGCCTGCCTGGCACCAAACTTGAAGGCGAGGTCGGTCGGCATGCCGGCCGTGAAGTTTTCAGACTGGTGATGGATGAAGGCATGGATGTTTCGAAAGCCAACCCGCAGCAGCCCGGTGAACAACTCCCGCGCAAATGGATGAAGCGCATTCGACTCGACATGCACCGAACCCGTGCCCTCGGGCGGCTCGACCGCGTAGCTCGCGGCGCCATAATAGAAGGGCGGCAGAATGACGATCTCGGCCTCTGTCTCCAGGACGTCCAGCGCACGGGTGACAGCCAGCGTGTCCATGCCGACCGCCATGTGTTCGCCGTGATATTCGAGCACGCCAAGAGGCAGAACGACGGGTGTATTGGCCGCGATGGCGGCGCGGATCTGGCGGGGCAGCATCATTTCATAGCGCATGGGCGGGTTGCCTTCAGGAAGCTCTCGACGGCGTTCAAATCATGCCCTAGTCTCCGCCGCCTGCAAGCGGGGCGCAAGACCCTGCGGGATCAAGGGGGGGGCGGAGTGGCTTCGGTCGAAATCATTGACGTGCGCAAGAGCTATGGCGACCAGGAGGTCATCCATGGCGTGTCGATCCCCATCTCCAATGGTGAGTTCGTGGCGCTGGTGGGGCCCTCGGGCTGCGGCAAGTCGACCCTGCTGCGCATGATCGCCGGCCTCGAGGACATCACGGCCGGCAACATCAGGATCGGCGACAAGGTGGTCAATGCCCTGCCGCCCAAGGACCGGGACATCGCCATGGTGTTCCAGAACTATGCGCTCTATCCGCACAAGACGGTGGCCGAGAACATGGGCTTCGCGCTGAAGCTCCGAAAGACTCCGAAAGCCGAAATCGAGGGCCGCGTGAAGAAGGCCGCCGAGATCCTCGATCTGGTTCCCTACCTCAATCGGTATCCGCGCCAGCTGTCGGGCGGTCAGCGCCAGCGGGTCGCGATGGGCCGCGCCATCGTGCGCGCACCGCAGGTGTTTCTGTTTGACGAGCCGCTCTCGAATCTCGACGCCAAGCTGCGCGTCCAGATGCGCGCCGAAATCAAGGAGCTTCATCAGCGCCTCAAGACCACCACGGTCTATGTCACCCACGACCAGGTCGAGGCGATGACCATGGCCGACCGCATCGTGGTCCTGCATGACGGCATCGTGGAGCAGATGGGCTCGCCGCTCGATCTCTATGACAGGCCGGCCAATCTCTTCGTCGCGGGCTTCATCGGATCGCCTGCCATGAACATGTTCAAGGGCACGATCCGTGCAACAGGCGCGCCGCATTTCGAAACCGCAGATGGCACCCGCCTGCCGCTCGCCGCCGTGCCGCCGGGTCTCGATGGACGTGCGGCTGTGTACGGCATCCGGCCGGAACACCTGTCACTGGGCGGAGAACTCAAGGCCCAGGTGACGGTGATCGAACCCACGGGCGCCGAGACGCAGGTGATCGCGCGGCTGGCAGGTGAGAAGATCATTGGCGTGTTCCGCGAGCGGGTCAGTGTGAAACCCGGCGAGATGATTGCCATGTCACCCGATCTCAAACTCGTGCATCTGTTCGATGCCAAGACGGGACTGCGCCTTGGATAGCAATTTGTGCGCTGCACATATTGCGTTGCACACCAGCTTTCCGAACGTTTTTTAATGTGCGCCCGCGTTGACTTTGCGTGCTGAACTTGCATAGTCGCCAGCGCGTTCATGATTGCAAATGCAACAAGATCACCGCATCCGGCCACCGGCTGCGTAACGGATTGTTCGGCACGGCGCTGGACGCTTAACGGGAGGACCCAAGACAATGAAGATCGATCTCTACAATCTGATGATGAGCCGTCGTGGCATGCTGAAGGGCGCCGCCGGCGCCGCTGCCATGGCCGCCGTAGGCGGACCCGCGCTCAGCGTGAAGACGGCTTTCGCGCAGGATGATCTGCGCGCCGCCATCCTCAAGATCCCTGGCGTGGGCAAGGGCCAGCCGACCGATGCCGATTGGCAGAAGGTGGGCGAGATGTGCCTCGGACCGACGAAGCAGAACATCCAGGAAGGTGAATTCAAGGGTGTCGAGCTCTCGTTCATGGGCCTGAACAACCAGAACGTCCACAACGTGCTGTTCCGCGGCCTGTCGAAGGCCTGGGCCGACTATACCGGCGCCACGATCAACTGGATCGACCTCGCGCAGGCTGACTACAATGCGCGTCTGCAGCAGTCGATCGCCACCGGCACGGTGGACTTCGACGTGATCGAGATGGGCGCGCCCTTCGAGGGCGATGTCTGCGGCAAGGGCCTTGCGTCCGAGATGCCGGACTGGGTCGCCAAGCAGATCGAGATGGACGACTATGTGGGCTATCTGAAGGCTCCCGTCGGCACCTGGAACGGCAAGACCTATCGCGTGTCCTGCGACGGCGACTGCCACAACTTCAACTACCGCTCCGACGTGTTCTCGGATGCCGCTCTTGCCGAAGAGTGGAAGAAGTCGGGCGGACAGGGCGAATGGGGCGGGCCGAAGACCTGGCAGCAGGTCAACGCGGCCACCAAGTTCCTGAAGGGCAAGCAGCTCAACGGCCAGGACCTCTATGGCTATCTCGATCCGTGCAAGGGCTGGGGCGGCTTCGCCTTCTACTTCCTTGGCAGCCGGGCGACGGCCTATGCCAAGCACCCGGACGATCGCGCCTTCCTGTTCGACGCCGACACCATGAAGCCGCGGGTGAACAACCCGGCCTGGGTTCGCGCCATCCAGGACGTGATCGACTCCCTGCCCTACGAGCCGGCTGACCAGCTCAACGCCGACCCCGGCACCACGGGCTTCCAGCAGTTCCTTGCTGGCACGGGCTCCATGCTGTCGTGGTGGGGCGACATTGGCTCGAACGTCAAGACCAACGACTCCTCGGTGGTCGGCGACGTGACGGCCTTCGACATCCTGCCCGGCTCGGATGATGTCTACAACGCCAAGACCGGCCAGTGGGACAAGCTGCCCTCCGGCCCGAACTACGCGCCGAACATGGCCTATATCGGCTGGGGCATCTATGTGATGGCCCGTGTCGATGCCGACGCGAAGAAGCAGAAGGCGGCCTGGTCGCTCGCTGCTCACCTCGGCGGCAAGGACATCTCGCTGTGGATGGCGGCCTATCCGTCGGGCTTCCAGCCCTACCGCCAGAGCCACTTCAACATTCCGGAGTGGGTCGGTGCAGGCTACGACGAAGCCTTCATCAAGAGCTTCCTCGACTCGGAAGCCAATTCCTACAACCACCCGAATGCCGCGATCGAACCGCGCATCCCCGGCATCTTCCAGTACTACTCGGTCGCCGAGGACGAACTGGCCAAGATCTATGCCGGTCAGATGACGGCGCAGCAGGGCGCGGACGCCATCGCCGCAGCCTGGGAGAAGATCACGGACCAGCTCGGCCGTGAGAACCAGATCAAGCTCTACAAGGCTTCTCTGGGCATGTAATTGCCAACGGGGCCGGCGGCGAGAGCCGCCGGCTCTTTTTTTGTCTTTCGGGATCAGTCCAGCTTCATGAGCGCGTCATCGACCGCTGCATCCGGCCAGGATGCCGTTGCCGCCACCGTGTCGCCCGAGCGGCAGCGGTTCGGCCGTCTGCTGATCCGCGCTTCCACTCTTCTCCTCGGCCTGATCATACTTGCCGAGATCCTCTATTCCTCGGGTGTCATATCTTTCGGCTTTCCGAACTGGCAGCCGGTGCTCATCGCATTCGTGCTGTGGAGCGCCGCACTGTGCTGGGGGCTCATCCTGCGCGACGGCGAAGCCGGCTGGCGCGCACTGTTCGTGTTGCCTGCCATCCTGTTCACACTGGCACTCGTCATCTTCCCCACACTGTTCGGCTTCTTCATCGCGTTCAGCGACTGGAACCTGCAATCGGCCACCGGCCGTCAGTTCAACGGGCTCGACAATCTCCGCCAGCTGTGGGCCGACCCCTATTTCTGGAACGCACTCGGCAACATGGTTTTCTACGTGTTGACCGTTCTCGTCCAGTACGCCATCGCCTTCGGCCTCGCCATGCTGCTGAACGCCGACATCAAGGCCCAGAAATTTTTCCGGGTCGCCTTCCTGTTGCCCTTCATGCTCTCACCCGTGGCGGTGAGCTGGATGATCGGGAAGTCGATGCTGGAGTACCGCTTCGGTCCTGTCACCAACCTGCTGCGGGCGCTGGGCTGGGAAAATCCATCGCTGCTGACCACGCCCTGGCTGGCCAAGACGACCATCGCCCTGATGGATGCCTGGGTCTGGATCCCCTTCATGATGATCATGATCCTCGCAGGCCTGCAGGCCCTTTCGAAGGATGTGCAGGAGGCTGCCCGGGTTGATGGCGCAACCGGCTGGCAGGGCTTCTGGCAGATCACCTTCCCGCTGATGCTGCCTGTTTCGCTCACGACCATCGTGCTGCGTGTGATCTTCCAGCTGAAGCTCGCAGACATCGTGATCAACACGACATCGGGCGGGCCGGGCGGCGCCACAGACACGATTTCGAGCTTCATCTTCCGCGAATACAAGGACCGCTCGAATGTGGGCTACGGCACGATGATTGCCGAGGTCTACCTGATCATCATCATCATCTTCGTGGCGCTCCTGCTGTGGGCGACCAGCCGCTTCATGCAGAGGCACAGCTGATGCCACGCACGCTGAACCGCATCCTGATCTACACCGCACTGATCGTCTGGACGATCATCGCACTGTTTCCGATCTTCTGGACCTTCAGCACGACCTTCAAGGTTGCCAAGGATGTGCAGCTTGGCCACATCATCCCATGGGTCGATTTCAAGCCTGCATGGCTCGGACTTCGTGCCATCGGACTGTCGCCCGATACGATCTTCACCGAGTCGACTCCGCGTACGGAATTCATCAAGCGCTTCTGGAATTCGATCCAGGCCTCCATCGGCGCATCAATCCTGGCGCTGATTCTGGGATCCGCGGCCGCCTATGGTCTGAGCCGCTTTCAATACAAATGGAAGATCTGGAAGAACCGCGACATTTCGTTCTTCTTCCTGTCACAGCTGATCCTGCCGCCAGTGGTGCTGGCGATGCCGTTCCTGGTTCTCTACAAGGAGCTCGCGCTGCTCGACTCGATGATCGGCCTGATCCTGATCTATACGCTGTCCGTCCTGCCCATCGTCATCTGGATCATGAAGGATCAGTTCGACACCATTCCGCAGGAGCTCGAACAGGCCGCACTCGTCGATGGCTGCTCCATCTGGGGCGCCTTCTTTCGCATCATCCTGCCAATCGCCATGCCGGGCATGGTCGCGGCTTTCATCCTGTCCGTCATCCTGTGCTGGAACGAGTATTTCTTTGCGGCCCTGCTGACCAGCAGTTACGCCAAGACGCTGCCGGTGATGGTGGCAAGCCAGACCGGATCGCAGGGCATCTCGTGGTGGTCGATGGCTGCACTGTCATCGGCCGCCATTCTGCCACTCATCATCATCGGCATCTTCCTTGAACGCTATATCGTCAAGGGCCTGACCACGGGTTCAGTGAAGTAGGCTTCAGAGGAACGTCCGCGTGGCCGGGTAGAGGCCGCGGAAAATGGCGTGCTGACGGTCATAGAGGGCCTTGAGATCCGCGCGGGGATTGATCACCGATGCCGGAGGATTCCAGCGGTCGATGTCATCGGGACGGGCTTCGCCGACCGCGAGCGCAGCCAGAAATGCATCGCCATAGGCAGCGCCCAAGGTCTTCTCGCGCACCGACTGCGAAACTCCGCAGATGTCCGATGTCGCCTGAGACCAGACTCCGTTGCGCGTGCCGCCTCCCACCGCCTGCACCACGACGGGCTCCTGGCCCACCGCCGCAAAGGTCTCGAACACGTGGCGGGGGCCATGGGCGATGCCCTCGAGCACGGCGCGAAACATGTCACCCCTGCCGTGAGTCAGGTCGAGACCGAAGAGGACACCCTTGGCGTGGGGATCATGCAGCGGCGTGCGCTCCCCTGAAAAATATGGAAGCAGCACGAGGCCTTTCGCGCCAGGCGGTGAAGCCTCAGCCTCGGCAAGAAGACCGGCAAGCGCGGTCTCGGCTGGAAGTTCCCTGGCGAAATTGTTGCGGAACCAGTGCGTGAGCGTTCCACTGGTTGCCAGTCCCGCCATTGAACCATGCTGGCCGCGGAACAACCACGGTGCATACCACAGCCGAGGATCACGCACCCGGGACCCGGTCACGAAGATGATGAAGATGGTGGAGCCATACATCAGCATCGCCTCACCGGGCTTCAACACACCGACACTCACCGCTTCGGCGGCGGCATCGATCGTTCCGGCAATCACGGGTGTCCCCGCCGCGAGACCAGTCTGGGCGGCTGCCGCTGCGGTGACATGCCCCGCGACATCTGTCGTCCAGAAGAGGTCCGCCATCGCATCCATGGGGATGATGCCGGGAGCGAGTTCATCGCTCCAGTCCTGCGTGTCGGCCATGTAGAAGGGGCTGAAATTGCCTGCCGAATAATGGTCGATCGCATATCGACCCGTCAGGCGGTGCACCAGGAAGGAGGTGGAGTTCAGGATCTTGTGGGTCTTGGCGAAAATGTCCGGACGGTTGCGCTTCAGCCAGAGAATCTTGGGTCCAACCGCCTGCGAGGTCAGCGCATTGCCGCAACGCTCGAGGATCGTCTCGGGCCCTATCTGGGCGGTGAGTTCGTCGATCTCGCGCGCCGCCCTTGTGTCGACGCCATAGAGAACGGCATTCATCAGCGGATTGCCGTCATGATCGACGGGCAGCATGCAGGGGCCGATACCACTTGCGCCGATACCCGCGATGGATGCCGGCGGGATGTTGCTTTCGGCCAGCATCTTGCGGGTTACGAAGACGAAGTCGCCCCACCAGTCCTGCTCGGCATCATGCTCGGCCCAGCCCGGCGCCGGAACCTGCATCTGGTGCGGACGCGCCGCGCGCGCCACGATGTCTCCCGATGCCGTGACGATCACGCCCTTGGTTTCAAACGTACCAATATCAACGCCGAGATAGTGCTTCATTCAGCAATGCTGTCCCTGTCGAGTGAGAAACCGGCATCGATGCGACTCAGGCCAGCGCAGAGAAGATGAGTCAGGGCCTCGAGATCGGCGAGATCACACACTTCGAGTGCTGAATGCGTGTACCGGGCCGGGAACCCCATGTCGATGCAGGCCACGCCCTTGCCGACGAGCTGCACATAGGACGTTTCCGTGAGCGCCCCGATATGGGCGCTGCGCTGGAGCGGGATGCGGGACTCATCGGCAGTGGACTGAAACAGCCTGACCAGCGCCGGATGCGGAATGCAGCCGTTGAGCGTTCCACGGCCATGGAAGCTGAACATGCTCATCACCGGTCCGCCCCCAAGACGCACATCGCCGCGATGACCCATGTCGGGCGTGTCGGTTGCCAGCGCAAGATCGAGCTGGATGCAGATGTCGGGTTGGAGAACCTGCGCCGCGGTAACCGCACCGCGCAGGTTGAACTCCTCAAGTACGGAGAACACAAGATGGATTGTCGGCAGGTTGCGAAGATCCTTCATGCTGCGGGCCAGTTCCAGCATGACGGCACAGGCTGCCCTGTCATCGACCGATGTGCCGGCCAGCCTGCCACCGGCAAGAGCCACGACGTTGGGTGCATAGACGATGGGTGTGCCGACATTGATGCCTACCGCAACGGCTTCGGCAGCATCAGCGAAGCCACAATCGATATAGAGTTCCTGATAGGGAACGACTCGGTACTTTTCTTCGGGAGTGGTGGCGTGATGACTCTTGTTGGCGATCACACCGGCGCAGGTCTTGCCACCGGGGAGGCAGAGAAGAACTTCCTGCGCAGCAAGCGCGCGCTCCGGCACGCCGCCGACGCGCTCGGCGCGAATGAGTCCCGACGCCTCGATCTTGCGGACGATCAGACCCAGTTGATCCATGTGCGCGATGAGCATGACCGACGGAAGCTGCGGATTGCCGTCCAGCGTAGCAACGAGATTGCCAAGCATGTCGGTTTTTGCATTTATTCCCAAGACCTTGAGTTCAGCCCGGATGTAGCGGCGGACGTCATCTTCGAAACCCGACAGCCCCGGGATCATCATCAGGGCCTCGGTCCAGCGCTTGATGCGGTCCTGCATGACTCAGTCTCCCCGGGCCTTGCGGGCCTTGTCCATGAAGTCCCTGGCGCGCGCCGGATCAACGGCATTCCATGTGTGGCCATCCACCTTCAGCGAAGACCCCACCACGCAACCATCTGAAATCCGGAGCACATCGGCAACCGTGTCATGCTTGACGCCGGTATTTGCAAGCACCGGCACATCCGGGACGACGCGCTTGACCGCTTCAAGATCGGACAGCGCGGCAGCTTCGCCAGTGATGACGCCCGACACGAGAATGGCATCTGGGATCGACGAGAAGACTGCACTGCGCGCACGGTCGGCAAGGCTGCGCTGATCCAGCGAATGGGCAAATTCCGCCGAGATATTGTACATGAGGGCGAGATCCTTGCGGCCCAGCCGGTCGCGGTAGCGCATGGCTGCGCCGGCATCGGGAACCCACATGCCCATGTCGGAGGCATAGGCGCCGGTGAAGATCTCGCGGGCAAAGGCCGCACCAGTTGCCGCAGCGACCGCGACGGTTGCCATCGGATCCCACAACACGTTGACACCAAAGGGAATCCGGATCTCGTTGCGCACCTGTCCGATGATGCAGGCCATGGTTGCGGTTGATGCGGTATCAACCTTGAACTCATAGGGCCTGTCATTCTCGTTGCCGAACATCACGGCATCGACGCCCGCGTCCTGTAAGGCCTTGAGATCCTTGCGCACGCCCTGCACGAGGCCCTCAAGCCCCGCAGCAGCGTCATAGAGTGGCGCGCCCGGAAGTGCACCAAGGTGCACCATGGCGATCACCGGCTTGCGCGTCCTGAAGATTGCACCGAACTTGCCCGCCATACCCGTCTCCCTTTGATTTCTCAGGTGGATTTTTCCCTGAGACTTGGTAACGGAACGGCAGACACACCGCAAGCGAGGAGGCACGGCTTGACCGCACACGGCACGCGTTTTGCCTATGCAACACGGCTCAATGGCTTCAAGGCCGACGCGGCGACAGCCTTTCCCGGCAGGAACCGGATCACGGCGCTCGACCTCATCGAACGGGCGGCGACGGTGCCCGGCCTGTCGGCCGTCGACTTCAACTTCCCGGACCATCTGGACGGCACCACGCCGAAAGAGATTCGCAATAAACTTCAGTCACTTGGCATCAGCCTCAACGGCTTCGCCATGCGCTATTACTCCGACCCCGGCTTCAAGAAGGGCGCCCTCACCCACCCCGACGCGGCGATGCGGCAGAAAGCCCTCGACCTGACCTTGCGCGGCATCGATGCCCTGGCCGAGGCGGGCGGCAATCTGATGACCCTGTGGCTGGGCCAGGACGGCTTCGATTATTCCTTTCAGGCCAATTACTTGCGCCTCTGGGACGACACCGTCGCGGCATTGAGGACCATCACCGCCCACAACCCGGACATCGACATCTCAATCGAATACAAACCCAATGAACCGCGCGCCTTCAGCCTGCTCCCCGACGTGGCGACCACGCTGCTGATGACGGCTGACGTGGACGCGCCCAACCTGGGCGTCACGCTCGACTTCGCGCATGTACTCTATGCCGATGAAATGCCTGCATTTTCTGCGTCCCTGATCAACCGCCGCAGCCGCCTCCTGGGCGTCCACCTCAACGATGGCTACGGCAAGCGCGACGACGGACTGGTGGCCGGCAGCGTGCACCCGATCCAGACCCTCGAACTTCTCTATACACTTGAAAAGATTGGATATTCCAACGCCATCTACTTCGACACCTTCCCCGACGCCACGGGCCTCGACCCGGTTGCCGAATGCAGCGCCAACATCAACGCCGTGGAAGGCCTGTGCAAGGTGCTCGAACGGTTGCTGAATGATGCCAAAATGGAAGCCGCCGTAGCCAATCAGGATGCTGTCCGCAGTCAACGGATTGTGCAGGCCGCACTCTACGGCAGCCCATGATGGACGTTGCAGTCGCAGGCAGCCTGCACCTCGACATCATGGTGGCGGCCCCCCGGCTTCCCGCCCGCGACGAGACGCTGATGGGCAAGGCCTGGCACATGAAGTGCGGCGGCAAGGGCGGCAACCAGGCGGTGGCCGCCGCCCGCTTCGGCGCCAGCACTGCCATGGGCGGCCAGACGGGCGCGGACGACTTCGGCGCCCGGCTGCGCGCCAACCTCGAGGCGGCGGGCGTGGACATCTCCCATCTCGACACCGACCCGGCGGCGGGCAGCGGCATGAGCGTCGCCATCACCGAGGCGGCGGGCGAATATGGCGCGGTCGTCGTCTCGGGCGCCAATCTGACCATCCGGACCGACGGCCTCGCGCAGCGCTGGCGCGGCCTGTGGGCGGCGAAGGTGCTGCTGCTGCAGAACGAGGTGCCCGACGCGGTGAACCTTGCCGCCGCCCGCGCCGCCAAAGCCCACGGCGCGCGCGTCATCCTCAACGCCGCGCCCGCCCGGCCGCTTGCCCACGCGCTCATGGAGCTTGTCGACATTCTGGTGGTGAACCGGCTCGAGGCCGCCATGCTCTCGGACACGGCAACGCCCGAAGACGCGCGCGCCGCGCTGGCAAGCCCGGTGCGCGACGTGGTGCTGACGCTGGGGGGTGACGGCCTGATGGCGATGACGCGCGACGGCCGCCGCTTCGATCTTCCCGCCCTGCCGGTCAGGCTGCTGTCCTCGCATGGCGCGGGCGACTGCTTCTGCGGCGCGCTGGCCGCCCGGCTGGCCAGTGGCGAGCCACTCGAAGCGGCCTGCCGGTTTGCCAGCACGGCGGCGGGGCTGTTCGTGTCAACGCCCGAGGCCGACCAACCGCGGCTCGACCGCGCGGCGGTCGAGCGGGCGATGGGGCTCCGGCAGACGTGACAGGCTGAAGAAGACCCCCGGGTCGGCGCCCGGGGGTGATGAACGGGATGGGCGATGCCAGCTAGCGCTCGCAGGACGGCGCGAGCCTAGCGCCGGTCGAAGATCACCCCCATGGTGAACAGGAAGCAGCCGTAGGGGCGGAACTCGGAGGTGCGCACCACGCAGAAGCCCTTCTTCGCCGCCTCGTAGAAGGCGAAGCGTTCGAGCGCCTCCATGCCCACGTCGCGGTCCGCGCTCTCGCGCGCGATGGCGTGAACCTCGGCCTGCATCGGCAGCAGCTTTTCCGGTTCGCCCACCACCTGCATGCGGCTCACCGGGCTGGGGATGAAATCATCGAGCGGCATGACCGACAGGATGGCGCGTGCCGCCTGCGGAATATCGAGGCCGGGAAGCTCGATCAGGCGGCCCGTGGAGGTGTGGCGCGCAACCTCATGGGCCGGGAAATTGCGGTCGACCAGCACCAGGCGTTCGGCATGGCCCATGGAGGCGAGGCACCAGAGGAGATCGGGGCTCAGCACGGCAGGAATGTTCTTCAGCATCGGCGTTACTCCTTCACAGGGCGCGGGCCAGCTTGCGGCCCTCATAGATTGCCATGGCGGCGTTGCGCGCCGCAACCGCATCGCCGATCATCGGCGCGGCAAGCTCATCGCCCAGCGCGCGCTCGGAGACATTGGTGGCGGCGATGACCAGCGTGTCGGCGGCGATGCGCTCCGGCCTGCCACCGAAGGGCTGAACCGTGGCGCCGTCGCCGTGCCATTCGCGCAGCATCGTCTCGGTGAGCATGCGCACGCCAAGCTCGCGCAGACGGGCACGCAGCTGGATGTCGACATTGGTGCGCGCCATCTCGACCATGACGGCGGGCGCGCCCGTCACCAGCGTGACCTCATGGCCGGCCTCGGCCAGCGTCAGCGCCGTGCCGCCGCCCTTCCAGTTGGCGGTCTCATCGAGCACGATCACCCGCTTGCCGGGCCTGGCGATGCGCGCCATCACGTCCTCGGCGTTCGCGACGTTGCCGCGCTCCACGCCCGGCAGCGCGTCATGCTCGGGCATGGCGCGCTGGAAGCCCTTGCCATCGGGCATGGAGCCGGTGGCGACGATCACCTCATCCGCGCCCATGGCCCTGACCTCGTCGGCATCGAGAGGCGTGTTGAGCATGACCTTGACCTGAAGCTTCTCCAGCTGGCGCTCATACCAGTCGAGGAAATCAATGATCTGGTGGCGGCGCGGCGTGAGGCCGGCGAGGCGGAACTGGCCGCCCAGCCTGTCCGAGGCCTCGGCCAGCGTCACGCGGTGGCCGCGCTCGGCCGCGACGCGAGCGGCTTCCAGACCGGCCACGCCGCCACCGACCACCAGAACGTGCCGTGGCCTGGCGGCAGGCGTGAAGCGGTCGCCGCCCCATTCGAACTCACGGCCCGCGCTGGGGTTGATGAGGCAGGAAATCCAGTAGTCGCGGTAGCGGCGGCCCCAGCACATCTGGTTGCAGGAGAGGCAGGGGCGGATGTCCTCCGGTCTCCCCTCCTTCGCCTTGTTGGCGAGATGCGGATCGGCGATCTGGCCGCGCACGATGGACACCATGTCGGCCTGGCCCGAGGCCACCACATAGTCGGCGTTCTCGGGCGTGCGCACATGCGCCTCGCATTGCACGCGGGCATGCTTCACCACTTGCTTCAGCGCCTCGGCATGAGGGGCACCCAGCTTGTCGGCATAGAAGACATTGGGAATGATGCCGGTGGAATTGAAATAGCTTCCCGTGCCGCAGGTGACATAGTCCATGAGCTGGCGCTCATCATGCCAGGCGATGATCTCCTGCAGCTGCGCGATGGTCTGCGAGACCGGGCTCGTCGGGTCCATGTTGACGGCAAGGCCGATGATGAAATCCTCGCCCGCCATCTTGCGGATGCGCTCCATGATGGTGCGCGAGAAGCGCATGCGATTCTCGAAGCTGCCGCCCCAGCGGTCGTCGCGACGGTTGTTGAAGGGAAGCCAGAACTGATCGATGATGGCGTTGTAGGCGGCGAACAGCTCGATGCCGTCGAAGCCCGACTCCTTCGCGCGGCGCGCCGCCTGGACGAAGCTCTCGATGATCTCCTCGATCTCGGCTTCGGTCATGGCGTGGCTGCCGTCGGAATCATGGAAGGACGGAAGCCCCGAGGGCGACCAGTTGGGCTCGTAGGAATTGTCGAAGTCGCCATGCTGGCCGACATGATAGAGCTGGTGGCAGATGACCGCGCCGTGGGCATGAACGGCATCGGTGATCTTGCGGAAATGCGGGATGATCTCGTCGGTCGAATGCAGGAAATTGCCGCGCGTCAGCACCGCCGTGCGGTGGACCGGCACCGGCTCCACCACGATCATGGCGGCGCCGCCGCGGGCACGCTCCTCGTAATAACCCTGATGGCGCGGGCCGGGCAGCCCGCCTTCCGACATGTTGGCGGTGTGGGAGCCGAAGACGATGCGGTTGCGCAGCGTCTTGTGGCGGAGCTGCAGCGGCTTGAACAAAGCGGGGAACTGGTCTGACATGGGCTGATCCTCAATCGATGGGGGCGCCGCCCTGCTCCTTGCGCCGCGCCACGAAGGCCTGCAGCGCCTCGCGGATGGCGGGGTCGATGGGCGGTTCAACATATTGGGCGAGCGCCTCCTGCCAGACCGGCGTGGCGCGTTCGGCGGCAGTCCTGCCGCCGGCCTCCGCCCAGGCGCCATAGTTCTGCGTGGTGGACACCAGCGGCCGGTAGAAGGCGGTTTCGAAGGTGGCAATGGTGCGGGGCGTGCCGAAGAAATGACCACCGGGGCCGACCTGGGCGATTTCGTCCAGCGCCAGCGTGTCGCTGTCGATGCTCACGGGTTCCAGCATCTGCGCGAGGCTCTGGACGATCTCGCAATCCAGCACGAATTTCTCGTAGGAGGTGCACAAGCCGCCCTCGACCCAGCCTGCCGCATGCATGAGCAGATGGGCGCCGGCGCCGAGCGCGGCATGGCAGGCACTGGCGGATTCATAGCCGCTGGCAAAATCCGGGATGTTGGAGGAGCTGAAGTTGGACGACCGCATGGGCATGTTGTAGCGCCGCGCCATCTGGCCGCCAATGAGCGTGCAGCGCTGCATGTCGGCAAGGCCATAGGCGGGCGCGCCCGTCTTCATGTCGATGCTCATGGCCGCACAGCCATAGAGCACCGGGGCGCCGGGCCGGACGAGCTGGGCGAGGCTCATGCCAAACAACACCTCGGCCGAATTGAGCGCCATGGCGGAGGCGATGGTGGCGGGCGTGGACGCCCCTGCCATGACGAAGGGCGTGAGCAGCACGGGCTGTCCGTAGCGCGCCATGTCGATCACGCCCACCGTCATCGGCACATCATATTGCAGGGGCGTGTTGGTGTTGATGATGGAGAAGACGCCGGGCCTCCGCGAAAACTCCTCCAGGGTCTCGCCGCGCGCCATGGCGCAGAGAGTGAGCACGTCGGCGATACGCTGGCGGCTCTGGCAGAAGACGTAAGGCACCTTGTCGGTCAGTGTCAGCATGGCATAGGCGGCATCGAGGTGACGGAAGCGGACCTCGATGTCGAGCGGCTCGACCGGCCAGCCGTTCATCTGGACGATGTTGAAATATTGCGTGAGCTTCAGGAGTTCCGAAAGATCGGCCAGCGTGCCGCTGCGGCGGCCGCGGCCGAGGTCGGTGCAGTTGGGAGGCCCAAGCACCGCGGCCGTGGCGAGATGCCCGCCACCCATCCTGACCGCATGGGCCGGGTTGCGCGGGGTGAGGGTCAGTCCGGCGGGTACGGTGAGGAGCCCCGCCTCGACGATGTCACGGCCAAGCCGCACCCGCTGATCGGCTTCGTCAACCTGGGCTCCCGCGCGCCTGAAGATATCGCGCGCCTCCGGCAGCGCACAACGCACACCCACATCCTCGAGCAGCTTCAGCGCCGCTTCATGGATGGCTTCCACCTGATCCTTGGAAATGAGGCTGACCGGCGCCAGCGGATTGACCAGCTGCCGCCAGGGCATCTGCACGATGTCGGCAGCGCGGCGGCGGCGGTTCGGGCGGTCGGGGCGCATGGGTTCAGGCGAAGCTTTTCAGGCGCTCATAGAGATCCCGCGCGATGGGAAGGCCTTCCTTGCTCAGCCGCTTCTGGTTTGCGACACGCCGGGCATTGGGAAGCCGCGCGCCTTTCTGGGTGGTGATCGACTTCGCCAGCGCCGCCACCTGAGCGGCGAAGGCGCCGCCTGAGAACATCTGCGGCTCGATGGCGATGAAAAACTGGCCGCAGCCGATGGGCTTGCCGTCATTCTCCATGAAGGAGCCCATTTGCGGCCCGCGCAGCGCGCCGGCCACGGCGGCGCACATGACCTCGACGATCAGCCCCTGGCCGAAGCCCTTGTAGCCGCCCGACGGCGCCATGGAGCCCGCAAGCCCGGCCTCAGGATCGGTGGTGGGTTTGCCCTGAGCATCAAGCGCCCAGCCCAGCGGAATGGGGTGGCCCTGCTCGGCCGCGCGCTTCACCGCCGTCCAGGTGACGGCAGAGGACGACTGGTCAACGAGGAGGGCGATCGTTCCCTTGCGCTTGCCAGGCACAGCGAAGGACAGCGGATTGGTGCCGATCACCGGTTTCCTGCCGCCCACCGGCGCGATGGCCGGCATGGCATTGGTGAAGCCGAAGGCGATGAGACCCTGCCGCGCGAGGTAGCCGGTGTGGAACCCCAGCGTCGCAGCATTGTAGGAGTTGTGCACCGCCATGCCGGCGATGCCGTTCTTCTTCGCGGCGGGGATCAGCTTCAAGAAGCCAGCCTCTATGGCCGGATGCGCAAAGCCGCGGTTGGCATCGACGCGGAACGCGACCGGCGAGAGCTTCTTTATCTTTGGCTTGGCCTTGCCATCGACCTTACCGCTTTTCACATGCTCGCAATAATACTGGAGCCAATAAAAGCCATGGCCTTCGAGGCCGGAGAGTTCGGTATCCAGGATGGCTTCGGTGAAATAGACCGCGTTGGCTGACGCGGTTCCCGCGCCGGTGAGCGCTGCGAAGATGAGCTTGCGCGCGGCACGCGGCGAGAGCCTGATCTTCTCCTCCACCCTGTTCATTCCGCAGCCTCCGCCTTGACGATCACCGGGCCCATGGCGCGCAGGACATCCTCGCTCAGATGGCAGCGGATCAAATGCCCCCCGCCAATCTCGCGGAGCGCCGGCAGCGCCGTCTCGCACAGAGTGCCGGGCACCTCGCGCCGGCGCGGGCAGCGGGTCTGGAAGGGACAGCCGGGCGGCGGATTGGTCGCCGAGGGGATATCGCCCTCGAGAACCACGCGGCGTTTTGTGAAGCGCGTATCGGCAATCGGGATCGCCGAAAGCAGCGCCTCGGTGTAGGGGTGATAGGGCGGCTCGAAGATCTGGTCGGTCGTGCCGTGTTCCACCACGTAGCCGAGATACATCACCACCACGCGGTCCGAGAGATAGCGCACAACCGACAGGTCGTGGCTGATGAACACCATGCTGGTCCGCGAACTGCGCTGGATGTCCGTCAGGAGCTCAGCCACCGCGGCCTGGACGGATACATCCAGCGCCGACATGGGTTCGTCGGCGATCACCGCCCTGGGACGCCCGGCAAAGGCGCGCGCGACACCGATGCGCTGCTTCTGTCCGCCCGAGAGCTGGCGCGGCATGCGGTACTCGAAGGCGCGGGGCAGCTTGACGAGGTCGAGAAGCTCGAGCATGCGCTGGCGGCGTTCGGCCATGGTCTTGCCGACGCCGAACTTCTCGAGCGTGCGCAGGATCTGCGAGCCCACGGTGTGAGAAGGGTTCAGCGTGTCGAAGGGATTCTGGAACACCATCTGGATCGATGCCACAGTGGCGGTTGGCCTGGAACCAACCTCCATCGACTGGATCTCCTCGCCCGCCAGCCGGACCTTGCCGCCGGTCGCGGTCTCGAGCCCGAGGAGAATCTTTGCGAGGGTTGACTTGCCGCAACCGGACTCACCGACGATGGCGACCGTCTCGGCGGCCCGCGCCGTGAAGCTGATGTCCTCGTTGGCCTTGACCGTACGGCGCTCGCCACGGCCGAAGATCTCGTTGGCCGCGACCTTGTAGTGCTTCTGGAGATGTTCGATTTCCAGAACCGGCTCGCCGGGCGGAATGGCCTCGACCGCAGCATGGCGGGCAGGCGGCGCAGCCCAGTCGATCTCGCCGATCCGCAGGCAGCGGCTGTCGTGCCGGACATCGCCCGGGATGACGGCCATGGGAATGTCGCCCGCGTCGCAGCGGCCCTTTTCGAAATAGGCGCAGCGCGGCCCGAAATTGCAGCCCGCCGGGCGTTCGTGCGGCAGCGGCAACTGCCCCGGAATGGCAATGAGGGGATTGGTGGTCTTGTCGGTGCCGGGAAGGGCAATCGAACGGAACAGGCCCTGCGTGTAGGGATGGCGCATGCGTGCGAAGACATCGGCAATGTTGCCGGTCTCCACCGCCTCGCCGGAATACATGACCGTGATGCGGTCGCAGGTTTCACGGATCAGGCCCAGATTGTGCGAGACGAAGATCATCGAGGTGCCGAAGCGGGCGCCGAGATCCTTGACCAGATCGACGATGCCCGCCTCCACCGTCACATCGAGCGCGGTGGTCGGCTCGTCGAGCAGGAGAAGCGCCGGCTTCGAGAGCAGCGCCATGGCGATCACGATGCGCTGCTGCTGACCGCCGGAGAGCTGATGCGGATAGGCGTCCATGATGCGCTCGGGATCGGGGAGCTTCACCGCCTTCACCATTTCAAGGGCGCGCGCCCGGGCCTCCTGCTTCGAGACCCGCGCATGGATCATCGGCACTTCCATGAGCTGGTCGGCCACCCGCATGGAGGGGTTCAGGCTGGCCATCGGCTCCTGATAGACCATGGAAATCTGCGAGCCGCGCAGGCCGCGCAGCTCCTCGGCACTCAGCTCGCCCATGTCGCGGCCACGGAACTTGATGGATCCGCTGGTGATGCGGCCGATGCCCGGCAGGTCGCGCATGATGGCCAGCGCCACGGTGGACTTGCCGCAGCCCGACTCGCCGACGAGCCCCATGCATTCGCCGGGCATGACCTTCATGGAAAAATCCATGACCGCCGGAATCTCGCCGAGCTTGGTGAAGAAGGAGATGTGGAGATTGCTGATTTCGAGAATGGGCTCGGTCATGGCGCTAATCCCTCAGCGATTGCTCGCGCAGCGCGTCGGCGAGCAGGTTGAGGCCCAGAACAAAGGACATGAGCGCAATCGCCGGCGTCAGCGCCGGCCAGGCATAGAGCCTGAGGAACTGGCTGCCATCCTTGATGGCGGTCCCCCAATCGGGACTCTCGGAGGACATGCCGAGCCCGAAGAAGCCGAGGGTTCCGAGCAGGATGGTGGTATAGCCGATGCGCAGGCAGGTATCGACGATGAGCGGGCCGCGGGCGTTGGGCAGGATCTCCCACAGCATGATGTACCAGGGCGACTCGCCGCGCGTCTGGGCGGCAGCGATGTATTCCCGCGTCTTGATGTCCATGGTGAGGCCACGCACGATGCGGAACACGCCCGGGCTCGAGGCAAAGGCCACCGCCACGAAGATGTTGAGCTCATTGGGCTCGATGTGAACAAGACCGAAGGGATCGGCGTCGAAGACGAGACCGACATAGAGATATCCGCCGACGGCGAGGGTAAGGACCAACAGCACCGTCAGCCTCACGGGCTGCTTTCCATAACCGGTGAGGAACAGCAGACAGAAGAAGAGGATCGGGAAAATGAAGAAGAAACCCGCCATGGCATAGGGCACGGGCGTGTCCATAATGTCCGGGGTGACGAGGAGGTAGAACAGCAGGATGACGGGGAAGGCCAGCACCAGATTGGCGACGAACGACAGCACCGAGTCGATCCGGCCCCCGAAGAAACCGGCGGGAAGGCCGAGAAGCGAGCCAACCATGAGCGAGATCGCCGTCGCGGCCGGCGCGATCGCCAGCACGATGCGGCTGCCATGCACCATGCGGCTGAACATGTCGCGCGCCAGCTTGTCGCCGCCGAGATAGAAGGGGACGCCGGACCCCGGCTCCACGGAGCCCGGCACCGCATGTTTCATGACCGCGATCTGATCGAGCGGGCCGAAGGGTGCGATGATATTGGCAAACAACGCCGTGAACACCCAGAACGCGCAAATGATGACGCCCGCCAGACCCACACCGCTGCCGATGACATAACCATAGAGCCCGAGCCGCCGCCGATAGGCGAAGGAAAGGGTGAGCATGAGCGCCAGTGCCAGCCACACGGGCCAGAAGCGGGCGAGGATGCCGAGGATGATCGCGGTGGGGCCGATGTTTTCCATGCGCGCCCCTCAGCCCATCCGGATGCGCGGGTTGAGCCAGGCGTAGCCGATGTCGGAGATGAGTTGGGTCACCATGACCACAGCCACCGACACCAGTCCGCAGGCCAGCAGAAGGTCGATGTCATTGTTGGACGCTGCCGACACCAGCAGAAAGCCGAAGCCCTGGTAGCGGAAGATCGCCTCGACCACCACGACGCCCGAGAGCAGCCATGGAAACTGCAGCATGATCACCGTGAATGGCGCGATCAGCGCATTGCGCAATGCGTGGCGCAGCACCACCTGCCGGAAACTCAGCCCCTTGAGGCGGGCTGTCCGGATATACTGGGAGGACATGACCTCGGCCATGGAGGCCCTGGTCATGCGAGCGATGTAGCCAACGCCATAGATGGCGAGCGTCATGACCGGCAGCGTAAAATTGTAGAAGGTAATGCCGTCTGACGTGGCGGTGGCGGCAGAACCGTTCAGCACCTTGAGCCAGGTGGCGAAGACAACGGAAAAGATGATGCCCGAGACATATTCGGGCGTGGCCGTGGAGGTGATGGACAGCACGGACAGCCCCCGGTCCAGCCGCGATCCTTCGCGCATGCCCGCCAGTATGCCAATCACGAGGGCGGCAGGCACCATGGTGATCATGACCCAGAACATGAGAAGGCCGGTCGCCTTGAGCCCCTGCGGCAGCCGGTTCTCGATCTTGGTCTTGAAAGCGGTGGAACAGCCGAAATTGCCCTGGAGAATACCGTTGTAGGCAGGTTCGGCCGGTTCATCGCAGAACCGGAAGCGCGGAACGATCTCGCCGGTGTTGGGATCGACAACGGGCTGTTGCTTCACCACGCCGATCCATCGGCCATAGCGGACGAAGAAATTGTCGCGGTAGCCGTTGCGCGACAGCCAGTTCTCGAGGTCCTGGTCGGTGGCGCGCTGCTGGGTCTGGAATATGGCCAGCCGCTTGAGATTGGGCTCGAGATTGACGAAGAAAAAAACGACGAGCGACAGGCAAAACATGGTGAGCACCATGATGCCAAGCCGCAGCGCCAGAAACTTCAGCATCGATCCTCAGCCCCCTGTTTCACGGCTCCGCCGCAGCGGAGCGGACAGGGGCGGGAGAGGAACACTCTCCCGCCCGTCCGAGGCTATTTATCGAGCCAGACCTTCTCCATGTGAAGCTCGAATGTGGGGTGCATGTCGAAATTCTTCACATAGGGCTTCATGTGGCGGTAGAGCGAGCGCCAGAAGGGCTGAATGATGACGCCATCGGTCTGCAGGGTGAGCTCGATGTCCTTCATCATTTCCCGGCGCTTGCCGGCATCGGCCACGGCGAGCGCGGCGTTGAGCTTCTTGTCGAACTCTGGATTGGAATAGGCCGACTCGTTCCAGGCCTCGCCCGACCGGTAGGCCAAAGCCAGAACCTGAACGCCCAGCGGACGCATGTTCCATTCGGTCGTGGACCACGGATACTTCGTCCAGTCATTCCAGAAGGTTGAGCCGGGGATGACGGTGCGCTTCACCTTGATACCCGCCTCGCGGCACTGCTCGGCAATGACGTCGGCCGGGCTCTTCACGTATTCCTGCTCGTAGGAGATGAGCTCGAATTCGTGATCCATCTGACCGGCTTCGGTCATCAGCGCCTTGGCCTTCTCGATGTCGCGGCCGATCTTCGGGAGCTCGTAGTACTCCGGATGGATCGGGCAGACATGGTGGTTCTCGCCCACCGTACCGGCATTGTTGTAGCCGAGCTGCAGGATGACCTTGTTGTCCACCGCCAGCTGCAGCGCGTTGCGCACGCGCTGATCGTCAAGCGGCTTGTTGCCGACATTGGTGCGGATGACGATGGTGGAGGCGGTCACCGCTTCCGACTTGGTGAGGTCCATGCCGTCGAGCACGGTCACGGTCTCGCCAGTCGTCTGGTAGTTGGCGTCGATCTCACCAGCTTCGAGTGCCGCGACCATGGCGTTCTGTTCCTCGCCGTAGTCGATGAACTCGATCGCGTCGAGATAGGCCTCGCCGCCCCACCAGGTGAAGTTCTCGCGACGCTTCACGGCGGCGCGCGAACCGACCTGATACTCGGTGATCTCATAGGGACCGGTGCCGGGCGTCTTCAGCATGTCCGGATTCTTGTCGAAATCCCGGTGCACGATGATGGCGGGATAGTCGCAGAAGCCGGGGACGATGGTGATGTCGGAGGCGTTGGTCTTGAGCTTCACCGTATGGTCATCGACCTTGGTGATGGCGCCATCGGCGGCCTTGTTGGTCTTGGCGTCGATGAGCGAGCCCACGCGGCCCGCCATCGAATTGCCTTCGACCGCCTTGTCGCACCAACGGGTGAGGTTGAACACCACGTCATCGGCGGTGAAGTCATCGCCATTCGACCACTTCACGCCCTTGCGGAGGTTGAGCGTGTATTCGGTGGCGTCATCATTCACGTCCCAGCTCTCTACCAGCTGGCCGGTGAACGTGCCGTCGCGGTTGTAGCGCACCAGATAGTCATTGCACTGACGCGAGACGTTGGCCATTTCCGACCAGTCCCAGATGCGCGGATCCTTCATCTCCTTGATGAGCATCTGCATCTTGAGCGTGCCGCCCTTCTTGCCTTCTTCGGCGCGGGCGGGCGTGTAGCTGAGGCCGATCATGCCATAGGCAGTGGCGGCGGACGCGCCGAAGGCGCTGGCCAGAGCGAGGAACTCGCGGCGGCTGAAGCGGCCCGCCCTGGTATCCTCGGCGAGCGAGTCGAACACCGCCGGCATGGGATTGCCGTTTTTCTTGAAGAACTTCATGTCTAACCTCCTGGTTACGATTGCCGCACCCGTTGCCCCGGGCATCTTTGGTTTGTTTATTCCGCATTCTTCTCCCGTTGGGAGCACATATCAAGTCCAGACTGGGTGAGGAGTTTTCATCCCTGTCCTTTCGCAGTTGCGAGAGGATGTTGCACTTCCCAGGGCTTCACCCAGTCCCCGGCGACCCTGAGATCGATACCGGCATCGTCCTCGATGACCTTGCACACGGTCATCTCACCCGCCCCCAGCCCATAGCGTTCACCGGCTTCCCGGAAGCGGGCATGGGTGGCCGCCGTCAGTTCATTGCGGGTTCCGGTCTCGTCCATCAGTTCCTTGATGAGGGCGAGATCCTTGAGGCACAGCGCGATGGGGAAGGAGGGGTCGTAATGGCCAGCGAAGATCGAGGGCACGTCGTGGCTCATGACGAAACTGTCGGCAGCGCCGCCCTTCATCACGTTCCACCAGGTGAGCGGGTCGAGGCCCGCAAGCCTGGCGGTCACCATCGCCTCGCCGATGGCTGCGGCGTGGATCTTCCACAGCTGATTGTTGACGAGCTTGGCGACATAGCCATTGCCATAGCGGCCCACCCGGCGGAGCTGGCCCATGGCCTCGATGACCGGCCGGACATGCTCCACGGCGGCGTCGGTCCCGCCCACGAACATCGGCATGTCACCGCGGATCGCAGCGTCAACCGAGCCCGTCACCGGCGCGTCGACCGCCTGGCCGCCCTTGGCCTCGAATTCGGCGGCGAGCGCCCGCATAAGCCTGGGACTCGACGTGGTCATGTCGATCCAGTACTTGCCCTTGCAGTCTGCCGAGAGAAAGCCTCCGGGGCCACGCACCACCTGCTCGACCTCCTTCGGCCCGAACACCATGGTGACGGTGACATCGGCCCTCGCGAGCACGTCGGCGGGGCTGGCCCCGGCCGCAACGCCCGGTCCCAGCTGAGCCGCGACCGCCTCGGGGCGGATGTCATAGACCACCATCTCGAAGCCGGCCCGGCGCAGATTGCGCGCCGCATTCGACCCCATGGTGCCAAGACCGATGAACCCGACGATCATGTCTGCGCCTCCCTCATCCTGAGCCCCATGCTCGGCCCGCGGGCGCGCCCGCGCAAACGAATTGTCGTTATGGGCGGCATAAGCTAGGCTTAAGTTCATGGACCTGGAATTGCGGCTGCTGCGGAGTTTCGTCGCGATCTACGAATGCGGGACGCTCTCCCGGGCGGCCGAACGGCTGGGCTGCACCCAGGCGGCCATGAGCATGCGTCTGAAGCTCATCGAGACCGAGATCGGCGACGTGCTGTTCCGCCGCCAGCACCACCGTCTGGAGCCAACGTCGCGGGGGGCGGAGCTTTATGCCCGGGCGCTCGGCGTGATGGCCGCCTATGACGAGCTGGTCTCGGCGACCCGCAGCCAGAAACCGCGCGAAAAGCTGCGGCTCGGCGTGCCCGATGACTATGCGCTGGGCATCCTGCCGCGCGCACTGGCCCGGCTCGGGCCCAACAACGGCTATGACATCGAGATCGTCTGCGATCTGAGTGCGAACCTGGCGGCCGCAGTGCAGCGCCAGCAGCTGGACCTTGCACTGGTGACACTGGCCGCACATCCGCCGGGCGCGCTGTTCGAAGCGGAGCTTCCGTTGCGCTGGGTGGCAGCGCCGGGTCAGAGGCCAGGGCTTCACGCCGCCGTGCCGCTGGCCGCCTATCCCGAGGGCTGCGTCTTCCGCAAGGCGATGATCTCGACCCTGGAGACCGCCCGCAAGCCATGGCACGTGCAGGTCCAGAGCCGCACCCATGCCGGCATACTGGCGGCGGTGCGCTCCGGCCTCGCGGTGACATGCATGGCGGCGGGCACCGCGCCCGAGGGGCTGGACGAAATCGAGCACGATGCCACCCTGCCCCGCCTTCCGGCTGCGCCCATCTCGCTCATCGGCACTGAGGCCTCGCAGATGAGCAGGCTTCTGCAGGATGAGCTGGCGCGCTCCGTAGGCACGAATGTTGTGCCCCTCACCGCCTGACCGCCACGATCATCATCCAACACCGGACACGCCCATGCATCGCATCACCCGTCTCGAGACCTTTCAAAATGAATTCGTGGGCTTCGTGCGGGCGACTGCGGAGGATGGCACAGTGGGCTGGGGTCAGATCTCCAGCTACAATGCCGACATCACGACCGAGGTCTTCCACCGCCAGGTAGCGCCCTGGGCGCTGGGTGCCGACGGCGACGACATCGCCGGGCTCGTCCGGCTCATCGAGCGCCGCGAACACAAGTTTCCCGGAAGCTACCGCTGCCGGGCGCTGGCCGGACTCGACACGGCGCTGTGGGATCTCGCGGGCAAGCGGCAGGGCAAGCCGGTTGCCGAATTGCTCGGCGGCAAGGCGGGCCCGGTGCGCGCCTATGCCAGTTCCATGAAGCGCGACATCACACCCGAGCAGGAAGCCGAGCGCCTCAAGCGGCTGTGCGCCGAGCAGGGCTTCACCGCCGCCAAATGGCGAGTGGGTGCCGAGTGCGGCGAGGACGTGGACGAATGGCCGGGCCGCACCGAGGCGATCATTCCCCATGTCTCAAAGGCGCTGGGCGATGGCATCGACAAGCTGGTCGATGCCAATTCCGGCTTCTCGGTGAAACGTGCAATCGACGTGGGCCGCATGCTGGAGGACAATGGCGTCGGCCATTTCGAGGAACCCGTGCCCTATTGGGAACTCGAGGCCACGAAGGCCGTGAGCGATGCCCTCGTCGTCGACGTGGCAGGCGGCGAACAGGACTGGGACATGGCCACCTGGAAGCGCATGATCGCCATGCATGCCGTCGACATCGTGCAGCCCGATGTCATGTACATGGGCGGCATGTGCCGGACGCTGGAGGTGGCCAAGCTGGCCGCCGCGGCGGGCCTGCCATGCACGCCCCATGCCGCCAATCTCTCGCTCGTCACCATGTGCACCATGCATCTGCTGGCGGCCATCCCCAATGCGGGGAAGTATCTCGAATTCTCCATCGAAGGGGATGACTATTATCCCTGGCAGCGCGACCTGTTCATGGGCGAGCCCTATGCCGTGACGGACGGCTGCGTGACGGTCTCTGAGGCGCCGGGCTGGGGCGTGGAGGTGAACCCCGCCTGGATCGCCGGGGCCAGCTACCGCGAGAGTTCGCTCGCAAACTGGAAACCCAGCGCCTATGCGGCGCTGTACCTGAAAAGCGCCCTGCCCTGATGCCGGACGGGCTTGCGGAAAACCGCCAGATTCCTTTTTGACCAAAAGTTGCAGACTGCTACGGTCGCTGGCTTATCCGGGGTAGGGAAACTCGCATGCTCGACGTGCTGATAAAATCCGGGCGGCTGGTCGGCAGCCGCAGCACCGCTGACATCGCGGTCAAGGATGGCCGGATTGCCGATATCGCCCCGGTCATCGACGCGCCGGCGAGGCGGGTGATCGATGCGGGCGGATTCCTGGTCTCACCGCCCTTCGTCGATCCGCATTTCCACATGGACGCAACCCTCAGCCTCGGGATGCCACGGCTCAACCGCTCCGGCACGCTGCTCGAAGGCATTGCGCTGTGGGGCGAGCTGAAGCCGATCCTCACGGTCGAGGCCGTGATGGAGCGCGCCCTGCGCTATTGCGACCTCGCCGTGGCCCAGGGGCTGCTCGCCATCCGGTCGCATGTCGATATCTGCGACGAGCGGCTCACCGCCACCCATGCGCTGGTCGAGGTGCGCAAGCGGGTGGCGCCCTACATCGATCTCCAGCTTGTCGCCTTTCCGCAGGACGGGCTATATCGGAGTGCCAATGCCGAGGCCAATCTGCTGCGGGCCCTCGACCTCGGCCTCGACATCGTGGGCGGCATCCCACACTTCGAGCGCACCATGGACGACGGCACGCGCTCGGTACGCCGCCTGTGCGAGATTGCTGCCGACCGGGGGCTGCGCCTCGACATTCATTGCGATGAGAGCGATGATCCGATGTCGCGTCACGTCGAGACGGTGGCGGCGGAAGCGATCCGCTGCGGATTGCGCGACCGCGCCACGGCCTCGCACTGCACCTCGATGCATTCGGTCGACAACTATTATGCCTCGAAGCTCATTCCGCTGATTGCGGAATCCGGCATCCATGTCATCCCCAATCCACTCATCAACATCACGCTGCAGGGCCGGTCGGACACCTATCCCCGCCGCCGCGGCCTCACACGCGTCACCGAACTGCGCGCCGCCGGCGTCAATGTGGCCTTCGGGCAGGATTGCACCATGGATCCATGGTACTCGCTGGGATCGGCCGACATGCTGGAAGTGGCGCATATGGGCGTTCACGCCGTGCCGATGACCTCACGCGAGGCCATGGCTTGGGCCTTCGACTCGGTGACGCTCAACGGCGCCAGGGCCATGGGCCTCCCCGATCCCACCTTGCGCAAGGGCGGCCCTGCCTCCATGGTGGTGCTGCAGGCGCGCGATCCCATCGAGGCGGTGCGCCTCAAGGCCACCCGGCTTGCGGTGATCCGCAATGGAAAGGTGCTGGCGGAGACGCCCGCGCGCCGCGCCACGCTGTCGCTTGAGGGAAGACCCGCCAGTGTCGACCCGGCGGCCTACGCTCCGATTGCAGAAGACTGAAACCCAAACAAGAAAGGAAATACCGTGCCCATCCTCACTTCCCGCCGCCAGTTGCTGGCCGGCGCTGCCGCCAGCCTTGCGCTGCCTGCCCTGGTCCGGGGTGCCACTGCCGCGGCGCCCATCAAGGTTGCCGCCATTCACGCCTCTCCGGTGGAGAATGCCTGGAACTCCCGTATTCATGCCGCCATGCAGTCCGCCGCGGCGGACGGGCTCATCGAATACAAGTTCTCGGAGGGCGTCTCTGCAACCGACTATCCCCGCGCCATGCGCGAATATGCCGAGGGCGGAGCGCAACTGATCTGGGGCGAGAGCTACGCTGTCGAGAACGAGGCGCGTGCTGTCGCGGCCGACTATCCGCAAACAGCATTCCTGATGGGCTCGTCCGGCGGTCCGGCAGGCGACAACTTCGGCGTTTTCGGCACCCGTAACCACGAAGCCGCGTATCTGGCCGGCATGCTTGCTGGCAAGATGTCCAAGAGCAACGTCTTCGGGTCGGTGGGCGGTTATCCCATTCCCGAAGTCAATCTGCTGATCAACGCCTTCCGCATGGGCGTCAAGGAAGTGAACCCCGATGCCAAGTTCCTGATCGGCTTCATCGGCGCCTGGTTCGACCCCGCGAAGGCCAAGGAGGCCGCAGTGGCGCAGATCGATGCCGGTGCGGACATCCTGTTCGGTGAGCGCATCGGCACCGCCGACGGTGCCAAGGAGCGCGGCGTGAAGGCAATCGGCTCGCTCATCGACTATTCGCCCCGCTACCCAGGCACGGTGTTCGCAAATGCCATCTGGAACTTCCGCCCGACCGTCGACGCCATCGTCGCCGATGTCGCGGCGGGCAAGCCGGTGGGTCGCGACTACACCGAGTATTCCTTCATGAAGTACGGCGGCAACGACATCATTTTCGTCGCCAATGAAGTCCCCGCCGACGCGGTGCCGGCCATGGAGGCCAAGAAGGCCGCCATCGCCTCCGGTGCCTTCCAGGTTCCGATCGACGAGAAGGAACCCGGCTGACCGGAACGTGCAGGACGCGCACTCGCTTGCTGTCAGCATCGCCTCCGGCCGGACAACCGCGCCGGAGGTGATGGCTGCCACGCTTGAGGCGGCGCGCGTCCATGCCAGCCTTGGTGCCACTGTGCGGCTAGATCCGGACCGCGCGATGGAGGACGCCCGCCACCCCGGACCCGGACCACTTTCGGGGGTTCCGTTTCTGGGCAAGGACCTGGGAGCCGGGTCAGTCGCCTTTCCGCCCGCCGCAGGCGTCGAAGCGATGCGCCGGACGTGCGGTCTGGCCAGCGACAGCCTTCTGTTCACCCGCTTCAAGGCGATGGGGCTCGTCGAAGCAGGGCTCTCGACCGTACCGCCCTTCGGGTTGGCGCTGACCTCGGACCCGGCGCGTAATCCCTTCAACACGGGCCTCTCGCCCGGCGGATCCTCCGGCGGCGCTGCCGCCGCTGTGGCCGCCGGGATCGTCGCCATTGCCCATGCCACCGATGCAGCTGGCTCGATCCGCGTGCCCGCCTCCTGTTGCGGTCTGTTCGGCCTCAAGCCCTCACGCGGCGTTGTTCCCAATGCGCCCGATTTTGGCAACCACCTGATGGGGCTGGCATCGGAACTGGTGCTGGCGCGTTCGCTGCGCGATGTGAAACAGGCCCTGGTTTCAGTGACAGACGACGGGACCTGCAGGATCGAGGCGCGCTTTCACACGCCCGCGCGCCTGGCGCTCGCAGTTCCAGACCGCTGCAGCCCAGACCAGGCACGCTGTGCGGAGAGGGCGGCGCAATCCCTCGCCGATCTTGGCTGCGTCGTCGAGACACGCGCCGCCCCCGATGCTCTGGGTGCACGCGCGGCTGCGGTGGCGCGCACCATCCTGACAGCCTCACTTGCCGAATGGCTCGACGCGCTTTCAATATCGGACGCGGATATTCCACCGATTGCCGCCGCCATTGCCGCCGAGGGCCGCAGGATGCCGGCAGCAACGTTGTTTGCCGCCAGCCGGGAAATGGCCAGCATCGGCCATTCCCTGTGGGTGGATTTCGCGGCCTTCGACGCCATCATCTCTCCGGTGCTGGCTGACGGACCGCCAGTCCCCGGAGCATTCGACATGTCCGCCTCATCACCCGATGCGCATTTCGCACAGATGAACGCGACGGCCCCAAACGCGGCTCTCGCCAATGTGGCCGGCGCACCAGCGCTGGCCATGCCCTTCGGCACAGATGCGCGCGGACTTCCAACAGGCGTGCAGATCTTGAGCCGCCCCGGGACTGACATGGCGTTGCTGGCCCTTGGAGCCATGCTGGCAGAGGCCGCGTCACCTGTGGCCTATCCATATCCCATCGCGGGCCATCCATGACCGGCCCGGTGCTTGAACTCAACCGCATCAACAAGCGTTTCGGCGCGCTGGTCGCCAATGACGATGTGAGCTTTCAACTCGGCCAGGGCGAGATCCTGGCGCTGCTGGGCGAGAACGGCGCGGGCAAGACCACGCTCATGAATATCATCTTTGGTCACTACACCGCCGATTCCGGCGAGGTGCGCGTCAACGGCAGGCTGTTGTCACCAGGACAGCCGCGCGCAGCCATCGCTGCTGGTGTCGGCATGGTGCACCAGCACTTCACTCTCGCCGGTAATCTGACAGTTCTGGACAACATCATCATCGGCTCGGAGCCTCTGCTTCGCCCCGACAGCCGCCGCCACGAGGCTGACGCCAAGATCCGCAATCTCTCGAGGACATTCGGGCTGCCTGTGGACCCCGCGGCGCGGGTGGGCGATCTCTCGGTCGGTGAGCGCCAGCGCGTCGAGATCCTCAAGGCACTCTACCGCGACTCGCGTATTCTCATTCTCGACGAACCGACCGCCGTGCTGGCAAGGCCGGAAGCCGAGCAGCTGTTCAAGACACTGAAGGGCATGACGGCGAACGGGCTGTCGATCATCTTCATCAGCCACAAGCTGCATGAGGTCATGGCCGCATCCAGCCGCGTCGTGGTGCTGCGCGGCGGACGAGTGGTGGCCGAGCGCGCCACACAAACCACAAGCGCGGCCGAGCTTGCGGAGGTGATGGTGGGCCGCAGCGTGAAGCGGCCAACACGCGAACCGCATGCGAGCGGCAGGCCGGTAATCGCGGCAAGCGACCTGTGCGTCTCGCAGGCGCATGGCGCAGGTCTCGATGGTGCGACCTTCGAAGTGCGCGAGGGCGAGATCCTTGGCATTGTTGGCGTGTCCGGTAATGGCCAGGCTGCACTCGGGCGCGTTCTGTCGGGCGTTGCCCATGCCAGCGCTGGCGAACTCACCTTCCAAGGCGAAGACATCACCCGCCTGTCGCCGCGCGGCCTCATCCGACGCGGCATCGGCCGCATCCCCGAGGACCGCCATGCGGAAGGCGTGATCGGCGATCTCGCGGTCTGGGAGAACGCCGTGCTGGAGCGGCTCGATTCCTCCGTCTATTCAAGCTGGGGCTTCATCCGCAGGACTGAATCGCGCAGCTTCGCCGCCGGGCTCATCAGTCGTTTCGACATTCGTGGGGCAACGCCCGCCACACGAACGCGACAACTCTCCGGCGGCAACATGCAGAAGCTCATTCTGGGGCGCAATCTCGCCACTGCGCCGAAGTTCATCCTGGCCAATCAACCCACGCGGGGCCTCGACGAGGGAGCCATCGCAGCGGTACATGCTGAACTGCTCGCAGCGCGCTCAGCAGGTGCTGCGATCCTGCTCATTTCAGAGGATCTGGACGAGGCCGTCGCCCTGTCAGACCGCATTCAGGCCATCGTGAAGGGCCGACTGTCCCGCCCCGTGGTGGCAGGCGAAGCCGATGCACGGATGCTGGGCCTGATGATGGCGGGCGTCTGGGAGGAGAACCATGCAGTTTGAGCGCCGCGCCGATGTTTCTGTAACGCTGCTGGTCGTCGCGCCCCTGGCCGCAATAACTGTCGCGCTGCTGCTCTGTGCCGGACTGATCGCGGCGGCGGGAGTGAGTCCGATTACCGCCTATGGCGAGATGCTCCGAGGCGCACTGGGCTCCCGCCTATCGATCACGGAAACACTGACCCGGGCGATACCGCTGATCTTCACAGGGCTTGCAGCGGCGGTCGCCTTCCGCGCGCGGGTGTGGAACATCGGCGGTGAAGGACAATTCTATATCGGCGCACTGGTCACGGCGGGCCTTGGACACAGCCTGTTTGCGAGCTTGCCGGCGCCCATCGCCATTAGCCTGCTGCTCGCCGTCAGCGCCATTTGCGGCGCGTTGCTGCTGATGGCACCCGTGGCGCTTCGGCTACGCTTCGGCGTTGACGAGGTGGTGGTGACACTGCTGATGAATTTCATCGTGCTGCTCTTCGTCGGATTGATGGTCGAGGGGCCGCTCAAGGATCCCATGGCGTTCGGATGGCCGCAGTCGGTGCCGGTCGATCCCAGCCTGCGGCTGCCACGGCTCGTGCCGCGAACGCGACTGCACATCGGGTTGCTGGTGGCCCTGGTGGCGGCCCTCACCGTATGGATCGTGCAGGCTCGCACCGTGTTCGGCACGGAGATGCGCGCAGCAGGCCTCTCGCCCCGGGCGGCAGCCTTTGCAGGAATTCCGCTGCCGCGTATCCTGATGAGTGTCGCCTTCCTCTCGGGCGGGCTCGCAGCACTGGCAGGATCGGTGGAGGTGCTCGGGCCGACAGGTTATGTGACAACGACCATGTCGCCGGGCTTCGGCTATGCCGGAATCGTGGTCGCAATGCTGGCGGCGCTGCACCCGGCCGGCGTCGTGGCGGCAGCAATCTTCATCGCCACGGTGTTCGTGGGCGCGGATGCCATGAGCCGAGCAACCGGTGTTCCGAGCTTCATTGCAGATGTCATCATGTCGGTTTCCCTTCTGGCCATGCTGACAGCGCTGCTGTTCACCACCTACAGGATCAAGCGATGAGCACCACTCTGGACATTCTGGCCAGCGCCAGCCTCTGGGCCGCGGTGCTGCGTATTGCGACGCCGCTGATCTTCGGCGTGCTGGGCGCGCTGATCTGCGAACGGGCAGGCGTGCTCAACCTCGGCATCGAGGGCATCATGACCATGGGCGCGATGAGCGGCTGGCTCACGGTCTACTGGGGGGGCTCGCTTTGGTTCGGTCTTCTGGCAGCTGCGCTGAGCGGCATGGCCTTCGGCTGGCTGCACGCAAAACTTACCGTGTCGCTTGGACTGTCGCAGCATGTGACAGGGCTCGGCATCACGCTGCTTGCAGCGTCCCTGTCCTACTATCTCTATCGCATGTGGGTTCAGGTGGGCGATCTGCCACCCACAATCACGCCCTTCGAGCCGATCAGGTTTCCAGTACTCTCGGACCTTCCATTTCTGGGCGAGGCCCTGTTCGCGCAGACGGCCCCCACCTACCTCGCTCTGGCCTTTGTGGCGCTGACTGCCTGGATCCTGGCGCGTACGCCGCTTGGACTTGCTGTGCGGATGGCAGGTGAAAATCCACACGCCGTCGATGCCCAGGGCCTTAACCCGCTGGCAATCCGTACCGGCGCGGTAATGGCAGGCTCCGCCCTGATGGCCGTGGGTGGTGCCTTCCTGACCATGGCAGCCTTCAACAGCTTCTTTCCGACCATGGTGCAGGGGCGCGGCTGGATCTGCATTGCGCTTGTGGTCTTCGCCTCGTGGCAACCAGGGAAGGCGCTGATCGGCGCCCTGCTCTTTGCCCTGTTTGATGCCTTCCAGTTGCGGCTACAGACAGCCATCCCCGGCGCACCCTATCAACTGTTCCTCATGGCACCCTATGTTCTGTCCATCCTGGCGCTGGTGCTGGTGGCGCGGCGTGCACGCGTACCCGAGGCGCTGATGCAGCCCTATCGCCGGGGCGAGCGGTAGCTCGGTGAGCGATCAACCCTCGCCCTCGGTCATCATGAAGGGCAGAAGCGCCGTCCAGGAATAGAACGGGTCGGTGTCGGGCTGGTCGAGCCCCTCGCCGCTCTCCGGGTGATAATTCTCAGGTGCCAGCCGCCGTTCCTGCCAGCTTCGCCAGAACAGCTCCCACGAACTCTCGCGCAGCCGGACGGCGCGGGCCTTGTCATGCGTCTTGAGGCCGTTCCAGACCAGCCAGTTGAGAATCGGCCAGATGCGTCCGCGCCAGTAGACATTGTCGTGGAGACTGGGATCACGGCGAGCGACCGAGGGCAGCGGCGGCGAACCGCCGAACCATTGCGCGTCATCGAGCTTTGCGAGCAGCGCCTTGACCTGAGAAGGCTCGGCAGCTCCGGCGAGCAGCGGGAAAAAGCTCGTCGGCGTGACGCTGGAGACGAACTTGCCGCTCCACAGGCGGTTGGCGAAGATGCCGCGCGATCCATCCCACAGCTCGCGCGAGATCTTGCCCCGCAGCTCAGCCGCGTGGGCAAGATGCGGCTCGGGGCTCTCGCCCAGCACCTCGGCCATACGCGCCAGGCTCATGCTGTCGAGGCAGCAGAGTGAATTGAGGCCCACATCCTCGCTGTCGAGCGTGCGCGAGGCCTCGTTCCAGCTCGCCTCGTCATGCATGGGCGAGTTGTCCATGAAGGACTCATCCTTGGCCGCCAGCTTCGTACCCTTGTAAAGACCGAGGCCCACATCCGAAGAGCCAAACTCCAGAAGCCCGTTGCCATTGCCGTCGCGGGCGCGGCGGAGCCAGAGATTGTTGGCTCGCAGGATCGGATAGGCAATCTCGAGCAGCGCACGATTGCCGGTGCGCTGATAGACCTGCCAGGCGATGAAGGAGACGAGCGGCGCCTGGGTGCGGTCCACCCAGGCGTCGTTGCCCGTCATGATGCAGGGGAGATTGCCCTCGGGCGTCGCAGCCGAGAGAATGACCGCGAGCGTCTCGCGCGCCTGATCGGCATCGAACAGCGAGACCAGCAGCGCGTTGACGGCCGTGTCGTTGAGCCAGAAGCCGAAACCGCCAAATTTCTTGAGATCCCAGTTGCGCGAACAGGTGATGTAGGGGCGATGGTTGACGTCATCCCAGATGGTGTTCCAACCCATGATGTCGCGCACCGCGGCGCGGGCATCGTCGATGGCCGGAGCGGGCCTTGCCTGATCCATGGCGAGCGCCCGGGCAATCGCAAGATCACGGCGGTCGGCGATGGCGACGCGGATCGAATTGGACGCCGCTTCCTCGAGATTGAAGCGCAGCGCCAGAACCGGCGCCGCAGTCGTGCGCGACTCCAGATACCAGTAGCCGCGGGTTTCAAATTCATGCCCGACATCAGCCTCGCCGGCATGGCCCGTCACCAGAAGCGGACGGCGGCGCGGCGCCACGGCGATGGGGCGCGGGCCCACCGTGCAGGTGGCGACACCGCTTGCCTCGTCGTAATGCCACATCGCGCCGTTTTCCTGACGCAGCACGAGGCACACCCAGAAACGCAGTCCCCACTCGCCGTTTTGTACCGTTGACCAGCTGGCCTCGAGGTCGAAGGCCGAATGCTTGGCCCATGACCAGTCAAGCACGGTTCCGGCGTGATCAATCCGCGCCCCCACGCATGAGCCGTCGGTGTGATGGGCGCCGAGCCGGATCGTGCTTCCCGGTCCCGGCTGGATGGCCTTGCCAGCACTTGCTGCAAAGAACAGGGGCGAGAGGTGAATACCCAGCGGCTTGAAGATCATGTCGAGGTAGCGGTGCGCGGCCCAGGTGTTCCAGGCGCGATGCAGCGGTACGGCCGGGGTGCGCAGATAGCTGGGAACGGTCACGGTTTCCACCTTTCGAGAATGGTGCTGCTGGAGACGAGTTCGATCTGATCTCCGTAGCGCGGGACGAGAGTGTCAAGAATGCCGGCGTGGCTTGCCGGACTGCTGCTGGCAACGGCGTCACGCACCAGGACGGTGCGCAACCCACGATCGACCGCCGCAAGCACCGTGGCGAACACACAGGCTTCGGTCTCAACGCCAGCCAGAATGAGCGTCGTGCAGCCAAGGCTGCCCAGCAGATCGGTGAATGCTGCCGATTCAAATGCCGAATAGGTCGACTTGTCGGTGACATGGGCCGGCGGAACCAGCGCCCGGAGGGGCGGAAGCAGCCCATAGACCTCCATGTCATTGTTCTGTCGCAACACGCTTGACCAGCGCCGGTAATAGGCCTGCCAGATGCCTGGGGCTTCCGCCGCGGTGTGCGGCGGCATGAAGCGCGTGAAGATGGTCCGGGCAGGCGCGTGAGCGGCGAGGCGCTCGACAACCGGCAGGATGCGCAGGGTCTCGGTGCTGGCCCATTCGCTGTCCTGCGCGAAATAGACCTGCATGTCGATGGCTACGAGGCAGGCCTCGCGGCCCAGGGGACCATAGCGGAGACCATCGCTCATGGGGCCACCGCCATGGTGTGCGCGGCATCCCAGGCGAGCGTGACCTCGCTGCCCGGTGCGTGAAGTTCTCCGGAGCTGTTCTGCACAAAGGCCAGAGACGGGGTTTCGCCCAGCACCGGCACAGCGACGCGGTAAACGACGCTGGCGCCGGAATAGACACTCTGCATCACGACCCCCTTGAGTGTGTTCAGCTCCGCTCCGGCGCTGCGACCGATCCTGACCTTCTCGGGCCGGACAACGGCAAGCCCCGCGCACTGCCCGGACACGCGGATCATGGTTCCATCGGCCAGGACCAGGCCACCCGTGATGGCCTTGCCGCTGAACAGATTGGCATCGCCGAGGAACTGCGCGGCAAACACACTGACAGGCCGCTCATAGACCTCCTGTGGCGATCCCACCTGAACGATGCGTCCCTCGTTGATGATGGCGATGCGGTCGGAGAGCGTGAGCGCCTCTTCCTGGTCATGGGTGACGAAGATGGTGGTGATGCCGGTTCGCCGCTGGATGTCGCGCAGTTCAACCTGCATTTCCTGGCGGAGCTTGCGGTCGAGCGCGCCCAGTGGCTCGTCGAGAAGCAGGACGCGCGGGCCGGTGATGAGCGCGCGCGCCAGCGCCACGCGTTGCTGCTGGCCGCCAGAGAGTTCGCGCGGCTTGCGGCCACCGAGGCCTGAAAGCCGGACGAGCGCCAGATATTCCTCGATGCGGCGCCCGGTTTCAACCTTCGGATCGCCGCGCACCTCGAGGCCGAAGGCCAGGTTGCGCGCCACGCTCAGATGCGGGAACAGCGCGTAGGACTGGAACACCATGCCGATGCGCCGCTTGTGAACGGGCGTCCTGTCAACCTCCTCGCCGTCGAAGGCGATGCGGCCCCGGTCGGGCGTCACGAAGCCGGCGATGGCCCTGAGAAGCGTGGTCTTGCCGGACCCCGAGGGCCCAAGGAGGCCGAAGAACTCGCCGTCGCGGAATTCGATCGACACATCATCGAGCGCCCGGAAGGCGCCGTAGCTCTTGGAGACGGAGGTCACGCTGATGGTGGTCATCTAGCGTTCTCCGCCAAATCTGTAGAAACGCGATACAACAAGCACGAGACTCATGGAGATGATGATGACGATGGATGAGATGGCGTTGATTTCAGGCGTGAAGCCCTTGCGGATGGCGGTGAAGATCTCGACCGGAAGGGTCGATGTGCCGGGGGCGGCGAGGAAATAGGAAATGATGAACTGGTCGAAGGACACCGCGAAGGCAAACATGCCGGCCGCGACGATCCCCGGCGCCAGCAGAGGAACCGTGACCCGGAAGAAGGCCTGGGCCGGTCTCGCCCCAAGGCTGGTGGCCGCTTCTTCCAGCTCCGGCCCATGGGTGGCAAGCCGGGCGCCGACCACGACGATGACATAGGGCAGCGACAGCGCCACATGGCCGAGGAGGATGGCATGAAGCCCGCGGCCGACACCAGTCCAGAAGAAGAAGATCAGCATGGCCGTGCCGATGATCAGCCAGGGAATGGTGATGGGCGGGAACAGCATGAGCTGGAGGAACCGCTTTCCGGTGAATTCATTGCGCGCGAGGCCAAGCGCCGCGAGGGTCCCGATCGATGTGGCGATCGCCGAAGACACGAGCGCAATCCAGACGCTGTTCCAGCCGGCGGTGAGCAGCCGCTCATTGCCTGCCAGCGCCTTGAACCAGACGAGGTCGAAGGTGAAGGGCAGCTCATAGAGTGGCGACTGGTTGAACGCCATGAGCATCATGATGGCGATGGGCAGATAGAGAAAGGCGAGGATGGCGCCCAGATATGTGAGGCCGAGAAACCGCATCATCTCAGCGCTCCATGTGCCGCTGGAGCAGCGGATAGCCCAGCGCGAGCATCAGCAGGATGATGGCCAGCATCATGAAGGACAGTGCTGCGCCCAGCGGCCAGTTGAATGTGGCCGTGAACTGGCTCTCGATGATCGGCCCCAGCATGATGGCATCCTTGCCGCCAAGGATGCGCGGCTCCATGAAGGACCCGGTCACCGGTATGAAGATCAGGAACACACCCGCCAGCACGCCGGGCAGGCTCAGCGGCAGCATGACGCGCATGAAGGCCTGGCGCTTGCTGGCGCCGAGCGCCCGCGCCGCCTCGATGAGCCGCTCGTCAATCGCCTGGAGCGAGACATAGATCGTGAGCACCGCATAGGGCAGATAGGCGTGAACGAGCCCGATGACGATGGCCGGATAGGTGAAGATGATGTCGAAGGGCCCGCGCAGCACCATGGTCCAGGAAAATGTGCGGACCAGCGCATTGGTCCAGAAGGGCAGGATGATCATGAGGAAGATCGCCTCGCGTGCGCGTCCAGTGATCATCCGGGTGAGGATGACGGCCACCGGATAGCCGAGCACGACGCAGGCCAGCGTGACATAGGTGGCCAGTTCCAGCGAGCGGAGCGCATTGTACCAATAGATCTTCTTGGTGAAGAACGACACATAATGCTGCAGCGTGAGCGTCGCCTCGCGAGCGCCGACCGGAACGGCCGTGAGGAAGGAGAAGAACAGCATCACCGCAAGGGGCAGAAAAACGGTGAGCGCCAGCCAAAGATAGGCTGGCGCCACCAGAAACGTCACTCTCAGGTGCTTTTCTGCACCAGGCATGGAAAAACCTACTGTGCGAAGGAGGTCTTGACCTCGTCCCACAGCTCCTGCTGCGCCTGGCGCTGCTGGTCGGTGACCGGCGCCATCCACTGCACGCGCTTGACAACCTCGGCGTCGCCCAGCACCGCGCGGTTCAGGGCGTCTTCGGGAAGGCCCGCCATGGCCTTGAGATTGGCGGACGCCGGCGCACCGACATTGGTGTCCCATGGAATGTAGAAGGACGGATCGATCATGTAGTTGATGAAGGCCAGCGCGCCATCCGGGTTGGGCGCGTTGGCGGCCACGGCCAGACCGTCAAACCAGCCGATCGCACCTTCCTTCGGCACCACGAACTGAACGGGGAGCTTCATGGCCTTGCGCGAACGCGAGGCGCTGCCCGACCAGTAGACTGCCACCAGATAGTCTCCCGCGGCGAAGAGCTTGTTCCACTCGTCCTCGGAGGACCAGAAGGTCTTGAGCTGCGGCTTGAGCGCCATCAGCTTGTCCTTGATCTTGGCCATGTCGGCGGGGTTGTTGATGTCCTGTCCGGTGGCGAGCGCGCCGAACTGGATCGCTTCCATGGCGTCATCGCGCATGCCGACCTTTCCGGCATAGGCGGGGTTCCACAGGGCTTCGATGGTGTCGATCTTGTCAGTGATCTTCTCGAAGTTGTAGGCGAAGGAGGTCAGGCCCCAGACCCAGGCGGATGCATAATGCTTGCCGTCCTGGACGAAGCGGTCACTGTCGCGCAGCGCGGGTGCGAGATCTCCGAAGTTGGACAGCTTCGCCGTATCCAGCGGCTGGATGAGGCCTTCCTTGGCAGCGTCCATGACATAGATGTTGTTGATCAGCACCACGTCGTAGGCGCCCGGGCTGGTGCGCAGCTTGGTGAGCATTTCCTGCTCGGAGTTGAAATAGTCGTGTACCACCTTGATGCCGGTGGCCTTCTCGAAGGCCTCGGTGGCCCATTTCTCGTCGGTGCCATAGCCCTGCCAGTTCAGGACCTTGATTTCGCCAGCGGCACGGGCGAGGCGCGGCATGGCGCCAAGCAGCGGGGCCGAACCGAGCATGGCAAGGGCGGCTCGGCGGTTGATTGTCATCTTCATTGGTTCCTCCTCACGTGACGGCAAAAGCTATCACGCTGACCAGACAGCGGCAACAGGCGTGCGCTCGGGCGTCCGAACAGGACTGGCCAGGCTCGACCGGTCAGGGCCATTCAGATGTGCAATTCTGGATTTGGAAATGATAGGATCAGACAGGTCAGCGTGCGGACAAGACGGGAACGCCATGGATGATCTGCTTTACGGCACACGGAACAAGCGGGGCGACTGGTCGCCCAGGCAACACCCGGAGGTGGCCTTCTTCTGGAGCCGCCCTCTCGACCTCAGGGCATGGGGCAAGTTCCTGATCGGCTACATCTGGCCGTGGAACGCCTTCCACGTGGCAGTCACGCTGCTCTACTGGAATGTGCTGCTGCCCGACTGGGACACCATGAAGACGCTGAGCTGGAGCTGGGTGCTTTGGCTCTACATGGTGAATGGCATCGGCATCTTCCTGATATATGGTTCGATCGAAGCCATTTATTACTGGAAGCGCAAACAGGGCACGCGCTTCAAGTACAATGCGAAGTTTCCCTCGGAGCAACCATCGGACGTGTTCTGGTTCAAGAGCCAGAACATCGACAATTTCCTGAGAACCTATCTTTCGGGCATCGTGTTCTGGACACTGGTCGAGGTCATCCTGCTGTGGACCTTTGCCAATGGCTATGTGCCGTGGCTGAGCTGGGCGCAGAACCCCTATTATCTGGCCCTGCTCGTGTTCCTGACGCCGATGATCCACGAGGTTCACTTCTTCCTCATCCATCGGCTCATCCACACGCCCTTCCTCTACAAATGGGTGCACTCGGTACACCACAATTCGGTGAACCCCTCGCCGTGGTCATCCCTTTCAATGCATCCGCTGGAGACGTTCCTCTATCACGCCGTGGCGCTGTGGCATCTGGTGATTCCATCCAATCCGCTGATCGGGCTCCTGCAGCTCAACATGGCGGGATATGGCGCGCTCAATGGACATATCGGCTTCGACAAGCTGGAGCTGACCGACGATGCGACACTCGATAGCCACGCTTACATCCACTACCTGCACCACAAGTATTTCGAGGTGAACTACGGCGGCGACGGTCTGATCCCGCTCGATCAATGGTTCGGCACCTGGCACGACGGATCAAAGGAAGGCCGGGAGCGGATGGAGGCGCGTTACGCAAAAAAGGTTGCACGCATGAACAAGGCCAGCACGGAGGTGCCCAGATGATCGCAACAGCCGATGGGCACTGGTACGACATCCAGCGCATCGACACCGGCCTCACCCGCATCCTCGAAACCCATGTTGCACCATGGATGCGCTGCAACATGTGGCTCGTTCACGGGCGCGAGCGCAACCTGCTGATCGACGCCGGCATGGGGCTGCGGCCGCTCAGGCGGGAAGTCGCAGCACTCGCCGAGCGGCCCGTTGCGGCCATCTGCACGCATTGTCATTTCGACCACATGGGCGGACTGCATGAATTCGACACGCGTCTGGGCCACAGGCTCGAAGGCGACGACTTCGCTGCGCCCGGCATCGAACGGAGCTGTGCCGCGCCGTGGCTGGACGCGGAACTCCTGACCGCCCTGCCGCATGACGGCTATGAGCTGAGCAGGTTCAGCCTGACGCCCGCGCCCCTCACGGGCCATCTCGACGAGGGCGATGTGATCGACACGGGCGACAGGGTGTTCAATGTGTTTCACCTGCCGGGTCATTCGCCCGGCTCGATTGCGCTCTACGAGGCGGCAACACGCACCCTGTTCAGCGGCGACGTCATCTATGACGGGCTGCTGATCGATGACGCGTGGCATTCGGATGCTGCCGTCTATGCGCAGTCCCTGCGACGGCTGAAGGAGCTTCCCGTCACGCAGGTCTATGCAGGTCACGAAGCGCCCTTCGGCAAGGACCGCCTCGATGCGCTGATCGACTCCTACCTTGGAGGCGGCCAGCGGCTGGGCAATGTGAAGGACTGGATCTCCGCGCAGGCGGGCTGATGGCTCATGCGGCGAAGTCGATGACCAGCCGCCCGCGCACATCGCCGCGCGCCAGGCGATGCATGGCACTGTTGATGTCCTTGAGAGGCACGGTCTCGATGTTGATGCGGAAATCATGCCTGGTGGCGAGCGCCAGGAAATCCTGCATCTGCTGGCGCGTCCCGACACTGGTGCCGGTGATCTTGACGCCATTGTAGGTCAGCCATTCAAGGACCAGCGGCACGGGTTCCGCCACCATGGCAATCGACACGATGGTGCCGAGATTGTTCACCATGCCCGTCACCATGGGCCAGATGCGGTTCGAGGGGGCGAAGTTCAGCACGGCATCGGCCCCGCCCAGCGCCTTGATCTTTTCGGCAGTGGTGCCATCGGCGATGAAGCATTCCTCCGCGCCGAGGGCCTTCGCCTCCTTCAGCTTGGCGGGATTGGTGTCGACCGCCACCACGGTGGCGCCCGTGAGCTTCGCCACCTGAATGCCATACTGGCCAAGCCCGCCGCAGCCGATGACGACAGCCAGCTTGCCGGGCGCCAGTTCAGCCTTCAGCACACCGCCATAGGCGGTAACGCCCGCGCACATCAGCGGCGCGGCAAGCGGGCTGGCGATGGCATCAGGCACCACGGCCGCCAGACCTTCCTGCACGATCACATATTCGGCGAAGGAGCCGTTGGCGTTGAAGCCATGGGCGCGCTGGTCGGCGCAGAAGGATTCCCACCCGGTGAGACAGCTGCGGCAGCGCCCGCAGACATCATGAAGCCAGGGCGCGCCGAGCCGCGCGCCCAATGGCGTCCGGGTACCCGGACCTGCCTCGACCACCTCGCCGATCCCCTCATGGCCCAGCGTCAGCGGCTGCGGCGAGCCGGGTGGAAAGGCCTTGCCCTCCAGCACGTGGAGATCGGTATGGCAGATGCCGGAGACCGCGAGCTTGAGCAGAAGCTCGCCCGGGCCCGGCCGTGGCACGGGAATGCGCGTCACCTGCAGGGGCTTTCCTGGTTCGACAAGCTGGGCCGCCCACATCATCTCAGACATTGTCATTTCTACTCCTTGATAGGTCGGCCAGCTTGAGATCGATGATTTGCCATATCCGCTGCACCGATTCCTTTGGTTCCAGATCACCGAAACCAGAGGCTTTGCGAACCCACAGCCCATCAATCAGGAAAACAATTGTGTGAGCGATCTCGCGTGCGTCTTCAGGCGATACCAACTTGGACAAAGAATCAACCAGGTTGCTTATTATTCGACGATCAAACATGTATTGCAAACGCGCCAGGTCAGGCTTCTGCCACAGGGCAGCGAAGAACTCGACCCATGCCCTGGCGCCATCAGTCGTGAAAATCCTGTTGTTGATGTTGGCCTCGATGATGACATTCACTCGGTCCCTCGGAGATTTTGCCAGCTTAAGGCCACGGGATGTATCCGCCACCGTGATGGAATAAACCTTGACGGCGACCGCGAAGATCAATTCATCCTTTGATTTGAAATAATAGTTGACGACACCCTGTGAAAGCCCCGAGCGCTTGCTGATGCGCGCCATGGTCATGCCGTTCAGGCCATGCTCAAGAAATGTCTGGTACGCAGCCTCTATCAGATCACGCCGTCGGATGGACTCAATTCGGGTTCGGGTGACAGGCACGTCAGGACATCCGCAAAATCACTTTCCCCAAAGCCTTTCCGCTTTCGAGACAGGCCTGAGCTCTGCCAGCATCAGCCAGCGCGAAGCTTTCGGCAATACGAATCTTGAGTTTACCCGCAGCAACCAGTTTCAGAGCCTCGGCGACAATCGCCGCCTGCTGCCGCAGGCGATCCGTCAGGTTTTTCCACATGGGTGTAAGCATCATCACATTGTGGAGCGTCAGATTGAGATTGTAGGCATTGAGATCGGCATCATCGGGCGCAATGCCCATCAGCGTCACGATGCGGCCATAGGGTGCCATGGCGCGGTAGGTTTGCTGCATCACCTCGGCACCCGCATTGTCGAGCGCCACCTGCAGTCCCCCGGACCAGCGGAGCGCCTCTCCGGCGAAGTCGGATGTGCGATAGTTGATGAGACATTCGGCGCCATCATCTGCGGCGATCCTGGCCTTCTCGGGCGAACTGATGGTTCCGGCGACCTTTGCGCCCCGCAGTCTGGCCAGTTGCACCGCCACATGTCCGGTGCCGCCCGCAGCGCCGTGGATCAACACATGCTCGCCCGCCTGGAGATTGGCGCGGTCATACAGCGATTCCCAACAGGTGATGGCGACAAGTGGCAGGGCGGCAGCCGTTGCGTCATCCACCGTGTCGGGCACGCGTGCCAGTTGCCAGGAGGGGACGACCGCCGCCGCCGCATAGGTGCCGAAGGCGCCACCGATACCGCCATTGCAGAAGCACACGCGGTCGCCCGGCTTCAGGCCGCTCACCGCCGGACCCACCGCCGTGACAACGCCCATGCCGTCATGGCCGGGCACGAAGGGCAAGGGCCCATCTATGTAACCGCCAAGCTGCCGGAAGAACACGTCGGCCGGGTTCAGCGCGGCGGCGCGCAATGACACCAGAACGTCTGAAGGACCCTGCGGCCAGGCGAGATCGACATCCTGCAGGCGGAGAACCTCCGGGCCACCCTTTGCCGTTGCAACAATTGCGCTGATCTTCACTGCGATACCTTTCTGAGCTGCCGGATGTACCACAGCATGATGAGGCTGAGGCAGGCGAAGACGGTGAGCGCAAGGATGACGGACGCAACCGCGAGGCGCGGCGTTCCTGCGGAGCGCAGGCTGAGCCACATGAGTACCGGAAGGGTCTGGGTGTCGCGGTCCGTGAGGAAGAGCGCCATGACGAATTCATTGAGCGAGATGACGAAGGCGAAGAGAAGGGATGAGACGATGCCGGTCGACACCATGGGCAGGACGATCTCGAAGAAGGTGCGGACCGGGCCGCCGCCGAGGTCATAGGAGGCCTCGACGATACGGTTGTCCACCGTGCGGAAAGTGGCCTCCATCAGCATGAACACCAGCGGCATGGCCCACAGGGAATGGGCCAGCATGACCATGGCGCGCGATCCGTAGAAGGAATAGCCGCCAATCGACAGACCCCCGAAGGCTATGGCAACGCCAAGGCCCAGCACCACCCCCGGCATGAAGAGCGGCAGCATGATGAGCACATACAGGGCATCGCGACCGGGAATGGGAAAGCGCTGGAAGGCCCAGGCGCAGAGTATTCCGGCGGAGGTCGAGATCACGGCGGTTCCCGCGGCGATCACGATGCTGTTGCGCAGGGCATCCGTCCACTGCGCACTGCCGAAGAAGTCCGCATACCAGCGCAGCGACCAGACCGTGATGGGAAAGCGGATCATCGCCGCGTCATTGAACGACATGACCAGCGTGACGAGAATCGGCACCAGAATGTAGCCGACGATGAACACCGTGAAGGCAATGGCCAGCGTTCGGAACAGGAAGGGCTCGGCACTGCGGCGGATGGCGGCCTCAGGCATGGAAGGCAGTCCGTTTCGACTGCATGCTGCGGGTGATGGCCATGACGCAGGCCACGCCGATGACGAGAACGGCGGCGAAGGCCGAGGCCATGGGCCAGTTGTGCTTGCCCAGCATCTGCTCCTGGATCAGGAAGCCCATGGTCCAGAGCGTATCGGGGCCGAGGGCAGATGGTGTCGCATAGGTTCCGATCGTCCAGATGAAGGACTGCGAGAAGGCCACCAGAATTCCGGTCCAGGTGAGCGGCAGAAGCACCTCACGGAAGGTTGTGACGGGCGAGGCGCCGAGATCGGCGCTGGCCTCGAGCAGGCGCTTGTCCAGGCCATCGAAGATCGACAGCAGGATGAAGAAGCAGAAGGGCAGCGTGACGTAGATCAGCCCGATGAAGGCTGCAAACTCGGTATACATCAGGCTGATCTTGTCCGAGATGAGGCCCGACGACAAAAGTGCGAAGCTGAGCAGGCCATTCTTGGGAAAGAACATCCACCAGCCGAAGATGATGGCGATTTCCGAAATCAGCAGCGGGCAAAGCGCAAGGCCGATCATCAGCAGCCGCCAGCGCGGCGGCTTGAGCCACACCAGCATCGCGAAGACATAACCGATGAAGACGGTGGCGAGCGAGGCCAGGACCGAGAGCTGCACGGTTGTCCAGATGGCATTGGTGAACAGCGGGTTGGAGAACAGGTTGACATAGTGCTCGAAGGTGAAGCCCGGCACATAGAGACGCTGGTCGATATGGAGATTGAAGCTCATGCGCGCCATGAGCAGCATTGGCAGGCCAAAGAAGATGACGACGATCAGCAGCGCGGGCAGCATCAGGATCCAGGGCGCCAGCGCCCGGCGGCGCAGCTCGGCCTGCCGCTGGGCGGCAAAGGTGGCCTCGGACTCTGACGCCACGGCCGTCACCGGAAGACGCTCATGTCTTCGTTGCGCCAGCCAACATCGATCTCTTCGCCGGCCTTGACGCCAATGGCGCCCGGATGATCCGCCGCCAGTTCGAGCGCGCCGGCCTTCAGGTGATAGCGGTAGACATCGCCCAGAAACTCGATGAAATGCACGCGTGCCCTGAGACGGTTGGGGAGTGCTGCCGCCTCTGCGGCCAGCCGGAACCTTGAGGGCCTGACATAGAGCCTTGACTTGCCCGTCGGCTGGGACTGGCCGAGATGGAGCGGCAGCAGCGCGCCGGATTTGTCTGCCACGCCCGACGGACCGACCTCGACCGGCAGGCAGCAGCTTTCGCCAATGAAGGTGTAGACGAACTCGCTTGCGGGAGCGTGAAAGATCTTTTCCGGTGCGTCGACCTGTTCGATGCGGCCGCTGTTCATGACCGCCACGCGGCTCGACATGGCCATGGCCTCGCCCTGGTCATGGGTGACGTAGATGGCGGTGAACCTGAGTTCGTCGTGCAGACGCTTGATTTCGGCGCGCAGTTGCAGCCGCAGCGACAGGTCGAGCGCGGAGAGTGGTTCGTCGAAGAGCAGGATCGCCGGGCGCACGGCCAGTGAGCGCGCCAGCGCGACGCGCTGTTTCTGGCCGCCTGACAATTGCGCCGGATAGCGCTGCTCGAAGCCACGCAGCCGCACCACGTCGAGCGCCTCGGCGATGCGCCGCTCCATGTCCGGCGGCGCCACCTTGCGCATGCGCAGACCATAGGCAACATTCTCGGCAACCGTCTTGTGCGGGAACAGGGCGCCGGACTGGAAGATGGTGGCCGTGTCGCGCTGATAGGCGGGCAGATGATCAATGCGCTGGCCATCGATCAGGATCGCCCCGCTGTTGAGATCCTCGAAGCCGCCGATAAGCCGCAGGGTGGAGGTCTTGCCGGAGCCCGAGGGTCCGAGAAGGGTCAGAAACTCGCCACGCGCGACCGACAGCGACACGTCGTTGACGGCGACGACGGAGCCGAAGCGCCGCACGACGTTCCTGAGTTCAAGCGCCGGAGCAACCATCCCGCCTCACTGCCCTCCCCAAAGTGATAAGGCCCGCGCCGGCGGCGCGGGCCCTGCAGCGCTTCCTCAGCCCGAGGTCCTGGCGACCGTCTGCTTCATGCGGTCGTCATAGGCCTGGTAGTTGGCGTTGATCTTGTCCCAGCCATCCATAGTGATGATCTGGAACATCTTGTGATAGTCCTCGTTCGACGTCGGATAGCCGCTCCAGTGTGCCGGTACCGTCACATCCTTGCGCGCCATGAAGATCAGGGACTTCGACAGGAAGCGGTCCTGCGTTTCCTTTTCCAGCATGTAGTTCATGAACAGGTCGGCGAGGTCGCTGTGCCGGGTTCCGCGCACCTTGAAGTACCAGTCCGCCCAGGCCGACACGCCTTCCTTGGGGACAGCAATCGAATAGGTGTCCGGGCTCTGGCTGAGGAAGGTGTAGGCATCCGAGGAATAGCTCATCGCGACATCGGCCTCCTCCTGGTTCAGGATGTTGGCCTGTTCGGCGCCGTCCTTGAACCACTTCGAGACCTTGAGCGTGTCGAGCTTCTGGAACAGCGGCTCGGCAGTCGCCATGTCGTACATTTCGTCGAGGCCCGGAGAGGTCTGATCCATCACGGCGGGAACCGAGAGGGTCCACCACCAGGCCGCGCTGTCGGCGGTCACCTTGCCGGCGAGCCGGTCATCCCACAGGAGGCCCCAGGAATCGGGCGCAATGCCGAGGCTCTTGCGGATCAGCAGCATGCAGGTGCCGCCACCGAAGGGAATGCCATAGTCCTTCGCCTTGTCCGGCCGCGTTTCGTAGAACCATGGATAGACGGCGTCGAGGTTGGGGATCTTGGCACGATCCGTCTTCACATAGAGGTTTTCGGCAAGACCCGATGAGGAGATGTATTCCTCTGCCACCGTGACGTCGAAGGGCGGGTTGTCGGCGGGTGCGGCCTTGATCTGGCTGACGATCTGGTCCCAGCCGCCCACCGTTTCAGCCTTGGTGTTGTACTTGGCGTTGAAGGGATCGATGATGGTCTCGCGGAACACCTGCTCGTAATTGCCCGACCAGGACACGGCGATGAGGCTCTCGCCCTCGAAGGCGGCCTTTGCCGTGGTGACGGACGCACGTCCGATGATGGCCGGCATGGCGACGGCGAGGCCGGCGCGCTTCAGGAATGTCCGGCGGCTGGTCGGCAGTCCGCTGATGGTCTTGGTCATTGTTTCCTCCGTAACCCGGTGATTTCAGTGTTGTATGTCCGGAAGCTGATATAAACAAACCTGTTTCGGGGGGGTCAAGGAAATATGCCGGACATGGCCGACGTTCTGCTGCACTGCGGGACAATCAGTGTTCTCGGGGGCTGAATGACGGTGTCCCAAATCCAGGCCAACCGGCAATTCCTGCCAGCCGCCGCCGTCGCATTGTGCGGCGCAATGTGGGGCATATTCTGGCTGCCGCTCCGCACCATCGAGGCAGAAGGCGTGGGCGGCGGCTGGATCTCCCTCATCTTCAATGCCCTCGGCCTTCTCTCCGCGCTGCCGTGGCTGATGCGCCGGAACGCATGGGCCGGGTTCTCCGATCAGATGATCAATGGCCTGCTGCTGGGAACGGCGTTTTCGCTCTACACGGTAAGCCTGGTGATGACCGATGTCATCCACGCCATCCTGCTGTTCTACATGACGCCCGTGTGGAGCACGCTGGCAGGCTGGCTGCTGTTCCGCGAGCGACTGGATCTCGGCCGCGTGCTGGCCATCGTCATGGGACTGGGCGGGCTCTGGGCGGTTCTGGGCGTGTCCGGCGGCCTGCCCCTGCCCCGCAACCCGGGCGACGGCGTGGCGCTGGTCAGCGGCATGTTCTGGGCTGCAGGCACGATCCGCAGCTTCCGCCGTCCGTCGGACCGTATCGCGCTGCCGGTGTTCACCTTCTCGCTCGGCGGGGTCATCTCCTCCGCCATCATTCTCGCCGTGGCTGCCGCCATCGGCGCCCATCTGGCGCAGGTCGGTGACATGCTGGCCATGCTGCCATGGATCGTGCTGTTCGGGCTGGTGTTCTTCGTGCCACCCAATTTTCTGGTGCTGTGGGCTGCGCAACGCATCGACCCGGCGCGGGTCGGCATTCTTCTCATGACCGAAGCCTTGTTCGGAACCCTGTCTGCGGCGCTGCTGTCAGGCGAACCCTTCGGGCTTTCCACGGCGATCGGCACCGCCCTCATCGTGAGCGCCGGCCTCATCGAGGTCTTCCGGCGCTGAGCGGCGCCCAGATGTCCTTCAACCCTAGCGAGTCCTGCCAGATACCGCATTTATTTTAATTTGTAGATTGCGCGGGAGCGAGGGTTTCACCTAGGATTGAACAAGAAGATGTCATGCACGCTCAATGCGCATTTCATGCGTGGGCTGACGGGCGGAGGACCCCATGAGACTGAGCAGAGCAAATTGGTGGCGGGTTCTCAAGGCATGTGCCGGCGCCGTGATGCTCCTGCTGGTGCCGCAGGCCTTCGCCGCCGAGCAACCAACCAAGCTCGTGAACGCAGCGCAGATCGAGTCCGCGCTGGCTGCCACGGGGCGCAGCCGGGTAATCGTCCATGTGGCGACGGGCCTTGAGCGGCGTGCACTCAGCAAGGCCCTGCGCGACGGCAAGCTTCGCAGCGCCACGATCAGAAGTCTTCGCGCCCGTATCGAACCGGTGATGCTGTCCTATTTTCCCGGCGGGCGCGCCAAGCTGGGCCGCGCGGTCAAGAGCATTGATGCTCTCGGCGCCTTCGCCGCCGATGTGACGGCTGCCGATCTCGAGCGGATGAAAAAGGACCCGCGCATTCTGCGGATCGAGATCGACGCCTTCCGGACGACGAATCTCAACGCCAGCCTGCCGCTGATCGGCCAGACCACCGTCATGGATGCCCAGCCCAATGGCACCGATGGATCCGGCGCGAATCCCCGCGCGGTCGCCGTCATCGACACAGGGGTGCAGGCCAGCCATCCGTTCATCGGCTCCCAGCGCGTGGTGGCGGAAGCCTGCTTCCTGTCGTCTGCGCTCTGCCCGAACGGCAGCTACGACCAGATCGGCCCGGGCGCCGCCACACCGGCGGCTGGCCAACCGCATGGCACGCATGTCTCCGGCATCGTGATGGGACGGTTCCAGTCCGGCTCACCCGTCAACCGCGGGGTGGCCAGCGGGGCAAACCTCGTGATGATCAATGTCTTCGGTTCGCAGGGCGGCGCCTACACGAGTGACATCATTCAGGCGCTCGAACATGTCTACAGCCTGGTGATCACGAATGCCAATCCACTGCGCATCGACGCCATCAACATGAGCCTCGGCGGCGGCATGTCCAGCGGGGATTGCGATGTGGCGTCCGAGAAGGATGTGATCGATCGCCTGCGCGCAGCCGGCGTGATCACGGCCGTGGCCGCAGGCAATGGCTCGAACCGTGACGGCATGTCCTGGCCTGCCTGCATCTCCAGCGTTTTCTCCGTGGCCGCCACATCGAAGACCGGGATCATTTCGAGCTACAGCAACATCAGCCGCACCACCGACGTATCAGCGCCCGGCGGCGATTTCGACGCCAACGGCTGCATCGTCTCCTCGGTCATGGACGGCCAGTACGCAGCCTATTGCGGCACCTCGATGGCAGCCCCTCATGTGGCTGGCGCGGTCGCGGCGCTGCGTGCCGTCAAACCCGCGGCCAGCGCCAGCGAGATCGAAACGGCGCTCAAGACCTCCGGGAGTCAGGTGAGAGATACCCGCTCCGGCGGCCTCTACAGCGTGCCCCTCATCAATGTCGCCAACGCCATCAGCATTCTCAATGGCCTGCGGTCCTTCACGCTCAGCACGCAGGTGACGGGGGCCGGAACGGTCAGCTCGACGCCCGGCGGGATCACCTGCGGCACGTCCTGCAGCGCGAGGTTCTCAGAAGGTCAGAGCGTGACGCTCACCGCGGTTCCCTCGACCAATGCCATGTTCACCGGCTGGAGCGGCGGAGCGGCAAGCTGCGGCGCCAGCAGCTCCTGCACGCTCACCATGACGCAGGACACCCAGGCCCAGGCCAGCTTTGCTCCGGCCAGCTGGATCGTGCCGCTGGCAACTGCTCTGGACTCGCGCCTTGCCTGGACCAGCCCGATGACGGGCGACGCGGCGGCCTGGTATGGCCAGAACCGCTCCCTGCGGACAGGAGACACGACGGGCTATGCCATGAGCGGCCCGCTCGCAGACAGCCAGACCTCATCGATGGAAACGAGCGTGACCGGCCCCGGCACGCTCAGCTTCTTCTGGTCGGTGTCCTCCGAGGCCAACTATGATTTCCTTGAGTTCTGGGTCAACGGCGTGCGCCAGGCGGGGTCCATCAGCGGCGAGGCGGGCTGGGCGCAGCGTCAGTTCGCCCTGCCCCAGGGCACGCACACGCTCCGCTGGGTCTACCGCAAGGACTGGAGCGTGCAGAGCGGCCAGGACGCGGGCTTCGTCGATCTCGTGACCCTGACGCCGCCGGCCAGCCTGCCCAAGGTGTCTCTGCAACTCGTGAAATCAGGCAACCGCGCCTATGGCAGCATCACCAGTGCGCCGTCCGGGATCAGCTGTTCAACCAGTTGCACGACCCAGACTGTTCAGTTCAATGCAGGGCAGCAGGTCACACTCACGGCGACCCCCATCAGCGGCCGTTCATTCAACGGATGGAGCGGCGCCTGCACCGGCAGGTTGCCAAGTTGCACCGTGACACTGAGCGCCAGCAAGCGCGTGACGGCACAATTCCGCTAGACGCCCACAGTCTGCATTTCATGCTCACGTGAAACGCTTATCAGGTGCGCGATCATGATGGTGTTCGCGCTGATGGCTGTCTCAGTTTCCTGACATCGTGAACCTCGGACTGTCTGTTCGCATTGCCCACGGACATTCCATTGCCCATTCCAAAGATCGGAATTTTAGCCGGGACAGATGCAGCAGAGAGCGCAGGCAGGGCGAGAGAGCCAGGTTCGGCTGGTTGCCGACAACATCGTGCTGGAAGTTCGAATAGCCATCCATTTGTCTGAGGTCTGCAGTAAGTTGCGGCTCGTTGACTCCTCGTGGTCCGCGAGGATAGATCCTTTGTCTTTGGGGACAAAACATGATTGGCATGAGACGTTTGTTCTTCGGCGTTGCTGTTGCTTTCACAGTAAGCAGCTCAGGTTTCCTGCAACATGCGCAGGCGGACGAAGCGTTCCCCGGCCCGAACCCGCCTTGGTATCCATCTCTCCAGGCGTTCGAGCACTATGACTCCGGTCGGTCACATGTGTTTTCCAAGGCGAGGTTTGGCGGATCCTTTTTCAGCCGGAATGAGGTTCCCGAATTGCGCTCTGCGAGCGGCGCCTATCCATCCGGTTACAATATGTCATATCTCAACGAGGGTGCCGCCTACATCCAGGGTGGCAGCTATGGCAACTATAAGAATTCCATAGGACCGTTTGTCGCGAGGGTTAATCCAAAGACCCTGAAGTCCGTCTGGTACAAGCAGCTTGCAGACACGACCAAGACCGGGGACTGGGACTATCCAGGCGCCATGGCAATCATGAACGACGGCAATATCTACGTGGTGTCTGGATACCGGCTGTACAAGGTCGACCCGGCAACGGGAAAGGTCATCGCCAATCTCAAGCTGCCGACACTCGTCTACATGCGCAACAACTACCCCGTGACGCCAGCGACGTATGACACGACCCCAACGGAGAATGCGCCGAATACGGCATACAATGGCATCAATGCGCTTCCTGATGGAACAATCGTCCTGAAGTCACTGTATCGGCAAGCCGGCTGCACCCTTCAGGGCCCATCAGCAATTCTCGACTGCCCCGAAACTCGCGATGTCCCGGCGTCGATCCTGATAACTGTCAATCCCAGGACCATGAAGGTCATTGACAACATCACCCTGCCGGCCTTTGCGGGAGCGCGTCCAACAATTACGAACTACCGGGGCGTTGACTACGTCTACCTGCTGGAGAGCACGTCCAATGTGGTGCGCTATGCGGTAAGACGTGGCAAGTTCAGTCTCGATACATCCTGGCAACCTGATCCGGTGCCCTATGCCGGCCAGACGACGGGCGGGTCCGTGATCGTCTTCGGCGAATGGATTGTTGGTGCAACCAACAGCGTTCCGGCCACTGGTGCACTCACCGTCTTTGCCATCAAGCAGAACAACGCATCGAAGGTGTTCTTGCTGCAACCTTATATCGATGATCCGATCCCCCCGGTCCTCAAGAAGGCCTTTGCCACTGCGGCTGGAGGTCAACAGGCTGTCAGTTGGGCTGGCATGTCTCTCGAGGCTGATGTCGAGAACGGGCTCTTCTATGGAGTGGAGACGCTTGCACGCAAGATTGCGGCGTTCAGGCTCACCGACACGGGCATTGAGACAGTCTGGAAAAAAGATCAGACGACCACTGAGTGGGCAACACTGATTGGCCCAGCGAAGAAGCGCGTATGGGTCGGCACAGACATTCCGGTGGATGAAATCCCGGGTTACAACAAGACAGACCGCGTTGTCTTCCGAGACGCCGTGACAGGTCGGCTTCTTGCTGTCTCGGGCAAGCTGCCGTTCATGACACAGGGAAGCGCCGTGCAGCCCGGATATGGCGACAGCGTGTTCTTCCCCGGTGGAGAAGGCACTTTGGTGAAGCTCACTCCATTGCCCGTCGAATGATGTGAGCGGCTTCGGCCGGGCTGGTTTTGCAGTTGCGGGTCGATCAGGCGGAGCAAGATCTGCAGCGGTCAGCTGAATTGCGTGTCCTGCAGCTGGCTATCCAGGGGCAATGACAATCTCACGTTGGCCGATCCCTGACGCGGGAAGGAGACCGCCTCCCTGACAATGTCGGTGAGCGTCTCGAACTGCCTGCCGAGCGGGCTGGTCTTGCGCCAGACAAGCCCGATGGTGCGCTCGGGCCTCGGCGCCCCGAGGCGGGCGACCGAAACCGCGGCGGAGCGCGTTTCAGTCTCGATCGCCATCTGGGGAATGAGGGTGACTCCAATCCCCGCGGCAACCATCTGCACAAGCGTCGAGAGCGCACTCGCCTCCATGAGTTCGCGCGCGCCCGTTGCAGGGATCCGGCAGAAGGACAGCGCCTGATCGCGGAAGCAGTGGCCTTCCTCCAGCAGCAGCAGGCGCATCTCGCGCAGGGTCTCGGGCTTCGGCACGGGGCGCGCGGCATCGGCGAGGGGCCGCACCAGCACGAATTCCTCCGTGAACAGAGGATGTTCCACGAGCGATGGCTCCGAGATCGGCAGGGCCACGATGGCGGCATCGAGGCGACCCTCGGCGAGGTCGCTCAGAAGCTTCCGCGTTACCACCTCGCGCAGGCGCAGGTCGAGACCGGGAAAGCGATCCGACAGGCCGTGGATCACCCGCGGCAGAAGGTAGGGCGCGACGGTTGGTATGACGCCCAGTCTCAGCCTGCCGGTCAGCTGCTCGCCCGCCGTGCGCGTCAGCGCGGCCAGCTCCTCGACCGATCGCAGGATGTCGCGGGTCCGCATCAGGAAGACCTCGCCGATGCCGGTAAGCCGCACCTGGCGGGCGGTGCGCTCGAGCAGCGGGCTGCCGAGCATGTCCTCCAGTTCCCGGATCTGAATGGAGAGCGCGGGCTGGGACACGCCACAAGCCTCCGCAGCGCGGCCGAAATGCCCGTGCCGGGCCAGAGCCTCGAAATAGCGGAGTTGACGGAGAGTGAGGTTGTTCATAGTTTATTCTTATGACAATGATTAGAAAATGGAACTTCTCTTTATCCCATTCCTGGTCTATTGCAACGCCACGCCGGAGCCAGTTGCGCAATCCATACGCAGCGGAGTAGCTGTCCGGCCGCACAACGCAGCATTCGTCATTTCCAGAGGGTGAGATGGACAAGTCCAACAAAGTCTCGGGCGGCACGTGCCCGGTCATGCATGGCGCGAACACGGAGATCGGCAACTCGGTCATGGAGTGGTGGCCGAAGGCGCTGAACCTCGACATCCTGCATCAGCACGACACCAAGACCAATCCGCTCAAGGGTTTCAACTACCGCGAAGAGGTCCGGAAGCTCGACGTCAAGGCGCTGAAGGCCGATCTGGCCAAGCTGATGACCGACAGCCAGGACTGGTGGCCGGCGGACTGGGGCCATTATGGCGGCCTGATGATCCGCATGGCCTGGCATTCGGCCGGCACCTACCGCATCGCCGACGGGCGCGGCGGCGCAGGCACGGGCAGCCAGCGCTTCGCCCCTCTCAACAGCTGGCCTGACAACGGCAATCTCGACAAGGCCCGGCGCCTGCTGTGGCCCATCAAGAAGAAGTACGGCAACCGCCTGAGCTGGGCCGATCTCATGATCCTCGCCGGCAACGTGGCCTATGAGACGATGGGCTTCAAGACCTTCGGCTTCTCCTTCGGTCGCGAGGACATCTGGCACCCGGAGATGGACATCTACTGGGGCGCCGAGAAGGAGTGGCTCGCCCCGAGCGACAGCCGCTACGGCAACCTCGATGATCCCTCGACGATGGAAAACCCGCTTGCCGCCGTGCAGATGGGTCTCATCTACGTCAATCCGGAAGGCGTGAACGGCAAGCCCGACCCTCTGAAGACCGCCGCCCAGGTGCGCGAGACCTTCGCCCGCATGGCCATGAATGACGAGGAAACCGTCGCCCTCGCCGCCGGCGGCCACACGGTGGGCAAGACCCATGGCAATGGCCGCGCGGAAATCCTCGGGCCGAGCCCGGAGGGCGCCGACATTGCCGAGCAGGGCCTCGGATGGATCAATCACAAGAGCCGCGGCGTCGGCCGGGACACGGTGACCTCAGGCATCGAAGGCGCCTGGACCACCCATCCGACGCGCTGGGACAATGGCTATTTCGACATGCTGCTCGGCCATGAGTGGGAACTCAAGAAGTCGCCCGCCGGCGCCTGGCAGTGGGAGCCTGTCAACATCCGCGAGGAAGACAAGCCGGTGGATGTCGAGGATCCCTCGATCCGCCGCATGCCCATCATGACCGATGCCGACATGGCCATGAAGGTGGACCCGGCCTATCGCAAGATCTCAGAACGGTTCCACAAGGACCCGGCGTATTTCTCCGACGTCTTCGCGCGCGCCTGGTTCAAGCTCACGCACCGCGATATGGGGCCGAAGGTACGCTACATCGGACCCGAGGTGCCAAAGGAAGACCTGATCTGGCAGGATCCGGTTCCTGCCGGAAACAAGAGCTACGATGTGGCAGCCGTGAAGGCCCGGATCGCGGCAGCGGGCCTGTCGGCCGCGGAGCTGGTCGCGACCGCCTGGGACAGCGCGCGCACCTTCCGCCAGTCTGACTATCGCGGAGGCGCCAATGGCGCGCGCATCCGTCTCAGCCCCCAGAAGGACTGGGAAGGCAATGAACCTACCCGCCTGACGCGCGTCCTGGGCAAGCTGGAGCCGATCGCGGCCGCGACCGGCGCAAGCCTCGCGGATGTGATCGTGTTGGCCGGCAACCTCGGCATCGAGCAGGCGGCCAGGGCGGCGGGCTTCGCCGTCGAGGTGCCCTTCTCGCCGGGCCGCGGCGATGCCACGGCGGCCCAGACCGATGCCGCGTCCTTCGCGGTGCTGGAACCGGTTGCCGATGGTTTCCGCAACTGGCTCAAGAAGGACTACGCCGTGGCGCCGGAAGAGCTGCTGCTCGACCGCGCGCAGCTCATGGGGCTCACCGCCCCCGAGATGACCGCCCTGATCGGCGGCCTGCGGGTGATCGGTGCCAACCATGGCGGCGCAGCGCATGGCGTGTTCACCGACCGTCCGGGCGCGCTCACCACCGACTTCTTCGTCACCCTCACCGACATGGCCTACAAGTGGGTGCCGAAGGGCAAGAACCTCTACGATCTCGTGCAGCGCAAGACCAACACGGCGAAGTACTCGGCGACCCGCGTCGACCTCGTCTTTGGTTCGAACTCCGTGCTGCGTGCCTATGCCGAGGTCTATGCCCAGGACGACAACAAGGAGAAGTTCGTGAAGGACTTCATCGCCGCCTGGACCAAGGTGATGAACGCCGACCGGTACGATCTCCACTGACCACGAGACTGGCCCCCGCATGGCAGATTCATGCGGGGGCGCCCTGCCCTCAGATGAGATTCACGACGATGCTCGCGGCAGCGGCAAGAAGGCAGAGCACGTAGAGCCATGTGACCAGGCTCTCGGGCGCACGCTTGTTGAGCGCAACCCCCAGGCTTGCCGCCAGCATGCTGAGTGGCGTGATCAGAACCAGCAGGGTGAAGCTGATATAGCCGGGCGATTTGGCGGAGCTTGCATCCGGACCTGCTAATTTCACGAGATCCACTGCCGTCGCGCTGACGCTGATCAGCAGTCCGGTCACCGCCGATACCGCGATGGCGGTCTTGATGTCGTGGTTGAAGAACTTGAAATACGGCACTGTGAATGTCCCGCCGCCAATACCAAGCAGTCTCGACAAGGCCCCTACGAACAAACCGCCCGCCGCAGTGACGGGCCATGAGATTGGCCGGGGTGGGCTGGACGGTTCATCATGCTCTCGCGCCCTGAGGCCCATGTATGCGGCGCAACCCAGAAGATAAACGAAGAACACCAGTTCCAGGACGAAATCCGGAATGAGCGGAAAGACTGTGCTCGCGGCCAGAACGCCGAGGAGCACGAAGGGGCACCAGCGCAGAAACAGCTGCACATCGAGTTGGCCACTGCTGTATTGCCGGATGACTGCTGAGAGTGAGCTGAAGATCATCACGGCAAGCGACGTGCTGACCGCCTGATGCATGATGAACTCCGGCTGGCCGCCGAGACCGGGCAAGATCACAAGGAAGAGCGGCACCAGCACCACCCCGCCGCCGACGCCGAGAAATCCGGTCATGAGCCCGGCAATGAGGCCACCACCGACGATGAGCCCCAGCATCAAGGGAGTCACAGCGAGAAAAGTCCCCATCATGAGGAGGGCCCGCCTGTCGCTGTATCTGCATCACGGTTGCAGGTCCGGCGCTTTGGATCACAGGTCATTGCGGATGGGCTCCATGATCTTGAACGCGCGGCTTTCCTGCCGCAGAGGCCCACCAGACGTGACCTGGGCTGACAGGCGCCTGCGCGTTCAGGTGTGACTGCAAGGGACCCTGCCGGGTGTCATCAGTTGTCAGGTCCGCTGGTACGGCTGCCGTGTCTTCCGGCAGGTTCTCGCAGGTTCATACCGGTGTATCCGTGACAAACCAAACTCTCTTTCCCGCAAGGCAGCCTGTCTTGCCGGCCTTCCGCTGCACCCTGTCGTTGATCATTGGTCGTGGCGCGGCCGAAGCCATGGACGGGATATCCACCGTGACCGGATCTGCTTACCAAGCCATGAGATTGACGCTAGAAACAGATGAGAACATCGCTGCCTCGGCCGTCATGCGCCGAATGGGCATCGTCTGGCTTGTCTGCGGGGAGAGAGAATGAAAACCACCATCGCTTCGCATCTCGTGCGGCGGCTCCGCGAGCTTGATGTCCAGGAAGGCTTCGGCATCGTGGGTGACTTCATCCTCAAGCTGTTTGGCCGCATCGATGAGCTGGGCTTCCCAATCCACGTGACTGCCGATGAACAGGGCGCCGCCTTCGCCGCTGACGCCTATGCACGCCTGCGGGGATTTGGTGTCGTCGCCGTGACCTATGGCGTCGGCGGCCTCAAGATCGCCAATGCAACCGCCGGCGCCTGGGCGGAGCAGGTTCCGCTTCTCGTGCTCAGCGGTGCGCCGGGGATGAAGGAGCGCGAGAACGACCCCATGCTGCATCATAAGGTCAAGACCTTCGAAACCCAGCTGGATGTTTTCCGCGACCTCACCATCGCCCAGGCCGTGCTCTCCGAACCTGCGACTGCGGCGCGCGAGATCGACCGCGTGATCCAGGCCTGCATCGCCACGCAGCGGCCAGGCTACATCGAAGTGCCGCGCGACATGGTGAATGTCGAGATCGACGGCGTCGACGGGCCACTCCCGCCATTCATGCCCATGATCGACAAGGCCCGGCTTGACGAAGCCGTGCGCCAGGTCGTCGGGCGGATCGAGGCGTCGACGAACTGTGTGCTGGCGGCCGGCGCCATGGCCGTGCGTCGCCGGCTTCACGACCCGTTCAGGGAACTCTGTGAACTGCTCGACTGCCCCGTCGCAACCACGTCGCTTGCCAAGGGCTTCTTCCCCGAGCGTCATCCGCTGTCACGCGGGGTCTACATGGGCGCAGTGAGCCCCGAAGAAACCGTCCGAGTCGTGGAAGGGGCGGACCCGCTCCTCGCCTTTGGCGCGCTCTATACCGATCTCACCATGGGCGGCTTCACCGCGAAGCTCGACCGGACGCGCATCATCCACGCGACCGATACCCGGCTTCACATCGGCCTTGCGACCTATGAAGATGTTCCACTGCAGGCATTCCTTCCCGCACTTCTGCAGGCGCTCAGGGTACGCCGAACGGTGCCCGACCGCCGCCATGAATTCAGGACCTTCGCCTGCGAGCTGACGGACAGCCCGCTGACGGTGGAGATCGTCGTCGACTGCCTGGAGGCGGCGCTCGATGAGCGGCACGGCCTGATCTTTGAACCGGGCGACAGCCTGTTCGCCTCGGTTGAGCTCTCCGCGCCCAGCTGGGGCCTGGCGAGCGGATATTATGCCACGATGGGGAATGGCCTTCCGGCAGCGCTCGGGGCAGGCAAGGCCGATCCGACGCGGCGCCCGGTGGTCCTCACGGGCGACGGCGCCTTCCTGATGACCGGTCTCGAACTGGCCGCGGCCCATTATCATGGCATCGAGCCCATCGTCGTCATACTGGACAATGACGGATACGGAACCCAGCGCCCGATGCTCGACGGCCCCTTCAACGACATTCCCTCGCTCCGGACTGAGCGGCTGACCGAGGTGATCGGCGCGGGTACGGGATATCTCTGCATGACGCAGGCCGAGCTCCACCGTGCCCTCGAGGCCGCCGTCGCGTCGGCGCAATTCTCCATCATTCGCGCGCGCGTGCCCAAGCGTCAGCCCAGCGCCGCCCTCGCCCGGCTGACAGCGGCGCTCGCACGGAACGTCTAGACGACACCCGATTCAAGACAATGACAGAGCCATCATGCAGGATCTGCGAAAAGCCCTGACCCCCGAAGAGATAGAAAGCATCTACCGCTTTCGCTACCGTGTCTTTGCCGAGCACCTCCACCGCGACGATCTCGACGGGCTGGATCGCGAGCGGCAGATCCTCACCGACGAGATGGACCATGTCTCCACGCATTTCTATCTCGGGGAGCCTGCAGCGCCACTCGCGGCCGTCACCGTCTCGCCGCTTCATGGCGAGCATGTGCCGCCCGATCTTTTCGACTTTCTCGGTGTGGCACGGCTCCGGCAGGCCGTCGCTGCCGAGCGCATCGGTTTCATAAACTGGCTGCTGGTCGATCCGGCTCATGCAGGATCGACAGCCGTCCCGACGCTCCTGTCCGCCTGTTACGAACTGCTGCTCCAGCAAGGCATCGAGCTGATGCTGACCTTCTGCCGTCCGGGGCTCGTATCCTTCTACGAGCGCCTCGGACTCGAGCAGTACAGCCACGCCACAAACCTGAAGGGACTTGGTCTGCGCTGCCCGATCATGCTGGTCATGCGCGACGGGTCACGGCTGCGGGCCTGCCGCTCGCCCTTTCTGCGCATTCTCCTGCGCAATGGTGGCGATGAACGCGCCGACGCCGTGCGCTTGCGCATCGAACCGGTCATCGACCTGTTTCAGGCAAGCCAGATCCTCGCCAATGACGATCTCTGGCTGGAGAGCGGCGCTGGCTTTGTCGAACGCGCAACGCCGCGACTGTTCGACGGCATCGACGAGGACAGCGTCCGCCAGATCATGAAGATGGCAAGCGTCATTTCCTGCAGGTCCGGTGAAGTCATGACGCGGCAGGGCGAGACCAGCGACGACATGTTCCTGATCGTGTCAGGCGTCTTTGATGCACGTCGCGGCGGCGATGGCAGGGTGCGACGACTGGTCGAGGGCGACCTCTTCGGCGAGATCGAACATCTCTCCGGAACGGCCCGGACCGAAACCATCACGGCCACGGCAGATGGTCATGTCGCGGCACTGAAAGCCGAGCGCCTGTTCCAGTGGATGCAGAAGAACCCGGAGCCGGGTGTCAGGCTTGCCACCAACCTTGCAAGGCTTCTTGCCGGGCGGCTGTCAGAATGACGGATGCGGTTGGTTCCGCGCAACGCGTGTCCTGAGGCCGGCCCGGACTGCTACGGCAGCACGCCGGGCTCGAACATGTCGGCAAGGTCCGGCGCATCCCGGACAGCATCCAGAACGGGGAGCCCGAAGATCCGTTCGATGGTCTTGAGCAGCGCGCGGTGCGACGCCGGCACCTTGCTCTCGTGGTTCACCTTGATGCCAAAGCCTGCCGCATAGAACGGAATGGTCGTACCCGCACTGCCTTCATCCCATACGACGAAGACGACCGTCCTGTTCTCGCGGGCCCAGGATATGACCTCGGGAAGAAAGGACTTCAGGAACGCATCACCGGCCGCAACCTCATTCTTCGGACAGCCGTCCCCGCCATGCATGTCGTGGCAGAGATCGGGCGTGATGAACACGTAGCTGGCCAGGGAGCCTGCATGCATGTCCTTGAGAAACCGGCCGAAGTTGCGGGTGTGGGCGATGCAATGGGCATTGCCGGGATCCGGGGGCGCACCGGCTACATCCGAGAAATAGACGAACGGGTTGTGCTTGGCCGCATAGCGGCCGGCGCTGCGCACCGGGCAGGCGCCCGTCGTCGCGGGATCGATGCCTTCCTGATAGGTCATCCAGCTCAGGGCGGGATGCCGCGCCGCCTCGATCTGGGCGGTGAGATGCTCCCGGCTGCGGGTCCAGTTCGGCCGCCCGGACAAGAGTTCGCAACTCTGGCCGGGATCATTGTCGCAAGTGAAATGCGCGTCATCAAACACCGTGCGCCCCGCCTCCATCAGAATGTAGTGGGGCAGGCTCCAGTCCTTGCTCAGTTCGTCCGTGAACCTGGTGGCGCGCGATCCCTGTCCGGCGAGCACGCCGTTGATGTAAGGGGCATCGCGCATGTTGCCATAGATGTAATTGCGACCGCTGAAGCCCCTGGCCAGCGCATCCTTGTTTTCCATGGCAATCACGATCACGCGTGCCGGCGCGGCAGCGGCGGGGCCCATCCAGGAAATCAGGCAGAGGAACAGCGCCAGCATCCGCATCGCGTCAACTCCACTCACGTGTCACCATCATCTGATGATGGTTCCAGAAGGGCTACATGGATAACCTGCAAACGGCAAGATCCACAACGCGCGGCCAGCTTGGCCTGAGAGCTGCGGACAACGCTCCCCGTCGCACTCACTCCACGAGCAGCGCCCGCGTCACGCGCTCGGCTTCGCCGACCGCATTGCCGCCATCCCTGAGGACGAACTTGAACCCATCCCCCGAAGGGTTCACGAAATAGACCGCACTGCGTCCGGACTGAGACACGGCCTCGAATTGGCAGTTGCCCGACGGCGAGTAGACGCCGCTGTCCTGCCGGGTCTTTTCCGAAGGGCCTGCGAAATGCATGCGGATCTTGTAGGCGCCCCGTCCATCATAGGAGATCATGCCCGCATAGGCCGAGACCGCGTCACCAGCGACGCCAAGGGCCGAGAAGATGTAGGTGCCCGAGAGTGTCGCGACACTGCAGGGCTCCTCCGCCAGGGCGGGCCCCATGCTGCCGATCAGCATCAGCGGCACGGTTACGGATAAAAGTTGCTTGCGCATGCGGGATCTTCCTTTGGCGTCGCGGTCGTTGGCATCGTGAGCGGCCACGCCCGTGTTCACAGGCAGTCGGGCGATTGTCAAGCTTCCGCTGATTGTCGCCAGGCAAACAGCTTGGAGGGATGTTGCCCTAGTGACGCTCATATCTGAGGACAAGCCTCTCGACCGACACCACGATGAGGAACAGGACAATGGCCAGAAGCGAGCAGAGCGTGATGGCGGCATAGAGCCGGCCTGACTGATAGTTGAAGGTTGCCTGGATGATCATGGCGCCCAGTCCCTTGTCGGATCCGATCCATTCGCCGACCACGGCGCCGATGACAGCTGTTGCCGACGCGATGCGCAGCGAGGCGAAGAGGAAGGGCATGGATCGCGGCAGGCGCAGTTTCCACATGGTCTCCAGCCGTGACGCCGACAGGACGCGGAACAGCTCGATTTCGCTGGAGTTCGGCGACTCAAGTCCGCGGATCATGTTCACGAGCGTCGGAAAGAAGCAGATGACGGCGGCAATGATGATCTTCGGAAGCACGCCGAGACCGAAGATCAGCACGATCACCGGCGCGAGCGCCAGGACCGGAATGGTATTGAGGAAGAGGATCACCGGGAAATAGGCCGCCTGGATGTAGCGGTTGAGGACAAAGATCACGGCAAGGAGCACTGCCACGCCATTTCCGAGCAGGAAGCCCATCACCGCCTCATAGACGGTCGGCCAGAAATTGGTCCACAGGAGCGCGCCTTCCTTAGTGAAGATCCGCGCGATCTCGACCGGTGTGGGAAGGATGTAGGACGGCACGCCCGCAAGCGGCAGAAGAAACTGCCATGCAATGATGATGGACAGGGCCCCGCCAGCGGCAAGCAGGCCGTTCAGGGGCTGTGGAATGTCCTGCTTCATCTCCGGATCAGCACCTTTCCAGCTCGCGCCGCAGGTCCGCCATTTCGGCGATCAGCTGCGGGTCCTCGCGCCTCAGGCCTGTTTCTGTAGCCTTCAGACCGCGCAAGTCATGGAGCGCATGGATGCGTCCGGGATTCGCCGCCAGCACCATCACGCGCTGGCCCAGATAGGCGGCTTCCATGATGGAATGGGTGACGAACAGGATGGTGGTCTCCGTCTTTCGCCACAGCCTCAGGAGTTCGTCGTTGAGCCGGTCCCTGGTGATCTCGTCGAGCGCCCCGAAGGGCTCATCCATCAGCAGAATGCGCGGCCGGGACAGAAGCGCCCGGGCGATGGCGACGCGCTGGCGCTGGCCACCCGACAGCTGCGCGGGATAGCGATTTTCAAGACCCCGCAGACCCATCAGTTCGAGAAGCTCCATGGCAGGCGGCGCATCCTGCCGGGGGGCGCGCCGGCCGACATCATCGGGAAGCATGACGTTCTGCAGGGCCGTGCGCCACGGCAGCAATGTTGCGTCCTGGAACACGAAGGAAACGTCGCGGCGCTGCCGCGCCTCGGCGGGCGAACCGTCCAGAACGCCGAGTTGCCCCTTGAGAGGCTGCAGGAGATCGGCGACGGCCCTGAGAAAGGTCGACTTGCCGCAGCCTGAAGGCCCGATGATGGTCAGGAACTCGCCACGCGCCACATCCAGATCAAAGTCGTTCAGGACCGCCACGGCGTCGCCCGCCGGGCTTCTGTAGCCCAGCGTCAGCCCTCTTGCCGCAATGGCAAGGCTGTGGCGGTCCTGAGTCATCGGCAGGTCAGATCTTCGGCCGGACGTCCTTCGTCATGTCGAGGATCTTCAGCGTATACACATCCTCGAGCTTCGGCCGCCCCTGCTCATACTGCTTCAGGGCATCGAACATCGCGATCTGCTCCTCGATCTTGGCGGGATCGAAAGTTCCCCATCCATCCTTCGCGGTGGCGGCATCGAAGCTCAGCTTGAGAACCAGGTCGATCGTCTTCAGTTCCCATTCGAGGCTCATGTCCGGATAGGCTTCGACCGTCTTCTTGACGGCGTCCTGCGGATTGTTCTTGGTCCACTCCCAGCCCTTGGAGACGGCGCCGATGAACTTCGCCAGCGTCTCGGCGTTCTTCTCGATGGCCTCGTCGGTCGCGAAATAGACATTGGCGTAGGAGGGAAGGCCCATGTCGCTGACGAGGAGATCGATGCGGTCCGGCCCGAGAACCGACAGCGCCTGGGTGTTGGTGATCCAGCCGCCGATTGCATCGACCTCGCCACGCTCCAGCGGCGCCTTGTCGAAGCCGACATTGACGACGGTGATCTGTGACGGATCAAGATTGTTCTTGGCGATGATGGCATCGATCACGACGCGCGCGGTCGGCTGTATGCCGATCTTCTTGCCGATCATGTCGGCCGCGCTCTTCACGGGAGCCTTGGGCAGGGATGCCAGGGCATAGGGACCGGTGCGGAAACCGCAGGCCAGGATCTTCACCGGAACACCGGATGCCCGCGCCGCGACCAGCTGCGTCGATTCGGAGAACTGACCAAGCGTCGCCTCGCCCGACACGACCGGCGGCACGGTTGCCGAATTGGGTCCGCCGGGATTGAATTCGACATCGAGGCCGGCTTCCTTGAAGAAGCCCTGCTGCGCGGCCATCACGTCGCCGATCTGACCATTGGAGATCAGCCAGTCGAGCTTGATGATGACCTTGGCGTTTTCAGCGCGTGCCGGATCCGGCAGGATCAGTTCGATGCCGCCGCCGAGCGCGCCGGCAATGACGGCGCCTCCTGCCAGGAACTTGCGTCTGGAAATGTGCGAGTATGTCATGGTTTCCTCCCTGCTCGCGTTTAGGATTGGTTAGGTGGTCGTCTCATCGGAACTGTCGAAGTCGTGCTTCGGCCCCTCCGGATACCAGGCATAGATCTCCCAGACATTGTCGTCGGGGTCCGCAAAATAGGCGCAACGTGCGTTCCAGGGATAATCCCCCGGCGCGCTGACGAACCTGACGCCCTGCGCGGTGAGCCGCTGATGCATGGCGTCGATATCCGCCGGCGTCGGCAGTCTCACCGCCACGCAGACCTTGTGGGCGCCAGCTGGCGCGCGCTTGTTGGATACACCGCAGTGACGGTTGATGTGATCGAGTTCCCAGGCGGCCAGCGTCACGCCCTCGCTGTGGAAATCGGCGAATCCCTCGGCGCGCCGCCGCAGGCGGAAACCGAGAATCCGCGTATAGAAATCGACGGTCCGCTGGATGTCCTCGACAAGCAGGCACACATCGGTAATTCGCATTTGTAGATCAGCCATTCACTTCCCTCCCCGCCGGTTGCGACTGGTCCGGCATTCGTCTCTCCCCGGCGATCTTCACGCCGGCACGGGCGGCAGCGCCCCGGATGTGGTCCCGCATGGCTTCGGCGGCGGCCTCGGCGTTGCGGGCGCGCAGCGCCTCGAAGATGCGGACATGCTCGCCGACATTCACCCGCACCAGATCATGCAGCGGATTTGTGCGGCGGGCGATATAGATCGTCTGCCGGATCTGCTCACAGACAAAGGCGATGAAGGTGAGGATGTAGCTGTTGCCGGTTGCCCGGGCGACCTCCCTGTGAAAGGCGAGATCGGCATCGATGCTGCCGTCCTCCCACCTTTCCTCGCCGCTCATCCGGTCGAGATGGGCCTTGATGGCCACAAGCTGGTCGGTGGTGTGACGCTTGGCGGCGAGCCGGGCCGCTTCGGTTTCCAGTATGCTCCGGAGTTCAAACAGACGCTCGATGTTGTCGGATTCGAGCAACGCCTGCCGGTCGATGCGGATCGCCGCGCGTTGCTCCGGCGCCAGAACAAAGGCGCCCACGCCCTGCCTGGCTTCAACCAGCCCGTCCGCCCTGAGCTGGGCGATGGCTTCCCGGATGACGTTGCGGCTCACGCCGAGCTTGGCGGACAGCTGTTGTTCGGTCGGAAGCCGGCTGCCGGGTTCCAGTGTGCCGCCCTCGATGTCGCGCACCAGAAGCGCCACCACCCTCTGGGGAAGATTTTCGGTCACGCCGATGTCCGCCGAACGCCTGCCCACAGCACCCCCTCAGTGCTCCTCATATCATCCTACAACTTGGCACCTGTCAATCTGCAGTGCCCGGGAGGCCGGGGCGCAGGCCGATAGGCCCGCGCGGATGAAGCCGGGGATCGGCGGACGGACCGCGACCGGAGGCAGCCCCTATTTCAGAGGCCGGGCGACGATCGTCTGCCCATCACTGCTCCGCAGGGTGAGGTGACCGTCTGCACCAATCGCAAAACCGGTGGTCGCCTTGAGAACCGCCAGAAAGGCCTGCTCCTGATCCATGACCTTGGGTTCGCACAGCATCTTCGTGCTTCCCAGCTCGCCCACCGCCAGGCCCTCTCCGCTCAGGGTGTAGCCGCCGAAATATCGGTTGCAGGACGCCTTGCCGCTGATCTTGCCGGCATCGCCAAACTTCAGCGTGGGCACGGAATCCGCGATCACCGGCTTGCCGGCCAATTCCGTGACGGCCCACTCGCCCAGAAGCAGGGAGGCAGGCTCACCGCCGCAGCCGCTGAAGGTCTTGCCGCCATGCGCCACCGTCACGGTGTTCGGAAACGGCTTCCCCGACATCGTGTCGGAACAGAGGACCGGTGAGATCGTGACGGTGAGATCAGTCCCGTCCGACGTGGCCTCATAGACCGTCGCCCCTCCATCCTGACGCGGCTGGGGGATGGGCTTCACGCGGACCTCGGCGCCATCCATCGGACGGAAAATGATTTCACCCTCGCCCAGCCCCAGCGACCAGAAAGGCTCATTGCCCTGCGCCCGGAAGGAACCAACTCCATTCGCCAGGGCCGGCGCCACGACCGCCGCAAGCAGGATCAGGGCGGCTGCGCAATGGATAAACATCATCTCTCCTCCAGTCCTTTGCTGTTTTTATTCCTATACCGGAAACAAGGCCAAATGATGTCCGAGGCAACCCGTGAAGGTTGAATCAATATCGTTGTTGCATCTTCTGAATAGTACAGGCGTCACGACCCCCACTCTACCATTCCAGCGAAGCTGCAAACCGGCATGGAGAGACTGTCATGGCAACCCGCAGAGATCTGCTGACCTCCATTCCCGCAACAGGAGCCGCCTTCGCCGTTGCCGGCAGCGCCTTGTTCGACGAGAGCCCGGCCCGCGCCGCCGACACCCAACCGCCGCTCGCCGGCCACTTCCATCCCAGGGGCAAGGCGCCATCAGCCTTCACGCTCGACGCCATCCGGAAATCTTCCGCCAACCTTCCCTTTGCCGACCAGCGCGACTTCGAGGAACTCAACAAGGGCTTCATCGCCCCGATGCCCGACCTGAAGATCATGGCAGACGGCGGCCACGTCGCCTGGGACATGGAGCGCTTCCAGTTCCTCAACGAGGACCGCGAATTCGACAGCATCCACCCCTCGCTTTTGCGCATCTCGCGGCTCAACAATAACTACGGCCTCTATGAGGTGGTCCCCGGCATCTACCAGGTGCGCGGCGTCGATCTCGCGGACATCACCTTCGTGCGCGGCAAGACGGGCTGGATCGTGTTCGACACGCTGATCAGCGCCGAGCCGGTACGCGCTGCCTGGGCACTGTTCCAGAAGCATGTGGGCGGCGGCCTGCCGGTCACTGCGGTCATCTACTCCCACACCCATGGCGATCACTGGGGCGGGGTGCGCGGCCTGATCAGAGAGGACGATGTCCGCGCCGGCAAGGTCGAGGTCATCGCACCCGCCGATTTCATGGACTTCACGATTTCCGAGAATGTCTATGCCGGCAACGCCATGAACCGCCGTCTGTTCTACCAGTATGGCCTGCTGCTGCCAGCAAGCCCCCATGGCTATGTCGGCCAGGGACTGGGCCAGGGTGTCTCGGCCGGCACTCCCGGCCTTATCGCTCCCACCCGCTACGTGAAGGACCCGATCGAGGAATTCGAAGTCGACGGCGTGCGGATGATCTTCCAGAACACGCCCAACACCGAGGCCCCGCGGGAAATGAACACCTACATTCCCGAACTCAAGGCTCTGTGGATGGCGGAGAATGTCACGGCAACGCTGCACAACATCTACACGCTCCGCGGCGCGCCCGTGCGCGACCCGCTGCGCTGGTCGAAGTACATCGCCGAGGCGCTCTACCTCTTTGGCTTCGAGGCCGAGGTGATGTTCGCCTCGCACCACTGGCCTCGCTGGGGCAATGCCCGCATCCAGGAGGTGCTCCGCGACCAGCGCGACCTCTATGCTCACATGAACAACCAGGTGCTGCATCTGGCCAATCAGGGCGTCACCATCAACCAGATCCACAATGTCTACCGGCTGCCCGAGAGCATCCTGCAGAAATGGCACTGCCGCGGCTATCACGGCTCGCCCGAACACAACGCCCGCGGCGTGATCCAGCGTTACCTCGGCTTCTGGGATTGCAACCCGGCAACCCTCATTCCGCTGTCGCCGGAGGATTCGGCACCACTCTATGTCGAGATGATGGGCGGCGCCGCGAAGATCATCGCCCGCGGCCGCGAACTCCACGACACCGGCCAATATCTGCTGGCCACCGAGATCGTCCACAAGCTGGTGCAGGCCGAACCGGGGAATACCGAGGCCAAGGATCTGCTGGCCGATATCTTCGAGCAGCTGGGCTACCAGCAGGAAAACCCCGGCTTGCGCAACAGTTTCCTCGCCGCCGCCTATGAGCTCAGGACCGGCATCCCGCAGGGCGAGACCGCCAGCTCCAGCAGCCCGGACGTGATCCGCGCCATGTCCACCGAGCTGTTCCTGAATTTCCTCGCCATCCGCATGGACAGCCGCAAGGTCGAAGGCCTGCGCTTCACCATGAATCTCGTGACGCCCGACAATGGCGAACAATTCATCGTTGAGCTCGAGAATGCCACGCTCACCAACATCCAGGGTTTTCGGGCAGAAAAGGCCGACCTCACGCTCACCATCAACCGCGCCGATCTCGAACTCACCATGATGGGCGCGAAGAAGCTGGAGGATCAGCTGAAGGACGGCACCGCCAGGGCCGATGGCGATGTCGGCATTCTCACCAGGCTGGCAGCCGCGATGGTGGAGTTCGACCCGCGCTTTGAGATCATGCCGGGGACCAAGGCCAGCACGGATACGGCCATGGCCACACCTGCTGATCCCTATGAGGCGGAACCCGGCCGTATCATCCCGGAATAGCCGGAAGATATTGCGCTCTGCGCAGCCGGGCCCGATCTGGCCGGCCAGGCAACGCACGAGGCATGCCAAGCAACGGCAATCTTCAGTTGCTGCTTTGTCCTGGTCCTTCTAAGCTGGATCAGCTTCAAAGACTGTTGTTTTCTTTTTCCATGCAGAAGACCCCACCCGGCCAAGACCTCGAATGCGAGGCCCCAGGCTTGATGTCTCTGACCCGGCGACGTCTCATCCAGACTGCGATGGGCATCGTTGTCTGCCGGGTATCCGGCCTGCCCACATCGGCCAATGCCACGTCTCGGGACTCGGCACCTTCGCGACCGGGCATTGCGGCAGAACGCATTGATGGCCGGGCAAAGGTAACCGGGCAGAAGATCTATGCGCGTGATTTTCATGCGCGGGACATGGCGGGCTGGCCGCGCTCACAATGGTATGGGCTTTATCTTCATGCGCTGAGCACGGAGCATGTCTTTCTGGGGGTGGATCTCTCGAGCCTCTCTCAGGTAAGCCGTCCGCGGCGGATCGTTCTGGCAGATCAATTCACAAGCTCCCCTGCCCTTCCCGCTGGTTCAGCGGCAAGCGCCTCCCCCGAGAGCGGTGAACAGCCACGGGCAGACGCGGGACCTGCCCGTGTTGAATTCAACCGCCCGCTTGATCTCGAATGCGATCTGATGGTGAGGCCTGGCCATGTGCCGAACTATCTGGGCCAGCCCGTTGCACTTCTGCTGTTTGATTCTGCCGCGTCATTCCGGGCGGCCCGCGCAGAAATGCAGTTCAATGACGCAGCGTTCCAGAGCTACGCGACGGAGACATCGCAATCTGCGGGCATGGGCGAGGTCTACCCGCCAGAGACGATCTACGTGAAGTATCAGAGCGGCGAGATCAACTTCAGCTATGCCGCCGCCGATGCCGAAACCTATCTTTCAGAATCGCCCGGCTTTCGTCGGAAGATTGCGCAAGCCCTTGCCGGCGACCCCAGCCTCGTGAGCCAGCCGATCGCCTGTGACATGGGTGCGGTTGATCCGATGTTCATGGAGCCTGAGACTGGCCTTGCGTGGTATGATGGCCATGAGCAGACCCTGAACATCGTGCTGGGCAGCCAGTCACCGGATGGTGACGTTTCTGATCTTGCCGTCATGTTTGGCGCAACCGACGCGCCTGTGAAGATTGGCGCGGTCAACCTGACGAATTGTTTTCCGGGCGGCGGGTTTGGCGGACGTGACTCATCGCCCTTTTCCCTGATGCTCGCACTCGCCGCGCCATTTTCCGATGGCAACCCCGTGCGCCTTGAACTGGACAGGTACACGCAGTTTCGGACGGGTTTGAAGCGCCACGCCGCGAAGGTCACGGGACGGGTTGTCGCCGGGCCTGACATGAAGTTGCGTGCCATTGAGGCTGAGCTGGAACTTGATGGCGGCGGACGGCGCAATCTCAGCTCTTCGGTGGCCGGTCTCGCCGCATTTTCCATGGGTAGCGGCTACCGGCTGCCCATGGCCGATATTTCGTCGCGAGCGGTTCAAAGTGCAAATGTCAGCGCAGGCTCGATGCGCGGCTTTGGCGGCCCACAGGGCGTCTTTGCAATAGAAACTGCGCTCGATGAGCTTGCAGCCCGCCAGGGCTGGGACCCGATTGCGCTGCGGCGCGCCAATGTTCTTGGCACGGGCGACCAGACGATTGCGGGCGGGCCGGTGTTGCAGTCCTTGCGTTTCGACGAGATGCTCGATGCCGCAGAGGCGCATCCGCTCTGGAAGGAGCGTGACTCCCTCAAGGCATCGAATACCAAGAGCGGGCGCAGCTACGGAACCGGGCTTGCGCTGTCCATGCAGGCCTATGGTTCTTCAGGTAACGGGGTTGTTGCGGCAGTCCATCTTGAACCCGATGGAGGCGTGCGGGTGGAGACCAGTGGCGTGGACATGGGCAATGGATCGGCCACCACCCTGGCCGTGGTTGTGGCTTCGGTCCTCGGCGTCAACGCGAGCCGGGTCGTCACGGCAGGCTATCGGCTGTGGGACCAAACCGGATTGACGGTCGATGATGAACACGGCCTGGGCTGGCAAGATCCGAAATGGACGCCGAAGTCCGTCAGTTCGTCATCGGCATGCCTGACGGCCTTTCATCAGGTGCATGCCGTCCAGGAAACAGCACGCGCCCTGTTCGAGGGAAGCCTGATGGCAGCCGCGCGGCTGCTTTGGCAGAGGCCCGAACTGTCTTCAGAGACAGTTGCCTGGAAAGACGGGCTTCTGCTTGCCGCAGAGGGCAACCTGAAGCCGCTGTCCCTGCCCCAGCTGGCGGCGGTCATTCATACCGAGGGGCTCCCGCACGGGGCCTTGGGACATGGTTTCTATCAGGGATCTTGGGCCGAAGCGGACTTTCCGTCACCAGCCGGAACATTGCACCTGAGGCTCGATGGACTGAGTTTCTATTCGGGGACCGCCGACGCACCACCGGTTATGGCCCTGCGCCAGAACGCATCAGGCACGGGCGCCGCCGCCAAACGCTATGTGCGCACCCTCTTCGCGCCGTCCCTTAACATTGTTGCCCTGACTGTCGACCACGCCACGGGACAGGTCGACATCCAGAATGTCGTCACCATACTGAATGCCGGACGGATCCATGTTCCGGAGCTCGTTTTGGGTCAGTCTCAGGGCGGCATCGCCATGGCGCTGTCCTATGCGTTGCTTGAGGAACTTGCCGACGGCATGGATGGCCCCGCTGGCGGCGGGGTAAATCTCACGGGCTACCAGGTGGCGCGGATGCAGGACGTTCCGCTGGCAACCTCTTATCAGCCCGGCGGCCGTGCGCAGGAGCTCATCATCCTGCCCGAGGTGCCCGAAGACGGCGGGACCGGGCGCGGCATCGCTGAGGCCGTGATGACAGCGGTTGCGCCGGCGATTTCAAATGCCCTGCGCGATGCCACCGGCCGACGCTTTTCCTCCCTGCCCATCACACCGTCCAAGATTCTCCAGGAACTGGCCCGATGAACATCACCTTCACAGTCAACGGAACACCGTGGCAGGTACCCGCCAGCCGTGGCGACGAGTTGCTCATCGACTTCCTGCACGATGATCTGGGCCTGACGGGCACCAAGCTTTGCTGCGGCGTGGGCGTATGCCGGGCCTGCACCGTTGCGATCGCAGCATCACAAGGCGAGGCGGAGGAACCGGCCGCAGCATGTTCCACGCCGCTCTCCGGTCTGGACGGTGCCGCAGTCACGACGATCGAGGGGGTTTCCGCCGGACCACAACTGCTTCCGGTTCAGGAGGCCTTCCTGCAGCACTTCGCGTTTCAGTGCGGCTATTGTACGCCCGGATTTGTCATGGCCTCGAAGATCTTCCTTGATGGCCTCGCGCTTGCACCTCCACCCGATGACCTCGACGCCGCAATTGTGAGCGCGCTCGGGGATCACATCTGCCGGTGCTCAGGCTATGTACGCTATGTCGCGGCACTGCGGGACGTGGCAACCGCTGTCATCGCTGCAAAGACCAACAACCCGTGAGCGGTGGCACTCTGTTTCCCCCAACAGCCCACGACGAGGATGTGACAGCAGCCGAAAGCGCTGAAGGCCATGCAAGCTCTCAACGACGGTCCAAACATCGTCGTGAGTTTGGAGATGCCCGAGCCTGAAGAACTCGCGGTTGACCATCATCTCTAGCCGGGTCGGGGGAGGCCGTTGGGTCGCCTGCTCAAGCCCGTCCGACACGCGGCCCCGCGCGACATGCCGGGACCCACCGATGTCCTGACAGGGTCGCACTTGGGCAGCAGTCCGAGTTTCTGCCAGCATCTCACCGATACGGACGTTTTGCTCAACCCGCCAAATCAATCCGACATGTCGCTTCAGTCCGTCGCAACCAGCACATCTTGGCTCGGCGCTACAATTAAGGTCTGCATATTCCAGACCCAACTGATCAAACAGGGAAGGAACCGAGACTTCGCCAGCGCCACTTCAGTCAATTCTGGCTGGTGTCTGTGCCGCCATTCTCATGGCCCGAAACTGACGGGGAGGTTTCCCGATCCCTCACGTCTGGAACAGGCTTATCTGCATGCACTGTATCCGGATAAGCATCCCCCAAATCCGGCGGATCACTTGCGCTGGGCACGGTCGGCAGTTGTGCTGCCTCGATTGGCCGCGCCGCCCATGCTGGCGCCCAAGTCATTTATAAACTAACTTCAAACCCGAATGCTGCTTGGGGTTTCTGATCAAAACACACGCCTGTCATCAATCTGGATTTGGTTGTCTGGTCTGATGCATTATGAACGAGATGGCCAAGACGTCTATGCGCGAGAGTTTCAAAATACAGTTCCCAGCAGTGGAGGCCTTGGTACGGACCATCCGAAATCCGGTGGTTGCGATCCTGTGCGGCGTCCTGCTTGTCCTTCTCAAGCAAGGCGGCCTGTCTGCGCAGGCATCGGCCGAGGCGGTGTCGCAGCAAAACCTGCGCAGTGGCTGGAGTGAGTTCAGGCCCTTTCAATATACGGCAGGCGACCGAAGCGAGGGGCCGGAGGGACTCGATATCGACATCCTCGTCGATGTGCTGGCGCTGGCAGGCATGGAGACGCATCTCCACAAACAGGTCTGGTCAGCACAGCTCAAGGACCTCATCGACGGACGGCTGGATCTGGCCCTTGGCGCCTTCAAGCCCGCAAATGGCGATGATCGTTTTTTCTATTCCCTGCCCTATCGCTCAGCCCGCCTCTCACTCTTCATCAGAACGGACGACAAGGGCAGGATTGGCAGTCGAGACCTGAACCAACTCATCACTGATGAACCAGATTTCAAGCTTGGAACAATAGAAGGCCGTCTCTTCCAGGATGAAGGGCTCAACGAGAGTATCGCGCGCGCAGCGCAGTCTGGCCGCATTGTCCATACTTAGCCCGAGCGCGACAATCTGGAAAACCTCGTCCGCGGACAGATTGACGGCTTCATCGGCGACAGGCTTGGTGTGGCGGCGACCGCTCTGGCCCTCGGTCTCGATTTGGATGTCGTGGAGATCCAGCTGCCTGGCTCATCAACGGTACATATCCTGTTGAGCAAGAAGACTGTTTCAGCTGAAACGCTATCCCGCATCAATGTTGCTATACAGTCGCTCGAGGACAGTGGCGAATTGCAGAAGCGGCTTCGCCGAGTCATTTTCTCAGTCGTCATGGACTATGCACTCGCAAGCACGATGTTTCTTGTGCTGGGTATCGTCGGTACGGTAGCCTTTGCTGTCTCAGGCGTCATGATCGCCTATCGCGAAGACTTCAGCCTGTTCGGTGCGCTGGTGCTCTCGGCACTTCCAGCCGTCGGCGGCGGCGCCTTGCGGGATGTGCTGTTTGACAGATCGCCCATCGGTGCCGTCGCCAATCCCCTCGGCATCATGCTGGTTGTCGCCACAGTACTCATCGGGTTTATCATCACTTCGGCATCACAGATCCTTGCCCGGCGGCAGGCGGAGCCACCCCTCGCCCTGCACAACGCTGGCCTTCTTTCATTCAAGGCCATCCAGGAACTCTGTGACGCCGCGGGGCTTGCGGCATTTACGATCTCAGGATTTGCAGTCGCACTCGCCGTAGGCTCTGATCCACTGTGGCTGTGGGGGCCGATATCGGCCATGCTCACGGCCGCGGGAGGCGGAATCCTGCGCGACACGGTTCGCCAATCAGGCAATGTCAGCGCCCTAAGGGATAGCTTTTATGCCGAAATCCCGCTGCTCTGGAGTCTGGGTCTCGCTGTGTTTCTGCTGACCCGACCCAGCATGTTCACGCCGGAAGAGATCGGCGTCGCGACGATCGTGACACTCATCGGTGTATTCGTCACCCGCCTTGCTGCTGTTTACCTTGGATGGAAAGCAATCAAGTTCCGCTGGAAAAGGACTGGCAGAGTGTCAGAGCGCTGATGCGCTCAGGGCATATGGTACGATGCAAATCAGCCGGTCCTGGATCGAAATTAGAGCTGTCGGTGGACGCATTGCGATGTCGCGGGGTGTGCTCAAGAGTAATCAGACAATTCGTTTTTATGTGGGCCCGATCCGTCACAGTGGCGTTGAATCCCCGCGGGAACATGAGACCATCAATGACAGGAAGCCGTTTGATGAAAATCAGCGCGCCTTTCTGCTGGCCTGGACGGACACCTTCCATCAGTCCGTTCCGAAGCCAGTCCAAGGCTTCCAAGAATTCGCCCGGTGCTGATGTCAGAGACGGTGAAGCGGCATCACCACGCCAGCCTTCGACTGGCTGGGCCCCGGAGAGAGACCGCAGATGCTGATTGGGTTTTCAGGGATTATCGCTGGCGTTTGCGCCTGCTAGTCGAACAGGCTCGAGACTGACTGCTCTGCCGTCAGGCGCCGCATGGCCTCGGCAATGAGCGGCGCCAGATTGAGCTCACGAATGTTGGGCGCGATCTTCACGGCCTCGGTGGCGAGAATTGTATTGGTCACCACCAATTCCTTTAGCTTCGACTGAGCGATGCGCGATACTGCGCCGCCCGACAGAACGCCATGGGTAATATAGGCTGTCACATCGCTTGCACCAAGGCGAAGCAGGGCTTCGGCCGCGTTACAGAGCGTGCCGCCAGAATCAACGATATCGTCAAGCAACAGACAGGATTTTCCCTCAACATTGCCAATGATGTTCATCACCTCGGATTCGCCTGCGCGCTCGCGCCGCTTGTCGACAATGGCAAGGGGCGCATCGATTCGAGCGGCAAGACTGCGCGCACGCACAACACCGCCGACATCGGGTGAAACCACCACGACATTGTCAATGTGATTGTGCGACCGGATGTCCTCGATGATGACCGGACGCGCGAACAGGTTATCCACTGGAATATCAAAAAATCCCTGGATCTGGCCGGCGTGAAGATCAGCCGTCAGCACCCGGTCGGCCCCTGCGCGCGTAATAAGGTTGGCGACGAGCTTGGCTGAGATCGGTGTGCGGGGACCCGGCTTGCGATCCTGACGGGCATAGCCGAAATACGGCAGAACCGCCGTCACACGCCTGGCCGAAGCACGGCGAAGGGCATCAATGATGATCAGCAATTCCATCAGATGGTCATTCGCCGGGAAGGAGGTGGACTGAACCACATACATGTCTTCGCCCCGGATGTTCTCCTCGATCTCGACGAAGACCTCCATGTCAGCGAAGCGCCGAACCTTCGAGCGCACAAGGTCGATTTGCAGGGTCTGGGCGATGGCTTCCGCCAGCGGCCGGTTGCTGTTTCCGGAAATGATCTTCATGACCGTCAGGACGTCAGCTAGCGAATTTCGGGGAAGGCCAATTCCGGCTTGTAACTCTTGAAGCTGGACAGTTGCTGCGCGTTGCACTCGGCCTGCCAGCGCGACCCCATCTGAACACCCGACACGCATCTGTAGCGGCGCCGATAGCCATTCGTAACGTCATTTTCCTCGATCGCGACAGCAGCGATAGCGACCACCTGGCCCTGCTGGCGCTCTATCAGGCGGATGGCACCGTCCATCGTACCACCCGTTTCGACCCATTGATCGGCAAGCAGTACCTTGGTGCCCTTGGCGAACGCCGGCAACCGCATCTCCATGTCCTGGGTACGACCCGAGTAGTTGGAGAAGCTGACCTTGTCGGTGTCAACACACAGCTTGCCAGCCTTGCGTATTGGCAGGAAGCCGACACCAAGCCTGGTGGCCAGCGCGGAGCCCAGGACGAACCCCATGGCATCGAGACCGCCCACCACGTCGACGGTGAGCCCCTTGAGGTCGGCCACCAGGTCATCGAGCAGGTCGTGGAATGCCTCACCGTTGATATAGATCGATGTGGGATCAAGCCACGCGAATTTCGGGCCCTTCGTGTTGGGCGCCATGAGGTTGAGATACCAGCGGTCCTCGCGCGGACCCTTGTTGCGGCTCATGACTTCGCTCCATGTTGGCGGGTGAGGTTCAGAAGACGGGAAAGTTTTCGGGGCTCGATGTTGTAGAAGTCGCCATCGCGGTTGATGCCGGTCGCGACCATGAAACCGTCGACGTCGTCCATGTAGAGATGGGCGTTCTCAGGCGTGATGCCTGATGCAAGAGTGAGTGCATGATCACCAATTGCCCGGCGAAAGGTTGTGATCTTGCCGATATCCACCGCCTTGCCGGTGGCAACGCCAGATGTGCAGACGGCATCCATGAATCCGGTCGCAAGGCGGGCGGAGTATTCGTAGTGCTCCGGGGCAACCTCGCGCTGCTTCTTGAAGCACGTGCCTCCCGTGTAGAGCCCGCTCCAGTCGGAGGCGGCGAGAGCCAGTGCGATGTCCGTAGCTTCCATCTGGTCATCTGCGGCACGCCGCTCATCCATGCGAGCATCGTCGGCCCAGTAACCGTCGACGAGGACGCCGTCCGCCTTCAGCCGACCCAGTACCGGGAAGGCATCCTTGCCCGTCACCGCCAGGAAGTTGACGCCCATCCACAACGCCGGGAACCGCTGGCGCACATGCGCGATGATCGGCAGGAAGCGGTCCACCCCGAAGTCATGATTGATGAGAAAGCAGCCCGGCGCGCCCTCCCCGACGAGGATGCGCACATTGCGTTCGGCCTGCTCATTGTCCGTCACATGGATCACCGGCAGGACGACGGGGCCAATGCTTTTGAACAGCTTTCGGAATTCTGCGCGTTTCATGACGTCGAGAATTAAGATCTTGCGCGAATTTCGGAAATTTATAATGATGATGTATCCATAAGGACGAGCAATGCGAGCGATCAACCTTCCAACAGACCTCCTGCGGGCCTTCGTCAGCATCATTGATCTCGGCGGCTATACGCGCGCGGCAGATGCCCTCGGCCGCACCCAGCCTGCAATCTCGCTTCAGATGAAACGGCTGGAGGAGTTGCTGGACGCCAAGCTCCTCTCCCATGAAGGCCGCGAACTCAAGCTCACGGAGAAGGGCGAAGCGCTCGCCGTGTACGCCCGCCAGTTGCTGCGCCTCAACGACGAGGCGGTGGCGAAACTCAAGGGCCGCGCGGCCAAAGGCCAGATCCGCGTGGGATTGCCGACAGATTTCTCGGTCAATTTCCTGCAGGACGCGATCGTCGAATTTACCGCGGAACAGGCACGGGTGACGATGTCGATTACCTGCGACCTGTCGCGCAAATTGCTTGATCTGCTCCACGCCGACGAACTCGACATTGTCATTGCCTTGCTGTCCGGTGACAGAAATCCCTATCTGGTGCGCAACTGGGAGGAGCATCCGATCTGGGCGGTGGCGCGGGATTTTGCGCTGAGCCGACAGCAGGTGGTGCCGCTCGTCACCCATCCCGAGGGTTGTGAATACCGACGCCGCATGACGGCGGCCTTGCGCTCGGAGGGACGCGACTGGCGCGTGGCCTACACCACGCCCGACATCGGCGGCCTGCAGCGCGCCGTGAGCGCCGGAATGGGGATCACCGCGCTGACCAGGAAGACCCTGATGCCCGACATGCGTGTCCTCGCTGCGCGTGACGGTTACCCGGCAATGGAATCCATACGTATCGGCCTCTTCTACAAACACCAGAGACTGTCCGGCGCGGGCCTGATGCTGGTCGACTCTCTCATTGCCCGCATGGATGAGGCTGCCGAGCCTGCGCCGTCGAAGTCCCTTGCCTGACGATAAGCAACAATCATGGATGCATTAGCAGCATAAATTTCCCGAATGTGCGGCAGAGGTCTAGCCTTGGCATGAATACGCTTGACCACCGCGACAAGACATGTTGGCACGCGTAGTCAGGGAATGGGAAACAACCGCCGGTCCAACCCTCCGGCCTCAGGGAGAAACACACATGCCGAAGATCATGAAACCCACCCGCCGTGACGTGCTGAAGTATGGAGCGGCCGCCACGACCGCCCTCTGCACGCCCTTCGTCAGCCGGGCCTGGGCCGAAACAGTCGAGATCAACATGCTCGCCTGGTACGGCCATGGCGAACCGGACGTGGTGGGCGAATTCGAAGCTGCCAACAATGTGAAGTTCAAGCCAAAGTACTATGCCGGCGGAGACAACATGATGGCGCTCATCGCCCAGTCGCCTCCCGGCACCTACGACGTGATCCTGTCGGACGCCGAATTCGTGCAGCAACTCAACGCGGCGGGCTACATCGATGAGTTGAACCCGGCGGACTATCCCTTCGATGACATGCTCTATGACGACTTCAAGAAGTTCCCCGGCCACTGGAAGGACGGCAAGCTCTATTCGGTGATGCTGCGCTTCGGTCACCTGGGGGTGAGCTACAACACACCCGCCGTTTCCGAAGAAGAAGCCATGAGCTACAAGGCGTTCTGGAAGCCGGAACTCAAGGGCAAGGTCGGCCACTTCGACTGGCATCTGCCGAACCTCGGACAGATGAGCCTCTACAATGGAAACGGTGCAAAGCTCTGGGACCAGGACGAGGCAGGCTGGAAGAAGATCCAGGAAACCACAATGTCGCTCAGGCCGCAGGTCGGTGGCTTCTTCGACTATGGCGGTACCTTCAACGGACTGAAGAACAACGAGATGATGGCCATGGCCGGCATCGGCGACTGGATCACCGGCGTGCTGGAGCGCGACGGTGCTCCGGTCAAGTCGGTTGTGCCGAAGGAAGGCGGCATCCAGTTCACCGAATCCTATTCGATCGGCAAGGGCACTTCGAAGGCCGACATCGCAAAGAAATTCATCCAGTACATGATGTCGCCCGATGGCCAGGTCCATTCTGCCCGCATGCTGGCCTACCCGGCCTTCTGCGTCACCAAGGGGGGCCGCGCCAAGCTCAACGAGGTCGATCCGAAGGAAGCCCAGCGCACCGGTCAGGTCGACGGCATGCCGAATGATCCGATCACGCTGATCAAGGACGGCCGCATTCACTACCGCAACACCCCGCAGCAGCAAAGCCTCGAGGACTGGAACGAGTTCTGGCAGGAATACAAGAACGCCTCGTAAAGCGGTGTAACGCCGACCCTCGAGGCCGTCATCCCGGCGAGAGCCAGGATCATCTGTCTGCATGACGAACACACGAAGCTGCACCCCGGCCCTGGCCGGGGTGACGCCGGGAGCAGGTGAGCAGCGCGCCAAAGGCGAAACACAAGGTTGAGATGACCAGCAGAGAGGCCACCAAGTCTGATCATTACGCAATTGCCTGGCGGCTGCCTCTGATCGTCTGGCAAGGGCTGTTCTTTGTGGGGCCGTTGCTCTTCATGGTGGCGATGTCGTTCTTCCTCGTGAAGAACTACCGCATGGAGGCCGCCTCCCAGTTCACCAACTGGTCGCGCTTGCTCTCCAAGGACTTCTTCTGGGACGCCTATTTCTTCACGCTGTTCCTGGCCATCCTTGCGACGATCATCACCAGCGTGGTGGCCTTCCCGGCAAGTTACTTCCTTGCGTTCAAGGCCAGCGACGGCGCACGACGGTGGGCAATCTTTTTCCTGATCATCCCGTTCTTCACCAGCTACCTGGTGCGCATCTTCGCCTGGCAGGTCATCCTCGCACAGCAGGGCGTGATCAATGCCGGCCTCTCGTTCCTGGGACTTGGGCCATGGCAGATGCTCAACACCCAGTTTGGCACTATCGTCGGTTACCTCGTTCTTTGCCTGCCGCTTGCTGTCATTCTTCAGACCTTCTCGCTAGCCAGCATAGACAAGCGTCTTGTGGAGGCTGCGCATAATCTGGGTTGCGGGCGGCTGCGAACTGTCTTCACCGTCGTCGTGCCTCTCGCCAAGACTGGCCTCGTTGTGGCTGCCGTGTTCTGCTTCATCCTGTGCTTTGGCGACTTCGTCTCGCCCTACTACCTCGGGGGCTCCAAGCCGCCGACGCTGTCGATCCTGATCATCGATACATCAAAATCAGGCCAGCAATGGCCACGCGCCGCGGTGGTCGCCATCACGATGATCGTCACGCTGCTAGCCGTTGCCTTGGCCGCCATCGGCTTTGCCTACAAGAAGCGCAGCACATGAAGGATGATCTGCTGCTCCGCTGGATTCTACGCTCCTATACAGCGCTGGTCTTCCTCTTTGTCTTTGCGCCCATCGTTGCAAGCCTGGTGTTTTCCTTCAACTCCGACCGTTTTCCCACCATTCCTCTCGGCTCCTTCACCACCGGGTGGTACGTGAAAGCCTTCAGCAACCCCGAAGTCTGGGACGCGGCGCTGCGCAGCCTTGTTGTCTCCTCCGTCACCGCAATTCTCTCCACCGCCATCGGCTTCTCTGCCGCCTACACCGATTATCGCTACAACTTCACCGGCAAGACGGCCTTCGTGGTTCTGGCACTGCTGCCGCCGACAATCCCGCTCATCATCTTTGCCCTGGCCATGCTTGGGTGGCTGTCGATGTTCAATGCTTCGGGCATGACGGTCTCAATCATCATCGCCCACACCGTCCTCTGCGCACCCTTTGCGATGGCGGTGATCCGGCTGAGACTCAACCAGATGGACCCCAACCTCGAACCCGCTGCCTGGAACCTGGGAGCTTCCGAATGGGTAACCATGAAGTCGGTGGTCATACCCTTCACACTGCCCTCGATCATTGCCAGCCTGTGCCTCACAGCGGCCGTCTCCTTTGATGAATTCGCCGTCGCCTGGTTCGTCTCTGGTCTGAACAAGACGATACCGGTGGTTATTCTCGAAATTCTCACAGGCAACATCGACCCGCAGGTCAACGCCATCGGCACCGCCGTGTTTCTCGTCTCAATCACCCTGGTCGTCATTGCGCAGATGCTCGTCATGGGCCGCGCCAAGAAGCCGGAAACCACATGATGACTGAACCTCTCGTCGTCTTCGACAATGTTGTGAAGCGCTTTTCCGATTTCGAGGCAGTGAAGCGCATGAACTTCGAGATTCGCGAGGGTGAATTCCTCGCTTTCATGGGGCCTTCAGGTTGCGGAAAGACCACCACGCTGCGGATGCTCGCAGGCCTTGAAAGGCCTAGCGAGGGCGACATCCGACTTGCGGGCAAGTCGCTTGTCGATGTGAAGCCGCATGAGCGTGATACCCCCATGGTGTGGCAATCGCTCGCGCTCTTTCCCTTCCTCAATGCCCGGGAGAATGTCGAGTTTGGCCTGAAGATGCGCGGGATCGACAAGGAGAAGCGGCGCAGGAAGGCGCTGGACTGGCTCGAACGGCTCGGCATTGGAGAGTTCGCCGAGCGGGACGTCAACTCCCTTTCCGGAGGTCAGCGACAGCGCGTGGCACTGGCCCGCGCCCTCGTTACCGAGCCCAGGATCCTGCTGCTTGACGAACCACTCTCGGCTCTCGATGCCCATCTCGTCATACGCATGCAGGGCGTCCTTACGAAGCTGCAGCGCGAACTCGGCATCACCTTCGTCTATGTGACCCATTCCCAGTCAGAGGCCTTCGCGATGGCCGATCGGGTTGTCATCATGTCCAAAGGTGAGATCGCGCAGATCGGCAGCGCACGCGAAATCTACAGAACGCCCGCCAATCGCTTCGTTGCCGAGTTCGTTGGCCGCAACAACATCATCAGCGGCAAGGCGGTATCGCGGTCCGAAGTCGTGACGGCCGCTGGAACGCTGCGTCTGGCGGACGAACTTGCGCCGAGCTCTGACGTGACCTTCGTGGTGGCCGCCGACCGCTTCGGCATCTCCACCACCGCTCCGACGACGGGAAATGTGATCGCCGCCCAGCTGATTTCGGAGGAATTCGTCGGCGCAATGGTAACGCTGTTCCTCGAGGCGGCTGGCGGAATGGAACTCAAGGTCCAGATTCAGGAGCGCTCACTGGGAGAGTTTTCTCGCGACCCCGGGCAGCCATTGTTTCTCACATTTGATCCCGCTCATGCGCATGTGCTCAAGGGTTAATGCCGGACCATGGCCTGACACCTGGTCGTGAGGCAGGCCTGCACCGCCTTGGTGTTGGTCGTCCCTAACATTACGTGTTGGCCTTGCAGCATCTCGGATCAGACGGCAGTTCCAGGAGATACTGCTACTCGTGAAACGCCAGATGCGGCACTTCCTGCTCCAGTGCGGCCCTGCCAGCCAGATGCGTGAGTTCTCAGTATGAACGCCGCGCGAAGTATTGCAGCGAACGCCGCAGGTGTTCAGCCTTGTAGCCCCGGCCTATGACAACGATCATGTTGTCTTCCCGCATGTCGCCCTGCTCGGGTAGGATTTCAGGCGTCTGGACGACCTTGCGGACTGTCTGCAACAGGAGCCGCCCCGTTGGGGTGCGCACAACACCCTTGACGCGCACGATGTCGTCGCCACGTGCATGGAGCAGAGCCGAAAGCCACACGGTGAATGCCGTCCAGTCAATGCTGTCATCCAGATGGAGCCGCACGGGCGTCACGGGCGCTTTCGGGCTGAGTTGGTCCGTTTCAGGCAAGCGCTCCGGCTCCGCTCCGGAAAAATCCGGCAGCGGGCTGTCGACGCCCCGGACCGCGCCGGAAAGGCCTGCGCCAGGATTGAGGCAGCTCAAGGTGGCGAGCAGTGTCTGGAGCGGCCCTTGTGCCACCTGATCGACCTTGGTCACGATCAGCCTGTCGGCAACCTCAATCTGCCGGCGACCGAGTGGCTCGCCCCGGAGCTGGGACAGGCTATGAAGCGCGTCGACCGCGACAATAACCTCGCTTACCACCACGTGATAGACAAGTACCGGGTCAGACCGGATGGCCTCCACAATGGGACCGGGATCTGCAAGTCCGCTCGTTTCGAGAACGATCTTCTCAAGCCGCGCCGCGCCGCCCTCGACCTTGCTCCGCTCGTCCGAAATTCGGCGCAGCAGATCAATGAGGTCCTGGCGCGCAGCACAACAAACGCAGCCGCCCGCCAGCACGGAGAGCGTGCTCGACTGCCCCAGAAGCGCATCGTCCACTGGTGTCTCTGCGGCCTCATTGACAATGACATGTGCGCCCCTGAGACGCCCTTCATGTAATTGATGACGGAGCCAGGTCGTCTTGCCGGATCCCAGATAACCACCCAAGGCCGTCAGGCGGATACGGCCTTCGGCAGCGTTCATTCATCACCGATGAAACGCGGATCCAGCGGGTCGACCGGACCTCCGCTCATCTTTTCAGCCAGCGCCCAGACCTCGTCGAGGTCCCGCAAGATCGACTCTCCCCCGGACAGTGCGGAAATCTGAATTCCCGGCACCTCGCCGCCACCATAGGCCTTGAGACCATAGAAGGGGAGAACCGCCTGAAGAACCTCGGCGCGCCGCATACGGCTGCGCAGACGATCGTGTGCGGTAGGTGCTCCGGCTTCGGTCCAATGGCCGGGAGCAGCGGGAAATCCACAGGCTGAGCACATGGGGCACCTGTTTCCAGATAAGTCCGGCGGACGGCATGAGATCTGCCGCCCGCCCGACAACAGTTGTCGATCAGATCACTTCCGGCCGCTTGCCACTCTCAAACGGATAGCGCTTGCGGAAGTCGGCAACGATGTCCTCGAAGGTCGCCCACTCAACGCCCGCATGTTTGGAGATGTACTCGATGAGACGCTCGAGCATCAGCAAAACCTGCGGACGGCCTGCGACATCCGGATGGATCGTGAATGCGAAAACTGCATAATCCATCTCACGGTATACCCAGTCGAACTGATCGCGCCAGAGTTCCTCGATATCGCGCGGGTTCACAAAGCCATGGCTGTTGGGCGACTTTTTCATGAACATCATCGGAGGCAGGTCATCGACATACCAGTTCGCAGCGATGTCGACGAGATCAATCTCCTTACCGTGCTTCAGGGGATGCATCCAGTCCTTGGCGGACTTCGAGTAGTCAATGGTATTCCAACTGTCACCGACGCGGGCATAGAAGGGCTGGAAGTCGCGGTACCCCTGGCTGTGGTCATACTTGAAACCATGCTTGAGCAACAGAGCAGCAGTTGAGTTCGACATTTCCCACCAGGGCGCCACATAACCACGCGGTGACTGACCGGTCAGATTCTTGATGAGTTCAACCGACTTTACCAGGACGTCCTCTTCCTGAGTGGGGGTCATGGCGATCGGGTTCTCGTGCAGATAGCCGTGGGCGCCAACCTCGTGGCCGTCCTTCACGATCATCTCCATCTGCTTGGGGAAGGTTTCAAGCGAATGGCCGGGGATGAAGAAGCTGGTCTTGAGGCCATAACGCTTGAAGAGCGTCAGAAGGCGGGGCACGCCCACTTCGGTGGCGAAGATCCCGCGCTGGATGTCTGATGGCGAGTCGCCACCTCCATAAGATCCGATCCAGCCAGCGACTGAATCAATGTCTGTTCCGAAGGCACACATAATCTTTTTTGCCATGTTCTGCTCCTTTGTGTTTGAAGCCGCTTCCGCGGCTGTCGGCTGTGATTTTACCAGGTCGTGGGCCAGCGTGGGTCGACGAGGCCCGTCGAATAGGCGTAGGCGTAGTCAATCGGGGGCTGGACCACATACTTGCGGTCAAACGCGCACCAGTCATAGGGCTGGCCGGAGCGGACGATGTAAGCCCAGTCCGGATGCGCAAAGAGTGGCCTTCCAATCGCGACCATGTCAGCAGCTCCGGCGGACAGCGCGGCTTCAGCCTGGGCGCCCTCGGCGATGCCGCCATTTGTGATCATGGAAAGCCCGCTGGCCTCCTTGAGCACTTTGGGCATGGGGGTCTTGTCGGCGGGATCACGGTTATCTAGGTAACTGAAACTTGCCCAGTGCAAGGCGTTATATGCAGAGCCCCGCAGCGCCCTGCCGATGGCGGCCGCATAGCGGGTGCCACCCGGCCATGCTCCGGTGAAGTCATCCACCCCATCCTGGGAGAGCCGCAGCGTCATCATCTTGCCGCCACCAATCGCTACCCGCACCTTTTCGCCGATGAGTGTGGCGATCCGGATGTTGTTCTCGGGCGAGCCGCCGAATTCATCTGTCCGCAGGTTCGTCTTGGGATGAATGAACTGCGAAATCAGATAGCCGTTGGCGCCATGAACCTCGACACCGTCAAAGCCGGCTTCCATGGCCCGCGATGCACTGTCCGCAAAACCTTGTGCTACCTGATGAATTTCATCAATGCTCAGCCCCCGCGCCTTTCCGAAAGTGACCTTTGGCCAGGCGCCCGAGATGTTGCGGATGGCTTTCTCGTCTTCACTGTCGGTGTAGAGCGACCAGCCGGGGCTTTGGGTGTCAGACGCGCTCACGGGCGGCTGACCGGCCAGTACCCGAGGGTCACTCACACGTCCGCCACTCATGAGTTGCAGGATGATCTTCGCGCCTTGTGCATGCACGGCATCGACGACCCTCTTCCAGCCTTTCACATGGCTTGCGGAGGTGATACCGGGCTGCGAGAGATATGCCTTGGCGCCAAAGCGTTCGTTCTCGTAGGTTCCCTCCGTGATGATGAGACCTACGCCACCCCGGGCCCGTCGAGCGTAATAGGCTGTCATCTCGTCGGTTGGCGTTCCGTCCGCCTCGGCCATCTGGCGGGTGAGTGGCGCCATGGCAATCCTGTTGCGGATCGAGTGACCAGCGAGCTGGAAAGGCGAAAAGAGCTGGCTGTAGACGTCTGACATCATGATCCCCTGATGATTTCCTCGGTTCCGAGCGCGGCCGAGAGCAGATCCATGTCCTGACCATGCGCAGCCGACAACAGAAAGCCGGTCGGCATCCCCGCCGCATCGGTTCCGTTCGGTATCGACACCCCGCACCAGTCGAGGAAGTTTCCGAGCATGGTGTTGCGCAGCGTCCTGGCGTTGTTACGGAAGAATACGTCTTGATCCGCCTCGAGCGGCGCTATGGGCATGGCTACATGTGGGGTGGTCGGATAGGCAAGGAGCGCGCCATCAAGGATTGCCTCCGCCTCGGCTATCATGCGCTTGCGCTCTTCCATCACCACGACCAGATCCACAGCCGTCATTTTTTCTGCCAGCAGGATGCGCTTCACCACGCGCGCATCCATTCGTGCGGCGTCCGCGCCTTTCACCCGGCTCCAATGCACGGCCAGCGCCTCAGCGCCCAGTATGTGGCCGCGGGCCGCCACCAGGTCGAGAATGTGTTGAAACACCGGCATCTTCACTCGGCGGATCTTCGCTCCGGCCCGCCGAAGACGCTGGAGAGAGCCCTCAAAATTCTGGACAACCGCGTCTTCCGCATCATCGAAGACCAATGTTTCCGGGACGATTATCCGCAGACCCTTCGGATCCCTGGCCCTGGCCTGCGGCCTCTTCAGGCCACGGAGTACGGCATCAGCCAGCACACAGTCCTCGACGCTGTTGGCGAGCGGGCCCAGCGTGTCGAGTGTCCTTGACAGCGGGAAGACCCCTGCCATCGGATAATGGCCCGTCGAGCTCTTGTAGCCAACGACGCCGTTGAAGGAAGCGGGAATCCGGATCGAACCTCCCGTGTCAGTGCCGATCGAGATCGGCACGATGCCTGCAGCAACAACCCCCCCGCTCGCAGAGGAGGACCCCCCGGGGGAGCGATGGACCAGCCTGTCGTTCGGGTTCCGGGGCGTGCCGTAATGAGGATTGAGTCCGATCCCCGAATAGGCGAACTCGGTCATGTTGAGACAGCCGATGCTGACGAGACCCGCGGCCTTTCCGGCGGCGACCAGAGCCGCATCGCGGCTCGCTGCCGGTGCAGACCTGAGCACCACCGATCCCGCAGTCGTGACCCGGCGTTCCAGATCGAACAGATCCTTCCAGGCAACGGGCACGCCATCGAGAAGGCTGGCCGGCGTTCCCGCCTTCAGCCGCTTGCGCGCGGCACGGGCTTCCGCCATGGCCCGCGGCCTGAGCGTTTCAACAAAGATCGCGGGATCGCCGACTGCCTCGATACGGGCAAAGGCTTCCTCCGCCACATCCACCGCATCGGCCTGACCCTTGCGAAGCTTTCTAGCCAATTCGGCCGCTGACCTGTTGCTCATCGTCCTCAGCCCTGATGGGATATCACCGTTGCACCCTGCGGCTTCCAGGCGATGCAGGCATTTTCGCCGCTGGCAAAACGTCCGCCATACTTGTCAGCATGGCCTTCGAGTTGCACCTGGTCACCATTGGGAAGGGACACAGCCATCTGCACGAGATGACCGACCTGCTGCAAACGGGTGATGGCAACCGGGATGACACAGCCGGAGTAATGCGTCCGGGCTTCGACCATGCCTTCACCGCCAGCAACAACATCGATGGACTCTGCCGGAAGCACAAGGCTGGACGTGGCGCCGACAGCGAGCGGCTTCACAGTCGCGCCAGCAAGCTGCCCAAACGGTGTATCGAGCGTGGCGGTACCGTCACTGCAAGACTTCACCACGCCCGCGATCAGCGTGTTGCGGCCAATGAACTGGGCAACGAAGAGGCTCTGTGGGCGGGTGTAAAGTTCATAAGGAGCACTGATTTGCTCCACCCTGCCCTGGTTCATCACGACGATGCGATCGGAGAGCGCGAGAGCTTCCGACTGCGCATGCGTCACGAAAACAAAAGTTATGCCGAGCGACCGCTGGAGAAGCTTCAGTTCGTTCTAGATACTCTTGCGAAGATTGGCGTCAAGCGCACCAAGCGGCTCGTCGAGCAGCAGGATATCTGGCTCAACAACCAGCGAGCGGGCAAGAGCAATACGCTGGCGCTGACCACCCGACAGCCTGTCGGGGCGCAGGTCGGCAACGTTCAGCAGATCAAGCTTTTCGAGGATGCGCGTCACCTTTGCATCGCGCTCAGCGGTCGGCGTGCCCTTGACCTCGAGCCCGAAGCCAACATTGGCTCGCACCGTCATGTGTGGAAACAGTGCGTAATTCTGAAAGATCATCGAAGTTGGCCGCCGTTCGGGCAGCAAGTCGTTGATCCGCTTTCCACGGATCAGAATGTCACCCGAGCTGATGTCTTCGAAGCCCGCGATCATGCGCAGTGTTGTTGTCTTGCCGCAGCCCGATGGACCCAGGAAGGCAATGAACTCGCCCCTGTCGACATCGAGGTTGAAGTCGATGACGGCGGCGGTGCCGTTGTCATACACCTTGCCGACGTGAGAAAGCTGCAGGTCGTAAGCCACGCGCGAAACCTTGCTGGTGAGAGGAAGATGCACGGCCGGGGCAAGTTGCGCCCCGGCCGGCATTGATGGGAGATCAAGCCGAGAGGAATTCGTCCCACTTCTGCATGAGGTGGTCGTACTCGTCCGGCCACTGATGCCAGTAGGCAACGTTCGCGGCGCGGGTCTCGAGAGATCCGCCGTCACGGAGGTCGCCTTCCTTGATGCCACGATCGGGCGGGCCAACCCAAGGCTTGCCCTCATACCAGAAGGCGTACTTGTCGGCCGGCATCACGTCCTTGATGTTCGTGGTCGGCGAATAGTAGCCCTGCTCCGACACGGTGATGGCCGGCGGACCAGACAGCCAGTAGTCGGCATAAGCCGTCACGGCCTCGAGGTTTGGTGTCCCGGTGATGGCAGACACGCCAATCGCCCAGCCACGGTAACCTTCCTTCACCGTCGCATAGGAACACTGTACGCCCTGCGCCTTCACTGCCATGACGGCAGGCTGCCAGGCGTCCGCCAGCACCATTTCGCCCGAAGCGAGCAGGTTCACGAGTTCACCGAAGTCGCCCCAGAGGGCGCGGAACTGGCCTTCCTTCTTCTTGGAGATCAGGAACTTCGAGGCCTCGTCGATGGCCGCCTTGTCCGGATTGCCCGGATTCGGAACCTGCAGAAGTCCCAGCGAATTCATCGCCAGCACAGCCTGACCGAACGCAATGAGCGGATCGACATTGAGACCGGTCTTGCCCTTGAACTTGGGGTCGAACAGCGCGGTCCAGGTCGAGGCTTCCTCAGCCGAGACGAGGTCCGGACGATATCCGATCGAGTCGTAGTTGTAGACGGTCGGGACCATCCACAGTTCGGTCTGTCCTTCATCCTTCCAGATCTGGCCAACGATCTGAGCCTTCCTGTCCCACTTGTCCGAACCCTTGGTGAAGGTATCGCGGATGTTGGCCCAGTTCTTGAGCGACGCCGTCGGAATTGCCTGGATCTTCTCTGTGGCAATGACCGCAGGCAGGCGCTCACCGATGGTTTCCCAGCAGTCATAGGCTGTGGAGCCCGAGAGCAGTTCGGTCTGGGTATTGGGGAAGATGTCGGCCTTGCCCGACACCGCCTTCACGCCGGACTTCTCCTTGAAGTCGTTCAGGATACGCTCCTGCACCGTGACCGACAGGCCGACGGTGCGGAGTTCCTGGTCAGCGAGACCGGCCGCGAAGGCCTGTTGCGACCCGAACGGAGCGAAGGGCACAGCGCCCGCCGCGACCGCAAGGCCACCCGCCGTTCCCTGCAGGAACCGGCGGCGATTGAGGTTGTAGTGATTCATAGGCTAGTCTCCTCATGGTAAGTGTTTTTTCTTCGGACCTCGTCAGTAACGGCCGACGAGCAGGCCACCATCTACCACCACCGTTTGCCCCGTCATGTAGCGAGCGGCGTTGGAAGCAAGGAACAGGATCACGTCTGCAATGTCTTCAGGCTCGCCGATGCGGCCCATGGGAATGAATTGTCCGGCCTTGTCGGCTTCTGGCCCCAGCGAATGCTCCTTGGAGAGCAACTGCGCCGTGCGGATATAGCCGGGCGCTATGCCATTGACGCGAATGCCGTCACGCGCAAGTTCCACTGCAAGCCCGCGCACAAGCCCCACAACCCCGGCCTTGGCCGAGGAATAATGCACATGCTCGTCCCAGCCGTACGCAACGCCCATGATCGATGAGACAGCGACGACCGAGCCCTTCCTCGCCATCTTCATGGCCGGCAGCGCTGCGCGTACCACGCGGAAGATGCCTTTGAGGTCGATGTCGAAGGTGAAGTCCCACTTCTCGTCGGTCAGTTGCGGCAACGGCACCTTGTGTGCAATTCCGGCATTGGCGACCACGGTGTTGATTGCTCCGTGCCTCTTCTCGACCGCAGCCACCACGGCATCGGCTTGTTCAGTCGATCGCACATCGAGCTTCATGAATTCCGCCGAGCCCCCAGCGGAAACTATCTCGGACACGACTGCGGAGCCTTCGTTTTCCAGGATGTCGGTGACAACGACGTGATAGCCCGACTTGGCGAAGGCCCTGGCAGACGCGCGACCAATACCGATACCCGCACCTGTGATGAGGACGGTCTCTGTCATAACATTACATCTCCTGAATTGGGACCCAGGGTCTGCCCCACGAAGAGCGAAGCGGCGGGCGAGCACAGAAAGGCAACTGTTGCAGCAACCTCTTCCGGCTCGCCGAAACGGCCGAGCGGCAAGCCCGCGGCCTTCGCCTTGCGCCAGCCGTCCGAAAGGGCCATGACGAGCGGGGTGTTGATCGGGCCGGGCGCCACCGCATTGACGCGCACACCCTGGGCGCTGACTTCCCGTGACAGCGCCTTTGTCATGCCGATGATGGCCGCCTTGGCAGCGGAATAGTGAGCGAGATCCACCCCGCCAATCTGACCCAGTTGCGAGGCGATGTTGGTTATGACGCCCTCGCCGGCCGCCAGCATGCCGGGCAACACAGCGCGCGTGCAGAGGTAGGTGCCGCGCACATGCACGGCGAACATGCGATCGAAGTCAGCGGGCTCAAGATCGGTGAACCGGGCCTGATGCACATGGCCTGCATTATTGACGAGATGAGTGCAGCGGCCGAAAGCCCTTTCACAGGCGCTTGCGATGCGCGCGACATCCGCCTCACTCAATACGTCACCCTGCACGGAAATTGCCTTTGCACCGATCTCCCGCGCCACCTGATCTGCAGCCTCGGCGCGAAAGTCATTCACCACGACATTGTATCCGTCAGCCGCGAGCCGCACCGCGATGGCACGCCCGATACCTGAACCAGCGCCGGTGATGATCGCCGTTCTCATGCGATATCCTCCTGCATCGCCACTTTCTTGGCGCGGCGGACGCTGAGAGTCATGAGGATCGCATAGACGGAGAGCAACGCGAACGAGAACACCGTTGTCAGCACGCCGAAGGCGAAGACGTTGGGATGGATCTCGACCGAGAAGGTGCCGTAGATCGCCAGTGGCAAAGTCTGGTCACGGCCAGAGGCAAAGAGCGTACGCGAAAACTCGTCGTAGGACAGCGTGAAGGCGAAGAGCATGGCCGAGAGCACGCCTGGGAAAATAAGCGGGAACGTGACCTTCCTGAAGGTTCTCGCGGGGGACACGCCAAGAGACCAGGACGCCTCTTCCACCGAAGCGTCGAACCGGTTGAGGATCGCCAGCATGACGAGGAACGCAAAGGGGAAGGTGTAGACCACGTGGGTAACGAAACCCGTGCTCCACCAATGTCTTTCGATTCCGAGTATGTTGTTGGCGAGCAGAGACACACCGAGACCGGTCAGCACGCCCGGAACCATCATGCCCAGAACGATGAGATAGAAGGCTAAGCCGGAGCCCTTGAACTTGCGGCGGAAAGCCTGAGCCGACATGACGCCCAGAACCGTGGACGTGACCATCGTCATGAAGGCCAGGGTGAGAGAACGGAAGAGCGCCTCGCCCAGTGGCAGCGGGGCAACACGGGACGGCGGCACCATGCCGAAGATATGACGGTACCAATAGGTAGACCATTCGATGATCGGAAACTGCGGCCCACCCTCTGGACCGCTCTGGAACGAGAGGATCGCCAGCACAAAGAACGGAGCGTAGAGGAACAGGATGAAGAGCAGCGTGTAGACCGCCAGCACCGGCTTCAGGACGCGGGATTCCATGATCTCAAAGCTCCCGCTTCAGATCGACGATACGGAGAAATCCGGCGATCACCAGACCCATCACGATCGTCAGGATCACACCCACCACGGAAGCAAGAGCCCACTTGAGCGAGCCTACCTGGGTAACGATGATGTTCCCCAGAAGATTCACCTTGCGTCCGGACAGTGCGGCCGCGGTGGCGAATTCTCCCAATACCATGACGCTCACGAAAATGGCGCCGACAACAACACCCGGCAGGCTCAGCGGAAAGATGATCTTCCAGAAGATACGGCCAAACCCCGCGCCAAGGTCTCGCGCCGCCTCGATGATGTTCGGGTCTATGCGTCCCAACATGAAGGCAATCGGGCCAACCATGAACACCACATAGATCTGCGTCATTCCGATGATGACGGAGAGTTCGGTGAACAGCAGGGCTTCGATTGGCTGACTGATGATGCCGAACTTCTGGAGCAGAATGTTGATGGCGCCTTCCTTGCCCAGCATCGGCCGCCAGGCCAGGACGCGGATCAGGAAGGACGTCCAGAAAGGTATGACGCAGATGACAAGAAGCACAGTCGAGAGCGTTTTGTTCTTGACGAACAGGCCGACGAACAGCGCGGTTGGATAGCCGATGATGAAAGTGGATGCGAGAACGATGAGCCATATGCGGACGGTGGTCCACAACGAGTTCAGATAGGTGTCGGAGCCGAAAAAGGCCTGCCAGCTCTGCAGTGTCAGTGTCGGTTCAATCTTGAAGGTCGTCTGCGTCCAGAACGAGACGTAGACGATAAGCAGGATCGGGGTCACCAGAAACACCAGCATCCACAGCACACCCGGCGCGATGAGCCAGGGCGCGGAAGATCTACTTTTCTGTTGAGGCGCCTGCCTGACAGCCGTGCCACTCATCTTTGTTCATCCCCGCCCAAAAACTATTGCATCTTCGGGTTTCCACCGCAGCCTGTAGCGACGCTTGGGCTCGAAGCTCTGCGGCTGGCCAAGGCTCAGGTGATGCTCGACCTCAATCACGCGGCCATCCGCGGCCTCGAAGAAGTACATGACGGAGGACCCGAGATATTCACTGGCCACGAAGCTGGCGGAAATTGCCGGACCCTCGCCTGGAGTTCCTTCCTCTTCCACCTTCATGCGGTCATAACGGATCGCGCAGGCAGGCTTATCGGCAGGGGTCACGCTGGCAGCGTCGATCATTCCAAATGGACCGGTGAAGCGCTTCCCCGACAATTCGCCTTCGAAGATGTTGTAGCGGTTCAGGAAGTGCGCAACACTCGGCGATGCCGGCTGACCGTAAACCTGGTCGGGCCTGGCAAACTGCGCGATGCGGCCATGATCGAGGACCACAACCCGGTCGCCCATGGCAAGGGCCTCGGTTTCGCTTCCGGTCACGTGCATGAACGTCACGCCGAGCTTTTCGCGGATCGCGCGCAGTTCATTGCGCATACGGTGGCGCAGATTGGCATCAAGAGCGCCCAGAGGTTCGTCCAGCAGGACAAGGCGAGGAGCCATGACAAGAGTGCGCGCCAGTGCGACGCGCTGCTTCTGTCCGCCGGAGATCTGGTGCACACCCCGGCCCTCCATGCCCGCGAGACCAACTAGCGAAATCATGTCCTTGACGCGCTGCTCAACATCCGGCGCAGCAACGGGCACCTTGCCGTTTCGCAGGCCAAAGGCGACATTCTCAAACACCGTCAGGTGCGGAAACAGCGCGAAATTCTGGAAAACGAAACCGATACCACGCTCATGAGCGGGCACATCCGTGATATCGCGGCCCTCAAGCACCACCCGACCGCTGTCCGGCACGTCAAAGCCCGCAATCACCCTAAGCAGAACTGACTTGCCAGAGCCGCTCGGCCCAAGAACGGAAATATACTCATTGCCATTCACGCTGAGCGTGATGTCGCGCAACGCAGTGACAGATCCGTAAGACTTGCTCACGCCCTCAAGGCGGAATACCGGTTGCTGACTGTTCATGCCCTGCGCCACGGTGACGGTTCTCCGCCGATCTTTCCGCAGCCTTTCTCCCCGTACAAGTTACCATTACGCAACATGGAACAATCAGATTTCCCATGGAGCATTGATCTTCGAAGGATGTAATCAAAACTGTCTAACGTATGCAACCACAAAAAGGAAAGCTCCAAACTCCTTCGTACTTCGTTGAAAAAGGAGCTCTAGTCATCAATAAAAATGAATTTTGTCCCCAATATACATTTATTTCGGCGTCAAAAAAGGCGCAATGTCGGATGGCTGGGTGATGATTGCCACGATCTTCAGGCGGGCAAGGCTCTTTTCTGCCAGGATCCGCAACCGGCCCTCGAGATACTCAGCAGCAGAATCAACGAGATGGCGGGAGAGAAGGTCGAAGAGGGTTCGGTATTCGCCGTGTTCGACCCGGTCACGCGGCAAGCCTAGACCGGTGAGCGCCCGGTTCGCTGCAGTCAGAAGCAATTGATTATTACCAATGAGTCCGACGAGTTCGCGATTGGGCGTGCGGGCGATGCAATGCTCCATGAGGGCAGCTTCGAGGATCTCGCCTTCGATTTCCTCACCCGCAGCAAGTCGCACCCGCAGGGTCTCGACTTCGGTGTAATTGATTGCGGCTCCTGCCAGTCGCAGCGCCGCAGGCTCCAGTATGGCCCGCACCGCCAGTTTCTCGCGAATCATCTGCGCCGTGAGCGGTCCTGCAATCCAGTGCGAGCTCTGATTCTTGCGGATCAGGCCGCGCTCGTGAAGACGGCTCAGCACATCCCGCACCACGGTGCGGCTGACCCCCAAATAGTCGCCAAGTTCTGTTTCGACGATCCGAAACTCACCGAAGATCAGGCAGGACGCCACCTGCTCCTCCACCCGATCATACACCAACTCCCAGGTTCCGCGGCTCTGGAGCGCCTCGTCGATCTCGACGGAAATCTGCAGATCGAGGTCACGAATGCCCTGGCGGATCGGCGGCACACCTGATCCCTTTGGTCCCACGAGGAAGCCACGCCCAGCAAAGCGGTGGATGAGGTTTTCACCTTCGAGAATGCGCAGAGCCGCCTGCACCGGGGCGCGGCTCGACTGCATGAGCTCAGCAATCGGCCCTTCAACGAGAACGAAACCCGCCGGGAGTTTCCCAGTCGTGATGTTGAGCCGGAGCACACCTGCGATCAGTTCGTAGCGCTTCTGCATCGGCGGCTGCGGAGAACGGGCGTTCATGATGACGCCTCGCCCCGTACCTGCCGCACGAATCTTTCCCAGGCCCGGCAGGCATAGTTGTGCTCGTCCATGGCCGTGTTCCACACCGCGATGCGGCTGGCACGGTCCCAGTATGAGCCACCGGTTCTGCGCGCGCCCGCCTTCACCACGATATTGCCCGAGGGGCCGGGAAGGTCCACCTCGGCGGGCAAACCCTCATACCAGTACCGCCATTCAGCAGGTGACAATGCCTCCCGGACGCGGTCCAGCACGGACATGTAATATCCCTGCCGTGCCACGACCGCACCCGGCCAACCAGACAGCCACCAGTTCATGTATTCATAACCCATATCAAGAGCGGCGCCTGAGAGATGACGCGCCAGGCTCATGCCGCCGTGCCAGGCACGCCAGCCCTCGATTGGATTGGCCTCCACGAAATGCTGCGCTGTCTCGCCGAGCTCTCCATAGACAGGCGACCACATGCTCTGGGCTGCAACCTGACCATTGCGCACAAGGTTCGCCGCCTCCTCCCCGTCACGCCAGATCGCCCGGAAATAGCCCTGCTGGCGGTGCTGGTGGAGAACTCTCATCAGTGAGTCGATCTCCTCCACAGTCATGTTGCCAATATCGGCAAATTTCACCTCACCGGCGGCTTCCGCCGCAAGTGCCACGTCAAAGATGCCGATGCCGGGTTCGTCCACCACCGCGATCCGACCGCGGGCACGCGGGTCGAGCAACCATGACCAGCTTTCCCGGTGCGGACCCACGGCGCCAAATACCCGGGGGTCATAACCGAAGGAGTCGAAGTTATGCACCGTCGGCAGCATGCTGATGTAGCGCGATGGCGCCGGGCCCAGGGCCTCGCCCGGCTGGACGTAGAGTTTGCGCACGGGCTGGTCGCCATGCCCGCGCGAGGCATAGCGGTTGATACCGCCCTCACGGGTCAGCCCGCTCAGCATATCCCAGTCGGTGATGCGAAAGGTATCGACCGGCTGCAACGAACCCCAGAACCAGACAATGTCCATGTTATGAAAACACTGGTCATAGATGTCATAGGCGGCCGGCTCCAAAGCGGCACGCCGCTGGCAGTCGACGAAGTTGTGAACCTCAAAGGAGATAGCAAAGCCAAGATCAGATTCTGCGCGACGCCGAATAAGCTCAAGCAACGTTATGCTCGTGCCAAGCACTCGCAGCGTGCGCCGCGGCACGACGGCCGGCGCCGTCATCACATCTGACGCTCCGTCAGTCATCGACATCTGCTGGCACGGGGGGAGACGAGCCTCAATGCAACCCACTCCGCTTCTCAGGTGAACGCCTGATCACCGCGCATTAGCGCTTCCGGTAGGTCATGACATAGGAGCCGCTGGCATCAAGACGCGCAGTCCAGCCCGGCTCGATGACGATGGTGGTCGTCACCTCCTCGATGATGGCGGGGCCTCTGACAGTCGCCCCGGCACCCAGTTTGGCGCCGTCATAGATCGGAGTCCTGGCTGGCCGTCCGGACGGGTCAAAGACTGCCTTGCGGTAACCCTTCAGGGCCTTGGCCGCGGGCGCACCCCTGGCGAGCTTCGGGGCCTTTGGCTTGTCGATGCGGCCGTAGAGGGTCGATTCGAGGTTTACCACTTCCACCGCATTATGGCGCTCCGAATATGTGTAGAGTTCTTCGTGGCGGCGATGGAAGGCTTCCTTCACTTTCTCGATGGTCTTGTCATTGATCGGGAAAGTGCCAATGTCGACGGTGCATTCATGAACCTGGCCGACATAGCGCATGTCGAGGCTGCGCTTGATGTCAATCTGCGACTGCTTGAAGCCATCTGTCTTGAGATGCTTCACGCCCTCAGCCTCGATTTGACCAAACAGCTTGTCGATCCGCCTGTAGGCTGCGGCGTTGTCAAGCCGTACCGGGGCAGTTGCCATGTAGTTGTACTTGACGTCCGAGATGATCTGGCCGAAGGCGCAGAGCCCCGAGGCAAGCTTCGGCAGGATGATCGTTTCGATACCCATCTCGCGGGCAAGCGCCGTGATGTGCGCGGCGGTCGCGCCGCCGGCACCGACCAGCACAAAGTCGCGCGGATCGTAACCACGCTCGACCGAGACGCGCCGGATGCCATTCACCATGTTGTTGTTGACAATGGTGTACATGCCGTAGGCGGCGCGCTCGATGGATATGCCAAGCGGGTCGGCAACCCTGGCCTTGATGGCTGCTCTTGCCTTGCCCAGGTCCAGCGGAAGCTTTCCTCCGAGCAGACCTTCGGGGTTCAGATAGCCAAGGACGAGGTTGGCATCCGATGTGGTGGGCTCGAGACCGCCCTGGCCGTAGCAGGCTGGTCCAGGTTCCGAACCTGCTGACTGGGGGCCGACCTGTATCAGGCCCAGCGAATCGATCCAGCCGATCGAGCCACCGCCTGCCCCCAGTGTTTCCACCTGGATCATGGGCACGCCGATCCGGTAGCGCAGGAAATCGATATTCTTGTTCAGGTTGGTCTGGCCGTCCTTGGTCAGGGTCATGTCAAAGGAGGTGCCCCCCATGTCCACCGTGATAACGTTCTTCTTCTTGAAAGGCGCGCAGACATAGAGGCCCGCCTGCGGAGCCGACGCAGGACCAGAGTTGATGGCGTAGACAGAGCGGTCGGTCATCGCCTGGCCGATGGCCAGGCCGCCGTTCGACTGGAAGTAGCGCACCGGCTGCCTCGCCCCCAGCGAGCGGAAATAACTGTCAACCGCCGCCACATACTTGCGGATGACGGGAGCAAGATAGGCATTGGTGACCGCCGTCGACGTCCGAGTGTATTCGCGCACCTGCGGATAAAGCTCCGAGCCCACCGTGAGAATCGCATCCGGCATCATCTTGCGAACGATCTCGGCAGCGCGGTGCTCATGCGCCGGGTTCAACACCGACCAGACAAAGGAGATGGCGATGGTCTCGATCCCTTCCTTGCGGAAGAGTTCGCAGGCACTGCGCACATCCTCCTCCTCCATCGCGAGGCGGATTGAACCGTCGGAGATGACTCGTTCACGCACACCTTTGCGGAGGTAACGCGGAACAAGCATGGTCGCTGCAGGATACTCGGGATCGTAACGAAAACCGTCTTCCTTGTGGCCGTTGCGGATCTCGATCGAATCCTCGTGTCCCGCGGTGCAGATCAGGCCCGTCCTGCCACCCCTGTGCGTGATGAGGGCATTGAGACCGACGGTTGTGCCGTTGATGCACAGGTCACAGTCGGAGACGAGTTCGCGCGGACTGATCGCGAGGTCATCAGAAATGAGTTTCAACCCGTTCTGAATGGCCTTGGTCGGGTCAGAGGGCGTTGACAAAGCCTTGAAAAGCTTGACCTCGCCGGTTTGCCGGTTTGCCACGACGAAGTCGGTGAAGGTGCCGCCCGCGTCGATGCCAAGGCGATATTTGGTGCGCATGTGCTGTTCCTTCCCCAGTGATCAGGCAGCCGACCGGAGCCGCTGCGTCGCAGCCATGTCGACTTCCAGCGTTTCCGGATCAGAGAACACCACCCCATAGTCTTCCCGTGCGCCACGAATGGACACGAGGCCGTTCTTCACGTCCCAAACCACCTTGTCGAGCGGCCGCTCATATGGGTTTCCATAGCCGCCCCCACCGGGATTCATGTTGGTAACAGTCTCGCCTGGCTTGATGGTTTCCATGATGTTGGTGCGTTTCAAATCCACCTTGCCGGAACGCTTCAACTCGACGCGCCCAACCTTGGAATCGATATCCCTCGAGCTGGCGCCCGCAGCGCCCATTGCCGGGATGCGCCGTCCCTCGCCGAAGCCAATGCACAGCATGTCCTTGTCGAGCGGCTCAACCTCCCAGGCTGTTCCCGACCCACCCCGAAATTTGCCTGCACCTCCAGAGTCGGTCATCAAGGAATACTTATGGATGATGATCGGGTAGGAATACTCGAGCAGTTCGACGTCGCCCGAGGTGAGTGCGCCGAAGCAGCATTCAGGACCCACCGCATGCCAGCCATCCTGCTTGGGCGTGGCGCCTCCACCGGAAATAATGGTGGCCAGTACCATGGTGACAAATTCCTCATTGGTGCGCGAATCCCAACCGGCAATGTTGAGGCCATTCGCATGTCCCCAACTTGCCGCCACCTTGGACGGCATTGCCTTCTCGAAGGCAAGGCGCACCGCGTCCGTCAGGGTTTCCATTGGCGTTGTCGTGCAGTTCATGTGCGGCGCCGGTTCCTGGGCATTGCAGATGGTGCCCTTGGGCCCGAAGTCAACGGAGACGCAGCGATAGAGACCTTCATTGTAAGGAGGCGGCAGTGCTGCGAACATCATGAGTCCGAGATAGACGCCGGAGTGCGAATTCCCCTCGTAGGAATTGATGAAATAGGGAATCTGCGGCGGTGAGGAAATCGCGATGTGACATTTGTCACCCTTGATGGTGACGCTCGCCTTGATTTCGAAATCACCGAACCCGTGACCTGCATCCTCGAGAATGGCAACACCCTCATAGTTGCCGTCAGGCACCGATTTGATGAGCGAACGCATGTGGCGGTCAGCCAGATCGAGCAACTCGTTGATACAGGCATCGACGGTCTTCTGACCGTATTTGTCGAGCATGGCGATCAGGTTGCGTTCACCCACCTGGCAGGCGCCGATCAGGGCGTTGAAGTCCCCTTCCTGGTCACGCCGTGCACGCATGTTGGTGAGAATCATGTTGATGACATCGTGGCGTGGCTTGCCCTTGTCCCAGATCTTGACGGGCGGAATGCGAAGGCACTCGGCGTATATCTCCTTGGCGTTGGGGTTGTAGCCTGCGGGGACAGGGCCTCCGATATCCGTAAGGTGGCCTTTGCACACCGTCCAGTAGACCAGCTTGCCCCGGTAGAAAACCGGCTTGTACATGCAGGTGTCGATGGCATGACTGCCGCCAAAGGCCGGATCGTTGTGAAGGATCAGGTCACCCTCATGAATGTCGCCATCAAAGAACTTTGCGACCGACTTCATGGCGGGAATCAGCGATCCCAAGTGGATCGGGATATCCTGCCCCTGCAGGATCATCTCAGGCCTGGCATTGAAGAGGGCTGTTGAATAGTCATGCGCCAGGTTGAAGACGGAGGAGCGCGCCGTCTTTTCCAGTGCCAGCGTCATTTCGCGCTGGGTTGTTTCCAGCATGCCGCGCACGACGGAAAGTGTGATGGGATCGACGTTCGGCTTTCGCCTCGCCTTGGCTTTCATGTTACTCCCCAAGAGAAAATTGACATGAATGGGCCGTCGCCCATCCACGCCTGAAAAGCTTGATGTCAGCGCCTGGCCTGCTTCCAGGCGGTGGCAAGCACAGTAGCGCCGATTGCGGACTTCAATATCTCCGCCGGCATGAATGGCAGCAGACCCGCCGAAATTGCCTTGCCGGATCCGATGATCATCGCCAGCCAGGCTGTTCCGAGAACGAAGATCACCACCTCGCCCACAAGCATGAGAGCCAGCGCCGAGACAAGGCTGCGGCCATGACCCCGGTCGGCCAGATGGCCGGTCAGCAGGGCTGCAACGAGGAAGCCCGCGAGGTAACCACCCGTCGGCCCGGCCATATAGGCAAGCCCGGCACCCGTCGCGAAGACCGGAACACCCAGGGCACCAAGGCCCAGCCAGGCCAGAACTGTAGCCCCGCCCAACCGAGCGCCCGCCGTCGTGCCTATCATCAGCACAGCCATGGTCTGCATGGTCATTGGAACCGGCCAGAAGGGTACCTGCACCTTGGAGGACAAGGTCAGCAGGGCGACCCCCACCACGGCCAGAGCCACCTGACTGAGGCTCCGTGCCTGCGTAGCGGGGAACAATGAAGAGAGAAGGTTTCCGTTCATGCGCGTGTCCTCAAAGAGATGACTTGATCTTGTCATAGAGTTTCGTCTGGTCGTTCCTGGCCTTCAATGCCTGCGCCATCGTGACCTCGACAAAGCGGGCCGGCGTGTGAGGCTGCAACTGACCGATCAGGTCCATGTCGGCGGAGATCACGGTCCCGACCATGAAATAACCACCGCCGGAGACAGCGTCCCGGTGCAGTACAATGGGTTCCGTGCCGCCCGGAACTTGGATCGAACCATATGGATAGCAGGCATCAACAATATTGGACGGATCGGAACCCGCGCCGAACGGCTGCTCACGCGGTACGAAGTCCAGCGGCTTGCCGCCGCGGAAACGATAGCCGATCCGGTCCGCCTCGGGAGCGACCTTCCATGTGTCAGAGAAGAACTGCTTGCCGGCAGCCTCGGTGATCCGGTGCCAGTACAGACCCGGCACCATGCGCAATTCTGCCGGCGCGCCTGGCGAACGCCTGAGCTTTTCAGGAATTCTTCGGCCTTCCTTCACCACTCTGCCCTTGCCGACAGGCAGCCTGTCGCCCACGTCCAGCTTGCGGCCCTTGAACCCGCCCAATGCACCAAGGGCGTATGTGGAACGCGAACCCAGCACAACCGGAACATCGATTCCGCCCGAAATGGCGATATAGGCGCGCGCGCCTTTCTTGAGGAAACCGAAAGACAGGGTCTGGCCCTTCTTCACCTTGAACGACGTCCAGGTCTCGCGCGGTTCGCCATTCACCAGGGGTGGCAGCTCTGCGCCAGTGACAGCCACAACCGCGTCCTCCGTGAATTGAAGTTCCGGCCCCATGAACACGGCCTCGAGAACGGCAGCACCTTCCTTGTTGCCGACGAGCAGGTTGGCACATTTGAGCGCCAAACGGTCCATGCCACCGGACACCGGAATGCCGATATGGTAATAGCCCGGACGGCCAAGGTCCTGCACCGTCGTCGAGAGACCGGGCTTGATGACTTTAATGGCCATTGAGCGCCCCCATCAGCTTGGCATTGTAGCCATCCATGTCCTTCTGGAATTCCCTGAGATCGAAGGTCACGTCCTTGATCTTCAGTTTGAACTTGCCTTTTTCAACCGCCGCGACGGTCTCATCATATTCCTCCCGGCCGATGGGCTTGAAGCGCACAATGTCGCCGGGGCGGAACAGGCACATGAAATCCCTCAGATGCTTGATCTTCTGGTTGGGATCATAGATCGGCACGGGCGTGATGCCGAACATCTGGTAGCCGCCCGCCCCACGAACGGAATAGATGGCTGCGAAACAACCACCGTGGCCGACCGTGAGCTTTGGCGTGTCGGTGCGGGGCCGCAGATACTTGGGTGACTGTATCTGCCGCTTGCGGTCCACCATCTGATAGAGGAAGGGAAGTCCGGCAACGAAGCCCACCATGGACACGAACCAAGGCGCACCAGAATGCGCCCTGATGAATCCATCAACGCCATCTAGTCCGTTGATGCGGGCGGTATACTCGATGTCGGTCGACTTGGGATCCTGGTGGCGATCACGGAAACGCATTGCCGTCTCACGGGTCCACGGATCATTATAATACACCGGGATCTCGATGATCCGCGACTTGATCAAGGGATTGGCCTTGGCCGCGGCCTTCTCAATCATCCTCAATCGCTTCAGCATCTCGGCTGGCTTGATGACGTCCGGATCGAATTTCACCTGGAAGGAGGCGTTGGCCGGGCAGATCTCGGTGACACCCTTGATTTTCGCCTTCTTGACAGCCGTCGCCATGGACAGTGATTTGAAGAATGCATCAAGCGACATCTCCTCGTCACATTCGACGAAGATGTGCTCATCGCCTCCGTACGAATATCGCGTTTTCATGTGGGTGCCATCCTCCTCATGTCGATAGTCTGTGGGCGTTGGCCTCAAGCCATGGCTCGAGCCACCGCGTGTGGAACCGGGCCTTGCCGACACTTTCGTCCCGGGCAAGCAACTGATGCAAAGGCTTCGTGGTGGCAAGTCCCCCCACCTCGAGTTCTTCAAGGGCGCGCGCCATGCGTCCGAGGGCGCTCGCACGGGTCTCGTCCCACACGATCAGCTTGCCCAGCAGCGAGTCGTAAAAGGGCGGAACCTGATATCCCTGATACAGCATGGTATCGAAGCGGGTGCCGGGCCCGCCAGGAACCCGAAGCTCCGTCACCGTGCCAGGCGCAGGCATGAAATTCCGGGCCGGATCCTCCGCATTGATCCGGACCTCGATGGCGTGGCCGGTCATCGTCACATCCGATTGCTGCAAACGCAGCGGCTCACCCGCAGCGATGCGAATCATCTCACGCACAAGATCAATGCCGGTGATCATCTCGGTGACGGGATGCTCCACCTGAATGCGGGTGTTCATCTCTATGAAGTAAAAGTGTCGCGTCTCGTCATCATAGAGATATTCAAGCGTTCCCGCGCCGCGGTAGTTGACAGCCTCGGCCAGCGCCACCGCAGACGCGCAAAGCTTCTCACGCACCGCCTGGGGAAGGACTGCTGATGGAGCTTCCTCCCAAACCTTCTGGCGGCGGCGCTGCAGCGAGCACTCGCGCTCGAAGCAATGGATGGCGCGCCGACCATCTCCCAGCACCTGCACCTCGATGTGACGCGCTCTGTCGATAACCTTCTCAATGTAAAGGCCGCCATCACCAAAGGCGGCCTTGGCCTCTGCCGAAGCCTGCGGCATCAATGTCTCGAACTCCGCCATGTCGTGAGCGATGCGGATGCCGCGCCCGCCGCCGCCCGCCGCGGCCTTGATCATCACCGGAAAGCCAATGGCGAGAGCGATTGCCCTGGCATGTTCGGGATCGTCGACGCGGCCATCCGAGCCCGGCACCACCGGAACGCCGGCCGCCTCGGCAGCCACGCGCGCCGCCACTTTGTCTCCCATGACGCGGATTGAATCACCCTTCGGCCCCACGAAAACGAGACCGGCCGCCTCTACGGCATCAGCAAAGCCTGCGTTTTCGGCTAGAAAGCCATAGCCAGGGTGCACGGCATCAGCACCCGTCTCCCGAGCCGCCTTCAGGATATTGTCGATGTTGAGATAGGATTTCGCGGCATGCGGCGGGCCGATGTTCACGGCCTCATCGGCCATCCTGACCGCCAGCATGTCGGCGGCTGCCGCCGAATGCACCTGCACGGTCTTGAGCCCGAGCTCCCGCGCGGCGCGGATAATACGCACGGCGATTTCGCCACGATTGGCGATGAGGAGCTTGGTGATCTTCATAGGGTGTCTCGTCTCTTTACGCCGTTCAGCCGATATCCGCCAGCGGCTGCCCGGCCATGACCGGCTCCTCGTTCTCGGCGATGAACTTGATCCTGCCGGCGGCATCCGCCTTCACCTCGGTGAAGGACTTCATCACCTCGATGAGGCCGACGACATCTCCCTTGGCGACCTTGTCGCCGTCATTCTTGTAGACTGGCTTGTCGGGTGCGGGCCTGCGGTAGAAGGTGCCGGGAAGAGGAGACAGCAGCTGGGCCATGGGTATGCTCTTTTCCGTGATTGATCAGATGGCTGCAATATAGGGTTTCACAGCTTCGCGCACCGCTTTGGCGATGGCAACAGCATTGGGCGTGTCGGAATGAACGCAGATGGCGTCGGCACGCACCGCAACATCGGCGCCACCCGTGCCTTTCACCTTGCCTTCACGGATGGCGCGCAGGCAGAGTGCGGCAGCATGGGCTGGGTCCTTCGCCTCATGTTCACGCGTTATGATGAGCGAGCCGTCGTCGCGGTAGTCGAGGTCGGCATAGAATTCAGCGATGAATTTGTGGCCACGCGCCGTGTAGGTCTTCTCGTGGAAGGTATTGATCATTCCCAGCAGCGGCACCCTGAACACGTCTGCGGCGTCACAGACGGCGTGCGCCATGTCCTCCATGCGCGCGGCCATGCCATAGAGAGAGCCATGCGGCTTGATGTGATTGAGCGGCATGCCTTCGGCTTCGAGAAAACCCTTCAGCGCACCGACCTGATAGATGATGCAGTTCGCCAATTCTTCCCGGCCGATCTTCATTTCACGGCGGCCAAAGCCCTGGAGGTCGGGGAGCGAGGGGTGGGCGCCCACCTTTACACCGTGCCTCTTTGCAAGCTGGACGGTGGCGCGCATATGGTTGAAATCAGAAGCGTGAAAGCCACAGGCCACATTGGCGACGTCGATCAGCGGCATCAGCCCGGCATCATCGCCCATCCTGTAGAGACCGAATGCCTCGCCCATGTCGCAATTGATGACCGTCATCGGGTATTCTCCTGTCCTTTTCCTCCAGTATCGCCGCAGGGCAGATTGGGGCAGGAATGGACTGTTGTAAATTCAGAAAATCGGTTCCTCCCAAGCGGCGCTGGCGGCCCCGGAGACGGCCGCCCGAGGCCATTGCGGTTCAGGATACCGGAAAAGCCCACTGCGGCGATCTTGATGTCATGGTAGCGGGCCAGGTACCAAACGATGCGCATCGGACCCAGGTGGTAGGTCTTGCGGAGGTAGAGTACCTTCTCGACAATCTCTGGCGGCGTGCGGTTCTTCGGATTCT
>OMIC01000007.1 GCA_900298995.1 Hyphomicrobiaceae bacterium | reverse complement strand
GCAAGAAAAGATAATATGCATACATTAGGAAAAAATGTTGGCTGGGGCGGGAGGGATCGAACCTCCGAATGGCGGAATCAAAATCCGCTGCCTTACCGCTTGGCGACGCCCCAGCAGCAGGCGCCCGTATAGCCAGCCGAACAGTGCTTGCCTAGCCTCAAAAGCGTCGCTATAAGCCGCGCCGGACGAATGACGGAGTGTAGCGCAGTCTGGTAGCGCACCTGCTTCGGGAGCAGGGGGTCGGAGGTTCGAATCCTCTCACTCCGACCATTACCCGCCGTCAGCGGCGGCCGAGCAGTGCCCAGACGGCGGGGAAGCCCAGCGCGGCGATTGACGCCTTCACGAGATCACCGGCGATGAAGGGCAGCAAGCCCACATTTACCGCCTTTTCGAAACCCGTCCATGCCGCAAGCCAGACAAGACCCGGCACATAGAGCACGGCTGCGCCCAGCAGCATGGCGGCGAACATGCGTGGCGCGGTCCGATCCCAGCCGCGCTCCGCCAGCCAGCCCACCACATAGGCCGCTGCAATGAAGCCCAGCACATAGCCAAAACTCGGCAGCATGACGCCCGACTTGAACCCCGCGAAGACCGGCAGGCCCATGGCCCCCTCCAGTGCATAGAGCGCCAGCGTCGCCGCGCCGAGCCTTGCACCATAAGCCGCGCCGATCATGAGAACGGCAAGCGTCTGCAGCGTCATCGGAACGGGAAACATCGGCACATTGACCTGCGCCGCTGCAGCCACCATCAGGGAGCCCGCCAGCGCCAGCATGGCGTTGCGTGCAAGCCCGCTGCGTGGCCAGAGGTGGTCAGAAAGAAGGCTGGTCTTCATGGTCGATCGCCTTTACGCTTGCTGGTCATGAGGATGGGATTGCTTATAGGCGCGGCCGTTCAAGGGTGCAATGACGCATGACCGCACTGGCCTTCGATCGCGATTTTCCTGTCGTACCGGAAACGGTGGAAAGCCTCTCACCCCTGGTTCGCAGGGTGGTGGCCAACAATCCCTCTCCCTTCCCCTTCCGAGGCACATCTTCCTTCATCGTCGGACGCGGGCGCGTCGCCATCATCGATCCTGGCCCCGCCGACGAGGCGCATCTTGCGGCGCTGCTCGAAGCCGTGCGCGGCGAGACCGTCAGCTACATTCTCGTGACCCATTCCCATGCCGATCATTCACCGTTGGCTGCTGCCCTGAAGACAGCGACCGGCGCACCGACCCATGCCTACGGACCTGTTGCCGCGCCCACAGGTGGACATGGCCTCCGGCTCGATGCCTCGATCGACCATGGCTTCATTCCCGATCTGCGGCTCGCCGAAGGCGACGAGCTGTCGGGGCCCGGCTGGACGCTGCAAGCCGTCTTCACGCCAGGCCACATGTCGAACCACATGTGTTTCGCGCTCGCCGAGGAGCAGGCACTGTTCTCAGGCGACCATGTGATGGCCTGGGCCACGAGCGTCATCGCGCCGCCTGATGGTGACATGGGCCAGTATTTCAGCTCACTTCAAAAGCTGCTGGGGCGGGATGACCAGATCTATCACCCTGGTCACGGTCCGTCGCGGCGCGATCCCCTGCCCCTGTTGCGCGGCTATCTTACGCACCGCCGCATGCGCGAAGAGGCAATCCGCGCCAGTGTCGAGCGCGGCGCGCGGCGCGTGGGCGACGTCGTGGCGGCGGTCTATGCCGGCCTTGATCCGGCCCTCCGAGGCGCAGCGGAACTCTCAGCGGCCGCGCATCTCTCGCACCTCGTGGCCCAGGGCAAGCTTCGCGTGAGCGATGAGCTCATCTATGAACCATCATGAGGGGTCCGAGTTCGCCGCCACTCGGCCTGGCCTGACCGGGGTCACCACGACACGGCTGCCCGGTATCCACTCTTCGATGTCCCGGGCCACCGATTCGGCAATGTCCGCGATCCGGTTGAATGGTGTCTCAGGAGCGAAACCCAGCCCCAGCTGCACGTCAATGTCGGAACCAGACTGACGGCTCCGGCACCAGGCCAGCGTATCGAAATCATGATAGTGGCGGGCCAGAGCCCGGTTGATCCTGATCTGCAGCTCTTCCGACAAGGTCCGGTCGAGAATGTCGGGAATGGACGACGTCATCAGTTCGTAGGCAGCATGCAGCGTGACCAGGGTGACGACCATGATGCCCACGCGGTCGGCCCACAGCGACACCTCGACATCCGAGACCAGCTGGTTGATGGCGACGCACGCTGTCGCCATCACGGAGCCAATGGATTTCGCGACCTTGGCGCGGAACTGGGTGATGACCAGAACCGACTTGCCGAATTTCAGGGCTCTGTAGAGTGGTGGCAGAGGCGCTGCATTGGCAAGCAGATTAAGGGAAGTGAGGCCCACGGCTGCGAAACTCATCACGCCAATCACATGTGGCCCCGTCTCAACACGGGTGAACGACTTGTACCAGATGAAGGCGATGGACGCGCTCAGCGCCAGAGCCACCAGAAGAGAGAGTACCTGCTCGACCTTGCCGAGCCCAAAGTCGAAGCCGCCGGTACGCCCGCGGTGGATTCGGCGAAGCGTGATCCACGACAGGACGGCCATGATCACCAGAAAGACACCACGCAGGGCTTCGCCCAGCATGGTCAGCGAATCAGAGTTGACCGCCACGTAGAGAACAACCGGCAGCAACACCAGGTCATAGATGAAGGATGCGAAGACCGCTTTTTCGCGCAGGATCTTGTCAGGCGTCAGCGACATCTTTCCTCCCCCGCCGGCCAGGCTTGCTTACATCAAAGCAACGCCAGCTTGCAACGCGCCCGGATGGCGGGGGATACCACAGATGGGGTCGAGTGCATCAGGTCTGGACGTCGTCCGGAGCCAATGAAAAACGATGATCCTTGAAGCGCTCGCGCAGTTCGAGCTTCGAGATCTTGCCGGTCGCGGTATGTGGGATCTCGTCGACGAAGACCACGTCATCTGGCATCCACCACCGGGCAATACGGCCGACGAGATGGGCGCGAATGTCGGCGGCCGTCACAGCAGATCCAGGCTTGCGCACCACCACGAGAAGCGGCCGCTCATCCCACTTCGGGTGCGGCAGACCGATGGCCGCGGCCTCCTGAACACCATTGCAACCCACCGCCTCGTTCTCGATCATGATCGAGGATATCCACTCGCCGCCTGACTTGATCACATCCTTGGCGCGGTCTGTTATGTGCATGTAGCCATAATCGTCGATGGTGGCGACGTCGCCGGTGTCAAACCAGCCGTCTGCATCAAAGGCTGCGGCCCCTTCGTCTTTGAAATAGCTGCGCGCCACGGCAGGCCCTTTGACCTTGAGCCGCCCGAAGGTCTGACCGTCATGGGGCAGGCTGTTGCCCTCATCGTCGGTGATCTTCATGTCGATCATGAAGGGCGGCCGCCCCTGCTTCAGCTTCAGCGACCACCACTCGTCCGGCGAAAGTCCTGCCGCACGGCGTGACATCACGGCAAGCGACCCGATCGGGCTCATCTCGGTCATGCCCCACGCGTGGATGACATCGATGCCATAATTGTCGACGAACGCCTTCATGATCGCCTCGGGACAGGCCGATCCACCGATCACCACCCGCTTCAGGTACGGCAGGCTCAACGCCTTGTGCTGTTCGAGATGACGCAGCAGCATGAGCCAGACGGTGGGCACGGCCGCCGCGAAACTGACCTGTCCCATATCCAGGATTTCATAGAGCGAGGCGCCATCGAGCTTGGGGCCCGGCAGCACCAGAGCCGCCCCGGAGAGCGGTGCAGAAAAGGCCAGCGACCAAGCATTTGCGTGGAACATCGGCACTACCGGCATCACCGTGTCGCGCGCTGACAGCGCCATGGCATCGCCAAGCTCGCACATCAGCCCGTGCAGCACATTGGAGCGGTGGGAATAGAGCACACCCTTGGGATTACCCGTCGTGCCACTCGTGTAGCAAAGGCCACAGGCGGTGTTCTCGTCCAGTTCAGGCCAGCCGTAATCTTCGTCACCCCAGGTGAGGAGTGTCTCATAGCACAGCGGATTGCGAAGCGTTGTGGCGGCTGGCATGTGCGCTTCATCCGTCAGGATCACGAAGCCCCTCACGTGAGGCAGGCGGTCCTGCAATGCCTCGAACAGCGGCACGAAGGTGAGGTCGGTGAAGATCCACTGATCTCCGGCGTGATTGATGATGTAGCTGAGCTGGCTTTCGAAAAGCCGCGGATTCAGCGTATGGACGATTGCGCCGAGGCCCATCAGCCCATACCAGATTTCCAGATGCCGCGCGGTGTTCCACGCCATGGTGGCAATGACCGAGCCGAGCCCGAGCCCCAGCTGTCGCTCCGCTGCTGAAGCAAGCGCGCGGGCCCTGCGGTTCAATGTTGCATAGTCGCTGCGCACCAAGGGCCCCTCGACAGAACGCGAGAGAATGGACGTCGTCCCGTGCCAGCGTGCGGCATGATCGAGCACGCGATGCACGAGCAGCGGGAAATCCTGCATCAGGCCCTGCATGACGTTCAGCCCCGGGGATCGATCGGCGTGATCGGTCCGATCGCCAGTGCATCCTCGATGAAGCGCGCGCCGGCCAGAAGCCGCGCCTCGCCGCGACAAGGCGCCACGATCTGAAGGCCCACGGGCAAATTCTCCGCTGTGAACCCGCAGGGAATCGACATCGCGGGGCAGGCACACAGCGTGATTGCATGCACGATCATCAGCCAGTCGACATAGGTTTCAAATGAGCCCCCCTCGCAAGCCGTAACATAGCGCTGCTCTGCCGGGAATGGCGGCACAATGGTGGTGGGGCAAAGAAGCAGATCATAGGTCTCGAAGAATTGCTGCATGCGGCGGAACATCTCGCCGCGCTGCGCCTCGGCGCGGGCGATGTCCTGCCCGGTGAGCGCCAGTCCCTTCTCGATGTTCCAGACGACCTCGGGCTTGAGAAGATCAGGGTGCTGATCAAGCAGCGGCTTCATGTTGGCGTAGCCAAGCGCCCGCAGCGTCTGTGCGCAGGCCCTGGCATCGGGAAGTTCCGGGTGTGCCTCCTCGACGATGACACCGTGGGCCTCGAGCTTCGCGGCAGCCGCCAGGACACACTCGGCCACCCGCCGGTCAACGGGCGGCAGGCCGAGATCACGCGACACCGCAACACGTTTCGGCCGCCAGCCCCCCTGCGCCGCCGCCAGATAGGATGTGCCATCCAGAGGCAGCGACAGCGGATCGGCAGCCTCTTCGCCAACCATGGCATCAAGGAACAGGGCCAGATCCATCACGTTGCGCGCCATGGGGCCCTCGACGCCAAGCGTCGAATCGATCTTGGCTCCGACCGAGGCCGCGACCCGGCCGGGCGATGGCCTGAGACCGGTGACTCCGCAGAAACTCGCCGGGTTGCGAAGCGATCCCCCCAGATCCGACCCATGCGCCACCCATGCCATGCCCGTGGCGAGAGCCACCGCCGCGCCGCCTGAAGAGCCTGCCGCCGAGAGCGCCCTGTTCCACGGATTGCGCGTCAAGCCAAAGACCTCGTTGAAGGTATGCGCCCCGGCCCCGAATTCCGGCGTGTTCGACATGGCATAGACAATTCCGCCATTGGCTTCGAGATGGCGCACCAGTATGTCCGAATTCTCAGCCACCCGGTCCCTGAAGATGGGCGAGCCCTGGGTGCAGCGCACACCTGCGACGTCAATGAGGTCCTTGATCGGCACCGGCAGACCGGCCAGCAGTCCCCGCTGGGCAGGGGGCCGTTCCATCAGTTTCCGGGCATGGTTGCGGGCGCGCTCGAAACACAGCGTCGGCAGTGCGTTGACGCTGCCATTCACCGCCCCGATGCGCCGCTCCAGTGCATCGAGACAGTCCAGCGGGGTAATGGTCCCGGCCTTCAGCCCGGCCACGATGTCGAGGGCTGTCATCCGGATCAGTTCTGTCATCGGGGCCTCCTGCCACCAGCCAAGGTATGAAATCCGTTTGCCGCCAGCCCGTCAACCGGCGTAAAAGCCGGTCATTATGTTTCCAGGGAGATCATCATGAACGCACCGGTTGCAGCCCCAGGCATGAACAAGCAGTGGGTGGAACGCCGCGCCAAGGCCGTCTCGCGCGGCATCAGCGCCGGCGCGCCGGTCATCGCTGCGCGCGCCGAGAACTCCGAGATCTGGGACGTCGAGGGCAACCGCTACATCGACTTCGGCGGCGGCATCGCGGTCGTCAACACCGGCCACCGCCACCCGGCCGTCATGAAGCGTGTCTATGAGCAACTCGAAGCGTTTACCCACACCTGCGCCATGGTCATGCCCTATGCGCCCTTCATCGAGGTGTGCGAACGACTCAACGCAATTGCTCCGATCTCGGGCGAGAAGAAGTCCGCCCTTGTCACCACCGGTGCCGAGGCAGTCGAGAACGCCATCAAGTTCGCCCGCGCCTACACCGGCCGATCGGATGTGATCGCCTTCCACGGCGGCTTCCACGGCCGCACGCTGCTCGGCATGTCGCTCACCGGAAAGGTCGTGCCCTACAAGGTGAAGTTCGGGCCCATGGCGCCGGGCATCTGGCATGTGCCCTTCCCCGTCGCCCACAAGGGGGTGACCGTGGAGGATTCGATCCACGCCATCGAATGGCTGTTCAAGTCTGATGTCGAACCTTCGCGCGTCGCCGCCATAATCATAGAGCCCGTGCAAGGCGAGGGTGGCTTCTATATCGCGCCCAAGGAACTGATGGTGCGGCTGCGCAAGCTGTGCGATGACCACGGCATCCTGCTGATTGCCGACGAGATACAGTCCGGTTTTGGTCGCACCGGCAAGTTCTTTGCCATGGAGCATTATGGTGTCGAGCCCGACCTCATGACGGCGGCGAAATCGCTGGCCGGGGGTTTCCCGCTCGCGGCAGTCGTGGGCCGCGCCAAGATCATGGACGCGCCTGAGCCCGGCGGCATCGGCGGCACCTATGCCGGCAACCCCATCGCCTGCGCCGCGGCACTGGGCGTATTCGACGCCTTCGCCCAGGAAGACCTGCTCGACAAGGCGGAAAAGCAGGGCAAGATGATCATGGAACGCCTCACGGCGATCAAGGCGAAGGGCAAGGGCATGCCGATCGGCGACGTCCGCGGGTTGGGTGCCATGTGCGCCTTTGAACTCGTCACCAAGCATGGCGGCAATGACCCCGACGCGGCAGGCGCCAAGGCACTGGCCGCCAAGTGCCTCGAGCGTGGCCTCCTCATTCTCACCTGCGGCGTCTATTCCGACACGGTGCGCATGCTGACCCCGCTCACCGCCTCGGAGATGGTGATCAAGGAAGGCCTCGACATTCTCGAGAGCGCACTGCTCGGCAATTGAGGCCGGGCCAGCCACCCGATCCCACCTGTTCAGACGGGGGCATTGGCGGTATAGTCCTTCCCAACAGGAGGAACCGGAAATGCCCTTGTCCAACATGGCCGTCCGTGACATCGAGACGGTAATCCACCCCTACACCAATCTCGCCCGCCATCGCGAGGTGGGGCCGCTCATCCTCAACGAGGGCCGCGGCATCTATCTCTTTGACGATCACGGCAAGCGCTATATCGAAGGCATGGCGGGGCTGTGGTGCACTGCTTTGGGCTATGGCAACCGCGAGATTGCCGAGGCTGGTGCCGAGGCGTTGCGGAAGATCTCCTTTACCCACTCCTTCAGCGGCAAGTCGCATGACGGCGTCATCGCTCTCTCCGAGAAGATCAAGGAGATAGCCCCCTGCCCAGCCTCCAAGGTGCTGTTCGGCTCCTCGGGCTCGGAAGCCAACGACATGCAGATCAAGCTGACGTGGTACTACAACAACGCCCGCGGAAAGCGCGAGAAGAAGAAGATCATCAGCCGGATGCGCGCCTATCACGGCGTCACCATTGCCTCCGCCTCGCTCACCGGTCTTCCCTGGGTGCACAATGATTTCGACCTGCCGATTGCCAATGTGCTGCATACCTCATGCCCGCATCATTACCGATTCGGCCGCGATGGCGAGACAGAAGCCGAGTTTGCCCAGCGCATGGCGGATGATCTCGAACAGCTGATCCTGAAGGAGGGGCCGGACACCATTGCCGCCTTCATCGGCGAGCCGCTGATGGGCGCGGGCGGCGTGCTCCTTCCGCCGGAGGGCTACTGGCAAAAGGTGAATGCAATTCTCGCCAGGTACGACATCCGTTTCATCGCCGATGAGGTGATCTGTGGATTTGGCCGTACCGGCAACTGGTTCGGTTCCACGACCTTCGGCATGACTCCGCAGTCGATCAGCATGGCCAAGGCCATCACCTCGGCCTATTTCCCGCTCTCGGCGCTGACGATTGAGGAAGACCTCTATCAGGCCATGCTCGATGAGAGCCGCAAGCTCGGCACGTTCGGCCATGGCTACACCTACACCGCGCACCCCGTAGGCTGCGCCATCTCGCTCAAGACCATCGAGATCTACGAGCGTGAAAAGATCATGGAACATGCCGCCAAGATGAGCCCGGTATTCCAGTCACGGCTCCGGAAACTGGCCGATCATCCACTGGTTGGCGAGGCGCGTGGCGTCGGCCTCATCGGCGCAGTGGAACTTGTCGCTGACAAGGCAACCAGGCGCCCCTTCGACGCCAAGAAGATGGTGGGCGCGAACACCGTCAACACCCTGCAGGAGCGTGGCCTCATCGTCCGCAATATCCAGGATTCAGTTGCACTCTGCCCGCCGCTCATCATCACCACCGACGAGATCCACGAGATGTTTGACATCTTCGAGAGCGGCCTCGACGCCATGGAAGCCTGAGCCCGCAAGGAAAACGCGAGGGCCGCATGACCATTGCTGATGAAGCAGGGCTCCGGGCGAGATTCGGCGAGATTCACCCCCTCGCCGTTGCCAAGACCCGCCCTGCTCTTGACCAGTATTCGCGGCAATTCATTGCACTCTCGCCATTTCTGGTGATCTCGACGGCAGATGCGTCGGGACGTGCAGATCTCTCTCCGCGCGGCGATCCGCCGGGCTTCGTCCATGTCATCGACGACTCCACCATCCTGATCCCCGACCGACCGGGCAACAACCGGCTGGACACGATGTCCAATATCGTGGCCAACCCCAATGTCGGCTGCCTGTTCTTCATCCCCGGCTTCGATGACACGCTTCGGCTGAATGGAAGGGCGCGGATCACCGAAGATGCGGCGCTGCTCCGCCATTGCATTGTGAATGGCAAGCCGCCGAAGGTCGGCATCCTGCTCTCGGTGGAAGAAGTGTTCATGCACTGCGCCAAGGCGCTGAAGCGTTCGAAGCTATGGCAGCCGGACTACCGGCAGGACCGCGCACAACTGCCCTCGATTGCCCGCATCATCCTCGCCCAGACCTGCGAAACAGGCGTTGACGAGGCAGTCGCCAGACAGGCCGACGAGAGCGTCGAAGGCGACTACAAGACCGGCCTCTATTGATCGAGGTCAAGGACCGACTGAACTTCGCGGCTAGTGTCGGGAGTCATGGACACCCGTCTCATCCCCTTCGCCACGCAGGACGTGCCGCGCTACACCAGTTATCCGACAGCCGTACAGTTCGACACCACCTTTCCCGGCACGACGGCCGACCAGTGGCTCACCTCACTGCCACCTGAGGCAACTCTCTCGGTCTATGTCCACATTCCCTTCTGCCGCCAGCTCTGCTGGTACTGCGGCTGCCACACGTCGGTACCCAACGGCTATGACCGCGCCGCGCGCTATGTGGAATTTCTTGTGCGCGATATCCGGCGCTCCGCCGCGCTGTTCAACGGCCGCAGGGGCCGGGTGAACCACCTTCATTTTGGCGGCGGAACGCCGACCTATCTGGATGATTTCCATATCGCCGAGATCGTCGAAGCCATCGATATGGGCTTTGGCCTCGCGCCCGGGGGCGAACTGGCGCTTGAGTCCGACCCGCGAACGCTCACACGCGAACGCGCACGTGCCCTCGCCGGAATAGGATTCAACCGCATCAGTTTCGGGGTTCAGGATTTCGCGACGCCCGTGCAGATGAAAATCAACCGGCTTCAGACCTATGGTCTTGTGGCCGCCGCCACCGAATTCCTGCGCGCCGCAGGTTTCACTTCGGTGAACTTCGACCTCATGTACGGCCTTCCCGGTCAGACGGACGACAGTGTTGCGAGGACCGCCCGCCAGGCGGCTGGGCTGAAGCCCGAGCGCATCTCGGTCTTCGGCTATGCCCATGTGCCGTGGTTCAAGAAGCATCAGAGGATGATCAGCGAGGCTGATCTTCCCGGCGTCCACGCGCGCTATGCGCAGGCCACCATCATCGAGGCCGAACTCAATAGCCATGGCTATGCCTCGATCGGGCTCGACCACTTTGCGCTGGAACAGGACGAACTGACGAGGGCAGCGCGCAGCGGCGCCATGCGGCGCAATTTCCAGGGCTATACCACAGATGTGTCTGATGCGCTGCTGGCCTTCGGCGCGTCCGCGATTGGGGAGTTTCCGGAAGGCTTCGTGCAGTCGGCGCGCGACACGCTGGACTGGTCGCAGCGCATCGACCGTGGCGAAAGCCCTGTGACTCGCGGCCTCGCCACCTCGCCCGAGGATCGGATGCGCGCCGAAGTCATCGAACGCATGATGTGCGACCTCACCGTCGATCCTGTCGCAACTGCCCTGCGCCACGGCTTCGACGCCTCCGTCTTCGGAGACATCAGTGATCGGCTCGCTCCAGCGCTCGCCGGCGGCATTGCCAAAATGCAGGGGCCGCGCATCACCGTTCTACCCGGCCACCGCCTGTTCCTGCGCGCCGTCGCAGCGGCTTTCGACACCCATTTCGTGGCCGCTCCCAACCGCCACGCCAAGGCGGTATGAGAGGCGAGCACTCTAACGCTGCTCCTCACCGCCTGCCGCGACGATCACAGCAATGATCATCAGTCCTGTCAGTACCAGTCGAACCCCCGCGCTGGCGCCAAACGTGTTGAGCATCGTTACCAACAGATACATGAACAGTGCCGCACCCCAGATTCCTGGCACATTTGCGCGGCCACCTGCAACCGAAGTACCACCGATTACAACTGTCGCTATCGAGGCAAGAAGAAACTCTTCGCCCATGTTGAGCGCCGCGCCGCGCGAAAAACCCGAAAGCAGGACGCCGCATACTCCGGCCATAAGAGCACTCAGAACATATGTCACAAAACGCGTGCGGCCAACATCAAGTCCGGCGAGCCATGCAGCGTTGCTGTTCTGGCCAACGGCAAGGACACTGCGCCCATAAAGGGTGCGCGCCAGCACCAGTCCAATCATCAAGGATATTGCAAGCACGGCGAGGCTCATCACCGGAATGCCGACCAGTCGCGCAGTAGCGAATTCGGCAAGCGGTTCCGGCGGCTTGATGCGGATGCCACGGCCATAGGATATCGCCGTCGACAGAATGAGGAAACTCGAGGACAGGGTGGCGATGATCGGCGGAATACGCAAAAGCCGGATCAGTGCATAGTTGAAAACACCGACCAGCGACGCAGCCCCCAATGCGGCAACAACTCCAATGACGAGCCGGCCGGTGTCCTCGTCCATTACCTTCATCGCCACGACGCCGGAAAGAGTGATGGTAGCAGGTATGGAGAGATCGACATTGCCTGGACCAGTCGTGATCACCATCATCTGCCCCAGACCCACGATGATGGTGAAGGTGGCGAAGGAGAGCGCAGCAGTGAGGATTGCACCGGCGCCCTGCCCACCGGTATGGGCAATGGTGATCAGCCAGACAGCGAGTGCAGCCGCAAAAGAAAAAATCCACGGCTGACGCGCGAGTTTGTTCAGCATGGCCTTCACCGCTTCTGCTCCCCGTAGGTGACGAGTGCACGCAACGCCAGCACGATGATGAGGATGGCGCCCTGCGCACCGATCTGCCAGTCAGGTGAGATCTTGAGAAAGATCAGGAAGGAGCCCGCGAGCGCTAGTGTGAGGGCGCCCACCACCGCCCCCAGCGGCGAGACGCGCCCGCCTATGAATTCGCCGCCGCCCAGAATAACGCCAGCAATGGAATAAAGCGTGTAACGGTCCGCGACATGCGCATCGCCGGAGGTGGTAAGACCCAGGAGCGCCAGGCCTGACAATACGCCAAACACCCCTGCCAGCATGTACATGGCGATCTTGGTATTCATCATCGACCAGCCCGCACGACTGAGGGCTTTTGGGTTGCCGCCCGCGCCGCGCGCGATGACACCATAGGAGGAATGCATCAGAGCGAGTTGCACAACAAGGCCAATCATCACCGCGGCGATGATGGGGAAAGGAATGACGGGCATCTGAAAAGTCATCAAGGCCTTGAGCCACTCGGGCGACTTGCCGCCGGGCGATGGCAGAATCATTACTGCGATCCCCGCCCATACGAAAGAGAGACCGAGCGTCACCACGATTGAGGGCAGGTTGCGGCTGTGGATCAGGGCGCCCACGGCCCCATAGAGCACCACAAGCGAGAGCAGCGCGAGAATACCCAGCGAGGGATTTTCGAACAGAAGCGTGGCACCGATGCAGCTGACCAGACCCACAAAGGGTCCGATCGAAAGGTCGAGGTCATTCACCGTGATCACAAACATTTGCGCGACGGTTGCAAGCGCGATCGGCACTGCATACTGCAGCATCAGATTGAGGCCGAAATAGCTCATTGTGCGCGGCTGGACGTAGAAGGTGGCTGCCAGCACGATTGCCAGCGAAAGGAAAGGCAGTGCCTGCCTCAGGAGCCGTCGGTTCATGCCGCATGCTCCGCAAAGGATGCCTCGAGCACCTTTTCCTCCGTCAGCTCAAGCGCCGACAGCGTGGCAACGATTGGTCCGTTGCGAAAGACATAGGCACGGTCGCAGTGGGTCAACTCCTCGATCTCGGTCGTATACCAGATGAAGGTTCGGCCCTTTTCTGCCTCCGCGCGGATCATGGCGTAGACTTCCTGCTTGGTACCGATGTCGACGCCACGCATCGGATCGTCCATGAGAATGATGGCGGCATCCGATGCGAGCGCACGCGCAAAAAGTGCCTTCTGCTGATTGCCGCCGGAAAGGGTCAGGATGTTGTTGGCGGTATCGGTCGTCCGGATCGCCATTTTCTCCTTCCAGACCTCGGAAAGACGCGCTTCTGCTGCGAGATCGATCAGACCGCCCCCGCGCAAGGCCCTGAGAGAACGCACTGTGATGTTGCGGCCAATGGACCAGAGATTGAACACGCCATCCGACTGCCGGTCGCCCGCAATGAAGGCCGACGCTGCTTTCACCTCGGCACCGCGGCCCTCGAAGATGCGCAACAGCATGCGCGTCTGGCCATGACCAGCAAGCCCGGTAAGGCCAATCACCTCGCCCCGGCGCGCCTCGAGCGGGGCTCCTCCATCCGGCTCCGGCTGAACGCTGACAAGCACATCACCCGCAGCTTTCCGCACCGCACCCCGCCGATGTTCGCGCGCTTCCGAACCCATGGCGGCGACCAGCGAGTTGCGGGTGAATTCGGCAGCAAGGCGGTCAGCTACCTTCCTGCCGTCCTTCATCACGACGATTCGGTCGGAGGCCGAAAGGATTTCGCCAAGCAGATGCGAGATCAGGATGATCGAGGTACCCCGTGCAGTTTCTTTGCGAATATAGGCGAGGAGTTGCCTTGCGGTCACGGCGTCGAGCGAGGAGGTTGGTTCATCGAGGATGACGAGTCGCAGTGCGCCCTCCGTCACGGTGAAGGCGCGCGCGATTTCTGCCATCTGGCGCTTGCCGATTGCCAGATTGGCGATTTCATCTGCTGCATCGATACCATGGCCTGGAAAGATCTCATCCAGCTTGTCCCGGATCAGACGGGCTGCGCGGTCCTTCCAGCCCACTCCCTTGAGCGCGGCGTGCACGATGCGGGCATTTTCTGCTACCGTGAGATTGGGGCAGAGCGAAAGTTCCTGGAACACACAGCGCACGCCTTGGGACTGGGTAACCGCTGCGTTCCAGCCGCGCTCATAGGTTTGGCCACCCACCGCGATAGTTCCGGCTGAGGGGCTGAGATTGCCGCTGAGCACGTGCATCAGGGTCGACTTGCCTGCGCCATTGTGGCCGACAAGCCCGAGGCATTCCCCGGCGGCAACGACGAGGTCAACACCGGCCAAGGCCTGGACGGCGCCGAAGGATTTTTCGACGCCGTCCAGTCTGATCGTGTCAGGGGTCAAGTTCTCACTTGCCCGCGACCACCTTCGCGGCGTCGTCAGCAGTATACTCGACGTTGGCCACACCGCCCTTCTCGGTGGTGGCGAGATTGGCCTCCAGCGTGTCCTGGTCGATCCGCAGGAACGGAACGGTCAGGTCCTTGGGTACGTCCTTGCCATCGAGGATCATCTGCGCGACCCAGAAGGCCAGCGTCGAGACGCCGGGCGCAATTGAAACCGACATGGTTTCATAGCCGTTGGCGTCCTTCTGTTCCTTCCACCACTGCAGTTCGTCCTGTCGGTTGCCCATGATAATGGTCGGGGTGGGCCGGCCGGCTGCAGCAAAGGCCTGCGCCGCGCCGTAGCCGTCGCCGCCCTGCGTCACCACTGCCTTGATGTCAGGCAGCGAAGGCAGAATGCCGGCGACCGCCTTCTGGGCCACTTCCTGCGCCCAGTCGCCATGCACCGAGCCGACGATCTTGAACTGCGGGTTCTTGTCGACGCCGGCGTGAATGCCCTTCGAGATTTCATCATCGACGAACACTCCGGCGAGCCCGCGGATTTCCAGCAGGTTGCCGCCTTCGGGCATCTTCTTGACCAGATAGTCGATCTCCGATTCGCCCATCTTGGCAAAATCGACCGCGATCCGCCATGCGCAGGGCTCAGTCACAATACCGTCGAAGGAGACGACCACGATTCCAGCGTCGCAGGCCTGTTTCACCACGCCATTCAGGGCGTCAGGCGAAGCCGCGTTGATCACGATGGCATTGTAGCCCTGCAAGATCAGGTTCTGGATTTGCGCTGCCTGTTCAGTCACCTGGTTCTCCGAGGTGGTGAAGGCATCGGCGGCGGCCACAACTCCCTGCTCTACAGCGGGCTTCGTCACCTTGTCCCAGCTTTTCAGCATGGCCTGGCGCCAGGAGTTCCCGGCGTAGTTGTTCGAAAGGGCGATTTTCTTGTCCTTTGTGTCCGCCATCGCCGATCCGGCCGCCAGCAGGGCGGCAAGAGCGATGGTGCAGGTCAATGTTTTCTTGAGCATTTTTGAGTCCTCCCAGGGAACGCGAACACCGAACACCGGCATTCGCAGGAGATGATGCTAGCAGAAATCAGCGGCCTCACAATGCACCTGCGCGCATGGCCGCCTTACAGCACGCAGAGGGCCTGCTCCAGATCGGCTGCCAGATCATCGACATGTTCGATGCCGATGGATAAGCGCACCAGATTGTCCGGCACCGGACTTTCCGGTCCCTCTACCGCCTTGCGGTGCTCGGCGAGGCTTTCGACACCGCCCAGCGAGGTGGCGGGCACGATCACCCGCAGGGACGTGCACAGTCGTTGTGCATCTGCGAAGCCGCCCCGGACAAGCAGCGACATCATGCCCCCGAAGCCATCACGCATCTGACGGGCGGCGACGGCATGGCCGCGATGGCTGGCCAGGCCGGGATAGAGCACCCGCTCCAGCTTTGGATGCATCTCGAAGTGACGGGCAAGTGCCAGCGCGTTGGCCGAAGCCTGCCGATAGCGCAGGAACAGGGTGCGCAGCCCGCGCATCAGCAGATAGCAATCGAAGGGCGCCAGAGGTGCTTGCGATTTGGTACGCAGCAGTTGCAGCTCCGCCCAGCGAGCATCTTCCGTGGCAGTTACCAGGGCGCCGGCCAGAACATCGGAATGGCCATTCAGATATTTGGTCGCGGAGTGAAACACGATGTCGGCCCCGAGGCTCAGCGGCTGCGTTGTCACGGCAGCCGTAGCGGTTGCATCGACCGCCAGGATGGCGCCTGCCGCATGCGCGGCGCTGGCCGCCGCGGCGATGTCGATCACATCCCAGGTCGGGTTGAGCGGGGTTTCGATCCACACGACATCGGTTTCACCAGGCCGGAGTGCCGCTTCAAGCGCGCCCGGCGTGGCGGCGTCGAACAGGGTGAGGCGGATGCGCCCCAGCCTTTCAAGCCGCTTCAGCCAGGCGCGCGTACCGTAATACATGACATCGGGGGCTACCACATGGCCACCCTGTGGCACTGTCTCGAACACCGTCGTCAGCGCCGCCATGCCGGAGGGAAACAGCAGTGCGGCCCGCCCGCGCTCGAGGGCGGCGATTGCCTCTTCAGCCTGCCACAGTGTGGGATTGCCACTGCGGACATAGTTTTCCCTGAGCTTCGGGCGATAGTCGGCGTCACGCGCGTAGGTCGTGGCGAGATAAAGCGGCGGCGTCACCGCGCCGGTCGCGGCATCTACGGGCTTCAGGGCATGCGCGGCGAGCGTCTCGGGCCGCAGGCCCTTGTCAGACATGCTGTCCGCCGTTGATATGCAGCTCGGCGCCATTCACATAGCTTGAACTGTCCGTACACAAAAAATAGATCGCCTTGGCCACTTCCTCCGGCTGCCCAAGGCGTCGCTGCGGAATCTGCGCCACCAGCTTTTCAGTTCCGGGCGACAGGATCGAAGTTTCGATCTCGCCAGGCGAAATTGCGTTCACTCGGACGCCATGCGGACCGAAGTCCCCCGCCATTTCGCGCGTCAGCGCGGCCAGCGCCGCCTTGGAAGTGGAATAGGCCGCGCCTGCGAAGGGATGCATGCGCGAGCCCGCGATCGAGGTCACATTGACGACCGCGCCCTTGGCGGCCACCAGCTCATCCATGAGGCCGCGCGCCAGCATGATGGGAGCGAAGAAATTGATCTGGAACACCCTCTTCCAGTCGTCTTCCGACGTTTCGATGGTGTTGAGCCGCGCGCCGCCTGGCTTCTTCGGGCTGATCGCCGCATTGTTGACCAGCGCATGCAGCCTGGAACCCTGTGCCTTGAGCCGCTGTTTCATCTGGGCGATCGCAGCGTGAGTGTCGGTCGAGGAGGCGAGATCGACCACGATGTGGTCGTCCGGGCCCGCATCCCACGGGCAGTCATCGGGGAAGGGCTGACGCGAACAGGTGATCACCCGCCATCCGGCGGTTGAAAAGCGTTTCACGGTGGCATGACCGATGCCGCGCGATGCGCCGGTAAGGATGAGCGTCTTGCGCTCGGACTCAGGTGTCGTGTTCATGGATAGAGCCTCGCCTTGGTCCAGCCGCTGTCATCATCCGGGCGGCGAAAAACCACCCGGTCATGAAGCCGGAAGGGCCGGTCATGCCAGAATTCGATGGAGCGTGGGCGGATGCGGAAGCCCGACCAGTGGGGCGGACGGGGCACTTCGCCGATTGCATATTTTGCCGTGGTGAGTGCCACCGCTGTTTCCAGTGCGAAGCGGCTTTCCAGCGGTCGTGATTGCTGCGACGCCCAGGCCCCGATGCGACTGTCGCGCGGACGGGACGCGAAATAGGCATCGGCCTCCGCCTTTGAGACTTCCTCGACTGGGCCCCGTACCCTGACCTGCCTGCGCAGCGACTTCCAATGGAAGCACAGCGCCGCCTTCATGGTGCCGAGGATCTCCTGCCCCTTCTGGCTTTCGAAATTTGTGTAGAACACGAAGCCGCGCTCATCGAAACCCTTGAGCAGCACCATGCGGACGTTGGGGAGCCCCTCCTCATCCACGGTCGCCAGCGCCATGGCATTGGGGTCGTTGGGCTCGGAGGCCTCGGCTTCCTTCAGCCATTCGCCAAATAGGCCAAAGGGGTCGGTGCGCTCGGTGAATCCCGCCGCGGCGGTCAGTTTGGAAATGTCGGATAAGGCCATGTGCTCTGCCAGGGGGCGTCGTCGCCCGGATTGCTCGGAATGAGGCCGCTTATGCCACCCGTATCCCTTACGGATCAAGCATAGGGACAGACCAGCCGCCACGGTCCGCACGGGCGGTCCCGGCGTCTTTCCTGTGGACCTCGTACCGGACTTGTGCAAAGTAAACCGGTGAACGGTTTGATTTCGGACAAATAATCATGAGCGATAACAAAGGGTTGATGGCTGGCAAACGTGGCCTCATCATGGGCGTTGCCAACAATCGGTCCATCGCCTGGGGCATCGCCAAATCCTGCGCCCAGCAGGGAGCCGAACTGGCCTTCACCTATCAGGGCGAAGCGCTCAAGAAGCGTGTGGAGCCGCTCGCGGCCGAGCTGGGCTCCAGGATCGTCACACCTTGCGATGTCACCGACATGGCCTCCGTGGACGCGACCTTCGCCACCATCGCCGAGACCTGGGGATCACTCGATTTCCTTGTCCACGCCATCGCCTTCTCCGACAAGGACGAACTCACGGGCCGCTATGTTGATACGACGCCCGACAATTTCACCAAAACCATGTTCATCAGCGTCTATTCCTTCACGGCAGTCGCCCAGCGTGCCGAAAAGCTGATGACCAATGGTGGCTCGCTTCTGACGCTGACCTACTACGGTGCCGAAAAATGGATGCCGCATTACAACGTCATGGGCGTTGCCAAGGCAGGCCTTGAAGCCTCCGTGCGCTACATGGCGGCTGACCTCGGCTCCAAGGCGATCCGTGTCAACGCCATCTCGGCGGGCCCCATCAAGACACTGGCCGCGTCCGGGATCGGTGACTTCCGCTACATTCTGCGCTGGAATGAATACAACTCGCCCCTTCGCCGCACGGTCACCATCGACGAAGTGGGCGACTCGGGCCTCTACCTTCTGTCGGATCTGGGCCGTGGTGTCACCGGCGAGATCCTGCATGTCGATGCCGGTTACCACATCGTCGGCATGAAGAATCCCGACGCTCCGGACATCACCGTCAATGGCAATGGCGAATAGGTCCCGAGGGCCGCTTTAGCACCCATGTCGCACAACAGCTTCGGCCACCTCTTCCGTGTCACCACCTTCGGCGAGAGCCATGGCCCAGCCATTGGCTGCGTGGTCGATGGCTGCCCGCCGCGACTCCCGCTCACCGCCGCGGAGATCCAGACCTATCTCGACAAGCGTCGCCCCGGCCAGTCGCGCTTCACCACCCAGCGTCAGGAACCGGACACTGTGCGCATCATGTCGGGCGTGTTCGAGGACGAGCGCACCGGCGGTCCCGTGACCACCGGCACGCCGATCATGCTGATGATCGAGAACGTCGACCAGCGCTCGAAGGACTACGCCGACATCCGCGACAAGTTCCGCCCTGGCCACGCCGACTACACCTATCAGGGCAAATACGGAATTCGCGACTACAAGGGTGGCGGGCGTTCCTCGGCGCGCGAGACGGCAGCGCGCGTCGCCGCAGGCGCCGTCGCGCGCAAGATCGTTCCCGACGTCACCATCCGCGGCGCCCTGATCCAGATGGGACCGCACCGGATCGACCGCTCGCGCTGGGACTGGGCGGAGGTTGACCGCAACCCCTTCTTTGCGCCCGATGCCAAGGCAGCCGAGGGCTTTGCCGACTATCTCGATGGTATACGCAAGGCAGGCTCGTCTGCAGGTGCGGTCATCGAAGTGGTGGCCAGCGGCGTTCCTGTCGGCTGGGGCGCACCCCTCTACGGCAAGCTCGACCAGGACCTGGCCGCTGCCATGATGAGCATCAATGCCGTGAAAGGTGTCGAGATCGGTGCGGGTTTCGAGTCTGCGGCCCTGACGGGCGAGCAGAATGCCGATGAAATGCGCATCCGGGACGGCAAGCCGGAGTTTCTCTCCAACCATGCCGGCGGCATCCTGGGCGGCATCTCGACTGGCCAGGACATCGTGGTGCGCTTTGCGGTGAAGCCAACCTCCTCGATCCTCAGCCCACGCCAGACCATCACCGCCGGGGGAGCCGAAACCGACATCCTCACCAAGGGCCGCCATGACCCTTGCGTTGGCATCCGCGCCGTGCCGGTGGGCGAGGCGATGATGGCAATGGTGCTGGCTGATCATTTCCTGCGCCACCGCGCGCAGATGGGTGAATAGTCTCAGTCTGGCTGTTTTTGCGCCGCGATCAGGAATTCGCGGTTGCCGTCGCCACCGGCAACAGGCGACTCCGCGACACCCAGGACGCACCAACCCTCAGCCGCGAGGAAATGCCTGATTTCGGAGCAGACGCGCGCATGCTCGGCCGGATCGCTCACGATGCCACCCTTGCCCAGGGCCGCGCGGCCTGCCTCGAACTGCGGCTTGATCAGCGCCACCAGATCAGCCCCGTCCTCCGCCAGAGACAACGCCGGAGGCAGCGCCAGTTTCAGCGAGATGAAGCTCACATCACATACGATCATGTCGACGGGGCCCGGCAGATGCGCCCGGTTCAGATCACGTGCATTGAGACCCTCGATCGACATGATGCGGGAGTCGCTGAGCTGCATCTGCCCATGGCCGACATCGACCGCCGTCACATGCGCGGCGCCTTCGGCGATCAACACCTGCGTGAAGCCGCCGGTCGATGCACCGATGTCGAGGCAGCGGCGGCCCTTCACCCTTATCCCGAACAGGTCAAGCCCGTGCTTGAGCTTGAGACCGGCACGCGAGACATAGGCCTGGGCCTCGTCGTTCACGACGAGCTGGCTGTCAGCACTGACCGGTTGTGCGGGTTTGCACGCCACCACGCCGTCGACGTGCACCACGCCGCGTAGCACCGCATCGCGGGCTCGGGCACGCGAGGGGTAGAGCCCGCGCGCCGCCAGCGCTTCATCGAGCCTTTGTCTATCCGGCATCCAGCGGTTCGGTTCCGGCGGGCGTACCGTCCGGCTTCAGGGTGATCTTCTCGATCCGCGCCTCGGCGGCCTTGAGAAGCTTTTCGCAATGCGTCTTGAGCGCCTCGCCGCGCTCATAGATGGCGATCGACTGTTCGAGATCGACCTTACCGGATTCGAGCCGTGTCACGATCTGTTCGAGTTCCGCCAGCGCCTTCTCGAAGGGAAGGCTCGCGATGTCGGCATGGTTTGTCATCAGATGTCGTCCTCGTTCTCATCAGTCATCGCATCCTGCTCATCGGCATTGCCGCGCATCAGGGCTTGCACATGGATGCCTGTCGAGGCGGCCAGGCCCTGAAGGTCATAGCCGCCCTCCAGCACCGACACGATGCGTCCGCCGCAATGGATTTCCGCAGCCTCCATCAGCTTCAGCGTCACCCACGCAAAATCTTCCTCCGTCAGCTCGAGGCTGCCCAGAGGATCGCGGTGATGGGCATCAAAGCCCGCCGAAATGACGAGGAGATCGGGCGCGAAGGCATCGAGTGCGGGCAGGATCACGGAATTCATCGCCTCGCGGAACTGCTCGCCGCCGTCACCGGCCCGCAGCGGCGCGTTGAAGATGTTTCCGACGCCGGTTTCCTGAACGGCCCCGGTGCCGGGATATAGCGGCATCTGGTGGGTGGAGCCGTAGAACAGATCGGCGTCCGACCAGAAGATGTCCTGCGTGCCATTGCCATGATGCACGTCGAAATCGATCACCGCCACGCGCTCCGCGCCATGGCGCCGGCGGGCATATTGTGCGGCAATGGCTGCCTGGTTGAACAGGCAGAAGCCCATGGCGCGGCGTGTCTCTGCATGATGCCCGGGTGGCCGCAGCGCACAGAAGGCATTGTCCGCCTCTCCCGTGAAAACCGCATCGACCGCCGCCGTCGCCGCACCCACGGCGCGCAGGGCGGCCTCGAGAGAACCGGACGACATGACGGTGTCGGGGTCGAGATACTCGATGCCCTCGCTGGGCGCCACGGCGCGCACCCGCTCGAGATGCTCGGCGGCATGGGCGTGGAGAATGTCCTCGTCGCGGCCCAGTGGCGCTTCACGGCGCAGGAGATCGCCGAACAGCGGCCCCGACAGGATGCGTTCGACCGCCCGGATGCGGTCAACGCGCTCCGGATGGCCCTCGGGCGTCACGTGGCGGGCACAGGCCGGATGGGTGAACAGCAGGGTCGTCATGGCACGCTTCTATCCGCTTCGCGCCGGGACTGCTATAGGAGCCAGCATGAGCGCCAACCCGCCAGACATCGCCGCCGCCGCCGAGGCTCTGCGCCAGGGCGAACTGGTCGCCTTCCCGACAGAGACCGTCTACGGGCTGGGGGCGGATGCAGGCAATGATCAGGCGGTGGCCCGCGTTTATGCCGCCAAGGGCCGGCCCGCCTTCAACCCATTGATTGCCCATGTGCCAAGTGCTGCCGCCGCGTTCAGACTGGGCGAATTCAGCCCCGAGGCCCAGGCGCTGGCCGAGACCTTCTGGCCCGGCCCGCTGAGCCTGGTGGTGCCCCGCTCAACGGGCTGTCCGGTGTCGCTTCTGGCCAGCTCCGGGCTCGACAGCATCGCAATCCGCGTTCCCGCCCATCCGGTCGCGCTGGCGCTGCTCGAGGCCGCGGGACGGCCGGTGGTGGCGCCCAGCGCCAATCCCTCCGGCCGCATCAGTCCGACCACGGCCGAACATGTACGCCGCCACCTCAAAGACAAGGTCGCGGTCGTGCTCGATGGCGGGCGCTGCCGGGTCGGCGTCGAATCGAGTGTAGTGAGCCTTCTGGCCGATGGACCCAGGCTGATTCGCCATGGTGGCGTTCCAAGAACGGATATCGAAAGGTGTCTCGGCCATGCCATCCTGGTTGAAACGCACGCGGCGCGTCCGCATGCACCGGGCCAACTCCTCAGCCACTACGCCCCCCACGCGGAACTTCGCCTTAACGCCGAGGCGCCGCGGGAGGGCGAAGCCTATCTTGGCTTCGGCCCGCTCCACGCCCGTGGACCCTGGACGCTCTCGGCCTCCGGTGATCTCGTGGAGGCCGCCGCCAATCTCTTCCGCCTGCTGCATGAAATCGATGCGACGGGTATCTCCAGTATCGCCGTCGCGCCCGTGCCGCATCATGGGCTGGGCGAGGCGATCAACGACCGCCTGCAGCGCGCCGCAGCACCACGGGGGATGGCATGATCCCCGCACAGTCGACGCTGGACCGTCTGGCTGCCGTTGTTGGCGAGGCCAACGCCATTCGCGATCCCGCCCGGATGGACGCCTACATGCGCGAGTGGCGGCAGATCTGGGTGGGCCGGTCACCGCTGGTGCTGCGCCCCTCGTGCACGCAAGACGTCTCCCGCATTCTCGCTATTGCCAGCGAGACGCGGACGGCCATCGTGCCGCAATCCGGCAACACCGGGCTGTGTGGCGGACAGATCGCAACGGATGAGGGCAGCGAAGTCGTGCTCTCGCTCGATCGCATGAGCCGCATTCTCGATGTCGATCCCGCCGACAACACCATCACGGTGGAGGCCGGCGCGATCCTCAAATCCGTGCAGGAGGCCGCCGATGCCGTCGACCGCCTCTTCCCCCTGAGTCTCGCCTCGGAGGGATCCTGCCGCATCGGCGGCAATCTCTCCACCAATGCAGGCGGGCTCAATGTGATTGCCTATGGCAATGCGCGCGATCTCTGCCTCGGCCTCGAGGTGGTGCTGGCCGATGGTCGGGTGTGGAATGGGCTCCGCCGCCTCAGGAAGGACAATACAGGCTACGACCTGCGTGACCTGTTCATCGGCGCGGAAGGAACGCTGGGCATCATCACCGCCGCCGTGCTGAAGCTCTTTCCCCGGCCAAGAAGCCGCGAGACGGCCTTCATCGCCGTAACCTCACCGCAGGCGGCCGTCGATCTCTTGTCCCTCATGAAGGACAGGAGCGGCAACCGCATCGTGGGCTTCGAACTGATCGCCGCCATTGCCCTGGATTTCGCCGTCCGCCACGCATCGGTCCGTCGTCCTCTGGATGCCGCACCCTGGTACGTGCTGGCCGAGCTTGCTGATCCCGTGCCGGGCGCGATGACCGAGATCCTGGAGAATGGCATGGCGCGCGGGCTTGTGAGCGATGCCGCACTCGCCCAGTCCGAAGGCCAGCGTACCGAATTCTGGGCGGCACGCGAACTGATCTCGGACTCCCAGAAGCCCGAGGGTGGATCGATCAAGCACGATGTCTCCGTTCCCGTCTCGAAGGTACCCGCCTTTCTTGCCACCGCTGATGCCGCCGTCGAGCGCCTCATGCCCGGCGCGCGCTTCGTGAGCTTCGGCCATCTCGGCGACGGCAACATCCACTACAACATCTCGCAGCCCGTCGGCATGGACAGGGAAACGTTTCTGGCCAGCTGGAACGAGGTCAATGATGTTGTCTTCGACGTGGTGGCGCGCTTTGAAGGCTCGATCAGCGCCGAGCACGGCATTGGGCGCCTCAAGGCCTTTCGCATGCCGGCGATCAAGAGCGCGGTCGAACTGGATCTGATGCGGCAGATGAAGACGACGCTCGATCCCTTGAACATCCTCAATCCGGGACGGGTGTTGGCTCTCTGACAGGACGCCCGCCCGCTAGTTCGAGATGCCGGTAAAGCCCTAGGTGCCCTTCACCGCCGATGAGACATTAACTTTCGCGCAGTTTTGGCCGTCGGAGAAGACGGCGGTTCAGCACCATGGTCTCTGGATTCCCTGTCATTTGCGAATCGAGCATCTCCCCATAGAATGACAAGAACCGGTCTTTGTAATTCAGATACCTTTCGCCAGCCATCCTCCTTGGCCCGAACACGAGACTGGGAACGAATTTGGCGCCCATCTTCTGCACATCTACCCAGACAATGGGTGACTCTGATTCAAATGCCATCAACGCTGCGCCCACGCCAATTTCATATTTTCGCCCCATAACCTCGACGGCTTCGAGTTTCTCAGCAAAGCAGCCATCAGGAGCAATCCATACCGACCGACCGGATATCAATTCTTTGATCGCTGCGTGCAAGACCTCTTTCGCGTTGCTTCCATCCTTATGCAACGCAATCCATCGTGAATTGAGTTCTGCCGTCACATGCGACGGTAACTCATTTGACGCAATAATGAACAAAGCTCCCGGTGCGAGCACTTGACATAAATGCAGTCGTAAACTCAACAGCCCGGAATGGGATGTGAGAAAAACACAAGCAGTTTCGCAAGAAAGGCGTCTACGGACAACCTCAAGTTCAGAGTCTGGAAGTAGATCGACGAAAAGTGTCCTGAGGTTAACAAAGTCACTCACGAGAGTCTCAAATGAATATCCCCACCTGACCCTCTGACTCCAGTCTTCCCAATCAAGAGATCTATCGCGGCGTACCGAGAACAGCCTTCGAAAAGCCGGTAAATCCAACTCGATGTTGTCTGCCCGCACGTCGACCGCGTCGAGAAGTCCTCCGCAATCATTTATCTCTGGTCGAACAGGATATCTCGCCTGAAAAAGCAGTTCTTGGAGTACCTTTTCAGCCCCCTTCCACAATACCAGCCTCCGCTTTTGGAACGGGACTAAAATCTTTACCCCATGACTCATCGCCCGGTTAACTCCTGCAGCGAAGGCCTCAAACTGACCGGTGGTCAGAGCGAATTCCCCAGCCGCGGCCAGCTCGGTCGTATTCAGTTTGCAGGTACAGTCAGTCTGCCTCTGACATCGGGCCTCGCATGCCCCCCATCTGCGGTCATCAAAACCCACAAGGATGTCGACGATTCTTCTGGGAGCCTCTTCTGCAAAATCAACCAATTCAGAGAGTCCGGAGTAAGGACACTCCAGGCTGCGGCCAACCAACTGGTTCTCTTTTCCTTCAGGCACGTCCATTTTGTTCCTAGGCGTCCTATTTGATGACCAGTTTCATTTCAACATTTGGCTCCAGATACTCCCGCAGATCCAGCATCCACTGCGTCCCTGTATCAGCCGATCCATGCATTTCCCGAAACCCAAGTTTTCTATAGTGATCAGCGACCATTGAATTTCGGTCAGTTGGAATAAAAGCACCAACCAATTTCTTGATCCCATTCTCGCGAGCCTTCCTGACAATCGCAGCAAGAACGGCACGCTCAACATCACGGCCAAGAACGCGGCAACTCATCAGCCATGCATCAATATGCCACGCCATGTCGATGGCCACCAAACTGCAGATCACAACGCAGATTGTCCCCATATCACCAAAGCGATCCCTGAGCCGAAATTGAAGCCCGATTCCGGACGCATCTGCTTCAACTGCCCTGATCTCAGCCTCAGTGTACCGGCGCGTCGTCAGATTGTATTGATTCGTCTTGTTGACCAGTTGGACAATTCGGCCCCGGCTTGCACTATCAAACCGACTGACCTCGAGTTCCATCTCGAGTTTCCTAAGGTAATCATGAAGATCCCGCGACTGCGCCGCCGCTATCGATCTCTGACCCTCCTCAGCCCGCATATCTACCCGCTTCGTATCCTCGTGAGAATACGTTACCGCCTCGAAGTAGCCGCATGCCTCCAAGGTCGCTGCAAAACCGCTTGGATCATCCGGCAATTCGATGACCCTGACCTCAGCAAGTGAATCGCGCACCTGCTGACGCTCCGCCGGGTTGTCATCCAGAAACACCAGAGAGTCCAAGCCGATGTTGAGAAACTTTGCGATCGCTTCCAGATTGGACGCTTTGTCGGACCAATTCGCCAGAAAAACAGAAATATCCTGTTCGCGAAGCAACATATCCGCATGATTTCGGAACGGCGCAAGCGCGTTTGGCATGTCATTCTTGGACGCTACCCCGAGATAGATGCCACGAGACCGCAACTTGCGAGCTACAGCCTGTAACGCAAGATGGGCTTCACCGACAGCTGAGCCATGGCCGATCACGATGCCCTCAACTCCATCGTCACCTACGACACCACCCCACAATGTATTGTCGAGATCCATGACAAGACATTTTGCCGACTTACCCCTGATCGCGCCGAGGAGGCGGCCGAGCCAGTCTGCGTAGATCGGAGCATACATCGCGTCGAACGGCAGCTTGAATGCAGCCCACTGTTTCGGATTGAACCAGTTTGCAGAACCTACATGACCGGCCAAGGCTGCGACATCGAGTACATATCCGCCATACTGGCGTGCGATCGCTGGGAGTTCGAAGTTGTAGTGCTGGATTAAACTGGTCATGCTGCCCGTCACCGCAGCGTCATAGCTTCCAAACAAGGACGTTAGCGGCAATGGAACGGTCTGCAATATGGCCGGCGGACCGCCATGATGCATCAATGTATCCAGCATTTGCCGGGTAGCCTCAATTGCGTTGCTCAATGAGACCGATCCATCAATGAGGTCAGCGGATCCGTCCAGCCCAAGCGACCTGTGATCCATGGAGATCAGGAGCGCGTCGAGTTCTTGCCCATAGATGAATGATGCACCATCAAGCAATTCCTGCATCACAACGCCGTAGGGGCCCATGAATGTCTCTAGAAAAACACCATGGCGAAGCGCTGCAGCTTGCAGACAGTCAGACACGATGTCGAAGGTATGTGACGCGACGATCCCCAGCCTGAATTCCGAAAGCGGTGCGAGATCACGGCCTTCGGATCTGAGCCTGCCAGCAATGGACTTAAGTTTTCTCGACTTCTGCGCATCGAGTCGAAACGAGGCAAGAGATCGGAGCCGAGCTCCGCAACGGATTTCATGGCCTGTCTCGAGCAGATCGGAGCACTGGCGACTCCAATCCGGAGGCTCAGCACACAACCATGGAAGATCAGTCAACCGAAGTGACATCCCGGAACCGCAGCTCTTGTCTCGCCATACTCAGGGCCTGACTGTCACAATGATCAGCGTGTTCTCTTGTCGATCAAGTCGATGAGTTCACCGACGTTGCCCACCACACCGACTTCACTCGACGTAAACTGGATACCAAGCCGCCTCTCTAGAGATATCAAAAGGCGGACATGATTGACGCTGTCCCAATCCTCGAAGTCTTCCGCAGAACTTGCTTCCGTCAGTTCGACGGAGTCAATGTCCAGGACTTCTGCCAGGCACTTGGCGACAAGTTCGAGGTGTTTCTTTCGCGATGTCTGCATTTCTGCGATCTCTTGCCTTCATGAACGAAAGCCGAATTTGAATACGATTGCACAATTCAACGGTCAAGTCTGAAAAACTTGTGTACACATCCATGGACCTCAATCAGTTCGACAACGAAACCGAGTGGCGACATGAAGAACTGCACGTGGGCCCCGGAGAAGGCCACGGCCGGCTGCGGTTCCGATAGGGCCATGAAGCCCGATCCAGCTAGTTTCTGACCTTGCCTGCTGAGTGATGGTGTCCGATATGCAATCTGATTTACGATGTTGGTTCCACGTTTCAGCACACCGGCCACGACCGAGTTCTCGCCGAGTGGTGCGATCAACTCATACGTCATTCCTTCAGAGCCACGGAAGAACTGGACAGAAACAGTCAGGCGCTCGTCATCAAAGCGGCTGGTCGCCTCGGCGACATCGAAGGATGCGCAAAATCCTGGCATTGCACGGTCAATGTCACTTACGACAATGCCAATATGATCAAATATCATCGCCATGTCACGGCTTCAGCGCCGTGATGACGCAGTTTGAAGTCAATTTGTTCATCTTGGCACTTTCGACAGTAGCGCCAGTTGTTGGATAGGTCACGGAGTCGCGAATTTCGAAGCCAGCATACTCTAACAGCCGCTCCACGTCGGCCGCTTCCTCCACCAAATAAAGATGATCCGGAGCAGGAGAATTCGACGGGACATTGATCCACACGGTGCCGCCGGGTCGGGTCAGATGATGAAGCACCTTCAAGGCCCGGAGAGGATCTTCAAGATGCTCAAGGACTTCGCTGAGAACAATTCCATCAAACTTGTCAGCGAATGACGATGACATTACGTCGTCACTGAAGATGTTCCGTCTTTCAAATTCAACCTTCTTGCGAGATCCCAGGATCTCCAGTGTGGATGACGCAAGGACCAGGCTTGCGTCGGAGATGTCCCACGCGGTCAAGTGTCCGACCTTTTCCTGAAGCGTCGCCAGATGCAGGAGCAGGCCATGTCCTGGGCCGATCTCCAGCATCCGGGATCCAGAAGACAAGCCGGCCAGGTAAGAACTTGTATAGTTCATCATGGACCGGCAGTGATTGACCCAGATAACGTCGGAGAAAAGCAGGCCATTCATGTATTTCGTCATGAATACACTGTCTGAGTAGACGAGCCGATAGGCCTCTTCAAAAGAGTTTAATCTATATCCCCCAGTCCTTCGAAAGTGCAATTCCTCCGGCATGACGATGCGTTCACAGAGAAAACGATAGTCATCAATCAGAGTTGTCAGCCCTCCTTGTTTTGACCGGGCAATTGACAGGATGATTGTCGAAAGAAATTCCGAGAAACGCAAATCGGTTTCTGATCTTTCGGATATATTGCGCCGCATGAACTTGGCATGCTGAGGCCAGGTTTCAACAAGCGCAGCGACGAGATGATCAAAATTCTCGTAGCCAGTTATGGGTAGGGTCATCCCCATACTGCGAACCTCGCATTATGGGTCAATTCTGAGCGGGACGATGTCTGATTTCGATCTGTCATGAGACGTCGCTGTAGCCCTATTCGCCCAGGATTGGGAGGTGTGACAGGCAGTTTCTCAGGTCCCGCGGCACGCATTTGTGGTCTGCATCCTCAGCAAGGCTTTGCATCCGTTCCGCCAAAGTTTGGCTGCCTTGAACATCTGCAATCAGGGGTTGGTAGGGCCTCGATACCGTCATCCTACAGCAACTCCATCTGTCCGGCACCACCGGGGCGCCTGACGTCCGGTACGGTCCGGCCGCGCGCGATCACGGTGGGCGTCACGCTGAAGCTGCCATCAGGCGCGGGCCTGATGAGCTTTACTGCGTCATCTACTTCCCCGGTGAGCCAGGTCTCATAGTCCGCTGGCCCCAGGATGACCGGCATGCGGTCATGGATCGCGGCCACTTCGGCATTGGGGGTGATCGTCATCAGCACCCCGGTTTCAAGTTCGGAGCCATCTGGGCCGATCCAGTGCTCCCACAGCCCGGCGAAGGCGAAGAGGCCGCGGTCAGCCAGGGCGATGAGATGGGCGGTCTTGTGCCCTGCCTCGCCCGACCATTCATAGAAGCCATCGGCAGGCACGAGGCAGCGTCGGCGGCGCATGGCGTTGCGGAAACTGGGCTTTTCAAGTGCCGTCTCGCCGCGCGCATTGATGAGCGGCTTGCCCGGCTTGATCTCCTTCTGCCACGACGGCACGAAGCCCCAGCGCACCAGCGCGAAACAGCGCGCGCCCTGTTCCATGCGCACAATCCCGATGGGCTGGCCCGGGGCCACATGGGGCCGCGGCGGGAAATCGGCCTCGTTCACATAGTTGAACCAGGCCCGGGTTTCCGCCGGGCTCCGCGTCAGGCTATAGAGACCGCACATGCACGGAGGTCTAGCATCAATGAGCAGCGCGCAACAGTTTCCCAAGCTCGGCGTTTCCGCCTCCGTCTGGCGGGATGGCAAGGTGCTTCTGGTGCAGCGCGCCAAGCCACCTGTGGGCATCTGGGCCTTTCCCGGCGGCCATGTCGAGGCCGGTGAGCGACTCGAGGAGGCGGTGGCGCGCGAATTGCTCGAGGAGACAGGCCTTACCGCGCGTTTCGACGGCCTTCTCGGCCTCTATGACGTGATCCGGCGCGATGCCTCCGGGCTGGTGAGCGTCCACTACGTCATTGCCTGCTATGTGGGGTTCGCCGCACCCGGCGATCCCGTGGCGGCAAGCGATGCAGCGGCTGCCGAATGGGCCGACCCGGACCAGCTCGGGGGCTATGTGCTGGCGCCCAACATAGCCGAGGCCATCGCCACCGCCCGCCTGCGGCTCGGGCGTTAACCCTCGTTTAAGGATCAGATGGTTCCGCCCGCGGCCCTTGCTATGGTCGGGCCGTGGACAGGTGGACGCGCGCGGAATGATCCCGCGCCGGATTGATGGATAGCATGTTGAAGATCAGCGACCGGATCGAGGCCAATCCCGCCGAGGAAAAACAGCTCGCGCTGCAGTTTCTGCGCGATGCGTGGGACGAAGCCGTCTATGAGGGCGTCGACCCGGACTGTCTCGCCACCACGGCGATCTTCACCGCGCTCTCGGGCCTCATCACCACCTATGGCGAGGACGCCGTCGCCATGATGTGCGAGCGCCTGCCGGAACGCGTGCGGGCGGGCGAATTCACCCTGGCCCGCAGCTGTCAGTAGAAGCTACCGGATATCGACGACGACCCGGCCCTTGACCTTGCCGGCCACGATGTCGGCCGCCACCTGCGGCACGCCGTCGAGCGACACATGCGTTGTCAGCGCATGGAGCTTCTCGAGATCGAGGTCCTTGACCAGCCGGTCCCATACTTTCAGGCGCCGGGGCATCGGGGTTGAGACCGAATTGATGCCGACAAGCTTCACGCCCCGCAGGATGAAGGGCGCCACATTGGTGGGAAGATCCATGCCCTGGGCGAGGCCGCAGGCCGCGACGGTCGCCTCCGGGTTCATCTGCGAGATGACGTTGGCCAGCGTCACTGAGCCCACCGAATCGACACAGCCCGCCCACCGCGTCTTGGCGAGCGGCTTCACCGGCCCGTTGAACTCGTTGCGGTCAACCACGCCCGCAGCACCCAGGCCTTTCAGGAACGGTTCCTCGGACATGCGCCCGGTGGACGCGATCACGCGGTAGCCGAGCTTGGCGAGGATCACGATCGCCGTGGTACCGACACCACCCGCCGCGCCAGTCACCAGAATGTCTCCGTCGGCTGGCTTCACGCCCTGTTCCTCCAGTGCCATCACGCAGAGCATGGCGGTATAACCGGCAACGCCGACCGACATGCAGTCTGCCGCCGTCCAGCCCTTGGGCACCGGCACCAGCCAATCGCCGCTCACCCGCGCCACTTCCGCAAAGCCTCCGTGGTGGCCTTCGCCCACGCCATAGCCATTGAGCACCACCTGATCGCCGGCCTTCCAGCGTGGATGGCTGGAACTGCGCACCACGCCCGCGAAATCAATGCCCGGGATCAGCGGAAAGCGCCGTGCGATGGGCGCCTTGCCGGTGATTGCCAACCCATCCTTGTAGTTGACGGAGGAATGCGTGACATCGACCGTGACATCGCCTTCCATGAGATCGGCCTCCTCGAGGCGCGTGATTTCGGCCTTCTGGCCGCTGTCGGTCTTGCTGATGAGAATGGCGCGGAAAGACATCGGGGTTCCTTTCAGAGAGCTTCGGTGAAGCGGATCGGCTGGCCTTCAGCCCTGCCGAGGATCTCGCCATTCCACATCGCCATGCGGCCGCGCACCATGGTGCCGACCGGCCAGCCGGTGACGCGGCGGCCATCATGCGGCGTCCATTTGCAGCGGCTTTCGATCCAGTCGTTGGAAATGGTACGGGTGGCCTTCATGTCGACGATGGTGAAGTCGGCATCGTAACCCTCTGCGATGCGGCCCTTGCCGGCCATGCCGAAGATCCGGTTCGGCCCGTGCGAGGTGAGATCCACAAAGCGTTCTAGCGTGAGCAGCCCGCGGTTGACATAATCGAGCATGACCGGAACCAGCGTCTGCACGCCGGGCATGCCCGAGGGCGAGGCAGGGTAGGGCTTGGCCTTTTCCTCCAGCGTATGGGGCGCGTGATCCGAGCCCAGCACATCAACAAGCCCTGATGTCAGCGCCCGCCAAATGCCGTCACGATGATGCGGCTCACGCATCGGCGGGTTCATCTGCAGCAGATTGCCGAGCCGCGCATAGTCGTCCGAGGTGAATGTCAGGTGATTGGGCGTCACCTCCACCGTCGCGATGTCGCGGTTGGCGGCAAGCAGCGGGAATTCATCCGCCGTCGAAATGTGGAGAATATGGATGCGCTTGCCTGCGTCCCGCGCCAGACGCAACAGCCGCTCGGTGCAAAGCCTTGCGGCTTCCGCGTCGCGCCAGACATAATGGCTTGCCGGGTCGCCCTCGACGCGCAGATGCTTGCGGTCGTTGAGCCGGAACTCGTCTTCCGAGTGGAACGAGGCGCGGCGGCGGATGTTCTTCAGGATCGCGGCCACGCCGCCGTCATCCTCGACCAGCAGCGCGCCGGTGGAGGAGCCCATGAACACTTTGACGCCGGCACAGCCAGGAAGCCGCTCGAACTCGCCCAGCTCATGCGCATTCTCGCGCGTGCCGCCCATGAAGAAGGCGAAGTCGCAGTGCATGCGGTTCGTCGCCCGCCTCACCTTGTCCGCCAGCGTTTCCGCCGAGGTGGTGAGCGGGCTGGTGTTCGGCATCTCGAAGACACCGGTCACGCCGCCCATCACGGCCGCCCGCCCGCCAGTTTCGAGGTCTTCCTTGTGCTCGGCCCCCGGCTCGCGCAGATGTACCTGGCTGTCGATGACGCCAGGCAGGATGTGCAGCCCGGTGCAGTCCACGACCTCGCCCGCCTGCGCAGAGCCATAGGAGCCCAGCCCGAGGATCCGGCCTCCCGCCACCGCGATGTCGCGTTGGGCCACACCGTCATGGTTGACGACGGTACCGCCCTTCAGGATCAATTCGGCGTGGATGGTCATGGCGCTCCTTGAATGCTGTGCAAGGCCTTCGTAAATGTGGTTTGGAAACGAAGCAACAGCGATGAATGACATTGATTTTCGGGCTGGCCGGCTTCCCGGCCGCGCCGTCCTGGCCGTCACCGGCCCGGAGGCTGCCCATTTCCTGCACAATCTGCTGACGGCGGATATCGAACATCTGTCCGAGGGCGCTGCCACCTATGCCGCCCTGCTCTCGCCGCAGGGCAAGATCCTGTCCGACATGCTGGTGCTGCGGCGGGGGGATGGGTTCCTCCTTGATTGCGCTGCGGTCCAGCTGCCGGATCTGCGGAAACGGCTTGCGCTCTACAGGCTCCGCGCCGCCGTCGAGATCACCGACCGTCCGGATCTGGTTGTCGGCGTGTCGCCGCATGAATGCCCGGGCGGTTTCCCGGACCCTCGCACCCCGTCTCTGGGCTGGCGCGTGATCGGCGGGATGCCGGAGGCTGTGGCGGAGGGCTATGACGCAGTCCGCATCGCGCTGGGCCTTGCCGATACGGAGGCTGATCTGGGCTCGGGCGAATTCTTCCCCCATGAGGCCAATCTCGACCAGCTGGGCGGGGTGAGCTTCCGCAAGGGCTGCTATGTCGGCCAGGAAGTGGTCTCGCGCATGGAGCATCGTGGCACGGCACGCAGCCGGATCCTGCCGGTGGCCCTGTCCGGCAAGACCCCGCCGACGGGAACCGAGATCCTGTCTGACGAGAAGCAGATCGGCACGCTGCTTTCAGGCGCGGGCGATCATGCGCTGGCGCTGATACGCCTGGACCGGCTGGCGGACGCAGCCTCGCCGCTCATGGCGGACGGTGTCGCGCTGAAGGTGATGAAGCCGCAATGGGCCCGTTATGACGTTCCAGGTGTCTGAGTGAGCGCGCTCCGCCATGACGACGGCCTCTGCCGCTGCAACTGGTGCGGCACGGATCCGCTCTACGTCGCCTATCACGACGAGGAATGGGGAGTGCCCGAATATGATGCGCAGGCGCTGTTCGAGAAGCTCCTCCTCGATGGCTTTCAGGCCGGCCTGTCGTGGATCACCATTCTCAGGAAGCGCGACAACTTCCGCCGCGCCTTCGACGGCTTCGACGCGGCGAAAATGGCGCGCTACACGCCAGCGAAGTGCGCGGCGCTGATGCAGGATGCCGGCATCGTGCGCAACCGGCTGAAGATCGAGGCCAGTGTCAGCAATGCGCAGGCCTGTCTCGCGATCCCTGATTTCTCAGCCTATCTCTGGAACTTCGTCGATGGCAGGCCTGTGCAGAACAGGATCCGCAGCATGAGCGAGATTCCCGCAAAGACACCACTTGCGGAGAAAGTATCGAAAGACCTGCAGCGGCGCGGTTTCCGCTTCGTCGGACCCACCATCGTCTATGCCTTCATGCAGGCCTGCGGACTGGTCAATGATCATCTGGTGGACTGCCACCGCCACGAAGCCGTGAAACATGCCGCGAAAGGCTGAGCCGCCCCGCGCCTGGCAGCGCATGCTCTCGGGCCGCAGGCTGGACCTGCTCAATCCCTCGCCGCTCGACATCGAGATCGAGGACATCGCCCATGGCCTGGCGCGCGTTGCCCGCTGGAACGGACAGACGCGCGGCGACCACGCCTTCTCGGTGGCCCAGCATTGCGTCCTTGTGCACGACATCGCCGCACATCTCGATCCCGCGCTGACCAGCGCGCAGCGTCTTGCAGCGCTGCTGCATGATGCGCCGGAATATGTCGTGGGCGACATGATCTCGCCCTTCAAGGCGGCGCTGGGACTCGACTACAAGGCCTTCGAGAACCGCCTTCTCGCGGCGATCCACATCCGCTTCGGACTTCCGCCCGCACTCCCCACGTCTGCCGAGGCCTTCATCAAGGCCTGCGACCGCATCGCCGCCTATCTGGAGGCCACCCAGCTTGCCGGTTTCAGCCTCGTGGAGGCGGAGAAATTCTTCGGCCGCCCTGCCGGCCTTGCCGGCGAAGGGTCCGCCCGCTTCACGAGCCTCGAACCGCTCGCGCCCACCGCCGCATCCGCACTCTATCTCGCTACATTCCGAAGACACGCGCCATGATCATCGTCTGCCCCTTGAGCCAGGTTGAACCCCTCGTCGCCCGCCACCGCGTCAGCCATGTGGTGACCCTGCTGTCACCCGATACCGGCGACGAGCCACCCGGCGGCATCGCCCCGGACCGGCACCTCAGGCTCTTCTTCCATGACATTGCCCTGCCCATGGAGGGTCACACGCCGCCAACGGCGCGCGATGCCGAACGGCTCATTGCCTTTCTGGACAGTTGGGACAGGGCCGACCCGATGCTGATCCATTGCTGGGCCGGCATCAGCCGGTCCACCGCGGCGGCCTATACAGCGCTTTGCCTGTTCCGGCCGCAGGCCGATGAAGAGGCGCTGGCCCAGGAATTGCGCGCGGCCTCGCCCTCGGCAACACCCAACCGGCTGATTGTCTCACTGGCTGATGAGGTGCTGGGTCGTCAGGGCCGCATGGTCAAGGCTGTGGCCAGCATCGGACGCGGCGCCGATGCCTTCGAGGGCACACCCTTCATCCTGAGGCCCTGACGGGCCGGGTCACGAATCTTCGTAGAAGACGTGGCGGCCGATCTTGATCAGCCGCTTCATGCTCTTGGCCCAGCGCGGTTTCACATAGTCGGCGTGATAGTTGGTGGCCGTGCCGATGGCCGCAGCCTGTGCGTCGCCCGCGATCGCCCGCTGGGCGATGCTCTTGGCATGGGCCCAGGCGGAGGCGCTGCGCACATCATCCGGCAGGCCATCGCAGGCGAAGGAGAACTGGCAGGAGTTGCGCCGGCCCGAGCCCTGATAGACCACGCCGCAGATGGTCTTGGGATATTCCGGGTCCTTGACGCGGTTGAGAATGACCTTGGCAACCGCCAGCTGGCCGAGTTCCGTTTCCGAACGCGCCTCGAAATAGACCGCGCGGGCGAGGCAATTTTCTTCGGCCTGCTGGGAGCGGCGCTGGGCAATGGCCTTCTGGGCTTCCTTGCTCTTGGCGCTCTTGACGCGCTTGGCAACCGTGCTGCGCTCCAGCGCGATCACCTGCACGACCTTGGAACCCGGCGGCGTCAGTACCGGCTTCTGGTCCAGCTCGTCATCGCCGGGGCGCAGATTGACCGACGCCGGAACGATCCGCACCGTCTGCTGCTCAGCGACCACCAGGTCGCTCTTGCCGTCGCCGGCCACCGTTTGAAGGCCGAAACTGGTCTTGTTGACCGTCGTCAGACTATCGGCACCGGGCACCAGAGAGCCCTTGGCGAGGAGGTTGGACGTGGGTTCCGACAGGCCCTCGATCATGTCGCCCGGCTCGGCATTATGGGCGATGGCGTTCTGGCCCATGTAGTGACCCGCAAAGGCGAAGGCCACGACCAGCATCGCGCCGCCGAGAGCCATTGCCCCATAACCGGCGGCCGTGCCGCGTCTCCTGGCGGAGGCGCTATCCTGGATGCGTGTCGGGCGGGCGGCCAGCCCTGCTTTGCGCGGTGTTTTCGTCACTTCCCCTCGACATACCGTGAGCCACATATGTTGCGGCATTGTTAAAGCGCGGTCGTCACTGGCCGCAGCGTTTAACATGGCTTAACCATCCGGGCAACCCGAACGAGCCGTTTTTCAACCTGAAACGAGGTGTGGTTAAGAGCCTGTTACGACCCTGGCGCGAATTGAAAAAGCTCAATCTTTCAAAAGGCTTGCGCGAGCAGCTGCTAGGCGTGCGATGGGCACCCGGAAGGGTGAACATGACACATAGTCAAGTTTGAGCGTCTCGCAAAAGGCGATCGAGGCCGGGTCGCCGCCATGCTCGCCGCAGATGCCGGTCTTGAGCCCCGGCCGGGCGTGGCGGCCCCGCTCGGCGCCGAGCCGCACCAGTTCGCCCACCCCCTCGGTATCGAGCGAGATGAACGGGTCGGTCTTGAACACGCCCTTGGTGGTGTATTCACCGATGAACCGGGCGGCATCGTCGCGGCTGATGCCGAAGGTGGTCTGGGTCAGGTCGTTGGTCCCGAAGGAGAAGAAATCCGCGGATTCGGCGATCTCGGCGGCGCGCAGCGCCGCGCGCGGCAGCTCGATCATGGTGCCGACCGAATAGGCGATGGTCACGCCGGTTTCACTCGCCACCTGGCGGGCGACGGCATCGATCACCTGCTTCACCCGGTCGAGTTCGTTGCGCGAGGCGACAAGCGGCACCATGACCTCGGGGATGGGCGCCTTGCCGCCGCGCCGGGCCACCTCGGTGGCCGCCTCGAAGATGGCGCGGGACTGCATCTCGGCAATCTCCGGATAGGAGATCAGCAGCCGGACCCCGCGGTGGCCCAACATCGGGTTGAATTCCTTGAGCTCGGCGACGCGGGCGCGCAGCGTGTCGGGATTGGCACCCATCTGCTCGGCCACCTCCTCGATCTCATGATCGGCCTGCGGCAGGAACTCATGCAGCGGCGGATCGAGCAGCCGGATGGTGACGGGAAGCCCGGCCATGATCTCGAACAGCTCGATGAAGTCCTGGCGCTGCATCGGCAGCAGCTTGGCCAGCGCGGCGCGGCGGGCGGCCGGCTTGTCGGCGAGGATCATCTCGCGCACCGCAACGATGCGGCCGGCCTCGAAGAACATGTGCTCGGTGCGGCACAGCCCGATGCCCTCGGCGCCGAAGTCGCGAGCCGCGCGGGCATCGAGCGGGGTTTCGGCATTGGCCCGCACGCCCATGCGCCGCACGCCGTCCGCCCATCCCATGAGCGTGGCGAAGTCGCCCGAAAGCTCGGGCTTGATGGTCGCCACCTCGCCCTTCATGACCTGGCCTGAACTGCCGTCGATGGTGATGGTCTCGCCCTTGCGCAGCACCATGCCCATCACCGCGAGCGTGCCCGTCTGATAGTCGATGCGCAGCGCGCCGGCGCCTGAGACGCAGGGCTTGCCCATGCCGCGCGCCACCACGGCGGCGTGCGAGGTCATGCCGCCGCGGGTGGTGAGAATGCCCTCGGCGGCGTGCATGCCATGAATGTCTTCCGGGCTGGTTTCGATGCGCACCAGGATCACCCTGCGATTCAGCGCCTTGAGACGCCCGGCCTCGTCGGCGTCGAACACGATCTCGCCCGAGGCCGCGCCCGGCGAGGCGGGAAGCCCGGTGGCGATCACATCGCGCCTGGCCCTCGGATCGAGCGTAGGGTGCAGCAGCTGGTCGAGCGAGACCGGATCGATGCGCAGGATCGCCTCGTCGCGGCTGATCAGGCCCTCGCCCGCCATGTCGACTGCGATCTTCAGCGCGGCGCGCGCGGTGCGCTTGCCGGTGCGGGTCTGCAGCATCCACAGCTTGCCGTCCTGGATGGTGAATTCCATGTCCTGCATGTCGCGGTAATGGCGCTCGAGCAGATCAAAGGTCTGGCGGAGTTCGGCGAAGGTGTCCGGCATCAGGGCCTCGAGCGAGGGCAGCGCCGAGCCCGCCTCGATGCGCGCCTTCTCGGTGATGTTCTGCGGCGTGCGGATACCCGCCACGACATCCTCGCCCTGGGCATTGACGAGGAATTCGCCATAGAGCTCGCGCGCACCCGTCGCCGGGTTGCGCGTGAAGGCCACGCCGGTCGCCGAGCGCACGCCCATGTTGCCGAACACCATGGCCTGCACATTGACGGCCGTTCCCCAGTCCTCGGGAATGGCGTTGAGCTTGCGGTAGGTGATGGCGCGCGCACCATTCCAGGAAGCGAAGACTGCGCCGATGGCGCCCCACAGCTGAGCCGCCACGTCCTGCGGAAAGGGCTTGCCGGTCTCCTGCTCGACGAGCGTCTTGTAGCGGGCGATGAGGCCCCGCCACTCATCCGCCGTGACCTCGGTGTCGAGCGCATAGCCGCGCTCGTCCTTGAAGCCACCGAGAATGTCCTCGAACTCGGCATGATCGACGCCCAGCACCACGTCGGCATACATGCTGATGAAGCGGCGGTAGCTGTCATAGGCGAAGCGCCGGTCGCCCGAGCGGGCGGCAAGGCCTTCGACCGTCTCGTCATTGAGCCCCAGGTTCAGCACCGTATCCATCATTCCCGGCATCGAGGCGCGCGCCCCCGAGCGCACCGAAACCAGCAGCGGGTTTGCGGCGTCGCCGAAGCGCGCGCCGACGCGCGCCTCGACAGCCGTCAGCGCCGCGGCGACCTCGGCGTCGAGGCCCGGCGGGTAGGCGCGGTCATTGCTTGAATAGGCGGTGCAGACCTCGGTCGAGATCGTGAAGCCCGGCGGCACCGGAAGGCCGAGATTGGCCATTTCAGCCAGATTGGCGCCCTTGCCGCCGAGCAGCGCCTTCATCCCGGCGCGGCCCTCGGCTGCGCCGCCGCCAAACCCATAGACATATTTCGGAGACGATGCCGCCATGACACGGACTTTCCGTTGCGTTTGAACAGGCATGGGAGTGGTAGCGGCCGATGGCCTCAGCTCAGAAAACCACAGGCAGGGTCCGGTTGCAATGCAATATCGCACATGCGGCATCGCCCCCGCCGCAGGGCGGGCGGGATCTCAGGCGGTGGCAGCGCGCAGCGGCGCGGCCGGGCGGCGTCCCATCAGGATCCACAGCGCGATGCCGAGGTTGAGCACGTTCCACGCCACGCCATTGAGAAAGGCCGCCGTGTAGGAACCGGTCCAGTCATAGATCTCGCCCGACATCCAGCCGCCCAGCGCCATGCCGAAGACCGTGGCGGTGAGCACGGTGCTTATGCGCCGGCCCGCCTCGCGCGCCGGGAAATGGTCGCGGATGATCAGCGCATAGCTCGGCACGATGCCGCCCTGCGACAGGCCGAACACCGCCGAGACGATGTAGAGCGAGGTGAGCCCGTCGAAGGGAATGTAGAACAGCAGAGCCAGCATCTGCATGAAGGATCCGGCGATCAGCGTCGCCAGCCCGCCGATGCGGTCGGCGATGAGGCCCGAGGCGAGCCGGCTCAGCACGCCGAAGCCCAGCATCAGCGAGAGCATTTCCGCGCCACGCGCCGGCCCGTAGCCGAGGTCGGCGCAATAGGCGACGATGTGAACCTGCGGCATCGACATGGCGACGCAGCAGGACAGCCCTGCCAGCACCAGTGCCGGGAACAGCAGCGGGTGGCTGGGCAGCAGGCCTTTCTCGCCAGACTGCCGGCTCGCCGGGCTTGCCGTATCGTGGAAATGCGGTCGCCGCCGCAGCAATTGTGCCAGCGGCAGCATGATGACGACGCAGAGGATGCCGATGGCCAGATAGGTCGTGCGCCAGCCATAGCTCTCGATCGCGGCCTGCATGAAGGGCGGCCAGATCGTGCCGGCGATGTAGTTGCCGCTCGCCACGATGGCGACCGCGATGCCGCGCTGGCGCAGGAACCACTGCGATACATCCGCAACCAGCGGCCCGAAGGTGGCCGCGCTGCCGAGAAACCCGATGAACACCGCCTGCACGATCACGAACTGCCAGTAGCTCTGCGCGATGGAGGCGAGGAAGAACCCGATGCCCAGCGCCACGCCGGCAATCGACACCGGCACGAGGATGCCGAAGCGGTCGGCGACGCGGCCCATGACGAAGCCGCCCGCCGCAAAGCCGATGAAGGTCGCGGTATAGGGCAGCGAGGCGCCCGCGCGGTCGACGCCGAATTCCGCCTGGATGGTCGGCAGCACGACGACGGCGAGCCACAGCCCGATGCCGCCCACCACCGCGAGGATGAGCGATACGGAGAGCCTGATCCAGGCATGGCGGCTGTCGGGCGTGGGAGCGGTTGTGGCGGTCATCTCGGGTCCGGAATGTGGATCTGGCTTAGCCCGTATGCCCGCGCCGCGATAGCCCGGCCCCTGCATGGGAGCCGTGCAGCCCGCGGACGCGCGGGACGGAACTCGCCTAGCCCTCGATCCGTGAGAAATCCGCCACTTCGGCGGTCGCCGCGCGGATGCGGTTCAGCAGCCGCAGGCGGTTCTCGCGGAAGGTGGCGTCCTTGTCGTTGACGGTCACATGCGCGAAGAAGTCATCGACGGGTGCCCGCAGCCTGGCGAGTGCCGCCATGGCGGCGGCGAAATCCTCGTGTTCGACCGCCCGCCGCGTCTGGCCCATGGCCTGGTTGATGGCCGCGTGCAGCGCCTTTTCCTCGCCCTTGATGAGCTGGTTGATGTGCACGTCGCCGTCATGGGCGCGGCCGTCCTTCTTCTCCTCGATGCGCAGGATGTTGGAGGCGCGCTTGACGCCGGCAAGCAGGTTCCGGCCGTCATCGGTTTCGAGGAAGGCTGACAACGCCTCGACGCGCTTGACGACCAGTGCCAGATCGTCCTGGTTCCCCAGCGCGAAGACGGCATCGATCAGATCGTGGCGCAGGCCCTGCTCCTTGAGATGCACCTTGAGCCGGTCGGCGAAAAAGGAGAGCAGATCCGCGCCGCAGAAGCCAAGCGGCAGACGCAGGCCCTTGTCGAGAATGATCCGGATCACGCCCAGCGCCGCGCGTCGCAGCGCGTAAGGGTCCTTCGAACCCGTGGGCTTCTCGTCGATCGACCAGAACCCGGTCAGCGTGTCGAGCTTGTCGGCCAGCGCCACGGCCTGCCCCACCTTCGAGACCGGGATCGTGTCGGAGGGCCCGACCGGCTTGTAGTGGTCGCGGATGGCATCCGCGACATCCGGATCGATTCCCTGGTCGAGCGCATAATAGCGGCCCATCACGCCCTGCAGTTCCGGGAACTCGCCCACCATGCCGGTGACGAGATCGGCCTTGGCGAGCCTTGCCGCCAGCCTCGTCTTCTCGACATCGGCACCGATGGTCTTGGCGATCCCGGCCGCGAGCTCTTCGATGCGCTGGACGCGCGCGCCCTGGCTCCCCAGCTTCGCGTGGAAGGTGATGGCATCGAGCTTCTTCGCCCAGTCCCCGAGCCTCACCTTGCGGTCCTGGTCCCAGAAGAAGCGGGCATCCGAGAGCCTCGCGGCGATCACCTTGTTGTTGCCCGCGATGATGGTCTTGCCGCCATCGGGCGCGATCATGTTGGAGACGAGCAGGTAGCGGCTGGCCAGCCCGCCTGTGGCCGTGCTGCGCAGGGCGAAGCATTTCTGGTGGGTCTTGAGCGAGGTGGCGATGACCTCGGGCGGCACGGCGAGGAAGCTGTCGTCGAAGCTGCCCATCAGCACCACCGGCCATTCGACGAGGCCCGCCGTTTCCTTGAGGAGGCCCTCGTCCTCGATCGGCTCCAGCCCTTGCGCAAAGGACAGGTTGCGCGCTTCGGCGCGGATCGTGTCCTGCCGCTGATGCGCATCGACGATCACGAATTCGCGGTTGAGCTTGAGGCAATAGTCCTCGAAGCGGCGCACCTCGATCGCCTGCGCGCCCATGAAGCGGTGGCCGCGCGTGACATGGCCGCTCCGGATGCCTTCGATTTCGAAGGGCACGACCTCGCCGTCGAAGGTGCAGATGATCGAATGAAGCGGCCGCACCCAGCGGAGCGCGCCCGAACCCCAGCGCATGGACTTGGGCCAGGGAAAGCGCCGGATGACGTCCGGCACGATCCCGGCGATGATCTCGGGAGCCTCGCGTCCGGGCTTGCGGATCATCGCGAGGTAGAACTGTCCCTTCTTGTCGTCCTGGACCGTCAGCTGATCGAGCCGGAGTCCAGTCGATTTCAGGAAGCCCTCGATCGCCGCCGGCGGCGCATCGACGCGCGGGCCCTTGCGCTCCTCAGCGACATCGGCCGCCTTGGCATCGAGCCCCTCGACCGACAGGACCAGACGCCGCGCCCCGCCATGGGCCTGTGCGCCCTCATAGGTGAGGCCAGCCTCCACCAGCGCGCCGGTCACCATCTGGCGCAGGTCGTCGGCCGCCTTTTGCTGCATGCGGGCGGGGATTTCCTCGGAAAACAGTTCGATCAGCAATTCAGGCATCGGCAGGCTCCGCGGCCCTCAGAGATCCTTGTGGGCGCCGTCGCAGAGGGGTTGATGCTTGCTGTGCTTGCAGGCGCAGAAGAAGCGGCGGCCGGTGGCGTCGGCTGTCCATTTCATCGGTGTGAAGGATGTGCCCTTGTGCGAGCCGTCGCAGAAGGGCTGGTTCTTGGACTGGCCGCAGCTGCACCACCAATAGTCCTTGCCGGCCTCCACCTCGACGGGAATCGGCGACTTCTGGGCGATGACGGGATCGGACATGGTTCAGCTCCTGGCTACGTGGAGCCCGCTGACTACAGGGATTCCGGTTCCAAGTCCAACCCGTCACCGGACGGCATCGCCCAGAATCTCCTCGTAGTCACGGGCGCCATGAAGCACATGGATGATTTCAACCTTCCCGCCACTCAGCCGGTAGAAGATCAGATAGGCGCCATGGCTGCGCCGGCGAATGCCCAGCGCTTCCCAGCCCGGCACCAGCGGAAACGACTCCGGCATATGGCCAAGACGCATGCAGCGGTCTTCAAGCTCGGCCACGAATGACAGCGCGCGTTCCGGGTCATCTCGGGCAATGGTGCGTGCAATCTCGAGAAGACCGGCATAGGCCGCCTCCGCGAAGACGACCGGAATCATTCTCCGGTGTTCGTTCCAGCAATATCCAGCTCCGCCCTGAGTTTGCGAAACGCATCCTCAAGCGGCAGGGTGCGACCCGCCTCGGCATCCGCCAGGCCGCGGGCCAGCGCCTCATCGAGAGACTTCAGGCGAGCTTCGCGGTCACGTTCCCTGGTGTACCGCTCGCGCACCAGGCCACGGATGTATTCACTGCTGGAGGCGAACGCGCCGCGTTTCACCTGCTCCAGAACAAACTGCTCCAGTTCGCTTGTCAGGGTCAGGGTCATTTGTCCTGCGGGTTTCATGACACCTCCATCCTGACCAGGATACCACACTATCTTAAAGTGTAATACACTAATTATCACTTTGAATGATTTTTGCTCGTCGTCCTCTCTCTGGCACCGAAGCTCGGCTTCTCCCGGCGATCACCCCGGCATCAGAGATCTGACCGGAAGCCGAGGAACAATTCCGCATCAGCCGGGCTGCGCCTAGCGCAGCAGGTCTCAGTCGCTGCCCTCTGCGCTCCGCCGCGACCAGGTCGGATGGACGAGCTGGTTGTTCACGCCGCCGGTGCGCAGGACCGCAAACACCTCCTCGGCAAGACCGTCGTCGGCGTCGACGATGATGAAGTCATAATCGAGGCGGGCCATCGGGCCATTGCTGATGGTGATGTCGGCGGTCCCGATGCCGTTGGGGCTGACCGAAAATCGGCCGCTGCCCTGTGCGGCGATCGTCGTGCGCTGTCCATCGGCCTGCGGAGCATTGATACGGATGTCGAGATTGACCCCGCCCTCGCCGTCAAAGGCGATGACGCCGAAGCTCGCCACGCCATCGCTCGAGTTGCTGTAGACATAGCTGCCCGCGAGGCTTGCGTTCGAGAACGCGTCCTTCTCGCCCGCCGCGAGCGGGTCCGCCGACACCATGACGCCAGACACAGCGCCGATCAAAATACAAAGTCCGCGTCTCATGGAAACCTCCCCCAGACGCGATGGACCCGCGGCTGATGTATCCTCATGCCGTATCGCACCTGATTCGTCATGAGAGGCCGGGGCCTCATCACCAGGGGCGGAAGCGCCCCTTGAGCCCCTCAGGCCCCGCCGCCCGCGGTCTTGCTCCAGGCCTCGCAGCAGCCCTTGGCGAGTTCGCGCACGCGCAGGATATAGGCCTGCCGCTCGGTCACCGAGATCACGCCCCGCGCGTCCAGCAGGTTGAAGCTGTGCGAGGCCTTGATGCACTGGTCATAGGCCGGCAGCGCCAGCACATGCCGTCCGTCGCGTTCGCCCTCGGCCAGCAGCGCGCGGCATTCGGCCTCGGCGTCGGCGAAGTGCCGCAGCAGCATCTCCGTATCCGCATGCTCGAAATTGTAGCGCGAATATTCCTGCTCGGCCTGCAGGAAGACGTCGCCATAGGAGATGCGCCGGTCGCCCGTGCCGCCGTTGAAGTTCAGGTCATAGACATTGTCCACGCCCTGCACATACATGGCCAGGCGTTCGAGCCCGTAGGTGAGCTCGCCCGAGACCGGCGCGCAGTCGAGCCCGCCCACCTGCTGGAAGTAGGTGAACTGCGAGACCTCCATGCCGTCGCACCACACTTCCCAGCCCAGGCCCCAGGCACCCAGCGTCGGGCTCTCCCAGTCGTCCTCGACGAAGCGGATGTCGTGCAACTTGTGGTCAATGCCGATCGCCGCCAGCGAGCCCAGGTAGAGCGCCTGCAGGTCGGGCGGCGAGGGCTTCATGATGACCTGATACTGGTAGTAGTGCTGCAGCCGGTTGGGGTTCTCGCCATAGCGGCCGTCCTTGGGGCGGCGCGAGGGCTGCACATAGGCCGCGGCCCAGGGCTTCGGCCCCACCGAGCGCAGCGTGGTGGCCGGGTGGAAGGTGCCGGCCCCCACCTCCATGTCGTAGGGTTGCAGGATGACGCAGCCCTTCGAGCCCCAGTACTGGTGGAGCGTGAGGATCAGGTCCTGGAAGGATGTCGTGGGATGGAGCGTCATGCGCCGTCAGGGGCCGTCCGGCGCCGCGCCTTTGGGTTGCGCGGCGGGGCGGCGGCTCAATCCTCGGGGTAATAGACGCCGGAGCGCGGGTCCTGGCGGAGGCGGCGCGGACGCTGCGGGGCGGCGGCGCGTGGGCGCACCCGTACCTTTGCGGCTTGCATCCCGCGCATCACGAACAGCATCGAAAACAGCGTCAAAAACGCTACGGCGGCGACCGCCAATGTCTTCAGAACAACCATCGGATCCTCCAATGAACCCTTGTTGCTACGATCATAGGCCGAAACCCGACCACAATGCACGCGATTCCAGAGGCCCGAGGCAAAGTCATGCCAGATCAGGGGCTTGGCCGCGGGCATCGGTCTGGACGCGGTCAGCGCAGCGGGAAGGCAGCGCCGCCGCGCAGCACCGCTTCGGCTTCGGGCGTGAACCCGTTTCCGTCGCCATGTAATTGAAGTCCCTGGAGAATCTGGAGCGGCGCCTTGGAGCCCTTGATGCCCTGGACGATGACCCGCGAGGCCGGCGCGCCCCGGCGCGGATAGAGCGGCGCGATGCGGATGTCGCCGAAGCGGTTGTCCATCACGGCCAGAATGCGGCCAAGTGCCTCGGCGCGGTTGACAAGGGTGACGCTGCCGCGCGGCGCCAGCATCGCGTGGAGCAACTTCATCCACATCTCCAGATCATCTCCGCCAAAGGCATTTGCTTTTGATTTCAGCGGGTTGGGAGATGCGGTGGTCTTGGCCTCGTCGTGGAACGGCGGGTTGGCCATGGCATGCTGGAAGCTGCCGGCCTGGGGCATGCTGACCATGTCCCGGCGGAGCGCGTCGCGGAGGTCGGCCCGGATCACGCGGAGATTTGCCAAGTGCCCGTTCCGGCGGGCATTTTCCTCGCAGAGCATGGCGTAGCGGGCAGCCATCTCGATGCCGGTCACATGCAGTCTGGGCTGGCGGGCGAGCAGGCAGAGCGCGGCAACGCCCGCGCCAATTCCCGCCTCGAACACGGATTCGCCCTCCGCGCAGGGGATGCTCGCCGCGAGAAAGACAGAATCGATCCCGGCCCGAAAACCCTTTTCCGGCTGGAGGATACGCAATCGGCCGCCTAGAAAGCCATCTTCCGACAGTGATGCCGGAACAGCACCCGCGGCGGAGGAGGTGGTGTCAGGTGATTCCATCATTGGCAAATTACGACCTTAAGGTTATCGCGATGTTACCGGCAGCGGCTGCATGGCGCAAAGCATGGGTTGGCCCCTGTGGTGAGCTGTGCTTTAACGCCCGGCACGGAAAATTGCGAAGGTAGTCCCCCATGGGAGTCGTCATTCCGCTCGATGGGTCGGGCAACAAGAAGCGGGCCAGCATCGAGCCACTGGTGAGGCTCACCGCCGCCGACATGGACCGCGTCAATGAAGCGATCCTCTCGCATGCCCGCAGTCATGTCGAGCTCATCCCCGAAATTGCCAGCCATCTTATCAATTCCGGCGGCAAGCGCATCCGTCCGATGTTGACGCTCGCCGCCGCGCGCATGTGCGGCTTCGAAGGTGAAAACCATTTGAAACTCGCGACTTCCGTGGAATTCATGCATACGGCGACGTTGCTCCACGATGATGTCGTCGACGAGAGCGACCTGCGCCGCGGCAAGCAGGCGGCGCGTGTCATCTGGGGCAACCAGGCGAGCGTGCTGGTGGGTGATTATCTGCTGGGCCAGGCCTTCAAGATGATGGTGGAAACGGGCTCGCTCGAGGCTCTGCGGATCCTGTCCAATGCAGCCTGCGTCATTGCCGAAGGCGAGGTATTGCAGTTGTCTGTTTCGCAGGACACATCAACCACCGAAGATGCCTACATGCAGGTGATCGTAGCCAAGACCGCAGCGCTTTTTGCTGCCGCCGCGGAGGTTGGCGCCGTGGTTGCGAACCGCCCGCACAGCGAGCAGGCAGCTCTCGAATCCTATGGCCGCAATCTCGGCGTGGCCTTCCAACTCATTGATGACGCACTCGATTATTCAGGCTCAACCGAGAAGCTCGGCAAGGGCGTGGGCGACGACTTCCGCGAGCGCAAGATCACGCTGCCGGTTGTGCTGTCCTATCGCCGCGGCGCCGCCGAGGAACGCAACTTCTGGAAGCGCGCGCTCGAAGAAGGCAACCAGACGTCAGATGATTTCAACTACGCCCGCAAGCTGATGGAGCGCCACGGCGCACTGACCGACACGGTGGAACGCGCAAACCATTATGGTGACATCGCACGCGACGCGCTGGCAATCTTCCCGCAGTCCGAATTGAAGGACGCACTCCTCGAAGCCGTCGACTTCTGCGTGGCCCGCGCCTACTGACGTCTCACGCCAAGACCGTTCGCATCATCCACCAGCGTGGGTCGAGGTGAGGCGTGACATCAGGCGTCTCACAGATCGCCACGCAGGTCGCGCCCGAACCGGACATGAAGGCCCTGAGCACGCCAGTCGTGGAACGGAGCCGCTCAAGGATCTCTCCGATGACCGGGGCGAGCACGATGGCCGGCGGAGCCAAGTCATTGCGCCACTGGGCCGGATTGCGCTCATCGGTGATTGCACTCCCGAAGCCCTGCCCCTTGCTCAGGCCGAGAGACCTGAACACGTCGGGTGTCGACACGGCAACGAGGGGGTTCACGAGTATCGCCTGCAGCGGCTCGAACCCTGCAAGTCGAGTCAGATGCTCTCCCACACCGCGCATGCGGCAGGCAACACCGGCCAGACAGACGGGAACATCGGCACAGATCCCAAGCCCGGCCGCCATGATCTCATCGTCGAGATCGTCAATCCCCGCCAACCGGAGAAATCCCCTTAACGCCGCTGCCGCATTGGCCGAACCACCGCCGATCCCGGATGCGACCGGAAGATTCTTCTCGAGCTGAACCGTGACCGGCAGCAGGATGCGCCCCCGCCGCGCGGCAATCTCTCCCGCAATGGTCCAGGCCCTGTAAATGATGTTGTCTGCCAGCGGCGGCAGATTGCCGCCGAAAGGACCCGTGGGCGTGATGTCGAAGGACTGTGCGGGCCTGAAGGTCAGAACATCGCCGCGATCTGCGAAGGCCACGATGGAGTCGAGATCGTGGTAGCCATCAGACCGACGCCCGAGCACATGCAGCGCGAGATTGATCTTGGCGGGCGCAAGGAGCGAAAAAGGCGTCACGCGTCTCACCCCGAATGCCTGATGCCCCGCTCACCCGTTGGTATTGCCCGAGCCCGTCTGGGCAGGCGTCACCGGCGGCTCATCGGGAAGGCCATCCTTGAGTTTTCCCTGAATGCGCTTGAGGTCTTCCGGTTCGGGCTCATTGTCGATTGCGTGCTGCCACTGGAACCGGGCTTCCAGCTTGCGGTTCACACGCCAATAGGCATCGCCAAGATGCTCGGCAATGATTGGATCGGCCGGAAGAAGCTCCACCGCGCGTTCGATCTGTGTCACCGCCTGCTCATAATCACCAAGCTGGAAATAAGCCCACCCAAGACTGTCGATGATGTAGCCGTCATTGGGTTTCAGTTCGACGGCCTTCTTCACCATGTCCATGGCCTCGGGAAGATTGATCTTCTTCTCGATCATGGAGTAGCCGAGATAGTTGAGTACGCTTGACTCGTCTGGCGACAGTTCCAGCGACCTGCGGAAGCGTTGCTCGGCAATGTCCCACTGCTTGAGACGCTCATGTGCGATTCCGTCATAGTAATAGACGCGCCAGTGACCGGGCAGTGGCGTGGTGATCACGGCAATTGCATCATCATAAACCTTGGCCGCGCTGGCGAAGTCCTCATTGGCGCGGTAGATGTTGCCCAGCGTCATGATGGCATCAAAGTTCTGCGGTTCGCGCGCGATGAGTGACTTCAGGCGGGCGATGGCCTCGTCCTTGCGTCCGAGTCGCTGCAGGCTGACTGCAATCTCGAGTTCCGCGTTGGAGCGCAGGGGCGAATTGGCGGACACCATCTCGTACGCAGCAATCGCCTTTTCGTAGTGCTTCATGTCCGAATAGGTGTCGCCCACCAGCGTCTCAAAGACGGCCCTGTCCGTGGCGAGCGGCAGCCCAAGGCGGGCATACAGCAGCGCCACGTCGATGCTCTGGTCGTCCGTCATTGACGTTGCCAGGGAGAAGAGCGCCTCTGCCGCACCCGCCGCCGGCGAAGCGATGAATGGCTTTGGCTTCTGCTTCGCGACGCTTTGCTTCAGCGCCGCGAGGATCAGCGGATTCTCGTCTGCCTCGAGATAGGAGCGGTAGATCTTTTCGGCTTCCCCGGCACGGCCATTGCGCTCGAGAAAATTGCCATAGGCCTGGACGACCCGCAGCGAGGTTCCCGTTTCTTCATAGGCCTTCCGGTATGATGCTTCGGCGCGCATGGCATTGCCGAGATAATCGGCGATGAGCCCGCCATGGAAAGTCTTGAAATTGGCAAAGCTCTCGTTGGCATCGAGATGATCCAGCGCCTTCATGGCCTGGCCCAGATCCCCTTCGCCTGCATGTGACCATGCGATCAGCAGCCATGAGGTCAGTTCGCCAATCGGCGTATAGGCGGATTCCTCGAAATTCCGGCGGGCTTCGGCGTAATGGCGGGCACGGAATTCCTTGAGGCCCAGAACGATCCGGGCCATGCGCTGCTGACTGTTGAATTTGAGGACATCCGCCGCATAGGTCTCGGCCACCGGCAAATTGCCCTCGGAGAGTTCGAGCAGGAACACCTTCTCGGTCAGGATGGGATTGCCCCTGTCCGCCTTCAGGGCATTGCCGAGATAGCCGGACGCCAGATCATTGTCGCGCAGCTTGGCCGCCGTCCGACCGGCCAGATAATCCCCAGAAGAGGACGTACCCTGCTGTTCATAGGCGAAGGCCGCCACCGGCAGCATGGATGCAAGAAGGCCCGCAAGAGCGGAACGCAAGAGATATCCGGTCATGGTCATCCGTTTCCGAAACCGGGCTGAGGCAGACAGCCCGAACTGAGGCGAAGCATTTTCCCGAAAATGCGGTGTTTTTGGGGAAACCGCAATGGTCCGCGCCCGGGATACGGGACGCGGCTGTCACATATTCGGGTAGTTCGGGCCTTCACCGCCCTGCGGCACCACCCAGGTGATGTTCTGCGCCGGGTCCTTGATGTCGCAGGTCTTGCAGTGAACGCAGTTCTGATGATTGATCTGGAAGCGGGGCGGCTTGCCTTCCTCCCGCACCACTTCATAGACCCCGGCGGGACAGTAGCGCTGGGCAGGCTCGTCGAACACGGGAAGATTCTCGCCGATGGGTATTTCCGCATTCCTGAGCTGGAGATGGACCTTCTGATCCTCTTCGTGATTGGTGCCAGAGAAGGCCACATTGGTGAGCCGGTCAAACGAGATCACGCCATCGGGCTTCGGATAGGCAATCGGCTTGCACTGGTCGGCGGGCTTGAGCGTCGCGTAATCCGGTTTGCCGTGCTTCCATGTGCCAAGTCCGAAGCCGAACAGCTGGTTCATCCACATGTCCAGCCCACCCAGCGCCAGTCCACCCACCAGCCCCAGCTTTGACCACATCGGCTTGACGTTCTTCACCCGCTTCAGATCCTGATACACCCAGGAGGACTCATAGGCCTGCTGATAGGCGGAGAGTTCATCTCCCGCGCGGCCAGCGGCGATTGCTGCCGCTGCAGCCTCTGCCGCCAGCATGCCGGTCTTCATGGCATTGTGAGAACCCTTGATGCGCGGCACGTTCACGAAGCCGGCCGAGCAGCCGATCAGCGCGCCGCCGGGGAAGAACAGCTTCGGCACGGACTGGAAACCACCCTCTGTAATGGCACGCGCGCCATAGGAGATACGGCGGCCACCCTGCAACACCGGCGCAATCAGTGGATGATGCTTGAAGCGCTGGAACTCCATGTACGGGAAGAGATGGGGATTGTCGTAGTTGAGATGCACCACAAGTCCGATCGACACCAGATTGTCCTCGAAGTGATACATGAAGCTGCCGCCGCCGGTTCGGACCCCGAGCGGCCAGCCCATGGTGTGGGTGACCTGACCCTGCCTGTGATTCTCCGGCGGGACCTCCCAGAGTTCCTTCATGCCAAGGCCGAATTTCTGGGGCTCGCGTCCCTCTGCCAGATTGAACTGTGCGATGATCTGCTTGGCAAGCGACCCACGCACGCCTTCGGCAACAAGAACATATTTGCCGACCAGTTCCATGCCCGGCTGAAAATCGGCCCTGGGGTTGCCGTCCTTGCCGATCCCCATGACACCGGCCACGACGCCCCTGACCGAACCGTCATCCCGGAAGAGCAGTTCAGAACAGGCAAAGCCGGGATAAATCTCGACACCCAGCGCCTCAGCCTGCTGCGAAAGCCAGCGGCAGACATTGCCGAGCGAGACTGCATAGTTGCCGTGGTTGTTCATCAGAGGAGGCATCAGCGCATTCGGAATACGCGCATAGCCCTGGGGCCCAAGCATGAAGAAACGGTCTTCGGTGACGGGCGTGTTGAGCGGCGCGCCTTTCTCCTTCCAGTCAGGAATGAGCTCGTTGAGGGCGACAGGGTCGATCACAGCACCCGACAGGATGTGCGCGCCCACTTCGGAGCCTTTCTCGAGAAGGCAGACGGAGAGCTCAGGGTTGATCTGCTTCAGCCTGATCGCCGCAGCAAGACCAGCCGGGCCTGCCCCCACGATCACGGCATCATATTCCATTGCCTCGCGCTGGACCTGTTCCACGAGTTCCACTCCGTCTATCTTCAAACGCCGAGGGTGTTTATAGTAACCCGAGGATGCCACACAAGCCGCCAGTTTGGACATGAATGCCACCCCGACCCCATTGACCCCGCAACAGGCCGCCGAGGCCCTCCGCTGGCTCTCCGAAATGGGAGCCGACGAGATCGTCTGTGAAACGCCAGCGAACCGTCTGGCGCCGCCCGCAGCGAAAATCCTGCCGCGCGATCCGGAACGATCCGCGCCGCCGTCTCCCGATACCTCCCCGGCCCAGAGCCGAACAGCTGCAGACTGCGCTGGCCTGGCGGACATCGAAGCTGCACTCGCCGCCTTCGACGCCTGTCCACTCAAGAAAACCGCGACACGTCTGTGCTACGCTGACGGCAATCCGGCTGCCCGCGTGCTTCTGGTTGGCGAGGCCCCAGGACGGGATGAGGACATCGAAGGGCGGCCGTTCGTGGGAAAGTCGGGGCAGTTGCTTGACCGGATGCTTGCCGCGATCGGGCTTGACCGGACCACCGAAGACCGTGAGCGCGCGGTCTTCATCACCAACACGGTGTTCTGGAGGCCGCCGGGAAACCGCACGCCAACCGAGGCGGAAACCCAGATGTGCCTGCCTTTCCTGCTGCGCACCATCGAACTCCAGAAGCCGGATGTCATCGTCTGCCTCGGCGCCACTCCGGCCCAGCGCCTCACCGGACGAAGCGACGGAATTCTCAAGCTTCGCGGCAAGTGGCTGTCAGCCAGTGTCGGCGGGCGGACCATTCCGCTGCTGCCCACGCTGCATCCAGCCTATCTGCTGCGCCAGCCGACGAACAAGCGTCTGGCCTGGCGCGACCTTCTGTCACTGCGCGAGCGGCTGGATGCCCATTGAGCTGACGGCGCGAGGCTGTTGTCAGACCCTTGCCAGTGATAGGCTTGCGGCAGGCGTCCGAGCGGCGCGAGCGGGTTGCAATGGCAGGCATGGGACTTCTTCAGCATGAGTGAAACGCGGCAATTCATACCCGTCCGGATCGCCGTCCTGACGGTATCCAATACCAGGACGCTCGAGGATGACACCTCTGGCCAGACCCTGTCGGACCGGATTGCCGCCGCCGGACACCTGCTGTCTGCGCGCAAGATCGTGAAGGATGACGTGCGCGCTATCCGCCGAGTCATCCGGGACTGGGCGGGCCGCAGCGACATTGATGCCATCATCACCACGGGTGGCACCGGGCTGACGGGACACGACGTGACCATCGAGGCGGCGCGTGGTCTGTTCGAGAAGGAAATCGAAGGCTTCGGTACTCTGTTTCACATGATTTCATTTCCGAAGATCGGCACCTCGACCATCCAGTCACGCGCCACGGCCGGCGTATTCAAAGGCAAGTATGTCTTCTGCCTTCCGGGATCACCTGGCGCGTGCCGCGACGGCTGGGACAGCATTCTCAGACCACAGCTCGACTACACGCACAAGCCCTGCAATTTCGTGGAAATCATGCCGCGGCTCGACGAGCACATGCGGCGCAGGAAAACTTAGCCGCGGCTCCGCAAGCCGCGGGGAAAGCCGATGCCCGAGACGATCAGCAGCCCGGTAAGGATGACAATCCCACCGCCGATCTGGACAGCTGAGACGGTTTCGCCCAGCACCAGTGCGGCTGTCAGAATGCCAACGACGGGCATCAGCAATATGAAAGGTGCTGCTTCGTCCATGCGGCACTGCCTCAGCAGGGAAAACCAGCACATATAGGCCAGATAGAAGCCGACGACCCCGACAAATGCCAGCATGCTCCATTGGAGCCAGGTGGCCGTTTCGACCGAATGCCATTGCCCCTGTTCGATCAGCAGCGTGGCAAGCGCCAGCTGCGGCACACTGCCGAAGGCATTGGCCTTGAGCAGGCCCACGCCATCATCACGCCCGAGCTTGCGGGCCAGTACCTGACCCAGCGCCCAGCAGAAGGCGCTGACGATGATCATGACCGTCGGCAAGGCGCCCGGCGCCTGATTCGGCAGGCCAATGACAATGGCAACGCCGGAGATGGAAATCGCCGTCCCTGCCACTTTTCTCAAGTCGAGACGCTGGCGCATGATCAGCCAGTCGAGCAGCACGGCGAAGGGGATCTGGATCTGCAGGATGAGATTGGCCGCAGTGGCTGACATCTCAGCGCTGCGCAGACCCCAGAACAGCAGCGCACCCTGGATGGTCACCGCAAATGCCGAAATCGCGATGATCGAGGCAACCGGGGTCTGCAGCCGTTCGCGCTGCGTGAGGCCCAGCACGATGGCAATGCCGCCATACACCATCAGCATCATGAACAGCGGCGGAAAATGCTCGACCGCCGGCTTGGCAACGGTGAAGCCGGTTCCGAAGAACAGGGGCGGCATCAGGGCCAGCAGAATCTGACGGCGGGTCATGGGCATGAGACCATGACGGAGTTCACTCCGCACCGCAATGCAACGCAGATATGTTCTTGATTTGTTCTAGTCATCCGTTTATCATCCCACCATGTCCAAGCCGTCTCCTACTTCGGCCCGCATGGCCCACGGCCAACTGACCGTTCTGCCGCAGCAGACGCGCGGGCGGGGCGCGCCAGTGAACATGTCCGGCCGCTTCGAGACCCTGAGCCGCAGCCTCTTCGATGATGGCTGGCAGGGGCTGGAAGATCTGCCGGCCTTTCGCACCGAGGTGTTCGAAGAAAAGGCGAAGACCATCATCACACGCAACGACTCGCCAGACATCTCCTTCGATCGCTCGATCAATCCCTATCGTGGCTGCGAGCACGGCTGCGCCTATTGCTATGCGCGGCCGGCGCACGCCTACATGGGGCTGTCACCAGGCATTGATTTCGAGTCGAAGCTGTTTGCCAAGCCCAATGCGCCCGAACTTCTCCGGTCGGAACTGGAATCCGCAAGCTATGAGCCGCGCACACTGGCGCTGGGCGCGAACACTGACTGCTATCAGCCGGTGGAGCGTCGGCTCGGCATCACGCGGCGCATTCTCGAGGTGCTGGCCGAGTTCAACCACCCGGCAGGCATCCTCACCAAATCCGCCCTGGTCACGCGTGACATTGACATCCTGGCCCCCATGGCCCGCAAGGAGCTGGTCAAGGTGGCGGTATCAGTGACGACACTGGACCCCGGGCTGGCGCGCGCCATGGAACCCCGCGCTGCGACGCCTGCGAGGCGGCTCGAAGCCATCGCACAGCTTGCGGCTGCGGGAATACCGGTCACCGTCATGGTGGCGCCAATCATTCCGGCGGTGAATGATGCCGAGATCGAATCCATCCTCAAGGCGGCCCACGCCGCAGGGGCGCGCGAGGCAGGATATGTCATGCTCCGTCTGCCACACGAGGTGAAGGATGTGTTTGGAACCTGGCTTCATCACGCGCTTCCGGAGCGGGCGGCGAAGGTCATGTCGCTGGTGCGCTCTGGCCATGGCGGCAAGGACTATGACTCCACCTTCGGCCGCCGCCAGACGGGAAGCGGCCCCTATGCCTGGACCATCGGCCGCCGCTTCGAACTTGCCTGCCGGCGCCTTGGCCTCAACGCCGCGCGCACACGGCTCTCGACTGCGTATTTCCAGCCACCACCCAAGAGGGGCCAGCAGTTGACGTTGCTCTGATGCCGCGCCCATAAGTGTGGCATGGGAAGACAGCGCGGTGTCAGACCGGATTTCGCCATCGAGCACGCGGCAATGCAGCAGGGTATCCCAAGGGTGTGCGGGATCGATGAGGCTGGGCGCGGCCCCTGGGCAGGCCCAGTGGTGGCCGCCGCCGTCGTTCTCGACCCCGCCTGCATTCCCGAGGGACTTCACGATTCAAAGGCCCTGAGCGCGGCGCGGCGCGAGGCCCTGTTCGAACCCATCATGCGCTCCGCACTCGTCGGAGTTGGCATTGCCGATGTCGGGCGCATCGATCGCGACAATATCCTTGCTGCCACTCTGTGGGCCATGCAGCAGGCGGTGCAGCAGATCGACGGCGTTGATCTTGCTCTCGTCGACGGCAACCGCGCACCCCGATTGGCCTGCGAGACAAGGACGGTGGTCGGTGGCGACGGACGCGTGCTGTCCATCGCAGCCGCCTCGATCATTGCCAAGGTGACGCGCGACCGCATCATGGACAATCATGATGCCGCCTATCCGGACTATGGCTTTGCCCGCCACAAGGGATATGGCACCGCCCAGCACCGCGCGGCGCTGTTGCGCCATGGCCCCTCGCCCCTGCATCGCCGGAGTTTCGCGCCGGTCGCCGCCCTGCTCACCCGTTAACCATTTCAGAGGAAAGGGATTCACGCCCGACTCCGCAGGATTCATCATGCGCGGCCTTGAGTGTGTTGCGTCTGCGCAGAGGGGAAGTGGGATGGGCTTTGAGACCCGGCCGGATAGTCGGCCCTTGCATAATCGGATTCTGGTGGGCGATTGCCTCACCGAACTGAAGAAGATCCCTGCGGCATCCGTCGATCTCGTCTTCGCCGATCCGCCCTATAACCTGCAGCTGACGGGCAGCCTCACGCGCCCCGACCAGAGCAAGGTTGATGCGGTCGATGATCACTGGGATCAGTTCGAGAGCTTCGAAGTCTATGACCGCTTCACGCGTGGCTGGCTGTCCGAATGCCGCCGTATTCTCAAGCCCAGCGGCGCGCTCTGGGTCATCGGCTCCTATCACAACATCTTTCGTGTCGGGACCATTCTTCAGGATCTGGGATTCTGGATCCTGAATGACGTGATCTGGCGCAAGACCAACCCAATGCCCAACTTCCGCGGACGCCGCTTCACCAACGCGCATGAGACCCTGATCTGGGCCGCGCGCGACGCCAACACGAAATACACCTTCCACTATGAAGCCATGAAGGTGTTCAACGACGACCTCCAGATGCGCTCTGACTGGACATTGCCGCTATGCACGGGCGGAGAGCGTCTCAAGAACAAGTCAGGCGACAAGCTGCACCCGACGCAGAAGCCAGAGGCCCTGCTGCATCGCGTATTGCTCTCGAGCAGCAATCCCGGCGATCTGATCCTGGACCCGTTCTTCGGCACCGGCACGACGGGTGTTGCCGCCAAGCAGCTCGGACGCAACTTCATCGGCATCGAACGCGAGGACGACTACGCCGAGGCAGCACTGGCGCGCATCGATGCCACCGAGCCCCTGCCGCTCGAGGCCCTCAAGGTGACAACCGGCAAACGCGCCGAGCCGCGCGTTCCCTTTGGTTCGCTGATCGAACGGGGACTGGTGAAGGCAGGCGACATGCTGTTCGACCCCTCGAACCGCATTGCCGCGCGCGTGCGCGCGGATGGCTCCATCGCCTGCCGCGATGCCTCGGGCTCGATCCACAAGATCGGCGCCCATGTCCAAGGTTCGGAAGCATGCAATGGCTGGACGTTCTGGCATGTGAAGAAGGGGCTGACGCTGGTTCCCATCGACATGTTGCGCCAGCAGCTTCGCGCTGAAATGGCGACTGCCGCCTGAGCTTTCAGAGTCGCTTGCGGCGCGGTGTTTCTGCTTTGCCCCGCGCATGCGCAACCACCTTACGCATGACGGTCGGCAATGCCTCGCTGGAGAGATCCTCCGGCATCACCCATCGGTAGTCGCCATTGTCGCGCAAGGCCCCGTCCATCACATGCCGGGCACGCCAGACGATCAGCACCAGATCAAAATGCGTGAAGCTGTGATGGACTTCGCCGGATAGCGCGTTCCAGTGCGCCGCGAGCGGCGCTTCGCGTTCGGCTTTGGCGGGCGGCGCGCCCCAGGCCGTCGTGGGTACTTCCATCATGCCGCCAAGCAAACCGCGCTCGGGTCGGCGCCGCAGCAGCACGGCGCCATCACCCCGTTCGATCCAGAACGCGGTCCCGTGACGCACGGGGCGCTCTTTGCGCGGTGCCTTGCGCGGCAGCGTTTCAGCAATTCCGGACTTCCGCCCCTCACAGCACGCAGCGAACGGGCAACGGCCGCAGTCCGGCGCACGCGGCGTGCAGATGGTGGCACCCAGGTCCATCATGGCCTGGGCAAAATCACCTGCACGCGCGCTGGGCACCAGCGCCTGGGCCCGTTCCCGGATGTCAGCCTTTGCGGCAGGTAGTGGTGTCTCGATTGCATGGAGGCGGGTAATGACCCGCTCGACATTGCCATCGACAGCAGCATGACGTCCGCCGAAGGCAATGGCGGCGATGGCGGCTGCTGTATAGGGCCCGATCCCGGGCAGGCCGCGAAGCGCTGCCTCCGTCTCCGGAAACCGCCCGCCGTGATGCTGGGCAACTTCCTTCGCACAGGCGTGGAGGTTGCGTGCTCTGGCGTAATAGCCCAGTCCTGCCCAGGCCTTGAGCACGTCGTCCAGCGGCGCGGAAGCCAGCGCCCCGACATCTGGCCACTTTGCAAGGAAACGCTCGAAATAGCCTTTGACCGCCTGAACGGTGGTCTGCTGCAGCATGATCTCCGAAAGCCATACGCGGTAAGGATCCGGCATGACGCCGGGCACCTCCCGCCATGGCAGGACCCGGGCATGGACATCGTACCACGCGAGAAGCCGGCGTGCGGCCTGCGGTCCCGGCCCTTTTCTGGCCACGCTGCTGCGCAAACAAGCGACTCCTGTTATAGCGATCTCCGTATAGAGCAGCCTGCAGCCCCGGCAATGGAAACCCTCTCAAAGCATTTCCGCGAGATCACCAGAGCGACATTCGCGCGCTACGGATTTGCCGCCGCCGACGCCGTGGCCAATTGGGAGGCCATTGTCGGCGCGGAGCTGGCAGCCGTTTCAGCCCCCGAGCGAATCAGATGGCCCAGAACCGCTGTCGAAGAGGCCCGGAAACAAGGCGGCACGCTTGTCATCCGGGCAGCACCGGGCCATGCGCTCGGGCTACAATATGAAGCGTCCCGCATCATCGCACGCATCAACAGTTTCTTTGGCTACGGCGCCATCGGCGCGATCAAGGTGGTGCAGGCCACGCAGCTTCCGAACCGCCCCCGCGCGCGCGCCCCGCTGCCTGAAAAACCTGTTTGCGAGCAAGAGCTTGAAAAGGTCGAGTCCGGCCCCCTCAAGACTGCGCTGGAACGCCTCGGGCGGTCGGTGGCGGCCAAGGGTCGGAGTTCTCCACAAGGCAAATAACGTGTGGTTCCACCCCTCAACATCTAGTAGGTAAGCGACATGGACAAGATTTCACGCCGACGCCTTCTCAGCCTCGGGACGGCCTGCGCCGCCCTCGCAGCCGTTTCTCCTTCCCTCGCCGCTGTCGACCTGGCCGAACTGCTCAAGCCGCCATCCCTCGGCGACATGGCACTCGGGGCCGGTGAGGACGCCAAGGTCACCATTGTGGAATATGCCTCGGCCACCTGTCCGCATTGCGCAGCCTTCCACAAGGATGTCTGGCCGAAACTCAAGGCCGACTATGTCGATACCGGCAAGATCCGTTTCGTCTTCCGCGAGTTTCCGCTGAACGACGCGGCGCTGGCCGCATTCATGATCGCCCGCGCAGCACCGAAGGAGTCCTATTTTCCTCTGATCAGCGTCTTCTTCGACACGCTGGAGAGTTGGTCGCAGAACCCCGCCGAGGGGCTTCTCAACATCGCCAAGCAAGCCGGTTTCAGCGAGCAGAAGTTCAATGACACGCTGAAGGATGAGTCGCTCGCCAAGGGCATCATAGAAATCCGCGACGGTGGCGTGAAGTTCGGGGTGAAGGGTACGCCGACCTTCTTCCTGAATGGCACGCAACTTGTTGGCGAACAGACCTACGACACGCTCAAGGCAGAAATCGACAAGCTGCTGTGAGCGTAGCGCCGGGGCGGCAAGACAGAGGCTGGATACAAAGATGAAATTCACACGGCTGCGGCTTTCGGGGTTCAAGTCCTTCGTTGAACCGACGGACCTTCTCATTGAACCGGGCCTCACCGGAATCGTCGGTCCCAATGGCTGCGGCAAGTCGAACCTGCTTGAAGCGCTGCGCTGGGTGATGGGCGAAAGCTCATACAAGTCCATGCGCGCAACGGGCATGGATGACGTGATCTTTTCAGGTACGACGCAGCGCCCGGCGCGCAACATGGCCGAAGTCCTGGTGACACTCGTCAACGATGACGGGAGTGCCCCACAGCCATACAATGACCAGGAGACGCTTGAGATCTCTCGGCGTATCGAACGCGAGGAAGGCTCGGCCTACCGCATCAATGGCCGCGACGTGCGCGCCCGCGACGTCCAGCTTCTGTTCGCCGACGTCTCGACCGGCGCTCGCTCTCCCGCACTCGTCCGGCAGGGACAGATCAGCGAGATCATCAACGCCAAGCCACAGGCACGTCGTCTGATCCTCGAGGAGGCAGCCGGCATCACCGGTCTGCACACCCGTCGCCACGAGGCGGAGCTCAAGCTCCGCGCCGCCGAGCAGAACCTCACACGCCTCGACGATGTCACCGCCCAGCTCGAGACACAGCTCAACAGCCTCAAGCGGCAGGCGCGGCAGGCCGTCAAGTACAAGGGCCTGTCCGCCGAAATCCGCAGGCTGGAGGCGATGGGGCATTATGTGAACTGGAAGGACGCGGCCGAGAGCTGCGCGCAGGATTCCGCTGCTCTCGATGAGGCCACGCGGATTCTCGCCGAACACACGCGCGCTGCCTCAGAGAAGCTTCGCCTGCGTGACGATCTGGGCGAGAAACTGCCAGCACTGCGTGAACAGGAAGCGGTCCGCGCCGCCGTGCTGCAGCGGGTGAGTCATGAGCGCAACGCGCTCGACGAAGAAGAACGCCGCGCCGCGGAGCGCCGCAAGGAACTGGAACAGCGCGTCGAGCAGATCGGGTCCGATCTCCAGCGTGAACAGGAACTGCTGACCGACACCGGCCGCGTGCTGGAACAGCTCTCCGGAGAGGATACCGAACTCAAGGCCCAGCAAGAGTCCGGCACTGAGGCGCGCGCTGCCGCGGCCGTGGCACTCCAGGAAGCGGCCGAGGCCCTGTCCCGCGCCCAGGAGGCGGCGGACGAAGCCAGTGCGCGTCTCTCGGAACTGACGGCGCGGCGCAACGCCATTCTCCGTTCGATCGAGGAACACAGCGCGCGTGTCTCGCGGCTGGACCGCGAATTGTCCGAGACACAGACCAAGCGCGATGCACTGCTCGCCCGCTTCAGCGTCGATGGCGATGCACAGATCCTGGCAGCTGCCGTCGAACATGCGATCACCGAAGCGACGGAATTCGAACAAGCAGCATCCGAGGCCGAAACAGCCGTCCGGCTGGCGCGCGGAACTGAATCCGAATACCGCTCCGCCCATGACGAGGCCCGACGCAAGGCCGACCGCCTGCAGACGGAAGTCCGCACCCTGACGAAACTGCTCAAGGCGGGCGGAGGCGATCTGTGGCCACCGCTGGTCGATCAGCTCAGCGTCACCCAGGGTTATGAAGCAGCACTCGGTGCTGCGCTGGGTGATGACATTGATGCTTCCGCCGACGAGGGCGCCCCTGTTCACTGGCGCGGTCTGCCTCCGCTCCCGGAGACCGCTCCGCTGCCGGACGGAGCTGAACAGCTCAGCCGCTTCGTGGAAGCTCCGGCTGCACTGCAGCGCCGTCTGGGCCACATCGGTGTGGTCTCGCGTGAACTCGGCCAAGCCCTGCAACCACAGCTCCGCCCGGGCCAGCGCCTTGTCTCGCGCGAGGGAGACTGCTGGCGCTGGGACGGTTTCACGGCGGCCGCTGACGCCCCATCGGCCGCCGCCAAGCGGCTGGCCGAGCGCAACCGCCTCGCGCTGCTCGAAGTCGAAATGACGGAAGCCATCGCAGCTTCCGAGGCGTCCCGGATCTTGTTCGACGACGCCCGCGCCGCTGTCGAAGCTGCGGTACGAGTCGAGCGCGACAAGCGCGAAGGGCACCGGGCAGCAATGTCGGCCGTCGACTTTGCCCGCCGGGCCCTGGCCACCCATGAGCGTCAGGCCGCTGAACGCCTGGCCCAGACCAGTGCGCTCGACGAAGCCCAGCGCCGGATTTCCGAAGCGCTGGAGGAAGGTCGCGCCGGACTGGCCGCGGCGACTGCAGAGGCCGAAGGCCTGCCGGTGCTCGAGGGTCTGCAGACAGCGCTCAATGGACTGCGTGATGCTGTCAACCGCGAGCGCGCTGCCTATGCCGAAGCGCGTGCCGCCCATGACGGGCTGGAACGCGAAGCCAGCACCCGCGCCGGACGCATCGAAGCCATCGCACGCGAGATGGTGCAGTGGACAGCCCGTGCAGCGCGCGCGCATGAACAGATCGACCAGTTGACGGTGCGAGCCAGCGAGACGCGCTCCACAATTGCCGAGCTTGCCGCACTGCCGCAACTGCTTGCAGAGCGGCGTCTCAAGCTGATGAACACGCTGGCCGAGGCGGAAGCCGGCAAGCGCGAAGCATCCGATGCGCTTCAGGCGGCCGAGAATGACGTGCGCCAGGCCGATCAGGAGCTGCGCGCCGTGCAGGAGCTGCTGGCCGCGGCGCGCGAGGACCATGCCCGTCTGGGTGCGCACCTCGAGTCCAGCACCAGCCGGCTTGAAGCCGCCGTGCAACGTATCGCGGAAACGCTGCAATGCGGGCCTGAGGAGGTTCTGGCGACGGCCGGCCTCGAAACGGACGACATTCAGGGTGCCAGCGAGATCGAGCGCAAGCTGCAGGGCCTGCGCGAGGACCGCGAGCGGCTGGGTGGAGTCAATCTGCGGGCTGACGAGGAAGCAAATGAGGTCGCTGCCCAGCTCGAGGGACTGGTCAAGGAACGCGATGACCTCATCCAGGCCATCAACAAGCTGCGCGGTGGCATCTCGAGCCTCAACCGCGAGGGGCGGCAACGCCTGCTGGATGCATTCGGCAGCGTGAACCAGAAATTCGGCGAGCTTTTCACCACCCTCTTCGGCGGCGGCAAGGCCGAACTGCATCTGATCGAGTCGGACGACCCGCTGGAGGCCGGCCTCGAGATCATCGCAAATCCCCCCGGCAAGAAGCCGACCACCCTGTCGCTTCTCTCTGGCGGCGAGCAGACGCTCACCGCCATGTCGCTGATCTTTGCGGTATTCCTGACCAATCCATCGCCGATCTGCGTGCTGGACGAAGTCGACGCCCCGCTCGACGACCACAATGTGGAGCGCTTCTGCAATCTCCTCGATGCGATGCTTGAACGCACCGAGACACGCTTCCTGATCATCACGCACCATGCTCTTTCCATGGCCCGCATGCACCGGCTATTCGGTGTCACGATGCTTGAGCGCGGCGTATCGCAGCTGGTGTCGGTCAATCTTGCCGAGGCCGAAACCATGGTTGTCGCCCAGTCCGCATGAGTGGCGGCATGAATGTCGTCTTCGATATCGGCAATGTTCTGATCCGCTGGGATCCGCGCGCGCTCTACCGCAAGATTTTTGCCAGCGAAGCCGAGGTCGATTGGTTCATAGGCCATGTGTGCACGGCCGCGTGGAACCACGAGCAGGATCGCGGCCGCAGCTTTGAAGACGGCATCGCGGAGGCAATCGCCCGACACCCCGCCCACGCCGATGCCATCGCTGCCTATGACAGCCGCTGGGCCGAGACCATAGTCGGGCCCATCGCGGGAAGCGTTGCGATCCTCGAGGCGCTGTCAGCGCAGGGCACGCCCGTTTACGCCATTACCAACTGGCATCAGGACAAGTTCCGCGAGACCCGCGGCCGCTTCGGCTTCCTCAGCCTGTTCCGGGACATCGTCGTCTCGGGCGAAGAGCGTCTGGTGAAGCCCGACGCCGCCATCTACCGGAGGCTGCTCCACAGGAACCAGCTCGACGCTTCCACCTGCCTCTTCATAGACGACAATGCGGACAATGTGGCCGGGGCGGAAGCGGTTGGCATGACGGCGCATCTCTTCACCACGCCGGAGCAGTTGAGGGCGCGACTGGCCGGGTCCGGCATCCTATCCTCCTGAGGCCTGCCGCGCGAATCGACGCAGAGACAGACAGGCAATTAATTCTCTTTAAATTCAATGCGTTAGAGATGGAAACCGTCGCTTGACAGCCACTGGACCCGCAACTATGTTGCGCCCGCTTTGGAAGGGGATGTTTTCCGAGCTCACCCGCTGTTTGCCTAGAGGTCTGTCTGATGGCGAAACCGAGCGACGAGCAGTCTGCGGAACACGTGTCTCGGCCCGAGCTGGGCGACCTGTCGGCCCGCCTCAAGGACCTGTCCGGCCGCATTGCGGCGGAGCGGTCCGAGCAGGCCGAGAGTGCGAAACCGCCCGCAAGCCTCGAGGGCGCCTCTGGCTATGCCAAGGGCTACCGGCTTGCGAGCGAGTTCGTCGCCGGAACGCTGGTCGGCGGCCTCATCGGCTACGGCGTGGATTGGCTGTTGGGCACCAAGCCCTTCGGTCTGATCATTCTACTGCTCCTCGGCTTCGGAGCCGGTATCCTGAACATGGCGCGGGCCGCCAACAGGGTGCCTCCGGCAAAGGAGCGCATTGGTTCAAACCAGCCGCCGAAGGGCGGCTCTAGTCGATGAAGAGGTCTGATCGTGGCGCAAGGCATTGACCCGATCCATCAGTTTCAGTTGCACGATCTCGCCGGACCCTGGAACATCGCGGGCTACGAGATCAGCTTCACCAATTCCGCATTGTTCATGGGTATCGCCGTCGGTGTCGTGACGCTGACCCTTCTTGCAGCTGCATCTCGCGCCGCGCTGGTTCCCGGCCGCCTCCAATCGGTCGGCGAGCTTTGGTACGAATTCATCCACAACATGGTCCGAAATGTGCTCGGTGCCGAAGGAAAGCCGTTCTTCCCTCTCGTCTTCTCATTGTTCTCCTTCGTGCTGGTGGCCAACCTGCTCGGCATGTTCCCCTATTTCTTCACGGTTACCAGCCACGTGGTTGTGACCGGCACGCTGGCCGTCTTCGTGGTTGGCCTTGTGGTGGTGGTCGGCATCGTCAAGCATGGGCTTGGATGGTTCAAGCTCTTCGTGCCACACGGCGTCCCAATGGTGATCCTGCCCTTCATCTCGCTCATTGAAGTGATTTCCTTCCTGTCGCGTCCGGTAAGCCTCGGGTTGCGTCTGTTCGGCAACATGCTGGCCGGTCATATCGTTCTGAAGGTGTTCGCGGGCTTCGTGGTGTTGCTGGGCTCCATGGGCCTTGGCGGGATCGTCGGTGCAATCGCCCCGCTCGGGATGGCGGTGGCTCTCACCGCGCTCGAATTCCTGGTGGCGTTCCTTCAGGCCTTCGTCTTCGCCATCCTGACCTGTGTCTACCTCAACGATGCGCTTCACACGCATCACTGAGAATCAATCGTCAACCTCATTCGAAACCCAAGGAGAGAAAAATGGATCCCGTAGCAGCTAAGATGATCGGCGCTGGCATTGCGTGCATCGGCATGGGTGGCGCCGGCATCGGCGTTGGCCACATCTTCGGCAACTTCCTCGCCGGCGCCCTGCGCAACCCGGCCGCCGCAAGCGCCCAGTTCACCAACGCCCTGATCGGCGCGGCGCTGGCCGAAGGCCTGGGCATCTTCTCGCTGGTTATCGCGCTCCTGCTGCTGTTCGCCGTCTAATCCCCCTGCACCGCAATGGAACGGACGCCCGCCGGGCCCGCGAGGCCCGGGCTGGCGTTACCAGTTGAGGCTCAAGACATGTCGCAATCGACACTCGTCGTCGCCGAAGCCACCACCGAGGCGCCCGCCACCGGCGAAGCGCCCGCGGAGGGCACGGCGCCAGCAGGCGGTGAAGCTGGCCATGGCACGGAAAGCACCGGGGCAGAAGGTGGCCATCACGGCGCCTTCCCGCCGATGGATGCACAGTCCTTCCCGTCCCAGATCTTCTGGCTCGTTGTATTTTTCGGGCTGCTCTATCTGCTGATGAGCAAACTGGCACTGCCCAGAATGGCAGCGGTCCTGAACAACCGGCACAAGACCCTTGAGGCGGACCTGTCAAAGGCGTCGGCCCTGAAGAACGAGACGGAATCTGCGATCAAGTCCTATGAGAAGGCGCTGGCTGATGCCCGCGCCAAGGCACAGGGCATTGCCACGGAAACCCGCGCCAGAATGACGGCCGAGGTGGAGGGCGAGCGGTCCAAGCTCGAGACATCGGTCGCCGCGAAGATCGCCGCGGCCGAAACCCGCATCGCGGGCCTGAAAGAGCAGGCGATGAAGGATGTGGGCGAGGTCGCCGCAGAAACCGCTGCGGACATCGTTGCGGAACTGACGGGTGCCCAGGTGAGCAAGGCGGATGCCGCGAAGGCCATCGCAGGGCTGAAGGGCTGAGGGAGACGAAACATGAGTTTCGATGCGACATTCTTCGCCCTTGTGGCGCTCCTGATATTCCTCGGCGTTGCCGCCTATGCCGGCGCCTTCAAGTCGATGGGTGCCGGGCTCGATGCCCGTGCCCAGCGCATTCGGCGCGAACTCGATCACGCATCCCAGTTGCGCAAGGACGCTGAGGCGCTTCTCAGCGAATACAAGCAGAAGCGGCTTGATGCCGAGCAGGAAGCCGCCGCGATCATCTCGGCTGCCAAGGCAGACGCCGAAGAGTTCGCCGCTGAAGCCCGACGCAAACTGTCGGAAACGCTCGACCGGCGCGCCAGGCAGGCTGAGCAGAAGATCGCTCAGGCTGAGGCCGCGGCTATCAAGGACGTACGCAATGCCGCGACCGAGCTCGCCATCGCCGCGGCCCACACGCTCGCGGCCGAGGCTGCGAAGGGCGGCAAGGCTGCCGAACTTGTCGCGTCATCAATCGCAGCGGTGAAAAGCCGCCTCAACTAAAATCCACGCCGGCGGGCTGATATGCCCGTCCACTGCATGTCATGCCCGGACCAGCGTCCGGGCATTTACTGTTTGCGACCTACTCGGCCGCCTCCATGTAATTTGCCATCGGCGGACATGTGCAGACCAGATTGCGGTCACCGAAGACATTGTCCACGCGGCCTACGGGCGGCCAATACTTGTCGTTGGGATAGCCCTTGAGCGGGAAGAACGCCTTTTCCTTAGAATAGGGATGTTTCCAGTCGCCCAGCAGCAGGCGGTGCGTGTGCGGCGCGTTCTTGAGCACATTGTCGTGCCGGTCAGCCTTCCCGTCCTCGACTTCGGCAATCTCGCGCCTGATCTCGATCATCGCATCACAGAACCGGTCGAGTTCGCGTTTGGACTCCGATTCCGTCGGCTCGATCATCAGTGTGTCCGGCACCGGGAAGGACATGGTGGGTGCGTGGAAGCCATAATCGACGAGCCGCTTCGCGACATCCTCGACGCTGAGCCCCGTGCGCTCCTTGAGCCAGCGCAGGTCGATGATGCATTCATGCGCAACGAAGCCGCCCGGCCCCTTGTAGAGCACCGGGAAATGCGGCTCGAGCCGCTTGGCGATGTAATTGGCATTGAGGATCGCCATGATCGTCGCCTTCCTGAGGCCCTCGCCACCCATCATGGCGATGTAGGTCCACGAGATTGGAAGGATGGAGGCGGAGCCCCACGGCGCAGCCGAGACCGCGCCCTGTGACTGGTCGCGTCCCGCCGCCGGGTTGACGCCCGTCACCACGCTGTGGCCTGGCAGAAACGGCGCCAGATGCGCCTTGACGCCGATGGGCCCCATGCCGGGTCCGCCACCGCCATGCGGGATGCAGAAAGTCTTGTGGAGGTTCATGTGGCAGACATCGGCGCCAAGCTCGGCTGGTCGCACGAGCCCGACCTGGGCATTGAGGTTGGCGCCGTCGAGATAGACCTGGCCACCATGCGCATGCACGGCGTCACAGATATCCTTGATCGCCACCTCGAAGACGCCATGAGTCGAGGGATAGGTGATCATCAGCGCAGCAAGATTTGCGGCATTTTCCGCCGCCTTCCTCCGGAGATCGGCAATGTCGACATTGCCGTGCTCGTCACAGGCCACCACCACAACCTTCATGCCGGCCATGACCGCCGAGGCCGGATTGGTGCCGTGGGCCGAGACAGGTATGAGGCAGACATCGCGATGCGCCTCGCCGCGCGACTGGTGATAGCCACGAATTGCGAGTAGCCCCGCATACTCACCCTGGCTTCCGGCATTGGGCTGTAGCGACACGGCATCAAAGCCCGTGATCTCAGACAGCATCTCCTCCAGTTCCTCGAAGAGCTGCATATAGCCCTGAGCCTGTTCCAGTGGCGCGAAGGGATGCAGCATGGAGAAGCTTCGCCAGGTGACGGGGATCATCTCGGTCGTGGCGTTGAGCTTCATGGTGCAGGAGCCCAGCGGAATCATCGCCTGGTCGAGGGCGATGTCCTTGACCTGCAGATGCCGCAGATAGCGCAGCATCTCGGTCTCGGAGTGATACATCGAGAAGACCGGATGTGAAAGATAGCTCGTGGTGCGGCGAAGCGGCCCGGGGATCACGTCGCCGAGCTCCCGGTCGATTGCATCAATTGAAATCCGGTCGAGTGCTCCGGTCTGGAACACTGTCAGCAATCGCTCGAGTTCCTGACGGCGCACCGACTGATCAAAGGAAATACCCAGATGATCGGCATCGACAAAGCGCAGGTTGATGCGCTGCTCCTTGGCGCGCGCCCACAGGGCATGGGCGCGGCCCGGCACAAGCAGCGTGACGGTGTCGAAGAAGGATCTCGTCACAACCTCATAACCGAAGCGCTCGGCTGCGGCGGCGAAGATCTGCGCCATGCGATGCGTGCGCTCGGCCATCTTGCGAATGCCGGAGGGGCCATTGTAGACGGCGAACATCGAGGCGATCACCGCCAGCAGAACCTGTGCGGTACATATGTTGCTGGTTGCCTTCTCGCGCCGGATGTGTTGCTCCCGGGTCTGCAGCGCCATACGGAGGGCGCGGTGCCCTTCCGAGTCGACGGAGACGCCGATCACGCGGCCTGGCATGGCCCGCTTGTGTTCGTCCCGTGTGGCAAAGAAAGCCGCATGCGGGCCGCCATAGCCCATGGGAACGCCAAAACGCTGCGCCGAACCGATGGCGATGTCGGCGCCGAGTTCTCCGGGAGGCGTCAGGAGCGCCAGCGCCAGGAGGTCGGTGGCCAGAATAGCTAGCGCCCCGGCGCCATGCAGTTTGGCGATCACGCCTCGCCAGTCGCGCACCTCGCCCGAGGATCCGGGATAGGAGAGAAGGGCTGCAAAGACCGATTCGGGTTTCAGGTCCTTCGACGGATCACCGATGATCACGTCATATCCGAAGGCCCTGGCGCGTGTCTCAATGACACCGATTGTCTGCGGGTGCGTATCGCGGTCAATGAAGAACGCCTGCGCGCCGGACTTCGCCACGCGCCGCGCCATGGCCATGGCCTCTGCCGCCGCCGTACCCTCATCGAGCAGCGAGGCATTGGCGATCTCAAGGCCGGTCATGTCGATGACCATCTGCTGGAAATTGAGCAGCGCCTCGAGCCGCCCCTGGCTGACCTCGGCCTGGTAGGGGGTATAGGCGGTGTACCAGCCAGGATTCTCGAGGATGTTTCGCAGGATCACCTTGGGCGTGACGGTGCCGTAATAGCCCATGCCGATCATGGAGATGAAGACGTCATTGCGGTCGGCCATCTTGCGCAGGTAGGAGAGCGCGGTGCGCTCGGGCATGGCCGTCTTGAGCTGCAAGGGTCGTCGCGTCCGGATTGGTTCCGGCACCACGCGAGCAATGAAATCCTCGAGCGAAGAGGCTCCGAGGTTCCTCAGCATCTCGGACGTGTCGGCAGGGTCCGGGCCGATGTGACGGGCGATGAAATTGGCGCCGGGTTCAAGCTCGGCGAAGCTGGGGCGAATTGTCATGGGTCTCTCTCAGCCTGCAATCAGCTTGTCATAGGCAGCCTTGTCCATCAGGCCATCGAGCTCGCCAGGGTTGGAGAGCTTCACCTTCATGAACCAGGCCTCGCCCTCGGCCGCACGGTTGACCAGTGCGGGATCACCCTCGAGATCCTTGTTGACCTCGACAACCTCTCCCGAGACCGGCGCATAGACCTCGCTCGCAGCCTTGACGCTCTCGACCACAGCGGCCTGGCCATGCTGCGTAACGGTCTTGCCGACTGCCGGCAGTTCGACGAACACGACATCGCCCAGCTGTTCCTGGGCGTGATTGGTGATGCCGATGGTGGCGATGCCGTTGTCGACCTTCACCCACTCATGGTCCTTGCTGAACTTGACGGTCATGGCAGTCTCCTAGCGTTTGAATCGGTTGGGAATGAAGGGAAGCTTGACGATCTCGGCCGGCAGAGCCTGGCCGCGCACGATGAGATTGATCCGTGTTCCGGGGCTCGCCGCGTCTGCTTCGACATAGCCCATGGCGATAGGTCCACCGGCGGTCGGCCCGAAGCCGCCAGAGGTGACCTTGCCGATCTCCCGGCCTGCCGAATCCGTGATGGGCGCACCCTCACGCGCCGGTGCACGGCCCTCCGGCCTGATCCCTACCCGTCGGCGCGACACGCCACCGGCAAGCTCGCGCTGGACCCGGTCGGCGCCGATGAAGCCGCCTTCGGTCCTCCGGCGCTTGGCAATCGACCAGACAAGTTCGGCCTCCACAGGCGAGATGGTCTCATCCAGCTCATGGCCGTACAGGCAAAGCCCGGCTTCCAGCCGCAACGAATCGCGTGCACCCAGCCCCACGGGCTTCACCAGCGGATCCGAGAGCAGAAGCGTCCACAGCCGCGGGGCGTCGGCATTGGCGACCGAGATCTCGAAGCCATCCTCCCCGGTGTAGCCCGACCGTGAGACCTGCGCCTTGATTCCACCGATCAGGGCATCTCCAGAGTGCATGAACGGCAGCACCGTGATCTGCGGCACATGCTTGGCGAGCACCGCCTCGGCCTTCGGGCCCTGCAGCGCCACCAGCGCCAGGCCATCAAGGGGGCGCAGTGTCATGCCACGCGGCAGCCGGGCCTCGATCCAGTCGTAATCATGTTCCTTGCGGCCGGCATTGACCACCACATAGAGAAGGCCATCCTGCTCATGGCGGGTGATCATCAGGTCATCGAGTGTGCCGCCATCATCCGAAAGCAACTGCGAATAGCGCTGCTGGCGTGGGGCGAGGCCCAGCACGTCGGCCGGGACCAGCCTCTCCATGGCCTTCGCGACCGTCTGGAAATCGGATCCGGAGATCACGCACTGACCCATATGCGAGACATCAAACAGACCGGCATTGCTGCGCGTCCAGTTGTGCTCGGCGATGATGCCGGAGGGATATTGCACCGGCATGTCATAGCCTGCGAAGGGCACCATGCGGGCACCAAGCTTCACATGCTCATCGTAAAGCGACGTTCGTCGGGGGGTGGTTTCAGTCATCTCGCGGTCTCCGGACAAAGCTGGACCAGACCCGGCAATGCCGAATCTGCCCCCTCTGTACGAGACCTGAGAGATTTCACGGGCGCCGTCACTCCGGCACGGGTCCGCTTGGCTCCTTCGGTGAGCGGATCCCTCGCGGAACCCACTGCTCTCCAGAGTTCGTCTTGCGCCCAGGCGGTCCTTTTGCCTGAGAGTTTCCGGGGCGGTTGCTCCTTCGGCGCCGGATTGAACCGGTCTCTTCCGCGCTGGACGCTGTCTTGAACTGGTCCAGACACTAGGCCGATCTGGGAACAAGTCAAGCTGACTTGACAGCCAGGCATTCCGAGACTGTTGACAATCCCGGCATCCGCCCGCATCTGTTGCGGCATGGCCAAGCCGCCGCTCACCATCCTGCTTGCGGCCCCCCGGGGCTTCTGCGCCGGGGTCGTTCGGGCAATCGACATCGTCGAGCGCGCCCTGGTGCTGTACGGAGCGCCGGTCTATGTCCGCCACGAGATCGTCCACAACAAGTTCGTGGTGGACAGCCTCAGGGCCAAGGGCGCGGTCTTTGTCGAGGAACTCGACGAAATCCCCGATGTTACCCGGCCGGTGGTGTTTTCGGCCCATGGCGTTCCAAAGTCGGTTCCCGCCGCAGCCACAGCCCGTCACATGTTCCAGCTTGATGCCACCTGCCCGCTTGTGACCAAGGTCCATATGGAAGCCCAGCGCCACCATGCCGAAGGCTTCGAGATCATCCTCATCGGCCACAAGGGTCACCCGGAGGTGATCGGCACCATGGGCCAGTTGCCAGAGGGCGCCGTGCGCCTCATCGAGACGGTGGCGGATGCCGATCACCTTGCGGTGCGCGATCCCCGAAAGCTCGCCTATGTCACCCAGACAACCCTGTCGGTCGATGACACACGCGATGTCATCGCAGCCCTGCAGCGGCGATTCCCTGACATCCGCGGCCCCTACAAGGAAGACATCTGCTATGCCACCACCAACCGCCAGGAGGCGGTGAAGGCCATTGCGACGCGCATCGAGTTGCTGCTGGTGGTGGGGGCACCCAATTCCTCCAACTCGCGGCGGCTGGTGGAGGTGGGCGAGCGTCACGGCACGCCCCGCAGCCTGCTGGTGCAGCGGGCAGAAGAGCTCGACTGGGGCTCGCTTCAGGGGTTGTCGGTCATCGGTGTCACCGCTGGCGCTTCGGCACCCGAACTTCTTGTCAACGAGATCGTCGACGCCTTCCGCAGCCATTATGACGTAACGGTCGAGACCGTCAGCCTGCGCGAGGAAAACGTCGCCTTCAAGCTGCCACGGGAACTGCGCGAGGCATCCGCGTCGGCATGAGCGCGCATCCGGTGATCGTCCACACGGACGGTGCCTGCTCCGGCAATCCGGGACCGGGCGGCTGGGGAGCGATCCTCGACTACAACGGCACGCGGAAGGAACTGTCCGGCGGTGAGCCGCAAACCACCAACAACCGCATGGAACTCATGGCCGCGATCATGGCCCTCGAAGCCCTGACGCGGCCCTGCACGGTCGAGATGCATGTCGACTCGAGCTATGTGAAGGACGGCATCACCAAGTGGATCCACGGCTGGAAGAAGAATGGCTGGAAAACAGCCGACAAGAAGCCCGTGAAGAACGCGGAGCTCTGGCAGCGTCTCGACGCCGCCCTCGCCCGGCACAGGGTCTCCTGGCACTGGGTGAAGGGCCATGCCGGACATGATGGCAATGAGCGCGCCGACGAACTGGCTCGCCATGGCATGGCGCCCTACCGGCCCTGAACGTCAGTGCCCGCCAGTCAGGCGGCCTTGCCGCCCGCGAGCTGCTGCAGGATCGTCTCTGCGCTCGAGACATTGACACCACGCTCGGTCTCTATGTTCAGCGTCTTCACCACGCCATTCTCGACGATCATCGCATAACGCTTGCAGCGCAGGCCCATGCCGGCAGCCGTCAGATCGAGTTCGAGTCCAGCCGCCCTGGCGAATTCGGCATTGCCATCGGCCAGCATCAGGATCTTGCCATCCGCCTCGGTCGCCTTGGACCAGGCCTTCATGACATGAATGTCATTGACGGCGGTGCAGGCGATCGTGTCGACACCCAGCGCCTTGATCGCATCATGCGCCGCGATGAAGCCTGGCAGATGGTTCATGCTGCAGGTGGGGGTGAAGGCGCCGGGAAGTCCGATCAGCACGACGCGGCGACCACCGAAAATCACGTCGGAAGCCATCTTCTGCGGGCCGTCGGCGGTGGTGACGGTGAATTCGCTGGCGGGCAGCTTGTCGCCTGGCTTGATGGTCATGTGTCGTCTCCCTGATGTCAGTTGATGGATGATGCTTCAGTTCAGCTTCAGCGTTTGTTCGTATGCCTTGCCGCTGCTGCGATAGGTGAGCGTCAGTACCTGGCCCCTGAGCGTCGCGGCCGCACCGACATTGTCGATGGACAGCCGCGCAGCGCGCCCGTCTGCTGTGAAAACCGGCGCACGGAAATAGGCCGGTGTTGGAGATTCAGCGAAGATGTCCTCAACCGGGCGGGTGAGCGCAAGCTCCAGAACCGGCTTTCCCCCCTCCTCTGTGATCGTCGCCGCTGAAATGGCATCGCCTGCCACGGGTACCAATGCACGCGCGGCCTCGACACGCGCCGCACCCGGCGGATCCCGGGCCTCACGGCCCAGTGTGATCGAGGCCTGCGCCTTTGCGGGAATGCAGATGTCCTTGCACACGGCAAAGAACAGGTCGAGCCCGAGTTCGACATTGTCTGCCGCTCCGGCCTTGACCGTGACCGGAAACAGCACCTCACCCTCATATCCCACCGTCTCGCCGCTGGCATCAGCATGGCGCGAGGGCGCAGGATAGCTCACAGCAACCTCCGCCGGCGGGGCAGATGTCCAGGTGAATTCCGGCGCCACGCCAGCTTCGCCCGGCATGCGCCAATAGGTCTTCCAGCCGGGATCAAGCTCGATCAGGACGCCGGTATGCCACGCCTTATCGTCGAAATTATCGCCGATCAGCGACACGCGATAGGGCTTGGGTTCCGCAGCAGCGGAACAGGCCATGAGCAGGACGCCGAGACCGGCGGACAGGAGACGAGGTGTCATGACCCGCTATATGGAAGAAATATCGCCCGCCGCCAACTCCCTTGCTGCAAGGGCGCAGTTCCACGCCGCGGTATCTTGCTCTAGTCTTGTCCGTGGTGCAGGAAGGACGGCATGAGCGGAGGTTCCTTTCTCGACGGACAATTGCTGATTGCCATGCCCGGCATGAGCGACCCGCGCTTCGACCGAAGCGTGATCTACATGTGCGCGCACTCCGAACAGGGCGCCATGGGACTCATAATCAACAAGGCCGCTCCGATGATGCGGTTCGGGGACCTTCTGGCGCAACTGGACCTGCTGCCGGACAGGTCGCCCGAGCCCCCGCCCGATCTGCTGGCCATGCCGGTGCTGTATGGCGGTCCCGTGGAACAGGAGCGCGGCTTTGTGCTGCACAGCAGCGACTATCAGTCGGGTGAGACCAGCCTGACCGTCTCCAAGACGGTCGCCATCACCGCGACCGTGGATATTCTGCGCGACATGGCCAGGGGCAAAGGGCCGCAGCGGGCGATCCTGGCGCTCGGCTACTCCGGTTGGGCGCCTGGCCAGATCGAGGATGAGATCCAGCGCAATGGCTGGCTCACCTGCGAGGCCGACGACGAGATTGTCTTCGGACTCGATTTCGACGCCCGCTATCTGGCGGCGCTGCGCAAGCTGGGCATCGATCCCGCCATGCTCTCCTCCGACTCAGGCCACGCCTGAGGCCTCGGCTTCCGGCGGCTCTGCCAGCAACCTCACCTGCCGCTTGCGGCGGCGCTGGCGGCGCGGCGGCGGACCGGCGAGTTCAGCATCACCGACCTCAGGCTCTGCTTCGACGGGCGCTTCTTCGGAAACTGCCGACACCGCGAGCTCGGTCTCCTCAGCCAGGGGCGGTTCCGCAGCCAACACCGGAGGGGCTACGGATACGCCTTCCGCAGGACCAGGCGTTTCCACCGAGACGGGAGGCGGTACGGGCTCAACCCGCGACAAGTCGTCCGAGGTCACCCGCATCAGTCGCGCCTCCGGGCCTGGATCCTTCAGGGCGCGTTCCCACAGCCAGCTGATGGTTGTGCGGCCCGAGGACCTTGCATAGGGCATCGCGGTAAGGGCATCGCTGATCTGCTTCGCCAAGAGTGGCCGGCCGATGAAATAGCCCTGGCCGAAATCACAGCCAAGCTCGCCAAGCCGGTCGACCTGCTCTTGATTTTCTATACCCTCCGCCACAATGGCAAGACCGAGCGCGTGGCCCATCGCGACGATCGACTGCAGGATGATCGAGGCCCGGTCATCTTCTGCTTCGGGGGCGATGAAGTTGCGGTCAACCTTCAGCGTGTCGAAGGCCAGGCGGCGCAGACTCGCAAGAGAGGAATAGCCCGTGCCAAAGTCGTCGCAGGAGAGGCCGATACCGGCTTCGCGGAAACGCTCGAGGATCTGCGCGGCACGCTCGGGATATTGCATCACGAGCGATTCCGTCACCTCGATCTTGAGAGTGCCGCGCACCAGGCCCTCGCGGCTGATGACCTGCTTGATGTCGTCGAGCAGTCCCGGTTCGATCAGCTGGGAAGAGGAGATGTTGACTGCGACGAAGATCGGTTCGCCGCTCCGCCGGGCGCGCTGCCAGATCCCGAGCTGACGGCCCGATTCATTGAGGACGACCCGGCCGATATCGCGGATCATTCCGGTTTCTTCGGCCAGGCTGAGGAAGCTCTCGGGGGCGAGCAGTCCAAGACCGGGATGGCGCCAGCGTACCAGCGCCTCAAATCCGGCGAGTTGCATGTCGGAGAGCCGTGCGATTGGCTGGAAATGCACCTCGATCTCATTGCGCTCGATCGCACGGCGTAATTCGGCTTCGAGGATCACGAGTTCGGCACGGTCATCGACCATGTCGGGATTGAACAGCTCTACAGCTTCAGTGCCGCGGCGCCGCGCCTCATAGAGCGCCACGGCGGCTTCCTTGAGCAACTGCTCCGCATCGCGCGTATCAGGACTGAGCTGCGCGATGCCGATCGACGCCGTGATAAAGAACTCCTGGTCGCCGAGCGAAATGGGCCGCGCAACGCTCTTGAGTATTGCAGCGGAAAAGGTCTCGACATCACGCCCATCCGGCGTCTCGTGAAAGAGAATGGCGAACTGATCACCCGGGAAGCGCGCCACGCTGTCGGCCTGCCCCAGTTCGGCCTTGAGCCTGCGGCCGATGACCGAGAGCAGCGCATCACCCGCCTCGGTTCCCATCGCGTCATTGACCATCTTGAACCGGTCGAGGTCGAGGAGCAGCACGAAGAGTGCTGATGGGCCCGTCTCACCCGCCGAGATGACCTGCCCCAGCCGGTCGGCGAACAGCGCACGGTTGGGGAGGCCGGTCACCATGTCGTAGACGGCGTCGTCCAGCAGACGTTCCTCGATGAGCTTGGCGCTCGTCACATCGGTCAGCGTTCCGATACAGCGGGCGGCGTGCCCGCCACGGCCCGCAATGGAGCGCGCCCGCAATTCGAACCAGCGATAGCTTCCGTCACCATGGCGCAGCCTGAACTTGCGCTCGATCGAGGCGCGCGCCGTGGAGGCAGCCTGCTCGACTGTTGCCAGATAGGCAGAGCGATCCGAGGGATGCAGGATTTCGAGGAAGGTTTCGCCCGCGATCCCTTCCTGGAGGTGCAGGGGCTGTGACAGCGCCTTGCCGATCTCCGGGCTCACATAAAGCTCGCCCTCTTCAGGCTGCCAGTCCCAGACATAGGCGCGCGCCCCTGCGAGAGCCAGCGTGTGCCGTCCCGCCTCGCGGAAGAAGTGGCGCGAGAGATAGCCCTGACTGAAGGCGAGATGGGCCAGCACGAAACCGAGGATCACCAGCACCACGCCAAGGCCGGCCATCACCACCATGGAGATTCCCGAACCGGGGTCGCCGGAAAAGGCTGCCAGCATGGCAAGGAATGTCCAGAGCAGAATGACGCCCGAACTGATCACCGCTGTTTCCGCCTTGACTTCGCCTCTCCACCACAGGGCCAGCACCAGCCCGAAGCCCATTCCGGCGGCCACCGCAAAGACGGCGCGTGCAAGTGCCGTTGCCAGCAGCGGTTCGGCGATCCCGTAGATCGGTATGGCGAAAGCGAGCCCGCCCGTCAGCAGCAGCAGATTTCCGGCCAGCCGCGAGATGCGCTGCAGGTCCGAGAGCGTGGCGATGAGCAGGATTAGGAAGGCCGCCATCAGACCCTCGATGACGGCTCGCAGCACCTGCATGTTGAGTACGGGCAGCGACAGATAGGTCACGAGCGCCGTCAGATGACCGGCCTCGAAGAGCAGGAAGCCGGTGCAGGCCAGGGTAAAGCCGCCGGCGACCGGAAACAGCGCGCGGGCGCGGAAACCGTGCAGCAGGAACATCGCCAGAGCAATCAACACTGATACGCCGAGCAGCGCGCCCCGAAAGAACGACAGATAGTCCCTGTTCGATTCATAGGCTTCGCGCTGCCAGAGCGTCACCGGCAGAGGCCCGGGCGTGACCTCGAATGCGATGGAGGCCGTGCCGCCCGGCGGCATGGTAAGCAGATAGGCGCTCTCGCCGCGCGCAGGCATCGCCTCGATGCGCGCCTCGCCGGCCACCGTCACGCCATAGATACGCGGACCCGCCAGACGCGCCGGATAGAAGCCCGAGGCCGTGATCCCCTGCTGCGGGATCGCGAGGACCACGATGCGGGGCTCATCGGCACTGTTGGTGAAGCCTGCCGCCACCCAGTTGTAGAGAGGTCCGGGGCCTCGTGCATTGAGGTCCATCTGGGTGCGCAGGGCCGTGCGGGCATCCGGCCGCTCGATCGACAGCGTGCGCTTGTCGGTCTGCAAACCCGCCAGATAGCGGCCGAGGTCCATCTCCTGAACCGGCTTGGCGATATCGACCTGATCGATGGCACGGGCAGGCGTTGCCAGCCCGCAGGCCGCCGCCAGCAACAATATCATGGCCATCAGGCGCCCGACCGTGCCGCGCCCCTGCCTGTCTCCACCCCTCATCATGGGACCAACTAAGCTTTCTCCCGCCGTGATTGCAAGAACGATGCGCTTCACCCGCCGTGCCACATCAGTCCGGCAGCCGGGCGAACAGCAGATGGTCCTGCCAGCGTCCCGCGATCTTGAGATAGCCCCGGGCCAATCCCTCGCGCTGAAAGCCACATTTCTCGAGCAGGCCGATCGACGCCTGGTTGTGGGGGAGGCAGGCAGCCTCCACACGGTGCAGGCCCAGATGCCCGAAGCTCAGTTGCAGCAGCAACCGCACTGCCGAGGTCATGTAGCCCTGGCGCGTGAAGGGAACTCCGATCCAGTAACCCAGCGTAGCTGTCTGGGCAACACCCCGGCGCACGTTGGACAGCGTCAGCGCCCCGACCAGAGCGTCGCTGTGCCGGTCGAAGATGAAATAGGGATAGGCGGCGTCATCGTCGATGTCGCGCCAGTACTGGCGGATGCGGCCGCGAAATGCCGCGCGGGTCAGGTCATTGCCAGGCCAGACCGGTTCCCACGGCGCGAGAAACTCCCGGCTGGCAGCCCGCAGTCCCGCCCACTGCTCGTAATCGTCCATGTCGGGCACCCGGATCGTGACGCGCGCATCCCGGCGGCTGGGCGGTGGATCGGCTGAAAATGGCGAGCGCAGGAAAGCCATGGCGGAGTCACGCGAAGGGCCGGGCGATGGTCTCGTAACCGGCAAGACCGCCGATGTGCCCAACGGCGCCGAAGGCCGGCTTGTGGTGCCGGAACAGGCGGAGGGCGAGGTCGCGCACCTGGTCGGGCGTCACCGCCTCGATCTTCGCCATCAGGCTGGCCATGTCCGGCACCTCGCCGAATGCCAGGAATTGCCGGGCGATCTGGTCGGCGCGCGAGGAGGCGCTCTCGAGGTTCATGACGAGGCTGGCCTTGAGCTGCGCCTTGGCACGTCTCACCTCGTCTTCGGTGACCTGCTCGCCGACCGACATCATGATCTGCGCGGCAAGGTCAAGAAGCTCGTTGGCATGTTCAGGCGATGTGGCCGCATAGACACCGAGCTGCCCCGCATCCTCATAGGCAGAGCCGAAGGAGAACACACTGTAGCAAAGGCCGCGCTTCTCCCGTACCTCCTGGAACAGGCGCGAGGACATGCCACCGCCCAGGATGTTGGAGAGCACCTGCAACACATAGATATCCGGATGGCGATAGCCAGGGGCCTCGAAGTTCAGCACGACATGGGCCTGATCCAGCGGTTTTTCAGCCGTGCAGGCCGTGGGCAGGAAGGCGGGCGTCTCGCGCTGCGGTCCATGGCCCTCCGCAATGGCCCCCAGCAACCGCTGCGCCTCGGCGGCGAAGGCCGCGTGATCGATGTGACCGGCGGCGGCCACCACCATGCGCGAGCCCCAGTAATTCCGGTTGCGCCAGTCGAGAATCTGGTCGCGCCCCACAGAACTGATAAGGTCATGTGTGCCGAGGATCGAGCGGCCCAGCGGGTGCGCTCCGAAGCTGGCGGCCTGAACGAGATCAAACACCAGATCATCGGGCTGGTCATGCGCGGCGGCGATTTCCTGCAGGATCACGTCGCGCTCGCGCTCGAGTTCATCCGGGTCGAGAACCGGCGCAGTAAAGATGTCGGCGAGAATGTCGAGCGCCAGCGCCCAGTCCTTCTTCAGAACTCGCGCGTAATAGGTGGTCGTCTCCATGCCCGTCGCGGCATTGATCTCGCCGCCGGCGGATTCGATCTCCTCGGCGATGGCGCGCGCCGAACGCCGCGGCGTGCCCTTGAAGGCCATGTGCTCGAGAAAATGCGCGATGCCGTTTTCTGCCGCGCGCTCGTCCCGGGCGCCCGCCTTGACCCAGATACCCAGAGCCGTGGTTTCAAGATGCGGCATGTGGTGGGTGACCACATGGATACCATTGGACAGGCGGGTGATCTCGACGCTCATGCCCCAACCCTCAGGCCTGTTGCCGCGTCAGGATGAAGTCGCGCACGCTCGCCATGTCATTGGGAAGGACCGTGAAGCGTTCCTCCGCCGTCATCAGCCCGGCGAGGCGGGCAGGCAGGGCGGGCCTGACGCCGCAGGCCTTTTCCACCGCATCGGGGAACTTGGCCGGATGCGCGGTGGCAAGCGTCACCATGGCGCTGTCGGGCGTTTCGCAGCCGCGCGCCACGAAATAGCCGACGGCACTGTGCGGATCGAGAAGTTCGCCCGTAGCTGCGAGCGTCTCGCGGATCGTCCGGGCGGTTTCGAGCTCTCCCGCCGTACCGGAAGAAAACTCGTGACGGATCTGGTCAAGCTCGCGGGTACCGATGGTGAAGGCGCCGGACTGCGCGAGGCCGGCCATCAGATGGCGCACGGCATAGGGGTCGCGGCCATGAACCTCGAACAGCAGGCGTTCGAAGTTGCTCGACACCTGGATGTCCATGGACGGGCTGGAAGACACCGTGACGCCGCGCATTTCATAACGCCCGGTCCTGAGCGTGCGGTCGAGGATGTCATTGACGTTGGTGGCAATGATCAGCCGGTCGATGGGAAGTCCCATGCGCTTGGCCACGAGTCCCGCGAAAATGTCACCGAAATTCCCTGTGGGCACCGCGAAGCTGGAGCTGCGCCCGGGCGCGCCCAGCGACAAGGCGGCCGTCACGTAATAGACGGTCTGCGCCATGATGCGCGCCCAGTTGATCGAGTTGACGCCTGCCAGCCCGACCCTGTCACGGAAGGCGAGATCGTTGAACAGGGCTTTCACGATCGCCTGGCAGTCGTCGAAATTTCCCTCGATGGCGATGTTGTGAATGGCGGAGGAGTGGACCGTCGTCATCTGTCGGCGCTGGACCTCGCTCACGCGGCCATGGGGATGCATCATGAAGACGCTGGCATGGCGCGAGTCCCGGAAGGCCTCGATGGCCGCGCCCCCGGTATCGCCGCTGGTGGCGCCGACGATGGTGGCGCGGGTCTGGCGCTTGGCCAGTGCCCAGTCCATGAGGCGGGCCAGGAGCTGCATCGCCACATCCTTGAAGGCGAGTGTCGGCCCATGGAACAATTCGAGCAGCCACTGATTGTCGTCAAGCTGCTTCAGCGGCGCCACGGCGGGGTGGCCGAAGCCTGCATAGGCGCTGGCGATCATCTGCTGAAGCACGGGTGCCGGAACGGCCGTGCCGATGAAGGGTTGCATGATCCGATAGGCCACCTCTTCATAGCTCTGGCCGCGAAGGCCATCGATGTCGCGGCTTGACAGTTCGGGCCATTGTGCGGGCACATAGAGGCCACCGTCACGGGCAAGCCCGGTGAGCAGAACATCCTCGAAGCCCAGCTCCGGAGCCTCGCCCCGGGTCGAAACATAGCGCACGGCGGTGCCCTTTCAGCGTCAGGGCCTCCTTTAGCCCCCGTGGTCGGGACCATCAAGCGGCCGTTTCCGCCGCCGCCTCAAGTCAAAGATATAGACACCCGTCACGCCGACGAGCGTGGCGGCAAGCCCGAACCAGGTGATGGCATAGCCCAGATGGTTGTTCGCAAGCGTGGCCTTGGGCTGGTCAGGCCGCGGAAAGGGGCTTGCGCCCGGCTGTGCCAGAAGCTGCAGCACGGCCGGAAACGGTCGCAGCCCGGCGGGGAATTGCGCCGCCGCCTGCATGGCCGGAACATCCCACCAGTACCAGAGATTGGCGGCCGGATCATTGACGGGGTCGAAAGTGCCCCTGGCAGCCGCATGTCGCCGCAGAACACCGTCCAGCACGACCGGACCATCTGGCTCGGCCAGTTGCGCGAGCCCGCTGGCCGGAATCCGGCCACGGTCTACGAGGACAGCCCAGCCGTCCTCGCTCACGGCGGGCGTTATGATGGTCCAGCCCTGCCCGCTGTCGTAGGTTGCGATCATCTTCATGCTGCCTCCGGCGAGGTAGCGGCCGGGGACCTTGACCCGCTGGAACTCGACGTCGCCTCCACCGGAGATGATGGCTGCGGCCTCGGTGAGGTCGACGGGAGCCGCTGCGGCCCGCGCGGCCAGCTGGGCGAGCAGTGCCTCCTTCCAGGCCAGCCGCTTCACCTGCCAGACGCCAAGCGACAGCAGGATCACGGTTCCGGCCAGCGCCGCGATCAGCACCGGCCAGATGCGCGGCGCGCGCGCTCCGGCCGTCATGACTGGCGGCGTCCTTCATGCGCCCCCGTCTTCCATTGCTGGGAGATGAGCACGCCCTTCACGGGGCGGAGAAGCAGGAGCGGCAGCAGCACGAGCAGCGGAATGGCGATCAGCCCATGCACCCAGTAGGGCGGGCTGTAGGCTACCTCGACGCCGAGTATCGAGCCCACTCCGGTCACACAGACGAACAACATGACAAACCACGCCGCACCGTCGCCGCCATCGGCGAAGTCATAGGACAGTCCGCAACTGCTGCACCCCGCAGCGAGCGTCAGATAACCGGCGAACAATTTGCCGCGGCCGCAGCGCGGGCAGCGCCCGGCAAGACCCGTCTTGAGGGGCGAGATGTCCGGATAATAGGCGTCTGTCATCGGGTCCTCGCAAAAAGAAGGCCGCAGCGGTGCACCCGTGCGGCCTCCAGACGGGCTCTTGCCAGCCGGTCAGTGTTCGGGAATGAGCGCGCCGTGGCTGCCCCAGATGTAAACGGCGGCGAACAGGAACAGCCACACCACGTCGACGAAGTGCCAGTACCAGGCTGCGGCCTCGAAACCGAAATGCGCCTTCGGCGTGAACTGACCCTTGCTCGCCCGGACCAGGCAGATGAGCAGGAAGATCGTCCCGATGAGCACATGGAAGCCGTGGAAGCCGGTGGCCATGAAGAAGGTCGACCCATAAATGTTGCCGCCGTGGTCGCGGCTGAACGCGAAGGCGGCGTGAGCATATTCATAGGCCTGCACGCAGGTGAACAGCACGCCCAGCAGCACTGTGGCGATGAGGCCGTTCTTGAGGCCCTGCCGGTCATTGTTGAGAAGCGCATGATGCGCCCAGGTCACGGTCGTGCCCGAGGTCAGCAGGATCAGCGTGTTGACGAGCGGCAGATGCCAGGGATCGAAGACGATCACGTCCTTGGGCGGCCACACGCCGCCGGTCGCCGCCACGCGCGAAGCCTGGATTGCCTCGCCGGTGAACAGGCTGGCGTCGAAGAAGGCCCAGAACCACGCGACGAAGAACATGACCTCCGAGGCGATGAACATCAGCATGCCGTAGCGCAGATGCAGCGAGACGACCTCCGTATGGTCGCCCTTCTGACCCTCGCGGATCACATCGCGCCACCACATGAACATGGTGTAGAGAACGCCCAGCAGGCCGATGATCAATGCGGCCGGATTGCTGCCATGCATCCACATCACGGCGCCGACCGCCATCACGAACGCCGAGACGGAGCCGACGAACGGCCAGGGGCTCGGATCAACGAGATGATAGTCGTGGTTCTTTGCGTGGGCGTCAGCCATGTCCCATACTCCTCAGTTCGTGATGCTGTCGGCGGCGGCTTGCGGCGCCTCTGACACAGCCTTGGCCTTGTCCACCGGATAGAATGTGTAGGACAAGGTGATTTCCTTGATGCCGGCGGCATCGGCGTCTTGCAGAATCCCCGGGTCCACGAAGAACGACACGGGCATGTCGATCGACTGGCCGGGCTCCAGCCGCTGCTCGGTGAAGCAGAAGCACTGGATCTTGTTGAAATAGGCCCCGGCCTGAACCGGCGTCACATTGAAAACGGCGCTGCCGATGAGCGGCTGGTCGGAGCGGTTGGTGGCCTTGTAGAAGGCCAGAATCTGTTCGCCGATCTTCACCGTCATCGAGTCCTGGACCGGGTGGAACGACCAGTCGAGACTGCCCGAGGTATTGGCGTCGAACTGGATTCGGACGGTCTGGCCCGTCGCCTGCTGCGGCGCCGCGTCCGCGCGCTGGGTGGTGCCGCCGAAGCCGGTCACCTGGCAGAATAGCCTGTAGAGCGGCACCGACGCATAGGACAGCCCCACCATGCCTGCCGCCACGCCGGCAGCCAGCACGGCGACACGAAGATTTCGGCGTGGCTTCATCCCGGCCGTCACAGCGTGCGCTCCGCGACAGCGCTGCCCAGGCGGACCACAGTGGTCACGAAGAACAGCACGACCATGCCCGCGAGGATCAGCGCCATGGCAATGGCTCGCTTCCGGCGGCGCGCCATGTCCTCAGGCCCGAACGGCGCATTGGTCAGGGGTTTCGTCATCCGATCACCGGCGCGAAGGGAGCAAGACCCAGGGCCCTCTCGATCAGGATCAGGGCGAACACGATGAACAGCCACGACGTGGAATAACCGAACAGCGTCTTGCAGGCAGCCTCCGCCGCCTGGCCCTCGCGGAGGCGGTAGACCTGCCAGGCGTACCAGAGGAACAGCGCGCCCAGAATCACGTTGGCGACCACATAGAGAAGCCCGACCGTCCCGGTCAGCGCGGGCAACAGGGTCACCGGCACCAGGATCAGCGAATAGATCAGGATCTGGCGGCGCGTCTCGTCGGCACCCGCCACGACGGGAAGCATCGGAACGCCAGCCTCGGCATAGTCGGCATTGATCTTCTTCCACAGCGCCAGGGCCCAGAAATGCGGCGGTGTCCAGACGAAGATGATCAGGAAAAGGGCGATGGCGCCGAGGTCGATGGACCCCGTGACCGAGGCCCAGCCCACCATCGGCGGAAAAGCGCCCGCTGCGCCGCCGATCACGATGTTCTGCGGCGTGAGCCGCTTCAGCCACATCGTGTAGATCGCAATATAGAAGAAGATCGTGAAGGCCAGCAGCGCGCCGGCCAGGATGTTGACCAGCAGGCCGAGCACCAGCACCGAGCCGACGGCAAGCGTCATGCCGAAGCCAAGCGCCTCGCCGGGCGTGATCGTCCCGGCCGGAACCGGCCGCTTGGCGGTACGCCGCATCACGGCGTCGATGTCGGCGTCATACCACATGTTGAGCGCGCCGGCCGCGCCCGCGCCGACTGCGATTGCCAGAAGGGCGACGAAGCCGAGCCAGGGATGAATGCTCCCCGGCGCGGCGATGATGCCCACCAGAGCCGTGAAGATCACGAGCGACATCACGCGCGGCTTCAGCAGCGCGAAGAAATCCCCCACCGATCCCAGGCCACCCTGTGAGGCGACCTGGCTGTCGGCAAGATGGGCATTGATGTCGCTCATGGCTGCGCCGTTACCGGATCACCGGAAGCGTGCTGAACTGGTGGAAGGGCGGCGGCGAGGACAGCGTCCACTCCAGCGTCGTGGCGCCTGCGCCCCACGGATTGTCCGCCGCCTGCTGCTTGCGCGCGAAGGCATGAAAGACGCCGTAGAGGAAGATCAGGACGCCGAGCGCCGAGAGATAGGAACCGTAGGACGAGATCTGGTTCCAGCCCGCGAACACCTCGGGATAGTCGATGTAGCGGCGCGGCATTCCGGCGAGACCGAGGAAGTGCTGCGGGAAGAACACCATGTTGACGCCGATGAAGGTCACCCAGAAGTGCAGCTTGGCGATGCCTTCCGAATAGGTGTAGCCGAACATCTTCGGGAACCAGTAGTACCAGCCCGCGAAGATCGCGAACACCGCGCCCAGCGAGAGCACGTAGTGGAAATGCGCCACGACATAGTAGGTGTCGTGCAGCGACCGGTCGACGCCGGCATTGGCCAGGACCACGCCCGTGACGCCGCCCACGGTGAACAGGAAGATGAAGCCCATCGCCCAGATCATCGGAGCGCGGAAATCGATCGAGCCCCCCCACATGGTGGCAATCCAGGAGAAGATCTTCACGCCGGTCGGCACCGCGATGATCATGGTGGCGGCCACGAAATAGGCCTGCGTGTCGGCATCGAGGCCCACCGTGTACATGTGATGCGCCCAGACGATGAAGCCCACCACGCCGATCGCCACCATGGCATAGGCCATGCCCAGATAACCGAACACCGGCTTCTTCGAGAAGGTGGCCACGATCTGCGAGATGATGCCGAAGCCGGGAAGGATCAGGATGTAGACCTCCGGATGGCCGAAGAACCAGAACAGATGCTGGAACAGCACCGGGTCGCCGCCCGCCGAGGGCACGAAGAAGGACGTGCCGAAGTTGCGGTCGGTGAGCAGCATGGTGATGCCGCCCGCCAGAACCGGCAGCGACAGCAGCAGCAGGAACACGGTCACCAGAACCGACCACACGAACAGCGGCATCTTGTGCAGCGTCATGCCCGGGGCGCGCATGTTGAAGATGGTGGTGATGAAGTTGATGGCGCCGAGGATCGAGGACGCGCCCGCGATGTGCAGCGCGAGAATGGCGAAGTCCATCGCCGGGCCGGGCTGTCCGGTCGTCGACAGCGGCGGATAGATGGTCCAGCCGCCACCCACACCATAGGCGCCCGCGGGGCCCTCGACGAACATCGAGATCAGCAACAGACCGAGCGCCGGCGGCAGCAGCCAGAACGAGATGTTGTTCATGCGCGGGAAGGCCATGTCGGGCGCGCCGATCATCAGCGGCACGAACCAGTTGCCGAAGCCGCCGATCATGGCCGGCATGACCATGAAGAAGATCATCAGCAGGCCGTGGCCGGTGACGAACACATTGTACATGTGCTTGCCCGCGTCGATGGCGGCGTCCGCCGGGGTGCCATAGACCATGGAGGCAAGACCCGTGAAATACTGGATGCCGGGCTCCTGAAGCTCCATGCGCATGACGACGGAGAGAATGCCGCCGATCACGCCCGACAGGATCGCGAACCACAGATACATCGTGCCGATGTCCTTGTGGTTGGTGGAATATACGTAGCGCTTCCAGCCCGTCGGGTGGCCGTGATCGTCATGAGCGGTGGTTGCGTGTGCCATTGGTGTCTGCCCCGTTCCCGATTACTGCTGCGCCAGCTGGCCGTCGGCGGCCTCAGCGCTGGCAAGATACTTGTAGGCCTCGTCGAGACCGGCGGTCTGCGCTGTCTTGGCCCAGGTGTCGAACTTGTCCTGCGAGACGACATGCACCTCGATCGGCATGAAAGCGTGGTCCTTGCCGCAGAGTTCGGAGCACTGGCCGTAGAACACGCCCTCACGCTCGGCCTTGAACCAGTCCTGGTTCAGGCGGCCGGGAATGGCGTCGATCTTCATGCCGAACTGCGGAATGGTCCAGGCATGGATGATGCCGTCCGGGTCCGAGGTGACGATCATCTTGACGACCTTGCCAACCGGCACGACCACCGGATTGTCGGTCTTCAGGAGATAGGGAATGTCCGCCTGCCGGGCGGTTTCCATGTCCCGGGCCTTGTCGTCGAGCGAGGCCGTGAAGGAGACCTTGGCCGAGCCGTCGTCACTGGTCCCGAGGTCCGGATATTCATAGGTCCAGTTCCAGCCCGGGTTGCCGATGGCCTTGATGGTCATGTCGGAGGCCGGAATATCGCGCTGCAGATAGAGCAGGCGGAAGGACGGGATCGCGATCACCACCAGGATCAGGATCGGCACCACTGTCCAGAGAACCTCGATGAACGTGTTGTGGGTGGTGCGCGAGGGAACCGGGTTCGCCTTGGAGTTGAATTTCACGATGACGATGATCAGCAAGGCCAGCACGAACAATGCGATCACCGTAATGATCGGCAGCAGCAGGCCGTTGTGGAACCAGTGGATGCCCTCCATGGAGGGCGAAGCCGCCGGCTGGAGCCCCATCTGCCAGGGTTTCGCATAGCCCTCGATGGCATGGGCTGCGGGAATGCCCGCGAAACCTGCCAGAAGGCCCAGAAACACCGTCGACATGGTCCGGAATGTCATCGTTACTTTCTCCCTCCAAGCCCTTGCGTCCACACGCAAGGCAGTGGGGGTCCGACAGTCCGCAGAGCCCCCTCTCCAATGGGTCTGTGAACCACATTCAGACGCCCTCCGCAACGTGGCCGGGCGCGGCAAAACGTCGTGGCGCGGGGCTGGTGCGGGCGAACCGGAATTCGGCCCCATTTGCCCTGCAGATCCACCCCGGCCGCCGGGCCCGGGACCGCTGCGGGCCCCGCATTCCGGGTTGTCTAAGAGATTGGCTGGCGCTAAACCCGCCGAATCGGGAACCAGAAGGTCATCATCCGTGCGAATCACCAGCATATCGAGCCGACTTGCCGCCCTCCCCGCTTGGACCCTTGTCCTTGTCCTCGGCATGGGCGGGCTGGCAGTTGCTCAGGAGACCGCCCAGCCGCAGCCCGGGCAGGCCCAGTTCGGCCCCCGCGCCAACAAGCAGGGCCAGCAGCCCGGACAGCCTCCCCAGCCCGGCCAGCCGCCGGCTCCCCAGGTCGAGGTGATCGCTGAGAACGGCAAGTGGAAGGTCCAGTGCGAGACCGTGCCGGGCGCCGAGGGCCAGGCCCCGGCCCGGCAATGCGGCATGATCCAGTCCACGCAGAACGAGAAGAATCCCAAGGCGGCACTCACCCTGGTTCTGGTGAAGGCCGTGGCCGGCGACAAGTCCACCATCAACATGCGGGTGATCGCCCCGATCGGCGTCTTCCTGCCCACCGGCGTGGCGCTCGAGATCGACGGCGACGCGGTTGGCCGCGTGCCCTTCACGCGCTGCATGCCGCAGGTCTGCATGGCCTTTGCCGAAGCCTCGCCGGAAACGCTGGCCAAGATGAAGAAGGGCAAGGAGGCCAATTTCATCATCTATGAGGCGCCGGGCATCGGTCTGCCCATGAAGCTCTCGCTCGAAGGCTTCTCGGCCTCGCTCGCTGCGCTCGACAAGAACTGATCGCCAGCCGATCACGGAACCGATCCTGCTGGCGAAAGCCCCGGCTGTCACCTATCTTGAGGCAATCCGCCACCGAGCCAGAGGTTGAAGCCCTTGACCCCGCCCGAGTCCCCGTCGCCTTTCGAGGCCGCCGAATTCAGCCGCGCCCAGGCGGAGGCCCTTGTCGCGGACACGCTCAGGGGGGCGGAGGACGGCGAGTTGTTTCTCGAGCGGCGTCAGACGGAAAACCTCGTCTGGGATGACGGCAAGCTCCGGTCCGCCAGTTTCGACGAATCCCAGGGCTTTGGTCTCCGGGCCGTGCGTGGCGAAACGGCAGCCTATGCCCATGCCACCGATCTCTCCGTCTCCGCGCTCAGGCGCGCCGCCGAGGTCTGCCGCACCGTGGCCAGCGGCGATGCCGCCGTCCACGCCGTCTCACCGGCGCGGACCAACCGCCAGCTCTATTCCGCGACCAATCCCTCCGGAGCCATGGATTTTTCCGGCAAGATCGCGCTGCTGCAGAAGGCCGACGCCTTCGCCCGCGGTCTCGACCCGCGCGTCCGGCAGGTGTCGGTGTCGATGGCGGCGGACTGGCAGTCGGTCGAGATCCTGCGGGCCGATGGCGCCTCCTATCGCGATGTGCGCCCATTGGTGCGCTTCAACATTTCGATCGTGGCCTCGGACGGCAAGGAACAGGGCCAGGGCAGCCACGGGCTGGGCGGCCGGGGCGAGCCGCTCTCCTATTTCTCAGACGAGGTGTGGATGGCGGCGGCGCGCGAGGCTCTGCGTCAGAGCCTTGTGGCGCTTGAGGCAAGACCCGCGCCGGCAGGTGAGATGGACGTGCTGCTGGGGCCCGGCTGGCCGGGCATTCTTCTGCATGAGGCGGTGGGCCACGGTCTCGAGGGCGACTTCCACCGCAAGAAGACAAGCGTCTTCACCGGCATGATCGGACAGCAGGTTGCGGCGAAGGGCGTCACCATCGTCGATGACGGCACGTTGCCCGAGCGGCGCGGCTCGATCACCATCGACGACGAGGGAACCCCGTCGCGCTGCACCACGCTGATCGAGGACGGCGTTCTGGTGGGCCTGATGCAGGACCGCATGAACGCACGCCTGATGGGCGTTGCGCCCACCGGAAACGGCCGCCGCCAGTCCTATGCCCATGCGCCCATGCCGCGCATGACCAACACCTACATGCTCTCCGGCGACCGACACCCCGAAGAGATCCAGCGCTCGATCAGGCGCGGCCTCTATGCCAAGTCCTTCGGCGGCGGACAGGTGGACATCACCTCCGGCAAGTTCGTGTTCTCCTGCACCGAGGCCTATCTGATCGAGGATGGCCGGATCACCATGCCGGTCAAGGGCGCCACGCTGATCGGCGCCGGCGCCGATGCGCTCACCCGCATCTCCATGGTCGGCAACGACATGGGCCTTGATCCCGGCATCGGCACCTGCGGCAAGCAGGGTCAGGGCGTGCCGGTGGGCGTGGGCCAGCCCACGCTGCGCATCGACCGCCTGACGGTCGGCGGAACGGCTTCCTAGCCTGCGCATGAAACCCGCTACCGTCATCTTTGACATGGACGACGTGCTCTGCCGCTACGACCTGGGGCAGCGGCTCCGCGCACTGTCGCGCCTCACCGGCCAGATGCCGCGCGACATCCGCGCCGCGATCTGGGATTCGGGCTTCGAGGATGAAGCGGATTCGGGCGGCTACACCGACCCCGACGCCTATCTGGCCGAGTTCGGCCGCCGCCTCGCCCATCCCATCACCCGTGCGCAATGGGTGGCGGCGCGGCGCGAGGCCATGCAGCCCTGGCCCGACATGCTGGCACTGGCCGCGAAGATCGGCACCCAGGCGCGCATCGCGATCTTCAGCAACAACGGCCCGCTCACGAAGGCCGCGCTGGCCGAGATGATCCCCGAGGTCTCCGCCGTCTTCGACGAGCACTATCACTCCTTCGAATTCGGTACCAAGAAGCCCGATCCGAAGAGCTATCTGCGCCTCATGGAGCGCATGGGCACTCAGCCTTCCGACTGCTATTTCATCGACGACAAGCGCTCCAATGTCACGGGCGCGCAGCTCGCGGGCCTTCGCGGCCACCACTTCCGCAGTCACGCGCAGTTGCTGCCCGAGCTTGGCGCCCTGGGCTTCGAGGCATGACGAACTCCGCGAGGCCGGCGCGCGCCGCACCCTTCGTCACAGGCTCCACCATGCGCCATGTGGTGGTCATGACGCTCACCGGTGCCGTGGGCCTCATGGCGCTGTTCATGGTCGATCTCATCGACCTGTTCTTCCTGTCGCTGCTGAAGCAGACCGCCGTGACGGCGGCGATCGGCTATGCCGGCACCGTCGTGTTCATCAATCTCTCGGTGGCCATCGGCACCGGCATCGCGGCGGCGGCGCTCGTTGCGCGCAACGTTGGCGCCGGCGACATGGCCCGCGCCCGCGAATACGCCACCAGCGCCCTGCTGTTCTCGCTCATCGTCTCGGGTCTCATCACCCTGGCCGTCGGCATCGGCTCAGGCGGGCTGCTCAGCCTGCTCGGAGCGCAGGGCGAAGCGAGACGCCTTGCCCAGATCTTCATCTGGACCATGACCCCCGGCTACATACTGGTGGGTGGCGCGCTGTGCTGCTCCTTCATCCTGCGCGGCCTCGGCGATGCGCGCCGGGCCATGTACATCACGCTCTCCACCGCCATCGTCACGGCCTGCGCCGACCCGATCTTCATCTTCGGCCTGGGACTGGGCATCCAGGGTGCGGCGATCGCCACGGTGCTGGGCTATCTCGTATCCTTCTCGATTGGCCTCCATGGCGTGGCCCGGGTGCACGGTTTTCTGAACCCGCTGCGGCTTGGCGGCCTGCGGCGCGATTTTCCTGCTCTGTGGGCAATCGCCTACCCCGCCATCCTCACCCAGGTCGCCACACCCTTCGCCAATGCCTACATGACGCATGAGATTTCCGCCTTCGGCGATGAATCGGTTGCAGGCTTCGCCATCGTCGGACGGCTCATTCCCGTTGCCTATGGCATCATCTTCGCGCTGGCAGGCTCCGTGGGCCCGATCATCGGCCAGAATTACGGCGCTCGCCGCCATGACCGTGTGCGCCAGACGCTGACCGACGGTCTCATCTTCTCGGCCATCTACACCCTCGGCGCATCGCTGCTCATGCTGCTGTTCCGCCACCAGATCGCGGAGGCCTTCAACGCCTCGGGCCGCAGCGTCGATATCGTGGTGTTCTTCTGCACCTTCATCGGCATCAGCTGGGCCTTCGCGGGCGCTCAGTTCGTGTCCAACGCCGCCTTCAACAATCTCGGCCGGCCGAAGCTCTCGACCGCCTTCAACTGGGGCAAGGCAACGCTAGGCACCATCCCCTTCGCGCTTGTGGGCGCCATGATCGGCGGCCCCGAGGGGCTGCTGGCGGGCACGGCCATCGGCTCGGTGATCTTCGGCGTCGCCTCGGTGATCGTCGCCTATAGGGTGGTACGCCAGAGCGCCGCCGAGCGGCCTCAGTAGGCGAAGTCGCGGAACACGCGGTTCACATCGCCCTGCCAGCTACCATGATAGAGTGCGAGGAGATTCTCCGCAGCCGTCTTGCCGGTGGCCACGGTCTCGTCGAGCGTGTCGAGAAAGCCTGATTCCAGCCGGCCCTTGCAGCCCTGGATGGACCGGGCGTCAAGTCCCGCGCGCGCGAGTTTCAGCGCCTCGGCGGCGATCTCCCGGACCGTCCGTCCACGGATCGTCGCGCCAAGCGCCAGCCGTGGAACGTTGTCGCGCAGCGCCTGGCGTTCATCCGCCGTCCAGTCCTTCACGAGATCCCAGGCCGCATCGAGCGCAGGCTGGTCATAAAGAAGTCCTACCCAGAAGGCAGGCAGCGCGCAGAGACTGCGCCACGGGCCGGAGTCGGCACCGCGCATCTCGAGATATTTCTTGAGGCGAACCTCCGGAAAGATGGTGGTGAGATGATCGGCCCAGTCTTTCATCACCGGCTTCTCGCCGGGCAGCTGCGGCAGCCGCCCTTCGAGAAAGGCGCGGAAACTTTCACCCGCCGTGTTGATGTACTTGCCCTCACGCATGACGAAATACATCGGCACGTCGAGCGCATAGTCGACGTAACGCTCGAAACCCATGCCGGGCTCGAAGGCGAAGGGCAGCATGCCGGAGCGCTGGTTGTCGGTATCGCGCCAGACCTCCGAGCGGAAGGAGAGAAAGCCGTTGGGCTTTCCGTCGAGGAAGGGCGAATTGGCGAACAGCGCCGTGGCGACGGGCTGCAGCGCCAGCGACACGCGCAGCTTCTTCACCATATCCGCCTCGGAAGAGAAATCGAGGTTCACCTGCACGGTGCAGGTGCGGAACATCATGTCGCGGCCATACTTGCCGACCTTGTCCATGTAGGGCGCCATGATGCCGTAGCGGCCCTTGGGCATCACCGGCGTTTCAGCCCTGCTCCACACGGGCGATGCCCCGAGGCCCAGGAAGCCGATGCCCAGCCGGTCGCCGATCTCGCGCACCTGCGAGAGATGTTCATGCACCTCCTCGCAAGTCTCGTGCACGCTCGACAGCGGCGCGCCCGAGAGTTCGAACTGTCCGCCGGGCTCGAGTGAGACATTGCCGAGCCCATTGGGATCGGAGAGCGCGATGATGTTCTCGCCCTCTTGGACGCCGGTCCAGCCGAACCGGTCCCTGAGGCCCTCGAGCAGCGCCTTGATCGAGCGCGCGCCGTGGTAGGGCACCGGCGCCAGCGTGTCGGTCAGGAACGGAAACTTTTCATGCTCCGTGCCGATGCGCCAGGCCGCCTTGGGCTTGCAGCCGGAGGCCAGTTCGTCGATGAGCTGCGCCTTCGACTCGATGGGCTGCCGGGCTTTGGGCGTGTCGGGAGTTGGTCCGCTCACAAGATCGTTCCTGAAAGATTTCGGTGGGAGCTTCTAGACCATAAACCGGGCCGATGGAACAGCGCCGGTCAGCGCCAGTCGCCGAGCGCGGCCTGCATCAGCGTCAGGACGGCGATGGCCGCCGTATCGGCACGCATGATGCGCGGACCCAGTGACACGGGCGTGACGAAGGGAAGCGATTGCAGGAGAGCTTTTTCCGCTGCCGTGAACCCGCCCTCGGGGCCGACCAGCACCGCGGCGGGCAGCGTGACGGCACGCAGCGCCGTGAGCGGGTCGGCAATGGCGGCTGTCTCGTCGCAATGGACGAGCGCGCGGCCTGGCTCCCACTGCGACAGCATGTCGGCGAGCTTCCGGGGCTCTGCCACCTCCGGCACAAAGACGAGATTGCACTGTTCGGCGGCCTCGCTGACATTGGCGCGCATGCGCTCGAGATTGACGCGCTCGGCGATGGTGCGCTGGGTGATGACCGGCCTGAGTCTTCGCGCGCCCAGTTCGGTCGCCTTCTGCACCACATAGTCGAGGCGGGCGTGTTTCAGCGGCGCGAAGCAATAGTCGATGTCGGGCGGCGGGGCCACGGCCGCCGACTGCCGCTCGCAGCGCAGTGCCGCGCCCTTGCGCGACGCCTCCGTGAGATGGCACAGCCACTCGCCGTCACGGCTGTTGAACACGGCCACGGCATCGCCCGCAGCGAGCCGCAGCACGGTGGTGAGATAATGCGCCTGCTCGCGCGCCAGCGCGATGTCGCGCCCGGCGGCCAGCTCCGCCTCCAGATGCAGGCGAGGGGTGGTCTTCATGACGGTCCTGATGTACACCGCGCCCATGACCGACGCCAGCAGCCCCGCGGAGCCTGCCGACCAGCGCGTTGCCGACGCCCTGCCGGGGCACTGGGCCGACCGGCTCCTGCCGTCCGCCGCCAAGCCCTATGCGCGGCTGATGCGGCTCGAGCGCCCGATCGGCTGGTGGCTCCTGCTGCTGCCCTGCTGGTGGGGCCTCGGCCTCGGGCAGATCGCACGGGGCGGCGGCCTGCCCGATCCCTGGTTTGCCGTCCTGTTCCTGATCGGCGCCATCATCATGCGCGGCGCGGGCTGCACCCTGAACGACATCGCCGACCGGAACTTCGACGGCCGCGTGGCGCGCACCAGGCTGCGGCCCATCCCGTCGGGCCAGGTGAGCGTGAAGGCCGCCTTTGTCTTCCTTATCCTCCTGTGTCTTGCAGGCCTCGTGGTGCTGCTCCAGTTCAACGCCTTCACGGTGGTGACGGGGGCGGCCTCGCTGGTGATCGTCGCCGTCTATCCGTTCATGAAGCGGATCACCTACTGGCCGCAGGCAGTGCTGGGGCTGGCCTTCAACTGGGGCGCTCTCGTTGGCTGGACGGCGGTTCAGGGCGCGCTCGCCCCGGCGCCGGTGCTGCTCTATGCGGGCGGTGTCGCCTGGACGCTTGCCTATGACACGATCTACGCGCATCAGGACAAGGACGACGACGCGCTGATCGGACTGAAGTCCACCGCCCTCCGGTTCGGGGCGGCCAGCCTCCCGTGGCTCGCGCTGTTCTTCGCGCTGGCGCTCGTGCTCATCGATGCCGCCATCTGGCTGGCCGGAGGCGGCATCCTTGCGCATCTCGGCGTCGCCGGTGCCGCCCTTCACGCGGCCTGGCAGCTTGCGCGCTTCGATGCCGCAAACCCCGCGCGCTGTCTTGAACTTTTCCGGTCCAACCGCATATTTGGACTGATCATCACCCTGGGCCTGCTGCTGGATTTGCTCCTCACATGACTGACGACCTTCTCACCCTCGCCAGCGAGGCCGTGGCCCATGCCCGGAAGCTCGGCGCCGATGCCGCCCATGCGGTTGCCGCCGACGGGCGCTCGACCGACATCTCGATTCTCGACGGCAAGATCGAGAAGCTCGAGCAGTCCGAGGCCCGCGACATCAGCCTCAAGGTCTATGCCGGCAAGTCCTCCGCCAGCATTGCGGGCAGCGTGCTGACGGCCGAGGCGATCCGCCGCCTGGCCGCGACCGCCCTCGAAATGGCCAGGCTGGCGCCGCCTGATCCCTTTGCGGGCGTCGCCGATCCGGACCAGCTTGCCACCGACATTCCCGATCTCGACCTCGCTGCCACCGACCTTCCCGGCACGGCCACGCTCGAGGCCCTGGCGCGCCGCGCCGAGGCGGCGGCGCTCGCCGTTCCCGGCGTGACGAAATCATCAGGCGCTGGCGCATCGCGTTCCGAGACCACGCTGGGCGTGGCGATCTCCAACGGCTTCGCACAGGGCTACCGCCGCACCGGCGTGGGGCTGTCCATGTCCGCCATCGCGGGCGAAGGCACGGCCATGCAACGCGACTACGACTATTCCTCGGCCATCCATTTCGCCGACCTCATGGCACCTGAAACCATCGGCCAAAATGCGGGCGAGCGGGCCGTGAAGCGCATGAGCCCACGCAAGGTCAGGTCGCAGGCGGTTCCCGTCATCTACGACCGGCGCGTCGCCTCGAGCCTGCTTGCGCATCTGCTCGGCGCCATCAATGGCGCGGCCATCGCACGCGGCACCAGCTTCCTGAAGGAGTCCATGGGCCAGGCGCTGTTCGGCAGCGGCATCTCGATCATCGAGGATCCGTTCATCCGCCGGGGTCTGGGCTCACGCCCGTTTGACGGCGAGGGTCTGGCCTGTCACCGCCGCAACCTCATCGACAGCGGGGTACTGACGGGCTGGGTACTCGACCTGCGCGCCGCACGGCAACTGGGCCTTGCACCCACCGGCCAGGGGTCGCGCGGCGGCCCCAGCACGTCGAATGTCTATCTGCCGCCCGGCGCGGTCTCGCCCGAAGACCAGATCGCCATGCTGCCGCAGGGCCTCTACGTCACGGAGCTCTTGGGCTCCTCGATCAACATGGTGACGGGTGACTACAGCCGCGGCGCCTCGGGCTTCTGGATCGAGAACGGCGCGCTCACCTATCCGGTGAGCGAAATCACCATCGCCGGCAACCTCAGGGACATGTTCCGCACCATCGCGCCTGCCAGCAACCTCGAGTTCCGGTCCTCGGTCAACGCGCCCAACTGCCTGGTCGAAGGCCTGACCATTGCCGGTATCTGAGCCGCTCCGGCAGGACAGCGCCCTGCTCTTCGAGACCGTGCGGGAGGCGGGCGCACTGGGCGTCGGCCTGGCGCGCAAGGGCGACCTGCGGCGCTGGACCAAGCCCGACGGCTCACAGGTCAGCGAGGGCGATCTTGCCATCAACGCGCTCTTCGAGGCGCGCCTCAGGTCCGCACGGCCGGGCGATGGCTGGCTCTCCGAGGAAAGCCCCGACGGAGAGGCGCGGCTGGCGCAGGATCGCCTCTGGATCATTGATCCCATCGACGGCACCCGGGCCTTCATCGAGGGTCGCCCCGAATGGTGCGTGGCCGCGGCGCTGATCATCGCGGGACGGCCGGTGCTGGCGGCGGTCTACAGGCCCAGCAGCGGCGAGTTCTATTCGGCCATCGCAGGGAGGGGCGCGGCGCTCAATGACCAGCCCCTCGCCATCGCCGACTCGCCATCTCTCGAGGGCGCGCGCATCATGGGCAACCGCAAGGCACTGGCGGGCCTTTCCCACCTTGGCGTGGCGGGCGACACCAGCGGGTCGCTCCCCCTCCAGCTCCGCCTCGCGCATGTGGCGGCGGGCCGCCTCGAGGGTGCGGTTTCGGTGGGCCAGCGCAATGACTGGGACCTCGCGGCGGGCGAGTTGCTGGTGATCGAGGCGGGTGGCCTCGTCTCCGGCACCTCCGGCGAAGGTTACGTTTACAACAGGCCCGAGCCATGGCAGCAAGGCCTCGTCGCCGCCGGCGCCAGGCGCCATGCGGCACTCATCGATGCCCTGAGGACGCCATGACGACAGCATCCGCCACGCCCGACACCCAGCTTCTGCATCTCGTGTTCGGAGGCGAACTCGACGATGTCGATTCCGTCACGTTCCGGGATCTGGCGAAGCTCGATGTGGTTGGCTTCTATCCCAATTACGCCGCCGCCTATCAGGCCTGGCTCACCAAGGCGCGCGAGACCATCGACAACGCCCAGATGCGCTATTTCATCGTGCATCTGCACAGGCTTCTCGACCCCTCGCGCACCGGACTCTAGGCGGCGCGCATGCCTGCCCCGCCGACTTTCGGCTTGTCCGGCGCTGGGGCGGTGCTAAGCGCTGTGCGGTCAGCCGGGGCACGCCGTTCAGAATGAGTCGTTCGCAAAACCTCCGCGCCATCCTCGCCATGGTGATGGCAATGGGCACGCTGGTGGCCTCCGACAGCTGCGTGAAGCTGGCGCTCGCCAGCATGCCCCTGTTCCAGCTCATGCTGATTCGCGGCCTTGTCGCCGTGATGATCTGCCTTAGCCTGATCCTGGCCATGGGCCAGGCGGCGCAATTGCCGCGCATGTTCGACAAATGGCTGGTGGCGCGCGGTCTTCTTGAAACGGTGGCCAATGTCAGCTTCACCCTCGGGCTGGCCTATGTGGCGATTGCCGACCTGACGGCCATCGCCCAGACCTGCCCGCTGCTCGTGCTGCTGGGCGCATGGTTCTTCCACGGTCAGAGCCTGAGCCCCCTGCGGCTGGTCCTCATCATCGGCGGCATCACCGGCGCGATGCTTGTGGCGCAACCCGGAACGGGCGCGGTCTCGCTGTTCGCCAGCCTCGGCTTCCTGACGGCAATCGCGGCTGCGGTGCGCGACCTCATCACACCCAATGTTCCGCGTGACACCTCGCCACTGATCGCCGCCCTGACTGTGCTGGTCTGTCTCGCCGCAACCGGAGGCGCCGGCACGCTGGCCTTCGAGGAGCCGGTGATGCCGGGCACGCAGGTGCTGCTGCTCATGGTGCTGGCCGGTGGCCTGAGCGTGACCGGCCATCTGCTGCTCTACACGGCCTATCAGCTCGGCGACGCGCGCACCGTTGCGCCCTTCATGTATTCGCTCACCATCTGGGCGGTTCTTGCCGGGCTCCTCGTGTTCAGTGAAGTCCCCAACGGGCTTGCCATGGCCGGCATGGCGGTGGTGGCCGCAGCAGGACTTGCGATCATCTGGCTCGATGGCCGCCAGCGTCAGATGGCCAGGCTCTAGATCCGTCCCTCGGCCTGCAGCCGTCCCAGCGGAAAGCCTGTCACGGGGTCCTGCGCCTTCACGGCGGCAAGCCGCTTCAGCGCCTCGGCGCAATCGGCATTCATCTGGCTGACCAGCGCAGCGATGGAGTCGAAGCGCCTGTCGGGCCGGATCAGGTCGATGAACTCGACCAGCATCTCCCGGCCGTAGAGTTCGCCCTCAAAGCCGATCAGATAGACCTCGAGGAAGGTCCGGCCGGTATCGAAGGTGGGACGGTCGCCGAAATAGCCCGCGCCCGCCCAGGCGGCCACGCCGGGCCTCGCTGCATCCCGCACCCGCACCGCATAGATGCCGCGGAACGGGTCGGCGCCCCTGTCGAGCACGATGTTGAGGGTGGGAAAGCCGATGGTGCGGCCCCGCTGATCGCCCTTCACCACTTCGCCCAGCACGGTCCAGTGATAGCCGAGCGCGCGCGCCGCACCGGCCACATGGCCCTGACGCAGCGCCTCGCGGATCGCACTCGAGGAGAATGGCGCATGCGGGCCGCCCTCATCCGTCACCTGCTCCACGATGCTGACGCCGAAGCCCAGCTTCCGCCCGAGTTCCACCATGGTGGCAGGGCTGCCCTTGCGGCCCTTGCCGAAGTGGAAGTCATAGCCGGTGACGACATGCGCCACCCCCAGCCGCTCCGCCAGATGGCTGGTCACGAAGGCATCCGCCTCGAGCCCGGCCAGCGTTTCACCGAAGGGCAGAACCACCATGAAGGACGCGCCCAGCGCCGCGACGAGCCGCGCCTTGAGCGGTTCCGGCGTCAGCCGGAAGACTGGCTCGTCCGGCCTGAAATGGCTGCGCGGATGCGGCTCGAAGGTGATGACGCCCCACGGCCGTCCGAGACGGCGTGCCTCCGCCTCGGCGCGCGCCAGCAGCGTCTGGTGGCCGCGATGCACGCCGTCGAAATTGCCGATGGCGGCGACCGCGCCCCTGAAGATCCCGGGAACGGGCGCGAGGCCCGTGATCAGTTGCATCTCAGATCCTTCTCACGTCCATGACAGGTCATGGACGGTCGCCACGATGCGGGCCTGCGGCACGGCCTTCAGCACCTTCGCTTCGGCGACATGCAGACCTTCGCCCGCATCGGTTACACCCTCCGCCACCAGCACGGCATCAAGCCCGTAATCGGCAGCACCACGAATATCGGTCTCCGGACCATCGCCGATGGCCAGCACCTCGGAACGTGCGACTGCCCGGCCGGTCAGGCGTCCGGCTTCGGCAAAGGCCAGGTCATAGATCGGGGAAAAGGGCTTGCCGGCCATCAGCACTTCGCCACCCCGGGCAGCATAGAGTTCGGCGAGCTTGCCCGCGCAATAGAGAATGCTGTCCCCCTTCTTCACGATCTTGTCCGGATTGGCGCAGATCATCGTGAGGCCACGCTGTTTCATGTCGTCGAGCATTGGCTCGTAGGTTTCAAGACGGTCGCGCACATCATCGAACAGGCCGGTGCACAGCACCGCCCTTGCATCCGCCATCGGCACGCGCTCGACGCCCGTTCCGGCATAGATCGAGAGGTCGCGCTCGGGGCCAAGATGGAAGACGTGGCCCCTGCCATGCAGCCGCATCAGCGCCTGCGTGACATCGCCGGAGGTGACGATGCAATCCTGCGCGGCGGGATCAACACCGAGATCGAGCAGCTGGCGCGCCACGCCGAGATGACTGCGCGGTGAATTGGTGACCAGGATCACCCTGCCGCCGGCGGCGCGGTGCCGCTTCAGGGTGTCGACCGTCACCGCAAATGGCGCCACGCCGTTATGCACCACGCCCCAGATGTCGCAAAACCAGACGGGATAGGCCTCGGAGAGTTTCTTCATGCCGGATGGGATCTCAGGCGGCGCTGGCATTGCGCGTGGCGGCCGGGCCAACGCCGGCATCATGGCGCACCCGGCGCGGCGGTGCGAAGAAGGGACCCTTGCCGAAGCCGGCAAACCGCGTGGCCGCCGCCGCCTGCTGCTGGGTCTCGATGCCATCGATGACAAGATCAATCCGCAGCGACCGCGCGGCTTCGACCAGCGCCGTCCAGGCGGCGCTGGGGCCTGAACCGGCATCGACCGCGTGGGGCGGGAACGAGAGATAGCAGACGCCCAGATGACGCAGGGCCGAAAGGTCGAGACCGCCCGCAAAGACCTCGCGCAGGGCAAGCGGCGTTCCGGCGCGTGCCAGACGGGCGAGATTGTCGATGCCCACGGCATCCAGACGGCCAAGATCCTGCTGGGCGAATTCAAGCACGATGCCATCGGCCAGATCCGGGTCGCCGCGCAGAAGCTGCAGAAGCCGCGCCGCCTCTTCGCGCGCGCCCAGTGTCAGGCGGCCGACCGGCACGATGATGCGGAGGTCCGGATTGCGCAGACGCAGGCGGCGCAGCACGGGCACCACCATGCGCAACAGACGGGCATCGAGCGACGGGCGAAGCCCGCTGTGATCGGCCTTCCGCATCACGTCGTCATGGGACACCGTCTTGCCATTGTCGCCGGTGAGCCCGATCAGGGCGCGGTAGTGAGAGGTGACGCCCGCCGCGAGATCGACGACGGGCTCCAGCCACAGGGTGAGTTCATCGCGGGCCGCAGGCGCGGAATGAGCCTGCGGCGGCGCCGGCTTCGGACGTTCGGGCCGTGGTGCGGGCGCGCGCGGGTTTTGCATCAGATCGCGCACCTGGCGGCGCAGTGCGCCCATCTCGGCGGCGATGTCCTCCTTTGGTGCGGGCCGTGGCGACGGCTGCGTTGCGCGCTCCTCGAGCGCGGCGAGGCGGGCAGCGGCGGCCATGGGCTTGGCGGCGACATCCGTCAGGGCACTGTGCTGGGAGGTGAGGATGCTTTCATGACGGGCGAGGCTGACGGCAATCAGCGATCCAGCCATGATCATGCCGGAGGCCAGCAGGAACACGGCCGCGGCAATGAAGCCCGGTCCCGCCGCCGGCGCGGCGAGCACATAGGCTGCGACGCCGACCGCTGCGAGCGGAAAGACGGCAAGCCCCAGCATCACCGGGACCATGTGTCGAGACATACGCGTTCTGCCCCTGTCACCTGCACCACACGGGCGCGTCCTGCGAGCTTCGCACAGGGCCGCCCGATTCGGGAATCGCATGAATTTGACGGGGCGGGAAGCCCCGTTTGGCCCCCGCCAACAGAAAAGGCCGGGGATTTCGGCCCCGGCCCTTCGCAATGCAAAGCCGTTGACCCGGTTCAGGCCACCGAGGCCAGGATCTTCGGCATCTTGTCCGAGAAGATCTCGTCGATCTGGTTCTCGTTGATCATCAGCGGCGGCGACAGGGCGATGGTGTCGCCGGTGATGCGGACCATCATGCCAACGTCATGGAAGCCGTTTTCCATGGCCTTGTAGGCGCGAAGCCCGGGCGAACCCTCGACCGGCTTGAGGTCGACGGCCGCGACGAGACCCAGGGTGCGGATGTCTTCCACCAGCGGATGGCCCTTCAGCGTAAAGGCGGCGTCGGCCCACACATTCTCGAGCTTCTTGGCGTTCTCGAAGAGCTTCTCGTCGCGATAGAGGTCCATGGTGGCGACACCGGCGGCAGCGGCCATCGGGTGGCCGGGGTAGGTATAGCCATGGAACAGCTCGATGACATGATCGGGGCCGTTCATGAACTTGTCGTAGATGCCCTGGCGCACCATGCAGCCGCCCATCGGAACGGTGCCCGAGGTGACGCCCTTTGCAAAGGTGAGGATGTCCGGCGTGACGCCGAAACGCTCGGCGGCGAAGGCATGGCCAAGGCGGCCGAAGCCGGTGATGACCTCGTCGAAGATCAGCAGGATGCCGTGCTTGTCGCAGATCTCGCGCAGGCGCTTGAGATAGCCCTTGGGCGGCGGCAGCACGCCGGTGGAGCCGGCCATCGGCTCGACGATGACGGCGGCGATGGTCGAGGCGTCATGCAGTGCCACCAGACGCTCGAGTTCGTCGGCCAGATGCACGCCCCAGTCCGGCTCGCCCTTGGTGAAGGCCTGTTCCTTGCGGTTGTAGGTGTGCGGCAGGTGATCAACACCCGCCAGCATGGCACCGAACCACTTGCGGTTGGCGACCATGCCGCCCACCGAGATGCCGCCGAAATTGACGCCGTGATAGCCACGCTCGCGGCCGATGAGCCGGGTGCGGCTCGCCTGGCCATTGGCGCGGTGATAGGCCAGCGCGATCTTGAGCGCGGTGTCGGCAGCTTCCGAGCCGGAGTTGCAGAAGAAGGCATAGTTGAGGTCGCCCGGCGCCATGGTGGCGAGCCGCGAGGCCAGTTCGAACACCTTCGGGGGGCCGAACTGAAAGGTGGGGGCGAAGTCGAGCTCGGCCGCCGACTTCTGGATGGCCTCGACGATCGGTCCGCGGCAGTGTCCGGCATTGGAGCACCAGAGCCCGGCGGAGCCGTCGAGGATGGCGCGGCCGGTCATGTCGTAATAATGCATGTCCTTGGCGCGGGCGATCATGCGCGGGCGCTTCTTGAAGGCGCGGTTGGGCGTGAAGCCCATCCAGAACGGCTCGAGATTGTTGGGCGAGGGTTCCCAGGCGGTGGCGCCTGCCATGTTCACGGGCTTGTTCATCGGGTTTTCTCCTGCGAGCGATGACCATTGATAGCAGAAATGCAAGACGGCTGGAAATGCACCAGCTTTGCCCGTTGCTTGGACCAGAGGGACCTGACCTGGCAGCAGCGCACCGGCACTGCGTCCGGGATGCAATGATCGAGAATGCCCCCTCATACCCCGGGGAGCGCGCGCTGTCAAGGATTAAATTCTGATATTCGGAATTTAATCGTTCGCATCCACCGTACACCCCGCCAGCACCGCCCCATGCTGGTGGCGGAGCTGTGACCGCAGATCCTCCATGGTCATCGGCTCGGGCTTCACGAAGACGATGAAATTCATGTTGGTGTTGTTGAAGATGACGTCGCCGAGGCCGGCCGCGTCCGCCCGCCGGCTGAGCAGGCCCAGTTCCTGGAGCTTGACGAGCAGCGCGCAGGTCTGGCGCGCCAGTGCCACGTCGAGCGCGGCATAGGTCTCGCCGAAGGGGCTGGTCGGCTGGACGGTGGAGATGGCCATGGCCTGACGCCACATCTCCTTGGAAAGATAGTGCAGGGAATGCTCGACATAGCCGCCGATCAGCGCGTCGACCGCCGCCTCGGCCGTGGCCGGGGGGTTGGCGATCACGCCCTCGCCGGCCCGGATGACCTCCTCGACCTCGAGCGAGACAATGGCGACCAGCAGGTCGCCCTTGTTCTGGTAGTAGTTGTAGATGGTGCCGATCGCCACTTCCGCCGCCGCGGCAATGGCCTCCATCTTCACATCTTCATAGCCGTGTTCGCGGAACAGCCGGGCTGCCGCCTCGAGAATACGGTCGTGGCGAAGCGCCTTCTGTCGTTCCCGGAGACCTGACATGTGACGAGGATGCCAGATTTTTGAAATTGACTCAATTTTAAAATCGGTTCATCTTTTAACAAGAAAGGGAGAAACGCAAATGACCAACGCTCGTATCTCGCGCCGTCTGCTCGGCGCCTCCGTGGCCGCTCTTGCCTTCATGGCCTCCTACGCAGCCGCCGGCGCGGCGGACCTCAACGCCCTCGTCTGGTGCGATCATTCCGACCCCAACCTCCTCAAGCCCTTCGAGGACGCCACCGGCATCAAGGTCAATGTGAAGGAATTCGAGGGAACGGGCGCCGGCCTCGCCATTGTCGAGCAGTCGCAGCCCGGCGACTGGGACGTGATGGTCGTCGATACGGTGGACGTGCGGCGCGGTGTCGAACGCGGCCTGTTCGAACCGCTGCCCGAAGACCAGCTGCCCATCGCCGACATCTTCCCCGAGGTGCTGATGGACCAGCACTCCAGGTTCGACGGCAAGCGGTACGGCATCACCGAGAAGTTCGGCTACAACACCATCAGCTTCAACAAGGCCAAGGTGAACCCCGCCGACATGCAGTCGCTCGCCGTGCTCGGAAACGACGCCTACAAGGGCCGGGTCGCGATCTATGACTATTACCTGCCCGTGATCGGGCTCGCCGCCATGGCCATCGGCAAGAAGACGGCGGACCTGACGGAAGCCGACCTCCCGGCCCTCAAGGAGGTGCTGCTGAAGATGAAGGCCAACGCCAAGGCCGTCACCGACGTCGTCGCCAGCCAGACCGCACTCGCCACCGGCGAGGCCGATGTGCTGATCGGCGGCGGCGAATGGGTCACCGCCGGCATCGCCAGGGAAAATCCGGATCTCGATTTCTCGATCCCCGAGGAAGGCGCGGTCCTGTGGTCGCAGTCGCTGGCCATGTTCAAGGACTCCAGGAACAAGGACGCCGCGCTCAAGTTCATCCAGTACATCCTGAGCCCCGAGGGACAGGCCCGTCTTGCCACCTCCTCCTGCTACTGGGGCATGCCCGCCAGCAAGCAGGCTGCACTGTCGGCGGACCAGAAGAAGATCCTGCGCTTTGATGAGCAGCCGGCCTTCCTCGCCCGCGCCCAGGGATATCCCGCGCCGTCCGAGGAACTCGACAAGAAGATGCAGGATCTCTGGACCGAAATGATCCAGGCGCAGTGAGCGCCTCCGTCAACCGCATCGGCTGGGCCAGCGTCTCACCGGCATTGCTGTGGACGCTGGTCTTCTTTGCCGCGCCCTTCGCGGCCATGGCGCTCGTCAGCCTGAGCCCAAAGGGCGAGGACGGATGGAGTCTTGCCGCCTACGGGCAGTTCTTCACAAATCCGAGCTACTGGCGCGCACTCACCAATTCGCTCGAGGTGACGCTGGCCGTGACCGTGCTGTCGGTGCTGCTGGCCTATCCCTTCGCCTGGATCCTCGCCTTCCTGGTGCCGGAGCGCTGGCAGCGGCTCGCACTGATGCTGGCCGTCCTGCCCTTCTGGACGTCCTATGTGGTGCGCTCCTATTCATGGCTCCTGGTTCTGGCTGAGAAGGGCGTGATCAACGCGTCGCTGACCTCGCTCGGCATCCTCGGCGAGCCCGTCCAGCTGGCCAACACCCGCATGGCGACGGTGACGGGCTTCGTTCATTTCTTCGTGATGCTCCTGACACTGACGATCTATGCGAACCTCAAGCAGCTCTCGCCCAACTACCGCAAGGCTGCAGCCGATCTCGGAGCTTCGGGCCTGCAGAGCTTCGTGCATGTGATCCTGCCCCTCACCCTCCCGGGCATCATGGTCGGCGCCTTCCTGACCTTCGTCCTCGCGATCGGCGACTACATCACGCCGCAGATCCTGGGCGGCAACAACGAACTCCTCATGCCGCAGCTGATCATGATGCAGATCGGGCGGCGCGGTGATTTCGCCTCCGCCTCGGCGCTCTCGCTCATCCTCATGGCGGTGGTGACGGTCGCCTATCTCGTCTGTGCGCGCTGGCTCAAGATCGAGAGGACCTAGCATGAGAGCCGCCGCCTACCTTTACGCGCTCGCGATCTACGGCTTCATCTTCCTGCCAGTGGCGGTGCTGGTGCTGTTCTCCTTTCAGGGGACGCTGTTTCCGATCCCGCCTTTCAACGGACCCTCCCTGCGCTGGTACGCGGCCGTGCTCTCCGATGCGCGGCTGACGGCGGGGCTCGTCAATTCCATTCTCGTGGCGCTGCTGTCATCGGCGCTGGCGACGGGACTGGGCTTTCTCGCCGCATGGGGCTTCGCGCGTTTCCATCTGCCGGGATCCGCCCTGCTGCGCGGCATCATCACGCTGCCGCTCACCGTGAGCTATCTCATCATCGGCATGGGGCTCCTGATCTTCTTCAACTGGATCGGTTTCCCCAAGTCGCTGGCCGCAGCCGGCATCGGCCATGTGGTGATCAACCTGCCGCTCTGCTTCGCCATCCTCTACAGCCAGATGGGCGAGAACCAGGCCAATATCGAACGCGCGGCGCGCGATCTGGGGGCGAGCGAGGCAAAGCTGCTGCTGCTGGTCACCGCACCGATGATGTGGCCCGCGCTGTTCGCTGCCTTCTTCCTTTCCATGACCTTTTCCTGGGATGAATTCGTGATCTCCTTCCTGCTCACGCGCTTCGACACCACCCTGCCCGTCGAGATCTGGAACATGCTGCGCGCCGGGCTCAACCCGAAGACCAATGCGGTGGGCGCGCTGGTGTTCGGCGTGTCGGTCGTTCTGGCGATTGTCTTTGAACTCATCGCCTTCCGGAAGCGACCGCAATGACGCCGCTCGTTTCCATTCAGCAGGTCTCGCACGGCTTTGGTGCCGGTCCGGTGCTGCAGGACGTCACGCTCGATCTGGCGCCCGGCAGCTATACCGTGCTGCTCGGGCCATCGGGCTCGGGCAAGACAACGCTGCTCTCGGTGCTCGGGGGGTTCCTGACGCCGGAACGCGGCCGTGTGCTGATCGGCGGACAGGACTGCACGGCACTCGCGCCTGCACGGCGCCCGACCGCCACGGTGTTCCAGGACTATGCGCTGTTTCCGCACATGAGTGTCGGCGCCAATGTCGGCTTCGGCCTGCGCATGCGGGGCGTGGGCCGCGCGGAGCGCGACCGGGCGGCACGCGCCATGCTCGAGACCGTCGGGCTTGGCGAGGCCTTCGCGAGGAAGCCGCATCAGCTCTCAGGCGGCCAGCGCCAGCGCGTGGCCCTGGCAAGGGCGCTGCTGGTCGAGCCTGCGGTGCTGCTGCTCGACGAGCCGCTCGGCGCCCTCGACCTCAAGCTCCGGCGTCAGATGCAGGACGAGCTCAAGGCAATCCAGCGGCGCGTGGGCACGGCCTTCATCCATGTCACGCATGACCAGGAAGAGGCCATGGCGCTGGCCGACCACATCGTGGTGATGAACCGGGGGCGGATCGAGGATGAGGGGACACCCGAACGGGTCTATCAGCGCCCGCGAACCCGCTTCACCGCCACCTTCATGGGCGAGAGCAGCATTCTTCCGGGCCGGACGGCGCAGGGCGCCATCACAACGGCAGCCGGATCGTTTCCCGCCCCGCCCGAGGCGACAGCCGTGGCTGTGCGACCCGAACATGTCGCGCTGGGCGGCGACATTCCCGCAACCGTCATCGATGTCGTGTTTCAGGGCAGCTACAAGCGCGTCACTGCCAGGGTCGGGGATAGCGACGTGCTGGCGAGGGTCGGCGCCGAAACACCCGTGGCAGCGGGCGAGGCGGTCCGGCTCGCCATCGACGCCCGCCACGTGATCGTTCTGAGGGACTGAGCCATGCAACTCCGTGTCAGTGCCGGCCATTGGTATGAGACGATCGCCTTTGCCGACGGCGTCACGCTGATCCACGAGCCGTGGATCAAGCCGTTCTTTCGCTGCAACATCTGGCATGTGCGCGGCCGCGACCGCGACCTGCTGTTCGATTCGGGCCTCGGCCATTTCAGCCTGAGGACGCATGTGCCGCTGGTCTCGGAGCGCCCGCTGACCTGCGTGGCAAGCCACACGCATTTCGACCATATCGGCTGCCACCATGAATTCGGGGCCTGCGCGGTGCACATGGCGGAGGCGCATGTCCTGACCGATCCGCGCAATGACTGGACGCTGGCCGACCGCTACGCCACAGACGAGATGTTTGATGCCCTGCCCGAGGGCTGGGACCAGGCCAGCTACCGGGTGCGGCCGGCACGGCTCGGCCGGGCACTGGAACAGGGCGATGTGATCTCGCTCGGCGACCGCGCCTTCGAGGTCATTCACACGCCTGGCCATTCGCCCGGCGGAATCGGGCTGTTCGATCGCGCGACCGGCATCTTCCTCTCCGGCGACATCCTGTATGACGGTCCGCTGATCGACGACACCTATCACTCCGACATTGCCACCTATCGCAAGACCCTCGCCCGGCTCTCGTCCCTGCCCGTGCGCGTCGTGCATGGCGGGCATTTCCCGAGTTTCGGGCCAACCCGCTTCCGGCAGCTGATCGCGGAATATCTCGACGGCCGGCACAAGCCCGGCTGCCACCTTGGCTGATCGCCACAATCCGCGCTCGCTTCGCGGGCGCCGGAGGGCTATAGACACCCCATGCTGACCTGGATCGTCTTCGGCTTCCTGCTCGGGCTGCAACATGCGCTCGAGGCCGATCACATCGCTGCCATGGCCTCGCTCGCCGCCGACAAGACGGGGGCGCGTCGCATCCTGCGCCATGGCGCAGTGTGGGGACTAGGCCACGCCCTGACGCTGGGTGCCTTCGGGGGCTTGGTCTATGCCCTGAAGCTGTCGCTCGACGCGCGGCTGGCCGACGGACTGGAGTTTGCCGTCGGTGTCATGCTGGTCCTGCTGGGCGGTCGGCTGATCCATGCGCTGGTCAAGGCGCGCGTCCATTTCCATGTGCACCGCCATGCGGGCGGCGAAGCGCACTTCCATGCCCACAGCCATGAAGGCGACGTGCCGGACCACTCCAGAAGTCTCCATGCCCACGCCCACCCCCGGACAGGCTGGGGTCGCAGCCTCGCGGTGGGCATGGTGCACGGACTGGCCGGCTCAGCCGCCCTGGTGGCGCTGACCGCCGCCTCCTCCCCCTCGGTACCGCTCGGGCTGGTCTTCATGCTGCTGTTCGGGCTGGGCTCCATCGCCGGCATGGCCCTGTTCTCCGCCGTCATCGCGGTTCCGCTGGCTCTCACGGCCGGCACCCTCACCTGGGCCAGCCGCAGCCTGCAACTGGTGGCGGGCCTGGTCGCGGTGGGAATCGGGCTCAGCATCATCGCCGGGACGGGCGCGCGCCTCTTCACCTGACAGTTCCCCCGGCACGCGGCTGGTGATTGACAAGCGGCGCAAACCGGTTTGTCCTGCCGCCATTGCTGGGAGGACAAGCGCATGAAACTCGGTTTCAATCTTCTGCTCTGGACGCCGCATGTGACGCTGGCGCATGAGCCCATCCTGCGGGCCCTGAAAAAGACCGGCTATGACGGCGTCGAAATCCCGATGTTCGAGGGCGACCCGGCACATTACGCACGTCTGGGCGAACTTCTCGACAAGATCGGACTCGAGCGCACCGTGGTAAGCGTCATCCAGGGCAAGAACCCGCTCTCACCCGACAAGGCCAGCCAGAAGGCCGCACAGGACTATGCCAGGTGGACGATCGACTGCACGGCTGCGCTGGGCGCCCCCATCCTCGGCGGACCGATGCATTCGGAGCTGGGCTTCTTCAGCGGCGCGCCGGCCACCGCCGCCGAGCGCAAGCGGGCGCTCTCGTTCCACAAGCGGGCAGGCGATTATGCCGCCAGAAAGAACGTCACCTTCGCGCTCGAAGCCCTGAACCGTTTCGAATGCTATTTCCTCAACACGATGGAGCAGCTCGCCGACTATGTGGAGGAAGTGAACCACCCCGCCATCAAGGCCATGTATGACACCTTCCACTCCAACATCGAGGAGAAGGACCCGGTCGGCGCCATCAAGACCATCCGTCCACACATGGTGCATGTGCATATTTCGGAAAACGATCGTGGCACGCCCGGCAAGGGTCACGTGCCATGGGCTGAGACCTACAGGGCGCTGAAGAAATCGAAATATGACGGATGGCTGACCATCGAGGCCTTCGGGCGCTCGATGCCCGCACTCGCCGCGGCGACGCGCGTCTGGCGTGATTTCGCACCCACGCCGGAAGAGGTCTACAAGCTCGGCTACCGTCACATGAAACAGGGCTGGGCACGCGCCTGAGGTGAAACCGGTCTATGTCATCGGCACCTGTGACACCAAGGAGGCGGAACTGCGCTTTGCGGCGGAGCGCGTGGCCGCCGCCGGGGCTCCGGTGGTGCTGGTCGACATCTCGACGACAGCAAGCCGCGCGGCCGCCGACGTAACGCCTGCCATGGTGGCGCGCCACCATCCCGAAGGCGAAAAGGCGGTGCTGGGACTTTCGGATCGTGGCCAGGCAGTGACCGCCATGGCAGAGGCGCTCACCTGTTTTCTCGGTGCCCGCACGGATATCGGCGCGGTGCTGGGGCTGGGCGGCGGCGGCAACACGGCGATCGTCACGGCCGCCATGCGCGCACTGCCGGTGGGGGTTCCGAAACTCATGGTCTCGACCATGGCATCCGGCAATGTCGCGCCCTATGTCGGACCCACAGACATCATCATGATGCATGCCGTGGCCGATGTGGCCGGCCTCAACGCCATTACCCGAGCGGTGATCGGCAATGCCGCCCATGCCGCTGCCGGCATGGCGCTGAACCAGTCGCCCCGCGTGACGTCCGGCAAGCCCGCCGCAGGCCTGACCATGTTCGGCGTCACCACGCCCGCCGTCACGGAAATCCGCCGCCTGCTGGGTGATGACTGGGAGTGTTTCGTGTTCCACGCAACGGGAACCGGCGGACAATGCCTCGAGAAGCTCATTGAGTCAGGCTTCATCGCCGCCGTGCTCGACATCACCACCACGGAGGTGGCGGACCATCTGTCAGGCGGGGTTCTGCCATGCACAGAGGATCGGTTTGGCGCGGTGATCCGCAGCCGGGTGCCTTGGGTGGGTTCGGTGGGCGCGGTGGACATGGTCAATTTTGCTGCCCGCGAGACCGTGCCCGAACGTTTCGCCGGGCGAAACCTCTATGTGCACAATCCGCAGGTGACGCTGATGCGCACCACGGTGGCCGAGAATGCCGCAATCGGGCGCTGGATCGTGACGCGCATCAACCGGATGGAGGGTCCGGTGCGGTTTCTGCTGCCGCTGCGCGGCGTCTCGGCCATCGACGCCCCGGGCAAGCCCTTTCATGACCCCGAGGCCGACGCCGCTCTCTTCGCCTCGATCCGCGACGGCTGGCAGGACGCACCCAACCGCCGCCTCGTCGAGGTCGACGCCCATATCAATGACGCCGCCTTTGCCTTGGCCTGCGTCCGTGAATTCGCCGCAATCACAACAGGAGCTTAAAATGGCCCGCGCCTATGCCAGCATCATCCTCAAGGCCCCCGTCGAAACAGTCTGGAGCCTGGTGCGCGACTTCAACGGCCTGCCGAACTGGGCGGCGGGCATCCGGTCCTCACGGATCGAAAAGGGACTCGATGCCGACGTCGTGGGCTGCGTGCGCGCCTTCCAGATCGCCAATGGCACGCTGGTGCGCGAGCGTCTGCTGATGCTGGACGATGCGCGCCATTGCTTCAGCTACAACTTCGAGACCCCGGCCTTTCCGGTGAAGAACTACCTGGCCACGCTGCGCCTCTATCCGGTCACCCATACGGACCAGACCTTTGCCGAATGGGAAGCAACCTTCGATGAGGCACCGGGTGACGAGGGAAAATATCAGAAGATCGTCTCGAATGACGTGTTCGCAACCAATTTCCGCAACCTCGCGAGGATCATCGCCCGCACGAAGCCGAAGCGGCCGCCGGGTGCGGTGCGCTGGAAGGGCTATCAGCCCAACAAGGTGTGGACCTCGCGAGTGATCGGCGGACCGGTCGAGGAGGTCTGGGCGATCATGCGGGACTTTGCCGGCATGGGAGCCTGGCATGAAGAGATCAGCCGCATGCACATGCTGAAGCGCCACCGCTCTGACAAGGTGGGCGGCATCCGCGACTTCCGTTTCGGTGACGGGCATCTCAACGAGGAACTGCTGCATCTCTGCGATATCACGCGGAGTTTCTCCTACCGCATCACCGCCTGCGAGATTCCGTGGATGAATTACGTATCGTGTCCCCGGCTCTGGCCAGTCACGGCCGACAACACGACCTTCGGCCTATGGACGGGCGACTGGGTTGCGAGTCCGCAGGACGATGTGGTGCTGATCCCGCGCACCGAGGAGAATGTCTATCAGCGCGCCTTCGCCACCCTCGAGCGCAAGTTCTTCGGCAAGAAGCGCCCGCGGGCGTGAGGCACATCGTGCCCGGCCATTGACGTGCCGCGCGCAGTTGGCAAGGATTGGCCAAAACCGGAGGAGACAAGATGGCCGACTGGACGAAGAGATTCGCGCTGACGGGCAAGCGGGCGCTGGTCACGGGGGCGAGCAAGGGCATTGGGCTCGAGGCCTGCAGGGTTCTGGCCGATGCTGGCGCGGACATCGCCGCCGTCGGCCGCGATCCCGAGGGATTGCGGGAGGTGAAGGCAGCGGTCGAGTCGCAGGGACGGCGCTGCGTGACGATCACCGCCGACATGGAAACTGCTGAAGGCCCGGTGAAAGCGGCCACTCAAGCCCTGGCAGCCTTCGGAACCATCGACATCCTCGTCAACAACGCAGGCATTGCGCGCGTTGACAGCCTGATCGACACCAAGGTCGAGGACTGGGATGCCGTGATGGCGGTGAATCTGCGCGCGCCCTTCCTCCTGGCCCGGGAGGTGGCGCCCGCCATGATCCGGCAGAAGGCTGGCAAGATCATCAATGTCTCGTCACAGGCCGGTATCGTCGGGCTTGATGCGCATGGCGCCTACTGCGCCTCCAAGGGTGGCCTCAACACGCTGACCAAGGTCATGACGGTCGAGTGGGCAAAATACAACATCCAGATCAATACGGTCTGCCCCACCGTGATCCTGACGCCCATGGGCGAGAAGGTCTGGGGACAGCCCGAGAAGGGCGATCCGATGAAAGCCAAGATTCCGGGCGGACGCTTCGGAAAGCCCATAGAGGTGGCGGATGCGATCCTGTTCCTCGCGTCTTCGGCCTCGGACATGATCTGCGGTCATGATCTGCTGGTCGACGGCGGCTACACCGCGATCTGACGGCGCAGGAGATCAATAGGTGGCGCGGCCGCCGGAAACGTCGAACACCGCACCCGTCGAGAAGGAGCACTCCTCGCTGGCAAGCCAGCAGACGAGGTTTGCAACCTCATCCACCTTGCCCAGCCGTCCCATTGGGATCTTGGAGAGCATGAAGTCGATGTGGCTCTGCGGGATCTGATCGAAGATCGGCGTGCGCACGGCGGCGGGCGTCACGCTGTTGACCGTGATGTTGGTCTTGGCCAGTTCCTTCGCGAGTGACTTGGTGAAGCCGATCACCGCTGCCTTGGAGGCCGAATAGGCCGAGGCATTGGGGTTGCCCTCCTTGCCGGCGATGGAGGCGATATTGACGATTCGGCCGTAGTTGCCCGCCATCATGTGCGGAACCACGGCGCGATTGGTGAAGAAAGTGCCGTTGAGGTTGATGGCAATGGTGCGGTGCCAGTCGTCCATCTTGAGATCGAGCACGGTGGCGGTGGGGCCGGCGATGCCTGCGCTGTTGACCAGAATGTCGATGCCCCCCAGCTGCTTCACCGTTTCGGCGGCGGCAGCCTGGACCGAGTCCCAGTTCGAGATGTCGGTGACGATTCCGCCCTGCATGTCCCAGCAGACAACACGACCACCTTCCGCCGCGATGCGCCGCGCTACAGCCTCGCCGATGCCCGAGAGTCCGCCCGTGACGACGGCGCGCTTTCCTTGAAATCTCATCGCTTGATCTTCCAGTTCTTCATTTTTGCGAATGTATCGTCAAAGGACACGATGCCGGCATCCGATCCGAGCCCGGTGGCGACAAGGCCCGCCGAAGCCTGCGCGAATCGCAGCGCCGTTTCCGTGTCCATCTTGTGGTGGAGCGCGGCAATGAAGCCGGCATCGAAGGCATCGCCGCATCCCGTGGTGTCGACGACCTTTATGTCATAGGCAGGCGCATGCAGTCGCGTGCCGTCGCGGTGGGCGAAATAGGCGCCATCGCCGCCCAGCGTGAAGACGCAGCAGGCCGCGCCCCTGTCGAGATAGAATTTCGCGCAATCCGCCGGTGTGCCCTGCCCCGACATGTCGCGCGCCTCCTCGATGGACGGCATGAAATAGTCGATATAGGGAAGCAGCGGCTCGACGATGCCAATGGTATCCGCGCTGGCCGCGATGAGATCGAAGGTGACGGTGCGCCCGCGGGCCTTGGCTTCCCGGAGCAGGGTGACGGAGGCCGGGCCGTCGAGCTTCCTGAGGAGGCCGGTGCCGCCCAGATGAATGATCGGGGCATCGAAGACCTGGTCATACATGGCCTTTGGCACATCGAAATAGTCGGACGCGCCGCGCACATGAAGGGCGGGCCTCTCACCATTGGGCCTGACATTGAGGATGGTGGCGGAGGTCGGCACGCCCGCGAGGCGCTGCATGGCGCTGATGTCGATGCCGTGCTTCTGCATGGTCATCAGCACCCAGTCGGCCTTCTCGTCGTCGCCCACGGCGCCCACGGCGAGACTGCGCAGACCAAGCTTCGCGGTGTCGATCACCGTGCCGCCGGCGGTTCCAGCCACCGTGAGCCGTATCTCCTCGATGAAGTCAACGCCACCACGCTCGGGAATGCGGCTGACCGGGCGGCCCAGCACATCGAGGATGTAGAGGCCGATCACCGCTACGTCGTGGCGCATCTCAGCGGCGGCCCCTGGTCATGGCGGTGATGACAACGGCCAGCGCGGCCGCGACACCGGCAATGCCCCAGACGAGCGGCTGCATCCAGAATGGCGGCGTGGCCAGCTGCACCTTGCCCGCTGTTGTGTTGGGGTCGGGCGGCTTGAGGAAGAAGACGCCGTAGAGATGGGCCGCCGCAATCGCCACCAGAATGACGATCAGGAACACCATGATCACGACCATGCCGACGGTCACCACGCTGCGCGACGGAACGCCGGGCTGGGCGAGGGGAAGGAGATTGTTGATGAGCCCCGCGATCACCACCAGTATGCCGCCGATGGCGAAGAGTTGCAGGCTGAAGGGCTGGAAGATCAGCAGCAAGGCGAAAATGCCGAGGCCGATGATGAAGTATTCGAGCCGCAGCGCGCCCTGGCGCGTCATGCCCTGGCCATTCTCGCTCATGCGCGCACCGCCCTTCCATCTTCGCCGAAGACATGGGTCTGGCGTGGGTCGGGCCGGAGATGCATCGCCTCGCCGACCTTCACCCGCTTTTCGCGCGGCACGACCACGCGGATGTCGCTGCCCAGCCCGGTGCGGGCGTGAATGAGCGTCTCAGCACCCATCGGCTCGATGAGTTCGGCCTGTGCCTCGATCGTATCGCGCGCCTTGTCCTGCGAGACCGTGAAGGCGCGCGGACGGATACCGACCGTCACCTTCGAGGGCTTGAGGCGAGAGACCGCCGGATCAACACCCAGCGCCACCTCCTGGCCAGCAAGAACAACGGAGGCCATGCCATCACCGAAGGAGCGGAGATCAGCCTCCACCAGGTTCATCTGCGGCGTGCCGATGAAGCTGGCGACGAAGACATTCGCTGGCTTGGCAAACACATCATGCGGGGTGCCGACCTGCTCGATGACACCGTCCTTCATGATGGCGATGCGGTTGGCCATGGTGAGCGCCTCGAGCTGGTCGTGGGTCACGATCACCGTGGCCTTCGAAAGGCCCTGCAGCACCTCCTTGATCTGGCCGCGCATGGAGTGCCGGAGTTCCACGTCGAGACGCGAAAGCGGCTCGTCGAACAGGAAGCAGTTCGGGTCACGGACGATGGCGCGCGCCACGGCGATGCGCTGCTTCTCGCCCTCGGAGACCTGGCCCGGCATGCGGTCGAGCACCTCGTCGAGGTGGAGGATCTTGGCCACCTTCATCACCCGCGCATCGGCATCCGCCTTGGACAGGCCCTCATAGTGCAGCGGCATGCCGATGTTCTGGCCCACGCTGAGCGCCGGATACAGCGCATAGAACTGGAACACCATGGCGATGTCGCGCTTCTGCGGCGTCAGCTCGTTCATGCGCTGCCCGGCGATGATGATGTCGCCCTCCGTTGCCCGCTCCAGTCCTGCGATCATGCGCAGCGTCGTGGTCTTGCCGCAGCCCGAGGGCCCGAGGAGGCAGACGACTTCCCCCGCGTCGACCTTCAAATCGGCGTCGCGCACCGCGGTGAAGGCGCCGAACTGCTTGGTGAGTTTCCGGATTTCAATCGTCGACATGTCAGCGCTTCACGGTTCCGAAGGTCACGCCGCGCAGCAGATGATTCTGCAGGAAGAACGTGACGAGGAAGACAGGGATGAGGAACAGGGTTTCAATGGCCGCAAGCAGCGTCCAGTCCGTGCCGCGTCCTCCTGAGGACACGGCCTGGTTCATTGCCACGGGAACCGTGCGGGTGTCGGGCCCTGACAGCAGCAGGGCGAAGAGGAACTCGTTCCAGGTGAGGATCAGGCCGAAGACGAAGGTGGCGGCGAGACCGGCGATGACCTGGGGCAGCGCGATCTTGAAGAACACGCGCACATCCGATGAGCCGTCGATGCGCGCGGCATCCTCGACATCCAGCGAGAGTTCATCGAAGAAGCTCTTCATCATCCAGATGGTGAAGGCCAGATTGAAGGCGGTGTAGAGCAGAATGATGCCGGTGTAGGAGCCCGACAGGCCCACGGCGCGGAACATCAGGATCACCGGGATGATGACCACGATGGCCGGCAGCATGCGTGTCGTCAGGATGATGAACAGATAGGTATCATTGCCCTTCAGCGGATAGCGCGAGAAACCGAAGGCGGCGAGCGTTCCGATTACCAGCGCCAGCAGCACCGATGACGACGCGATGACGATGGAGTTGAAGAAGTAGCGGTCGAAGCCCGTCGGCTCGGGTGCGCCACCCACTGTCATCGAGCGTTCGAACACCGAGCCGAAATTCTCGAGAGTCGGCGTGAACACGAACTGATCGGGAATCAGACCGAAGAGCGAGGTGGGCGACAGCGTTGGCGGCACCGAGAGCGCCACGTCCTGGGGCTTGATCGCCGTGAAGATGATGAACAGGACGGGCAGGAAGTAGATGAAGGAGATGATGGCTGCGGCCAGCGTGCGGCCCCAGCCAGCCTCACCCACGCCGCTCGCCTTGCGGAAACCCAGCGCCTCGAGAATGGAAACCTTTCCGGACATGCTTCAGGCTCCCTGGCTGCGGCGGTTGGCGAGATAGAGGTAGAGGTTGGTGAGCACGATCACCATGAACAGCATGATGTAGGAGATGGCCGCACCTTCCGACGTCTTGTTCTGTTCGTTGGCGATGCGGATCAGGTGGTAGGAGATGGTCATGGTGTCGTTGCCGCCCTTGGTCAGCAGGATGACCAGATCGGCCAGCTTGAAGGCCTCGATGGTGCGGAACAGCAGCGCCAGCATCAGAAGTCCCCGGATGTAGGGGAATGTGATGGTCCAGAACTGACGCCATTTCGACACGCGGTCGATGGCAGCGGCCTCGTAGAGGTACTTCGGAACCGAGACGAGGCCCGCGAGCACCAGCAGCATGACGAAGGGCGACCACATCCAGGCATCGGCGAACACGATGCCGGTGACGGCGCCGAGCTTCGTGCTCATGAGGACGAATTGCTCGCCCGTCAGGGAGTTGACCACATAACTGAGGATGCCAAAGGTCGGGTCATAGTAATAGGTGAAGAACACGCCCGAGGCGACGACGGAGAGCATCATCGGGGTAAGCACCAGGATGAGCAGGTACTTGCGCAGGGGAAACTGCTTGGCAAACAGCATGGCAAGCAGGAAGCCCACGATCATCTGGGCGGCGACGGTGAAGATCACGAAGATGGCAGTGTTGATGAGGGCCAGCCAGTTGGCCGTGGCGGTGAGTTCGCTGGTCAGGACCTTGACGTAGTTGGCCAGACCCACGAAGCGGATCGATTGCTGGTTCGACTGATAGGCAAAGAAGGAGAGGCCCAGCGACCAGAGCAGCGGGAAGATGTTCATGACGAACAGAACGGCAATCGCCGGCGCGACAAGCAGTCCGCCATAGTATTTGCGGCGATAGGCGTTGATGGCGAAGGCCGCGGCGATGAGCGCCGCCATGGCGCCGACGATCCAGAAGGACACAGCGGCCGGCGCAGCCAGGACTGCGACCAGCGACACCAGCACACCGACAAGGATGGCAAGCTTCCAGTTGTCCGGCGCAATCCGCGTCAGGGGCGGCGGAGAGGCTGTCGCGGTCGGTGCATTCATCTGCGGGGGATTCCGGATAAAAGAGGAAGGACGCGAGGGGTGAAGCCCTCGCGTCCGATGTTGAGTAGATTACTGGATCAGGCCGCCGCTCTTCAGGACTTCCTGCTGGAACTTGGCAATGTTGTCCAGCGTGGTCTTGGCGTCCTGCTTGCCGGTGATGGCAAGGTCGAACTGGTCCTGCTGCTGGGTGAGCAGTTCGAAGAACTGCGGCACATGCCAGACGTCCTTCTGCCAGTCGAGCTGCGGAGCCCAGGCACGGTTCCACGGACGGTAGGTCACGTACTTCGGATCTTCATAGACCGACTTCACCGCCGACTGGCCACCGCCGGCCGCGAACTGATGCTGGATGTCATCCGACAGCCACCACTTCACGAACTCCACGGCTTCCTTGATCTGCGCGTCCGTTGTCCAGGTGGTCAGCACGAAGGGCTGGCCGCCGATGTTGGACCAGCGGATGATCTTGCCATCCGGACCCATGGTGCCCGGCATCTGGCCGAACACCAGCTTGTCGGAGACCTTCGAGGACTTGGGATCGAGCGAGGCTTCGCCAAGGCCGATCCAGTCGATGTTCATCGCGACCTTGCCTTCGCGGAACAGTTCGTCGGACTTGAAGATGTCCATGGTGCCGGTCTTGGCAACCGGCGGCATGTATTCGAGCATCGAGAGATACTTCTCAAGCGCGGCAACTGCCTCCGGCGAGTTCACGACGCCTTCAGCCTGTCCGGTCGGCGCCTGGGTTTCGTCCCAGATGTTGCCGCCCATCTGCCAGATGAAGCCGTTGATCTGCATCGACGAGAAGTCGTAGCCCTTGCCGGCCTGGAAGGCGATTCCGTAGAAGTCGTCTTCAGCCGGAGCGCCAGCCAGCATCTCGCCCTTCTTGCGGCGGAAGAATTCGCCGACGTTCTTGAAGTCATCCCAGGTCATTGCATCCAGCTCTTCGCCGGTGCAGGGCAGCTTCTTGCCGTACTTGGCCTGGAAGTTCTTCTGCTCTTCCTCGTTGCAGATGATGTCCTTGCGGGCATAGTTCACCAGCACGTCGGGGAACTGCGGGAAGCCGTAGTAGTTTTCCGACTTGTAGGGATAGGTCGAATACGCGTTGAGCGGATTCGGATGGATGTTCATCAGTGTCTTCTTGAACTCCGGATCGGCGTCCAGAAGATCGTTGATCTTGCGGTAGTAGCCGCCTTCCACGAAGGCGCCCAGCCACTGCGAGTCCGAAACGATGAAGTTGTACTTCTGCTCGCCCGAGGTGAGCGACGCGTTGACGCGCGTGTAGAAGTCGGGCCACGGGATGAAGTCGACATCGAGCTTCACCGTGTTGCCGGACTTCGGCTTGTACTGCTCATCGAAGAACTTCTTCATGATGCGGGTCGGCGGCCAGTCCGGCACCGCCATGGTCAGCGTCACTTCATCCGCCACGGCATAGCTCGCCGCGCCGGTCAAAAGGGTTGCAGCAAGGCCGGCGGCCGCCGCAAATCCCTTCATTTTCGTCATAACGGTCATGTCAGGTTTCCTCCCATGGTTTACCGTATGGCTTCAGGCCGCGCACGTCAGGTCATCGCCTGGCCGTTCGCGGCGCGGAAGATGTGGATCTTGTTCAAATCGAAGGTCACGGGCATCTCGTCACCGGGCTTGAGCCCGGTGGCGCTCTGCTCGGGCAGGACCATGCGCAGCGTCTCACCGCCCGCCTGGACCGAGACGACGGTCACGTCGCCCAGGGGCTCGAGCAGAGGGATACGCGTCACAACGCCAGCCTCGCCGCGCGCCGCCGGCCTCAGGTCATGCGGACGGATGCCGAGAAGCGCGCCCTCGCCCGCCGTGGCGGATGCATATCTGCGCGCCGGGGAAAAGGTGCCCAGCGGTGTATCGAGACCCGAGAGATCGGCGGCGAGCGTGGCCTTAACGATGTTCATGTGCGGCGAGCCGATCTTGCCAGCGACATAGGTGTCGATCGGGCGCTCATAGAGTTCGTCAGGCGTGCCGCGCTGCACGACGGCGCCCTCGCGCATCACCGCAATCTCCTCGCCCATGGACAGCGCCTCGAGTTCATCGGGCGTGGCATAGATGATGGTCATGCCGAACTGGCGGTGGAGCCGCTTCAGCTCGGCACGCATGTCGTGGCGGAGCTTGGCGTCAAGATTGGTCAGCGGCTCGTCGAGCAGCAGGATCCTCGGACGGCGGATGAGCGAGCGGCCCAGCGCCACGCGCTGCTGCTCGCCGCCCGACAGCGTGTTGGGCTTGCGCTCCAGCCGGTGCGAGAGCTTGAGCATCGCGGCGGTTTCCTTGACCCGCTTGTCAATCTCCTCGCGGCCGACCTTCTCCTCGCGCAGGGGATAGGCGAAGTTCTCATAGACAGTGAGGTGGGGGTAGAGTGCGAAGGACTGGAACACCATCGAGACCCCGCGCCCTGCGATGGGCGCCGTGGTCATGTCGCGGCCATGGATTTCAAGCTGGCCGGCATCGGTGGCAACGAGACCCGCGATGGTGCGCAGCGCAGTGGTCTTGCCGACGGAACTGGGCCCGAACAGCACGAAGAAACGGCCCTCTGCAACCTCGAAGGACAGGTTGCTCAGCGCGCGCACCTTCCCGTAGGATTTCGAAATCCCACTCAGCCGCAATGCCGGCACGTCGCGCCCTGCCATGTCACTTCCCTGTCGGTTCGGCCGTCTGCGGCTCTTGTTCAGTGGGGGAGACTATCCGGTCTATTACAATTTGCAAGACGGCTGCCGCCCCTCTTGTTACGGGTACTTAGGCCTCAGCCCTTGGCGTTTTCCCATTGCCCGGTCCGGGCCGAGCGCAGCACGGCGTCGGTCACGAGGTCGGTGGCGAGCGCGTCGCGGAAGGTGGGGGCGGCCGGCTTGCCGGAGGTGAGCCCCTCGATGAAATCCGCAGCCTGGTGAATGAAGGTATGCTCGTAGCCGATCTGCAGGCCCGGCACCCACCACTTGGCCATGTAGGGATGGTCGCCGTCGGTGATGTGGACCGAACGCCAGCCGCGGGTGCGGCCCTCGTCGCGATGATCGAAGTACTGCAACCGGTGCAGATCATGCAGATCCCAGAAGATCGAGGCGTGTTCGCCGTTGATCTCGAAGGTGTAGAGCGCCTTGTGGCCGCGGGCGTACCGGGTGGCCTCGAAGCTCGCCAGCGAGCCGTTGTCGAAGCGGGCGAGGAACAGGCTGGCGTCATCGATGCCCACCTTCTCGGTCTTGCCGGTGATGTTGTGATGACGCTCCTTGATGAAGGTCTCGGTCATGCCGGTGACGGTGTTGATGCCGCCATTGAGCCACAGGGCGGTATCGATGCAATGCGCCAGCAGGTCGCCGGTGACACCCGAACCCGCGACACCGACATCGAGCCGCCACAGGCCCTGGCCGCCCTGCGGCAGGTCCTTTGAAATCGTCCAGTCCTGAAGGAACTTGGCGCGGTAGTGGAAGATCTTGCCGAGGCGGCCTTCGTCGATCAGCTGCTTGGCCAGCGTCACCGCCGGCACGCGGCGGTAATTGTACCACACCATGTTTGCAACACCGGCGCGCTCCACGGCCTCCACCATCTTGCGGGATTCGGCGGCCGACCGTCCCAGCGGCTTCTCGCACATGACCATCTTGCCGGCCGCGGCGGCGGCCAGCGCGATCTCCATGTGAGTGTCATTGGGGCTAGCGATGTCGATCAGGTCAATCGACTTGTCATCGATGAGACGGCGCCAGTCGGTGACGCTCGACTCGTAGCCCCACTGATCTGCAAAGGCTTTCGCCTTGTCGGCGTTGCGCGCGCAGATGGTCTTGAGGACGGGCCTGTAGCCCAGCTCGAAGAAATGCGGCGCCTGGGAAAAGGCGTTGGAGTGGGTGCGGCCCATGAAGCCGTAACCCCCCATGCCGATGTTGAGTTTCTTCGCCGCCATGGTCAGCCCACCCATCCATGCGCATCGCGCACCTTGATCATCGCGCCCAGAATGTCGTTCCAGGTCTGCTGTTTCATCATCACGTCGTTGGGGAACATGCAGCCGTCCCAGCAGATATGCTGGAAGGCCTTGGTGAGCGCACCATCCTTGTTGCGCAGCCAGAGCCCGGCATGCCTGGTGATATCGAGCCGGCCATTGGGATCGGTCACCATGCAGTGGCGGCCGGTCTTGTCATGGTAGCCCATGCCCTTCACGGTGCCGTCGTTCTGGGCGACGTGGAAATCGATGGTCCAGGGCCGCAGCATATCGGTCATCTTCACCAGCGCGGCATCGAGTGCCGCCTGGTCCTTCCAGTCGAATCCTGCGGGCAGCAATGCCGCGTCCGGCGCGTTGTAGCCCATCGTGTAGAGCAAGGTGTGGGCCATGTCGGCCTGGAAGCCGATGATGCCCTTGCGGTCGGTCTGCTCGAGTGTGTCAACCATCGCCTTCCAGCTGTGCATGCCGCCCCAGCAGATTTCGCCCTCGGCGGCCAGGCGCTCGCCATAGTCCTTGGCGACATCGCAGGCCTCGCGCCATGTCTGGGCGATGAGCCTGGTGTTGCCGGCGGGGTCCTTGGCCCAGTCAGCCGGGCTTGCCGCCGAGTCGATGCGGATGATGCCATAGTTGCGGACACCCAGTTCGCGCAGCGCCTTGCCGAGTTCACAGGACTTGCGGACATTGGCCACGAACTTCTTGCGGTCCTCGGCCGATCCCATGGCCGAGCCACCGCCCACCGGCGGCCAGACCGGCGCAACAATGGACCCGATCGCCAGATTGTGGCGGGCGACCTTGTCGGCCAGCTGCTTCACCTCGTCAGGCGTGAAATCAATGTTGGTGTGGGGCGCCGCGTGGAAGATGTCGATGCCGTCGAACCTGACGCCGTTGACCTCGGCCTTGACTGTCAGCGCGATCATGGTGTCGAGGTCGATGGGCGGCTCGGAGTCTGGCCCCTTGCCCACGAGACCCGGCCACATCGCATTGTGCAGCTTGGGAAAATTGTTCTTGGCCGCCATGGTTCCTCCCACTCGGTTCAGATTTTCCGGAATGTTAGGCACAAGACGGACTTGCTGTCCAGAACTGTTATATTAGTATGACAGCATGGCCTATGACTTGTCCGCCCTGCGTCTGGACCGCTCCCGCCCCCTGCGGGAGCAGATCTACCCCATGGTGCGGGGGCTGATCCTGTCCGGCGCCATCGGCCCCGGCGAGATCATCGACGAAAAGGCGATTGCCGCCCAGCTCAGCGTGTCACGAACTCCGGTGCGGGAGGCGGTGAAGCGGCTCGCGGACGAACATCTCGTCGAGGTGGTGGCGCAATCAGGCACGCGGGCCGCGCGGGTGGACCGCAAGGCCATCGAGGAATCCTTCCTGATCCGCCGGGCACTCGAGATGGAAAGCGCCGCACGGGCGGCCGGCCAGATGCGCCAGGCGCACGCCGACCGGCTGCATGACATCCTCGCCCGGCATGCCCGCGCCGTCGACCAGCGGCAATTCGCGGACGCCATCGCCCGGGACGACGAGTTTCACCGCGCCATTTCCGAAATCAGCGATCTTCCACGGCTGTGGAGCACGATCGAGATCTCGAAGGCCCAGCTCGACCGCTGCCGTCACATGATGCTGCCGCTCGCCGGGCAGGCCGAGGCGACGCTCGAGCAGCACCGTGAAATCATCCGTGGGCTGAACAGCGGCGACCCTGCGCGCGCCGCCGCCGCCATGAAGGCGCATCTCGATGCCGCCTACCGCAGCACCGTCGCGGTGCTGGATGGCCCCGGACTGAACCAGGCGGTTGCCGATTGAAGCTTTCGGCAGGACGCGGCTTCCGAACATGCCCCACGACAGCCGCAGCGCACTGGGCGCAGGGCTGCCTTGCGGCTTCGCTGCTTACTAAGTAACGTGGCCGACTGAGATCAGCTGAACCGAACTGACCGCCACCAGCCCCATCCGCAATGACCGCCAGCACACCAAGCGCCTCGCTCTCGCATGCCGACATCCGCACCATCGTGATCGGACTGAGCGTCGCCATGTTCCTGAGCGCGCTTGACCAGACGATCATCGCTACGGCCCTGCCTGCCATCGCCAAAGACCTCGGCGGCTTCGATGCGATATCGTGGGTTGCGAGCATCTATCTCCTGACCGCCACGGCGGTCATCCCGCTCTACGGCAAGTTCAGCGACATCAAGGGGCGGCGCACGGCGCTCACGCTGGGCATCACGACCTTCGTCGTCGGATCCATTGGCTGCGCGCTGGCTCCATCCATGGGCTGGCTGATCGCAGCGCGCGCCCTGCAGGGCCTGGGTGGCGGCGGACTGGTCTCCCTCGCCCAGACCACCATTGCCGATATCGTGGCGCCCAAGGAGCGCGGCCGCTACCAGGTCTATCTGGTGTCGGTCTTCCTGCTCTCCAGCCTTCTGGGGCCAACTCTGGGCGGCTTGTTCACCCAGCACCTCCACTGGACGATGATCTTCTGGATCAACCTGCCGCTGGGACTCCTCGCCTTCCTCATGAGCAATTCGGCACTGAAGCGCCTGCCGCGCCATGAGCAGCAGCATCGACTGGACATACTGGGGGCCCTGCTGCTGGTTGCCGCCACCGTCACGCTCATGCTGGGCCTGCATGACGGCGGCAACCATTATTCCTGGACTTCGGCCCGCATCCTCTGGTTGTTCGCCGGTTCAGCGGTTCTTTGGCTTGCCTTCGTGTGGCGCATCCGCACGGCACGCGAACCGCTGATCCCGCTCTCGGTGCTGGGCAACGACGTCGTCTCGCGCGGCACGGTGGCGGCCTCCTGCGGCATGGGCGCCTATGTCGGTCTTTCCATCTATCTGCCTGTCTACTTCCAGTCTGCGCGCGGCATGAGCACCACAGAATCCGGACTGGCCCTCCTTCCTCTCCTGGTCGGAGCGGTGGTCGGCGCCACCATCGCCGGACAGTTGCTGGGCCGCATCACCCATTACAAGCGCGTGCCGATCATCGGCCTGTTCTTCGGCACCATGGGCGCCATCGTGCTGACACTGTGGGCCGACAGGCTGACGCTGACAGCTTTCGAAATGGTGCTTGCAGTCATCAGCATCGGCCTCGGCACGGTGCTGCCCACCGCCACCGTCGCGATCCAGAATGCAACCGAGCCGCACCAGATGGGCACTGCCACAGGCACCATGAACTTCTTCCGCCAGCTCGGCGCGGCGGTCACGGTGTCGATCTTCGGTGCCCTGCTCAATGCCTCGGACTTCACCGAGGCAGCGCTCCACGGGGGTGCCAGTACACCACCGGGCAGTTTCACGCCGATCTTTGCGGCCACCGCGATTGGCTTCATCATCGCCTTGATCTTCATGCTCTGGATGAAGGAGCACCCCCTGCGCTCCACCGAGCATCCGACGGGGGAGGCGATGGTGGCGGGCTAACCGTCGGCTCGCCTGGTTTTTCCATCAAGCGTCATCAAGGCGCCGTAGAGCTCCGGGCGCCGATCACGGAACACACCCCAGGAGCGCCGCAACTCGCCGATCGCCGCGAGGTCGAAGGACTGCAGCCGCACGCCCTCCTCGCTGCGGTCCATTTCAACGAGCTTCTCGCCCTGATGATCGGCGATGAACGAGCGGCCGTAGAACACATCGCTGCGGCCATCGGGCGCGGTTTCACGGCCCACACGGTTGGACGCCATGACCGGCATGATGTTGGCCGCCGCATGCCCGCGCATGACATTCTGCCAGTGGGTGGAGGAATCATAGCCTGGATTGGGCGGCTCGGAGCCGATGGCCGTGGGATAGAGCAGGATCTCCGCGCCCATCAACGCCATGGCGCGCGCGACTTCGGGAAACCACTGGTCCCAGCAGATGCCGAGGCCGATGCGGCCCGCCGCCGTATCCCACACCCTGAAACCGGTGTCGCCCGGCGAGAAATAGAATTTCTCCTGATAGCCGCGCCCGTCGGGAATATGGCTCTTGCGGTAGATGCCGAGCTGGCGGCCATCGGCGTCGACGATCACCGTGGTGTTGAAGTGAACGCTTCCGGCGCGCTCGAAGACGCTGACCGGAAGCACCACACCCAACTCCCGCGCGAGGGCTGCGAAGCGCTTGACCGTGGGATGCCGGTCGATTTCCACGGCGCGGGCGAGAAACGCCGCATGCTGCTCGATGCAGAAATAATCGCCATCGAATAGTTCCTGCAGCAGGACGAGCCCTGCCCCGTCTGACGCCGCACGGCGCACCAGCGCCTCGGCCTTGTCGCAGTTCTTCGCCCAGTCATTGTCGGAGGCCATCTGGGCAATGGCAGCCTTCAGCAAGGTCATGTCTGTCAATTCCTGATATGAGCGACTTCGCGGCGGAACGGCAAGGCATCGCCAAGCGGCGCGGCATCGAGTTCCTCGGCATAGCGGTGGCCGGCATAGGTGGCCCAGGCAATGGCTGCGGGGGCATTGGCATCGCCGATCACCCGAACCGTGCGGAGGCCATGCGCGCCCCACTCCGCCTCGCGGGCCTTGAGCGCCAGATAGAGGCCGTCTTCGGGCAGGCGCGCCGTCACCATCACCAGGCCTTCGCAGGCAATGGCCTCGCGCCGTCCGGTGTAGGTGCACATGGCAGTGACGCCATCTGACTCGACACTGCCAAGACCCCGCGTGATGCGCACATCGACACCCGCGTCCAGCAACCGCGCCTGAATGGCTCCCTGCTCGAGCGTGTTGAAACTCCATTCGGCAACGCGTGTGGAGGGTGTGAGGAACACCACCTGGCGGCCTGCCTGCACCAGCAATTCGGCCAGCACGCTGCCCATGTAGTAGTGATCATCGTCATAGATCACCACCCGACCCGAGGGGAGGTGCCCCGACATGATGTCATCGGGTGTGAAAACCGGCATCGCCGGAGCCATCGGCACGGGCAGAAGATTGAAACGCGCCACGCCATCGCGCCGCCAGCGCGCCCCGGTGGCAATGGCCACATGCTCGAAGCCGAAGCCAAGAATGTCTTCGTCCGTGAGCGCCGAGTCGCGATAGACGCTGACATTGGCCATCCTGAGGATCTGGCCCTGGCGATAGTCGCGCACCCTCGCCCAGGCCGAAAGGCCCGGAAGCCTGCTCTCGCGCGTCACACGGCCGCCAAGCTCTCCACCGGCCTCCGCCAGCGCCACCTCATACCCGCGCAATCCCGCCTTGTGCGCGGCGGACAGACCCGCCGGGCCCGCGCCCACCACCAGGACCCTGGTGTCGGACTGTTTCGGGCGGATATGCTCGGGATGCCAGCCCTTGCGCCACTCCTCCATGAAGGACGAGTTCTGCGTGCAGCGCGACAGCGACATCGTCATGTCACCGCTGACGCAGATGTTGCAGCCGATGCATTCGCGGATGTCCTCGATGCGGCCTTCATCGATCTTGCGCGGCAGGAAGGGGTCCGCGATCGAGGGACGCGCCGCGCCGATGAAGTCCATCAGGCCCTGTTTCACCTGGCGCACCATCATGTCGGCCGAGGTGAAACGCCCGACACCCACCACGGGCCGGGGTGTGAGCTGCCTGAGGCCGCGGATCAGATCTTCCTGCGCACCCTCCGGCTTGAAGCGGGAGGTGCCGGAACAGGCCTCCCAGGTGCCATGCGCGAAATCCCAGAGGTCGGGAAGCTCGGAATGCATGGCCACAAGATCACGCAGCTGGGCATTGGAGAAGCCCGCCTCACCCGCCAGCTCATCGAGTGAGAGGCGGACCGCGATGGCGCAACTGTCACCCACCTCGTCACGCGCATCGGAGATCAGCTCCTTGAGGAGCCTCGAGCGGTTTTCGAGCGAGCCACCATATTCATCCGTACGCTGATTGGTTCGCGGAGACAGAAAGTGCTGAATGACGCCGAACCCATGCGCGCCATAGAGGCAAAGGATATCATAGCCAGCGCGCTTTGCCCTCCGGTAGGCGAGCTTGTGCCAATGGCGCAGATTGCGGATGTCTTCCTTGTCCATGGCGCGGGCCTGAACAGGATCACTGGTGAAGGTCAGGATGGGCGTGTGTGATGGAGCGAGCGGCACCTCGCGCGTGTAGAGGTTGGGGCCGTTGGCGCCGCTGTAGGCGAGTTCGATGCCGGCCAGCGCGCCGTGGCTGTGGATGGCATCCGACATCTTTGCCAGACCCGGCAGATCATCGTCGTCCCAGATCCGCAATTCGATGAAGGGGGTGATTTCGGAACTGTGGTGGATCTCGACCTGTTCGGTGAAGATCACGCCCCAGCCGCCCTCGGATTTGACGCGGCGCATCTCAGCGGCCGCCGATGGATCGCGATAGCCGCCGCCATTGCAATGCGGCACCTGATAGAAGCGGTTCTTCGCCGTGACCGGACCGATCCGGACCGGTTCGAACAGGATGTCATAGCGCGGGTCGCGCAGCCTTCGGCCGGCGTCCGGGCCTGAACCGTCATGCATGATGATGCTCCTCCACTGCGGGACAGATTACCGCATTCCGGGAGAGAGGCCACATGCCTGCGACGGCATGTCCCGGACGGGGGGCAGCCTAGCGGAGGCTCACCACCTCGGTCACCGGGGCGGCAGGTTCCGCCTTGTGCAGCGGGACGATCTTGACGGTGCCGATCCCTTCAGAGGTGAGGTCGACAACCCTCGCCGCAGCGAAACTCAGATCGATGATCCGGCCCTTGATGTGGGGGCCACGGTCATTGATCCGCACGATCACCGACTTGCCATTGGCAAGATTGGTCACCAGAACCCGGGTGCCGAATGGAAGGCTGCGATGCGCGGCCGTGTAATCATGGGGGTCGAACCGCTCGCCGCTGGCGGTGCGCTTGCCGTGGCGGTAGTAGGAGGCCTTGCCGGTCTGCGCTGCCTCGACGGCAGTCCATGACACCGACACGCCCAGAAACGCCACAGCGGCAACTGCGGCCCGAAAAGCCCTTGTCAAATCCAGATCCAAACCCTGACTGTCTCGTTGCGGGGGCAAATGAAGCCCAACTGAGGCAGCAATGTGACTTGCTCAGGTTGCGGCAAGCATGCCATCGAGCGCAATGGCCGGGCGCTGTCCCGCGATGAGGTCGGCGGTGATGCGCGCCGCGCCGTGGCTCATGGTCCAGCCCATGTGGCCCTGGCCGGTGTTGAACCACAGGTTCTTCATGCGCGAGGGCCCGAGGATCGGGGTGCCCTCGGGCGTCATGGGGCGCAGGCCAGCCCAGTAGCTCGCCCGGCTCCAGTCGGCACCGTCGGGGAACAGGTCCTTCATCGCGGCAAGCATGCTCTCGAAATCCCGCGGCCGGTGACTGCGCCCATAGCCCGAGAATTCCGCCGTGCCGGTCACCCGCACGCGGTTGCCATAGGGCGCATAGGCGACAAGCGACTCCTCGTCGACGCCGCCGATGGCAGGCGGGTTGTTGCGGCCCGCCATGGGCGCGGTGATGGCGTAACCCTTGACGGGATAGATCGGCAGGTCATGGCCAAGCTGGGCGGCCAGATGCGGCGAATAGACACCGAGGCAGAGCACCACCACATCGGCCACCTCGCGGCCCTTGTCGGTCAGCACCGCAGCGATGCGGTCTCCTGCCCTGTCAAAGCCGGTGACGGTGGTGTCGTACTTGAACCGGACGCCGCGCGCCTTGAGCCAGTCCGCCATGTTGAGCGCGAACATCCGGCAGTCGCCGCTTTCATCATCAGGCGCATAGAGCGCGCCCGCCAGCCGGTGCTTCACGGCGGCAAGGGCCGGGTCGCGCGCGGCAACACCGTCGGGATCCAGCGTCTCGATACGGCAGCCATTGTCCGAGAGAATGCGCGACTTGGCAGACGCCGCCGCCAGCGCCCCCGGCGAGCGATAGAGATAGAGAAGTCCGCCGGTCCGCCCGTCAAAGGCGACGCCCGTCTGCCGTACCGTCTCGTGAAAGACCGAGAGCGAATAGTTGCAGAGCTTCACCTTGCGCGTGGTGTTGAGGGCGGCGCGCTCGGTGTTGCACTCGCCCCAGAAGCGCCACATCCACTTCCAGAAGCGCGGATCGGCGGAGAACTTGAAGCGCAGCGCCTGATCGCCCCGCCACAGTGACCGCAGCAAGATACCGGGGGCAGCCGGGGATGACCAGGCATAGGCATGGCCCGGCGCGAAGAGGCCGGCATTGGAATAGCTGGTGAAGGAGGCGGGCTCGGCCTCGCGGTCGATGACCGTCACCTCATGACCATCACGGCTGAGTTCATAGGCCGTGGTGATGCCGACAATTCCGGCTCCGAGAACGAGGGCCTTCATGTTCCACCCCATTTTGATCTTGTCATGCCGCAATGCTAGCAAGGCCGGGCCATGGCTTCCACCACCCTTCCCGAAACAGAGATGTTTTCCCGTCCAGTCGACAGCTACTGGGAGGCCTCGGCTGATCCACTGGAACTCGCCACCCCGCCACTTGCCACAAGCGAGCGCTGCGAGGTGGCGATCATCGGCGGGGGGGTCACGGGGCTGTCGGCGGCACTTGAACTGGCTGAACGGGGCCTCGACGTGCGGCTGCTGGAGGCCGGACACATCGGGTGGGGCGCATCCGGCCGGAATGGAGGATTCGCCTGCATCGGCTCGCACAAGCTCTCCCACGACACGATGATCCGGCGCTACGGTCTGGAGGCGACCCTCGCCTATCACAGGGCCATGCGGGACTCGGTTGCGCTGGTCGCGGATACGCTCGCCCGCTTCGGGATTGACGCCTGGGCCTCGGGCGCAGGCGAAGTCACGCTGGCCCACCACCCCGGCCGGGTGGCAGAGTTGCGCGCCGAACAGGAGACACTCAGGACCACCTTCGGCGAAGAGACCGAGTTTCTCCCGAAGGAAGCCCTGACGCAGAACGGGCTGGATGGCCCGGGCTTCTTCGCCGGCCTGAAGGCACAGAACGGGTTCGGGCTGCACCCGCTCAATTATGTTCGCGGCCTGGCCCGCGCCGCCGCCGCCGCAGGTGCGAAGCTGCATGCCCATTCGGCACTTCTGCGCTGGGAGGAGACAGCCGACGGCCATCATCTGCATACGCGCGGCAGCACCCTGACGGCACGCCATGTGATCATCGCCACCAATGGCTATACGCCGGAGCAGGTGTCCGTTCGCCACGCAGGCCGACTGCTGCCGGCGCTTTCCAGCATCATCGTCACCCGGCCGCTCAGCCCGGCGGAACAGGCCGCCCAGGGCTGGACCTCACCGCTGATGGCTTTCGACACGCGCAATCTGCTGCATTACTTCCGGCTGTTGCCCAATGGCCGGTTCCTGTTCGGCGGGCGCGGCGGTACAGACGCGTCAGCAACTGGCGATGCAGCCTACCGGCCAATCCTGACGGATGCCTTCCACACATTGTTTCCAGCCTGGAGGGATGTAGAGGTCACACATTACTGGCGCGGGAATGTCTGCCTCGCGCGGGACCGCGTGCCCTATGTGGGCGCGCTCGACGAGAAGGTGTCGGTATGGACGGCCATTGCCTATCACGGCAATGGCGTCGCCATGGGATCCTGGTGCGGCCGCGCCGTGGCACGGCTCGCCGCAGGCCACACAGACCGCGCGCACCTGCCACCCGTGCTTACCCGCCGCCTCGCGCGCTTTCCCCTGCCAGTCTTCCGCCCGCTCTATCTGAAGGGCGCCTATCTCTGGTACGGCTGGCAGGACGGACGATAGACTTACTTGCCGGCCTTGCGGGCAGCGCGCTTCGCCCTTCGGGCAGCACGCTCTTCGGGGCTCCAATTGGCCGCGCCGCCCTGCTTCGCCGCGCCGGCCTTCTTGGCCGCACCCTGGCCCTGCTTTCGGTCAGCACCCTTGCTGCCACCAGCCTCAGCAGCGCCCTCGATCGCGGCCTCGACCATGATCTCGACGTCGATGCCGGGCGCCGCCAGCTTGGCCTCGACCGTGGCGCGGGCTGGTGTCTGGCCTGGAACGACCCAGGCATCCCAGACCGAATTCATCTCGGCGAAGGTCTTGATGTCGGTGAGCCAGATGTTGGCCTTCAGGATCATGGTCTTGTCGGTGCCCGCTTCCTTGAGCGTGGCGTCGATCTGCGCAAGGATGTCCCTGGTCTGCTCGGCGACCGACTTGCCGAGGGCGGCGTCGGGCGTGAAGCCGGCCAGATAGACCCGGTTGCGATGGATGACGGCCGAGCTCATGCGCTTGCCGGGTTCGATACGCTTCAAAGGCATGGTTTCCTCCTGATGTCCGGGCTCGTCTTAGCGGCTTTCCGTGACAGCATCAATGACGGCGAGCAGCACGCGCGGCAATGTCTCGAAGGCATAGGGCGCATGCAGGCGTTCCAGCCAGTGATGATAGTCGCGGCCCCAGGGACCGATGTTGATGCAGGGGTATCCAGCCGGCTCCAGCATCACGAACCCTGTTCCCCAGATGGGCGTGTTGGCGGCGGCGACGGAGAGATCCCCCGTCGCCTGGCCAAGGAAGCTCATGTCCGAAATGCCCGGGAAATAGCGCAGGGCCCCGACACCCTGGGCCGCCGCCGCCCGCAGGACGGCGTCCTCCAGTCCGGCATCGGTCAGCGTCACGGCGGGATAGGGAATGGACCCGAACCCCAGGACCACAGCCGGGCCGGAGAGCCCAGAGGCTTTCCACATCCCGGTCGTCACCTGCTTGGACTGTTCGGGGAGATCGCTCAAGGGCCGCCGGGCCACGTCCATGGCGATCCGCAGGCGGTCGGCCGGTGCAATGCGGGCGGCGAGTTCGGCATGGCTCATCACCGGAATATCCCGGTTCAGCCTGTGTCCCGCGCGTGCCATGGCGCGGCGCGCCAGCATCAGGGCGATGTCCAGGACCTCTTGCGCCGGCCGCCGATGCTGCAGCGTATTCCAGTAGAGCCAGCTTTGCGCCGGTGTCGTGACGTTGTAGCCGGACTTCAGGTCCTTGGCGTGAAGGGCGGTGGGCGGAGCCGCGATTTCCGCGCCGCTGATTTCTGCAAGGTCCGGGGCCAGTTCGAATTCACTCAGAAGCTCGGCGCCGAGATAGGCGGCATTGGCGCCATCCTGCGGGTAGCAGGCATGGGCCTCCTTGCCCACCACAAGGGCCGTGAGAAGCAGCTTGCCGACCGAACCCAGCGCCACCACCCGGCCCAGCGCACCATCACCCTGATCCGATATGGCGTCGAGATTGATGACGAGCCGGATGTCGAGCCCATGTTCGCGGGCGATCCCGGCCAGCAGCGGTGCGGCGGCCCTAGCCCCGGCGGAGCGCTCCTCCTCGTCGGCTACCGCCACAAACAGCAGATTGGCCTCGCCGGTGTAGGCCTCGATGGCCGCAATCCCGGCGGCCAGACCCGCCTTCATGTCGAGAAGCCCGCGTCCAGGCAGGAACACCCCGCTTTCAAGATCGGCCAGCGCGAGCGGATTCTCGCCGCTGCGCCGCAACCTTGCGATGGCTGCCGCCGAGAGCGGCTCCGGCGCAAAGGCCAGCGGCTCGAACTCGCCATAGTCAGACACCGGCACGACGTCATAATGCCCGGTCAGCACCACGGTGTTGCGCCGCCGTCCCCGTTTCAGCGCAAAAACGTTGGACCGCGCATCGCCGGGGATCGGCTCACGCCACACGCTGTCAAAATGCGCGAGATAGGCCGCAAGCCGCGGCGCGAAGTCCACCTCCCCGGGTGACCCCGTGACCGAGGGCCATGCGGTGAGCGTGAGCGCAATCTCGCGCGCCCGCGCCGCAATGTCGTTTCTCACGCCAGCGTCCGGTCGAAGGCCAGCACTGCATTGAGCAGGACCTGGGCGCCAGCGCCGCATTCCTCGAGCGTGGTCGATTCCGCCTCATTGTGCGAAATGCCGCCGAGGCAGGGTACAAAGACCATGGTGGTGGGTGCGACACGGGCAATGTAGGCCGCATCATGGCCTGCACCCGATGCCATTTCACGCGTGGCATGACCGGCCTGCCGCGCGCCCTCGCGCACGCAATCGATGAGGGCGGGCGCGAATTTCACGGCGGGCGAGATCCAGATGCACTTCTCCTCAAAACTGACACCGGTTTCTGCGGCGATGCGCGGCAGCGCCGCCCGGTACTGGGCTTCCATCCTGTCCAGCGCAGTCTCATCGGGATGGCGCAGATCGACCGTGAAGAAGACCTCTCCCGGCACCACGTTGCGACTGTTGGGCCGGTTCTCGATGAGGCCCACGGAGGCAACGCCTGGGAGATTGTCCATGCCCACCTGATGGATGGCTTCGATCATGCGCGCTGCGGCCAGCAACGCGTTCTTGCGAAGGCCCATGGGCGTGGCGCCAGTATGGGATTCCTGCCCGGTGACCGTCACCTCATACCAGCGCATCCCCTGCACGCCCGTGACGACACCAATCATCCTGTTCTCAGCCTCGAGGATCGGACCCTGCTCGATGTGGAGCTCGAACATCGCCTGGAACTTCACATCTCCGGCCTTGATGCTGCCCTTGTAGCCGATGCGCTCGAGTTCATCGCCGAGCCTGATGCCCTGCCGGTCCTCGCGGGAGTAGGCGAAATCGGTGGTGAAGACGCCGGCATAGACGCCCGAGCACAGCATGGCGGGCGCAAAGCGGGACCCCTCCTCGTTGGTCCAGTTGACCAGCATGATGGGCGCATTCGTCTCGTAGCCCATGTCGACCAGCGTTCGCATGGCTTCAAGACCACCGAGCACGCCAAGGACCCCATCGAACTTTCCGCCCGTCGGCTGTGTATCCAGATGCGATCCCATCGCGATGGGCAGAAGGTCACCGCGCTTGCCGGGACGGGTGGCAAACATGTTGCCAACCTCATCAACCACCACCGTGCAACCGAGTTTCTCGCACTCGGCCCTGAACCAGTCGCGCACGCGCTTGTCGTCGTCGGAGACGGTGAGACGCTTGATGCCACCCCTGGGCGTTCCGCCGAAGCTCGCCGTGTCCATGAGCGTGTCCCACAGGCGCTGCGGATTGATGGCGAGATTGGTTCTTGACGTCACGTCGGATCACTCCCGGAAAATCTGGAGATTGTGCCGAGGCCGTCAGGCCCCGGATTTGCCGTCATCCTTCGGCCAGGTGATGAAGAAGGTATAGACCGCATAGACAAGCATGCCACCCGCGATCGCCACCCAGATGGCGTCACTGCCCTGCCACAGTTCGAAGCCGAGCCATGCGGCCACGACGACGACGATTGCCACGCGCCGCCACAGCGGCTTGTAGAAGGGGTGCTGGTTTTCGTTCTTGAACATCGGGGGCTGACCGGGCTCAGGGGACAATGTCGGGGCGTGCCACAGGCCTCGGCTGGGTCAGGCCCTTCCAGATGGCATTGGCGACATTGACCGGCGCATTGGGCTCGCGGCGGATGAATTCGCCATCTCCCGCCTTTGCCCGCATGTCACCCTCGTGCCAGGCGATACGGCCGCGGGAGAAGACCGTGCGCGGTACGCCGGTGCAAGTATAGCCCTCGAACACGTTGTATTCGATGCGTGAGACCTGCTTCGTGGCGGTGATGGTCTTGGTGGCCCTGGGATCCCATATGACGAGATCGGCATCCGAGCCCGCCATGACAGCACCCTTCTGCGGATACATGTTCAGAATGCGGGCAATATTGGTGGAGGTGGCGGCAACGAATTCCTCCCTGGTGAGGCGGCCAGTGTTGACGCCGGCGTTCCACAGCACCGGCATGCGGTCTTCAAGCCCGCCGGTGCCGTTCGGAATCCTGGTGAAGTCCTTCAGACCGAAGCGCTTCTGTTCGCGCGTGAAGGAACAGTGATCGGTCGCCACGACCGAAAGCGTGCCGGACTGCAAGCCTGCCCACAGCGAATCCTGATGCTTCTTGTTGCGGAAGGGCGGGCTCATGACGCGGCCCGCAGCATAGTCCCAGTCCTTGTTCTGGTATTCAGAATCATCAAGCACGAGATATTGCACCAGCGGTTCGCCATAGACGCGCTGGCCCGCCTGCTTGGCGCGGCGGATGGCCGAATGCGTCTGTTCGCAGGACACATGCACGATGTAGAGCGGGCATCCCGCCATGTCGGCAATCATGATTGCGCGGTTCGCCGCCTCGCCTTCGACTTCGGGCGGCCGCGAATAGCTGTGACCTTCGGGACCCGTGACGCCGCGCGCCAGAAGATCGGCCTGCATGCGCGCCACCACATCCCCATTCTCTGCATGGACGAGGGGCAGCGCACCGAGTTGCGCGCAGCGGCGGAAGGAATTGTAGAGCTCGTCGTCATTCACCATCAAGGCGCCCTTGTACGCCATGAAATGCTTGAAGGTGTTGATGCCGTAGGTTTTCACAACGGTTTCCATCTCGTCATGGATCATCGGCGACCATTGCGTCACCGCCATGTGGAAGGAGTAGTCGGCCGCCGCCTTCTCAGCCTTGTGCCGCCAGGCCTGGTAGGCCTTGAGCATGGACTCGCCCGGAGCCGGAATGCAGAAATCGACGATCATGGTGGTGCCGCCCGAGAGCGCGGCCTTGGTGCCCCATTCGAAATCATCGGCCGATACGGTGCCCATGAACATGAGCTCCATGTGGGTATGCGGGTCAATGCCGCCCGGCATGACGTAGCAGCCGCCTGCGTCGATCACGTCCGCCCCGGCGGGAGCTTCCAGCTTCGGTCCCACCGCGATGATCTTGCCGCCGTCGATCAGCACATCGGCGCGGTGGGAATGGTCGTGGTTCACGACAGTTCCGCCGCGAATGAGGCTCGTCATGTCTGCGTCTCCCCTGATGCCGGAAAGAAACGGGCTCTCCCCCGGACGTCCGGGGAAGAGCCCCTTTTGCTTACATGCCCTTGGCCTTGTCGGTCACGACAGCCGTCCAGGCGCCTTCCGGCTTCTTGGTGATGACCGGGTCGGAGCCGCCCTTCATGAGCGTTTCGACCGTGCGGTCGGCCGCAGCCACATCCAGCGTGCCGTCGGAACCGTCGGTCAGCTTGTTGACTTCGCTCATCATACGCTTCTGGTGCTCGATCGTCTGGGCGCCGGAGGCGTCATTGTCGATGACGATCTGGGCGGCCTCATCGCCATTGGCGCGGGCATAGTCCCAACCCTTCATCGAGGCCTTCACGAACTTCGCCATGGTGTCGACGAAGGCCGGATCCTTCAGCTTGTCTTCCATGACATAGAGGCCGTCCTCAAGCGTGGCCACGCCCATGTCCTCATACTTGAAGGTGACGAGCTGATCGGCCGGGATACCCGCGTCGATCACCTGCCAGTATTCATTGTAAGTCATGGTCGAGATGCAGTCAGCCTGCTTCTGGATCAGCGGATCGACGTTGAAGCCCTGCTTGATCACGGTCACGCCATCCGGCCCCCCGGTGGTGGGGATGCCGAGCTGGCTCATCCAGGACAGGAATGGATACTCGTTGCCGAAGAACCACACGCCCAGGGTCTTGCCCTTGAAATCCTCCGGCTTGGTGATGCCGGTATCCTTGCGGCAGGTCAGCATCATGCCCGAGCGCTTGAAGGGCTGGGCGATGTTGACGACCGGCGAACCCTTCTCGCGGGTGGCCAGCGCCGAGGGCATCCAGTCGACAACCACGTCTGCGCCACCGCCCGCCAGCACCTGCTGCGGATTGATGTCCGGACCGCCGGGCAGGATGGTCACGTCGAGGCCGGCATCCTTGTAGAAGCCCTTGGCCAGCGCCACGTAGTAGCCCGCGAACTGAGCCTGCGTCACCCATTTGAGCTGCAGCTTCACGGCCTCGGCCATGGCCGCCGTGCCGCTCGCGAGCAGCACCGCCGCGGCTGCCGCCGCTACCAGATATTTCTTCATCGTCCCTGTCTCCTCTTGTTTGTCGTCAGAACCGCCTACGTCCGGTAGGACGGATGCCAGAAGGTCACCCGGCGTTCCATGAACACCAGAAGACCGTAGAAAGCCGAACCCGTGATGGCAGCCACCGCGATTTCGGCCCAAACCATGTCGAGCCCCAGTCTGCCAACTTCCGTGGAAATGCGAAAGCCCATCCCGACGATGGGCGTGCCGAAGAATTCGGCAACAATGGCGCCGATCATGGCAAGGGTGGAGTTGATCTTGAGGGCGTTGAAAACAAAGGGCATCGCGGCCGGGAGCCTGAGCTTGACCAGCGTCTGCCACCAGGACGCGCCGTAGCTCCGCATCAGGTCGCGCTCAAGGTGACCGGAGGCCTCAAGCCCCGCCACCGCGTTCACCAGCATCGGAAAGAAGGTCATGACGACGACCATGGCCACCTTGGACTGCCAGTCGAAACCGAACCACATGACCATGATCGGGGCGACGCCCACGATCGGCAGTGCTGCCACGAGATTGCCGAGCGGCAGAAGGCCGCGGCGCAGGAAGGGAATACGGTCGCACAGAATGGCCGTTAGAAAGCCGGCCATCGAGCCGATGAACCAGCCCGGTATGACGGCGCGGATCACTGTCTGGACGAAGTCCGCCCAGAGCAGGGGAAGCGAGGCGGCAAATTTGGCGGCGATGTCGGAGGGTGCGGGCAGAAGCACCGCAGGCACGCCGAAACCAACCACCACGGCCTGCCAGACGAACAGTACGGCAAGGCCGAACAGCGCCGGATAGAGAATGCCGGTGAAGCGGGCCTCCGTCATGGCCTGGCCCCCATGCGCTTCAGGATGAGGCGTTCGGCCACGCCTACCAGCCAGACGAGACCCGCCGCGATGAACGAACCCATGAACAGTGCTGCCCAGATCTGTACGGTCTGGCCATAATAGGAGCCTTGCAGCAGACGGGCCCCGATCCCGGCGACGGCGCCTGTGGGGAGTTCGCCGACGATGGCGCCGGTCAGCGCGATCGCAACCGCCACCTTGAGCGAGGTGAAAAGAAAGGGGACGGAGGCCGGAAACCGCAGCTTCCAAAGAACCTGGGACCGGCTGGCGTTATAGGTCCGCATCAGGTCGAGCTGCATGGTCTCGGGTGAGGTCAGGCCCTTGACCATGCCGATGGTCACCGGGAAGAAGCAGAGATACATCGAGATCAGCGATTTCGGCAGGAGTCCGGTGAAGCCGAGCGATCCCAGCACCACGATCAGCATGGGCGCAATCGCCAGGATGGGAATTGTCTGGGACGCGATGATCCAGGGCATCAGACTCTTGGCGAGGAAACGCAGGTGTACGATGGCTATCGCCAGAACGACCCCCAGCAGCGAGCCCAGCACGAAGCCCAGCAGCGTCGAGGACAGGGTCACCCAGCCATGAAAGAGAAGCGATTTCGGCATCCATGGTTTCACCATGAACACGCTTTTCCATAGCTCCACGGCAATCTGGTGAGGCGCCGGGATGACCGGCCGCGCCTCGTTCCAGGAGAAGAGCAGCAGATTGGCGAGTCCCCCGCCCGCTGCCTCTGCCTTGGGGCCGGTCACCACCCAGTTCATGGGAATGGCGGCGACGTACCAGGCCAGCACAATCAGCACGCAGATCACCACCACCGGCAAAGTGTGGCCCTCCGGCTTCACCGGCGCCGGGGCGGCGATGGCGGGAGCGGCGCTCACTCAGTCCTCATAGGAATGGCCGGCCTTGAGTCCTTCGCGAACCCGGTGCGCGACCGCGAGAAATTCTGGTGTCTCGCGGATATCGAGGGTGCGATCGACAGGAAAATTCGTGGTGATGACATCGATGATGCGGCCCGGCCGCGGGCTCATGACAACGATCTTGCTGGAGAGGAACACCGCTTCCGGAATCGAATGGGTGACGAACACGATCGTCTTGCCGGTACGCCGCCACAAATCGAGAAGCTGCTGGTTGAGCTTGTCACGCACGATCTCGTCGAGCGCGCCGAATGGCTCATCCATCAACAGCAGCCTCGGGTCGAAAGCCAGTGCGCGGGCGATTGACACACGCTGCTGCATGCCGCCCGACAACTGCCAGGGAAACTTCTGCTCGAAGCCCTTGAGGTTGACGAGTTCGATGTTGCGGGCAACGCGCGCCGCAGCATCATCGAGGCCCATGACTTCGAGGGGCAGACCCACGTTGCGCTCCACGGTGCGCCAGGGGAACAAGGCGGGGGCCTGAAAGACATAGCCATAGGCGCGCTTGAGCCGGGCCTCCTGCGGGGTCATGCCGTTGACGGTGATGGTGCCGGAGGTGGCCTGTTCGAGATCGGCGATCACGCGCAGAAGCGTGGTCTTGCCGCAACCGGAGGGTCCGATGAAGGAAACGAAATCTCCTTCCCCCACCTCAAGGTTGACTCTGGCGAGCGCCTGGACCGGCTGGTCCGACGTCTGGAACACCAGGCTCAGTTCGCGTGCCGAAATGACGGGGCCCGCCAATTCAGCTCCTCCCTTGATTCTTGGCTGCTATGAGGGAAACGCTAACCGGACTTGACCATCCGATCAAGAATTAACAGAGTATGCCCATGAGTGGGACTGGCGGCACGCCCCGGACGACGCGGATTCAGGCGCTGAACAAGGAACTGATCCTGAATGCGGCACTGGAGGTGTTCTCGTCCTATGGTTTCCGTGGCGCCACGGTGGACCAGATTGCCACCAAATGCGGCCTGTCGAAGCCCAATCTGCTCTATTATTTCCGGCGCAAGGAAGACATCTACGTAGCGGTTCTGGAGCATACGTTGCAGGACTGGCTGGACCCCCTGCGCAGCCTTGACCCTGCGGGCGAGCCACTCGAGGAAATCACGCGCTACATCCGGTCCAAGATCCGCATGTCGCGGGAGAACCCGAAGGCATCCCGCCTCTTCGCCAATGAGATCCTGCATGGCGCCCCGGCAATCACCGACTATCTGAAGGGGCCCCTGAAACTGCTGGTGGACGAGAAGGCCGCCGTGATCCGCCGCTGGTCAGCCGAAGGACGGTTGCGCCCCATCGAGCCTCATCACCTGATTTTCGCCATCTGGGCCACGACGCAGCACTATGCCGACTTCGATGTCCAGGTGCACGCACTGATCGGCACCCCCCCTGATCTCATGGACACGGCCGAGGCTGCCCTCACCTCGCTCTTCGTGGAGGGCCTGCGGCCGCGCTGACCGGCAGGTGGGGCACGGTGCTGCAACCGGTGGCAAGTTGTCCGGGAATACTGCCTCGAAACAACAACTTCGTGGTACATTTACGAAAAATCTGCAGATTATGCTTGATTCACTCCGGTAGCTGGACGAGAACAGCCGCGATCGCGATTTTCAGCCTGGGGATGTGTGGTTTGGCTCTGCTGAAGCAGTTGGTGCGCTCGGTGGCGCGAACACGGCTCAGAAGCCTGTTTGGTGGCAGCGCCAGACGAATCCCGACGCCCTCCGTATCCCTCTATTTCGCCGATCCGCTGGCAGGCTTGATCGACAGCGATGAAGACTTCACGGGCCGTCCCATTCAGCAACTCTCACAGTCCGTCTATGTGTGCGGCCGGGCAGCAGTCGTCATCCGCTATGCAAACAGAGAAGAGATCAAAATCCTTCGGCGAGGAAGGTTCGAGCGGATCTACCTGGTAATCGATGACGATCTCGAAAGCCTGAAGGATCCAAACGGACTCCCGCCGGATTACAGGCGGCGCCTTCTGAGGTACAGGAACGGCGCCTACAGAGAGTTGTGCGAGATTGCAACCGACGTAGTTGCACCTTCCGAGAACATCCTGCGCGCTCACCACGGCAAACGCACACTGCACCTTGACCCCGTGCAATGCCATCCTGTCGTCGAACTGGATCACCATCGTGAACACGACCGACTGGAGATCGTGTTTGCAGGCAGCCGCTCACATTTGCAGGATTTCGAGCGCATTGCTCCCGCCCTTGCCGACGTCTTGTCGCAATTGCCTCATGCGCGGCTTACAACCTTCCTCAACGGCCACGCCCCGAAGGAATTGCGCAAGCAGGCCAATGCCATACATATTTCACCGATGGGGTGGCAGCAGTACCGCCGTTTCGTTGCAGAAAACAACTTTCACGTGGCCATTGCGCCGGCGCTCGACACATCCTTCAACCGGGCGCGATCGATCAGCAAACTTCATGATCACGCAGCCTTCGGCGCAGCCGGTCTCTACAGCCGCCAGCAACCATTTGACCGCGTCGTGTCACATGGTCAGACAGGTCTTCTGATCAGCAATGACCCCGACGATTGGCGGCAAGCTCTTCTGGACCTCGCATCACGGCGCGACCGCACCCTCAGGATCGCCACAGGGGGGCAGGTCCTGTCACGTACCCTCGGGGACATGCAGAGGGTGCGGAAGTTCTGGATGCACGAACTCGGCATCACCTTATAAACCCAGAATTTTCCACCTTTTTCCTGCGGCAGCGCACCCTTCCGAGCGGTCTTGCCCGCCTGACGGGGAGCGGCTAAGAGTTTTCGGACGAGAGCGGATCCTTGCCTTTAGGATCTGCGGCCCGGTTTGTGATGCCAATGGGTCTGTGGGGGTTGGTTTGTCTGTGGTGAAGTCGGGAACACTCCGGCGCGTGCTGGTGAGCATTTCGCTCCTGCTGCTCGCCGGATGCATAGCCCGCAGTGGACCCAGCGAAAACGCCATCACACGCGAGTCAAACGATCTTGCCGGTTTCACGCTGATCGAAATGAACGCGCAGCGCGTGGCAAATTACCGGGTTCAGCCTGCCACAGACGCGGCAGGTACGCCAGGAGTCCCGCCGGCACCACCCACATCTCTGTCATCCGGCGACGTGATGAAGATCCACATCTCCGAGACCACGGGCGGAAGTATTTTTGCCCCACTCGCCTCCGGCGGGAGCAGCTTCGACAATGTGCGCGTCGACTACAAAGGCACGATCTCACTGCCTTATGTCGGCCGCATCAAGGTGGCAGGCCTCGATCCGCCCCAGGTTGAAGCGGCCATCCGCAAACGCCTCGAAGGCATTGCGGTCGAACCCCAAGTCTATGTCGAAATCGTAGCTGACCGGGGTTCGAGTGTGCTGGTCAGCGGCGAGGTCCGCAATCCAGGGCGTTTTTCGATGCTGGAAGGACCGCTGACGCTGGTCGACGCGATAGCCAAGGCCGGGGGCGCGACCCAGCCACCCTATCAGATCGACGTTGTCATCCGGCGAGGAACATCCGTGAAGCGCATTCCCCTGGAACGCGTGCTGAATGGGAATAATCAGCAGTTGCGCGCCGGCGATGAGGTCACGCTGGAGCGTGACGCCAAGGTATTCAACGCACTGGGAGCCCTCGCCAAGACCGGCCAGATCGATTTTCCCAAGACCAATCCTTCGCTGATGGATGCCATGGCGCAGGCGGGTGGACTCGCCGACACCAGGGCCAGCAACACCGGTGTTTTCGTTTTCCGACTGCACGAACCGAAAGCCTGGCGCGACGCAGACGGAAAATGGCGGGAGGGACCGGCCGTTTTCCAGTTTGACATGTCGAAGCCCGAGACGATTTTCATCGCGCAGGCTTTTGGCGTCAGAAATGACGACACGATCTACGTGACGAATGCTCCTGCCGTCGAGTGGGTGCGGACCCTGGAACCAATTGCCATAACCCTTGCAACCGTACGCAGCAGCATTGGTACGCAGACTGCTCTGGAAGGACAATTGTTCTCTGGCGACTAGCGCCCATTCTGCCGGTCCGTTACAACAGCCATAATCAAAGGTCGAAGGGCGTTGCTCAACTCTCAGATGAAGGCACTGGCCTCCAGATCGACAACAGTTGTAACCATCCCGGACCGACTGTAGAGGTACCTCTTCCGATCTCCGTCGAATTACAAGACCATGACACCCAGCCCAGGAAACGAAACATACAGCCCAGCGAAACAGCATTTCCTGCTGCTTCAGATGCCGTGTGGCGCTTTCGGGCGGCAGCTCGACGCGTCGCTGACGGCCGCCGGCCACTCCTGCACCCGGATTGCCTTCAATGGTGGCGATGCACTGAATGCAGTTGGTCGTCCGTCAATCTGGTATCGGCAATCGCTCAAGGACTGGCCGGCATGGGTCGTGGACTTTGCACGCGGCAAGGGCATCACTGATCTGGTCTGCTACGGTGACTGCCGTCACTACCACCGCGCGGCGATTGAAGCTCTGAAACCGCTGGGTGTTCGCGTCCATGTGCTTGAAGAAGGCTACATACGGCCAAACTGGGTCACGTGCGAGCGCGACGGCGTGAACGGCTATTCGCGGCTGACCAGCACAGATGTGTCAGAGCTGCCCCCTAATTCCGAGTTGCCCAGGGAACAGGAGCTGAAACCCAGCACTTCACGATATTGTTTCTCTGCCTTTGTATACTATTCCGCCACCTTCTTTCTCAAGCCGATCTTTCCGCGCTATTCTCCGCACCGGGAGCTCGGCCTCGTGACCGAGGCCGCGCTATGGGTCAGGCGGTTCTTTGCCTGGCCGCTGCGGCGGATGCGTTTCCGGCTAACAGATGCCGAGATTGCCAGCCTGAACAAACCGATGCACATGGTTCTGCTCCAGCTGAACGGGGATTCGCAGATCAAGGTTCATTCAGACTTCAAGTCTGTGAAGCATTTCGTGAAGTTCTGCATTGCAGAATTCTCTGCCAGTGGCGCAACAGACAGCATTCTGGTTATCAAGAACCACCCACTGGACAACGGTTTTCTACCACTGCGGCGGGTCATACGCCGCCATGCCGAACGCCATGGCATGACAGGCCGCGTGTTCTTCGTGGACGGCGGCAAACTGAGCCAGATGCTGGAGCGGTCAATCTCGGCGGTAGCCGTCAACTCGACATCCTGTCACCATGCGCTTCTGCGCGGAATTCCCACACTGCTCCTTGGCCGGGCAGTCTTCAACCACCCGCAGATCGTCTCGCGCATGAAGATGTCCGAGTTCTTCAGGCTCCGGCCGGTGAAGGACCAGGCGGACTACACCAGCTTCATTGCCCACATGATCCGGACGTGCCAGTTCAATGGCAGCTTCTACACGGACGAGGGCCGCGCCATACTCCTGCCAACACTCGTGAACAAACTGACGGACGAGGGTCAGCATGTTGCGCATGATGAAGGCATTCGGAGTACCGTCAGGACGCTCAAACAGGTTTCATGAACCTCCGCAGGCAGAGGCGGGGTACCGGGCGGCAAGATGGATGATATCGCATTTTTCTCGCGTGGACTTCGTCGCCTCGAGCCTGAAATCGGCCATTTGACGGGACTGGTTCCCAGCTTTCGACTTGTATCGCCGGCCGGGGCAGCCGCTGTTGCGGGTTGGGGTCACAAGCCAAGCGCAGACAGGGCGCGCCGCCTCGCGGCAAGGACCGGCCTGCCCTATGTGGCAATTGAAGACGGATTTCTGCGGTCGGTGAAGCCCGGCCCCTCGCAGTTGCCCTGTTCGATGGTGATTGACCGGAGTGGCATATACTATGATGCGCGCCAGCCAAGTGATCTGGAGACGTTGCTTGCGACCGCGACCTTCAAGCCCGATGAAATTGACCGAGCCCGGGATCTTCTGGCGCTGATCGCCCGTCACAGGCTGTCCAAATACAATCACAGTATGGAAAGGCCCCTGAAAGAGTTCGATCTCAGGCGGAAGCTTGTGCTGGTCATTGATCAGACAGTCGGTGATGCGTCTATTGCTGGGTCCATGTCTGATGCCTCGACCTTTGAACGCATGGTGGAAGCTGCACGTACAGAAAACCCTGACGCAACGATCATAGCGCGGCTACATCCCGAGACAGTCGCCGGAACCAAGCAGGGCTACCTCGCGGAAGCCGCCAGGAAGCTTGGTCTCAGGGTTTTCTCAGAGCCAGTGTCACCCTGGTGCCTTCTCGATCTGAGACCGCACGTCTACACAGTTTCAAGCCAGTTCGGCTTCGAAGCCTTGATGTCCGGATGCCGCGTCACCTGTTTCGGCCAGGGTTTCTTCGCCGGCTGGGGACTCACCGATGACCGGATCAAGCCTGACCGGCGTGGTCGCACACGCAGCAGGGAGGAACTGGCCGCAGGGGTCTATCTGCGCTATGCAAGATATTTCGATTGCTGGCGCCGCACTCCTGTCAGCGCAGAAACCGCTGTCGATCAACTTGCCTTCCTGCGACGCCGATTCCTTGACAACAGCACACCAGTCATCGGCTATCGGATCGCCAAGTGGAAGCAGAAGGCCGTCACGGCGATGCTTGACGGACCGGCCGGCCCGCCCCGCTACACGCGGAACCTCAAGCGCGCGACCGCACTGGCAAGATCCTCGGGGGCCAGCATCGCAGCCTGGGGCATCTCCGCAATCCGGCTGAGACCACTTCTCGCCGCCCAGGGGGTTTCCTGCATCGCAGTGGAAGACGGCTTCCTGCGATCAGTCGGGCTTGGGGCTGCCTTCACGCAACCACTGTCGCTCGTGTTTGACCGGAGCGGGATCTATTTTGATCCAACCGGCCCGTCTGACCTTGAGACCATGCTGGCTGGCAGCGATGACCTCGCCGCGGACTCGGCCCGTGCCGCCGCCCTGCGTGAACAGATTGTGACCGCCAAGGTCACGAAATACAATCTCCAAGGACGCCTCTCTCTTCCGGTCATGCCCGAGCCCGGAACCCGGGATATCGTCCTCGTGCCGGGACAGGTAGCGGACGACTGGGCCGTATCCATCGGCCGTCCGCCGGGATTCCCCGAGGGGCAGAATGTCAATGAATTGCTTCTCCAGCGCGTGCGTACGGAGAATCCGTCAGCATTCCTCGTGTTCAAGCCTCACCCCGATGTCGAACGGCTGGGCCGAGCGGGCGCCCTCAGCCCAGCGGCCGAGGGCCTCGCTGACGTCGTGGCCCGCAACACCAGCCTCGACGGCCTTCTATCTGCCTGTTCACGCGTGGAAACCTATTCTTCCCTGACCGGCTTCGAAACGCTTCTGCGGGGTCTGCCAGTCACAGTCCATGGGCGTCCCTTCTACGCCGGCTGGGGCCTCACGTCGGACAGCGCGCCACTGGTCCGGCGTGGCCGGACCCGGAGCCTCGATGAACTGGTGACAGCTGCGCTTCTGCGCTATGCCCGATACTGGGACCCGGCGAGCGGACTGCCCTGTCCCCCGGAACTGACGCTGGAGCACATCAGGGAGGCCCGTGCGAGCAAGCCGGGGTTGCGTCAAAAGCTCCATACACTTCGGGGCTGGACAGTGATAATGACACGACGAGCATGGAAAACGTTCAGCAAATCCCGGACCTGACCGACCAGGGCCCCAAAACTTTGCCGACGAGCCGGCTCGGGCAGTTCCTTCATGAACTGCGCGAGGGGGGACGAAAGCAGGCCAACGTCGTCTTCGCCCTGATATTCCGTGAGATAAGAACAACTTCCAAGGAAGACAACTATGGATTTCTATCTCTTGTCGGCATTGTCGTTGAACCTGCAATTGGCGTCTTCGCAGTAGCTGCATTCTGGTACGTCATGCGCGTTCAGGAGATCATGGGTGTGCACACGCTGATCTTCATTTCCGTGAGCATGACGGCGTTCAGTATTATCAGGCGATCCTTCAGTTCTATCCCGCGCTCAATAAAATCTACCATAAAATTCTATGCCTATCCGAACATCAAGCCATTCGATGCTGTTCTGGCAAGTTTCATTCTCGAGATTTCCCTTACAATCGTTGGCGGGCTGATCGTCTTTGTCTTGTCGTGGTGGTTTGTTGGCCTCAGCATGGATTTTCATCATCCGCTCGAAGCCATAGGCATTATGGCTCTTTTGATGTGTTCGGGCTTCGGATTGAGCCTGTTGCTTGGCACTTATGGAGCAATCTATTCGTTTGTACCCAAGATCTTCAGCAGATTTACACAGGTACTATTTTTCACATCAGCCGTCATACATCCGGCCAGCCAACTTCCAGATCTTGCTCAGAAGTGGATCGCCTATAACCCCTTTGCCCATGCCATGGAGCTCTTGCGTCTCTACACCCTGCGAATTCAGCCATTTCCGGAAGCTTCGGTATCGTTTCTCGCAGCATTCTCGGCGGGTTGTCTGTTTCTTGGCTTTGCCGCCTACTACGCCAATCGACACCGGATCGTTGAACGATGATCCGGCTCATTGACGTCACGAAATACTATGTCACGGATTTTGGGCGGCATTACGTCTTCCGAAACGTAACCCTTGACCTGCCGCTGGACAAGAACGTTGGCATCATCGGACCCAACGGCGCAGGAAAATCAACGTTTCTCAGACTCATTGGCGGCGCCGATGCGCCGAGTTCCGGCCGCATAATGAAGTCCGGACGGATATCACCACCCATGGGACTGACGCCTGGTCTTCAACCTTCACTCACGGCATCAGAGAATGCGCGCTTTGCTGGCCGCATCTATGGAATGACACGCGAAGAAATCGACGCAATGATCAAATATGTTCGCGAAATATCCGACATTGGAAGATATTTCGAGATGCCAGTATCGACATACTCTGCGGGTATGAAGCAGCGGGTCGCATTTGCGCTGAACATGTCGATGAAGTTCGACTACTATCTGTTCGACGAAATCAGTGCGGGTGGTGACCGTGCATTCCGGAAGACCGCGAGAGAGATGATTGCCGAACGTCTGCGGACCTCTCGCTTTATTCTCAGTTCACATGACATCGACGAGATCCTGGAACTCTGCCACTCCGGGATTGTCATCAAGGATGGCAAGCTCACCTTTTTTGAGGATGTGAGGGAAGCTGCGATATTTTACGGTGAGGATCTGGGCAAGGGGAACCAGAAGAGTGGAAAAAAGAAAAGCCCCAAGCGATCCCGCAGGAAAAAGCAAGCGCCGGACCAGTTGGAATCGGTAGCCGCACCTCCAAAAACAAGACGAAGAAAACAGTCGAAAGGTGCTGTAGCCAAAAGAAAAGGCACTACCTCAGACGCCAAGGCCCTGACATCGACAACGCCTAAGGCAAGAAGGGCTGGGCCTGACGAGGCCGACATGACTGTTGCCCGCAAAACAGATCAACCCATTTCCAGACAGCGACATGAGCGCGCATAGACAATGAAGGTCCAGCGGCCGATCTATCATCAGCTCAGTTTGGTTTCTATGCTCTCATACAGACAGGCAGGACCATGACCCACCGATATCGCCTCGTGATGTTCCTGTTGCTCTTCCTCATCCCACTGGGGCTCTATACCTATTATGAGTTGGCCCTGGCCTCCGACAGATATCATAGTGATTCAACAATCTTCGTGTCGAGCGAAAACAGCGTAGCAAGCCCGATTGACTTGTCATTCATCGGACTGCCCTCGTCCAGCGGAAGTCAGGACTCGCAAACGTTGATCGCTTTCATGAACTCACAAGAGATGCTTCAACTGCTGGACAAGAAGCTGAATCTTAGGGAACACTATTCCAATGGCCAGATAGACTGGTGGTCCCGCTTGCCCAAGGATGCCTCCCAGGAGGATTTTCACACCTATATGGCCAGCTACATGATGGTCGAACAGGATGAGACGACCGGGCTAATCAACATACATGCACAGGCGTTCTCGCGCGAATTTGCAAACAGCATTGTGAAAACCCTCCTTGACGAAGGCCAGGGATTTGTCGACAGGCTGAACTCCGGGATTACAAAGGAAAAGACAGAATTCTTCGAGAAGGAGCTCGCTCAGTCTGAAGCCCGCCTCAGGAAGGAGAAGGCCGCACTCCTTGATTTCCAGCGAGAGCACAGTCTGCTGACCACAGAGTCGGAGGCGGCGGTCATCCAGTCCACGATCGCCAGCCTCACCTCAGCGCTTGTTGCCAAAAAGGGCCAACTCGAAGCGGAAGGTCAGAAACTCAATGAGAATTCACCCGTCATCCGCAATCTTCGCGCCGACATCAAGATCCTGGAGGAGCAGATACGCACGGAAAAGGATGGGCTTGCTGGCGGCGGGTCGGGCGTACCGGTCAGTGAACTCTCGGCAGAATTCGCGGAGATCCAGGGACGGCTCGAGTTCGTTCAGGCAGTGTTCAAGTCCAACTTGACACAGTTGGAAGGTGCGCGCATTGAAGCGGCAAAGCGATTGAAGTATCTCGTTGTTGTAGTCCGCCCCTCCCTTGCTGACGCATCGCTTTACCCCGACCGGACCTACAACATCATCACAGCCGTTATCGTTTTGCTGGTCTTATTCTTTGTCTCAACTCTTATGGTTGCAATCGTACGGGAACACTCCTGACGACTTCATCTCCAGATCGGACGCAGAAGGCCTCCGCGTTATTCGTGGGCGTGGTTCATGTCTTCTGATGATTTTTGAATTTCGTCGGTTGAAGCTTTCAAGGCATTCTTCTGCATCGCGTCCCTTCATCTGAACGGTAGCCGTTGCTGCTTATCGTGAGGTATTTTGGCGATACAATCCTAGTTTGTAAACAAAATCTGACGTTGTATGCATATCCATGGCGGCCATATTGTACTGGTCGGGATTGAAATCGATAACTGTCCTGTTATGTCTACTTGCGGCCAACAGTTGAAAGCGTCAGGAATGGGACATGGCAAGCTGATCTGTCACATTGGCCATGGGAAAACAGGCTCAAGCTACATTCAGTCCGTGCTTGCAATCAACGCCACACTGCTTGAGAGCGCGGGCATTCATTACCCTGAAGCTGCCGATCATCACAAGGCACTGAAAGGTCTCATTTCGAGCGGAAACTATCAGTTTCTGGAAAGTGATCGGGTTTTCAGCGGTCCGACGACGCTCATTTCTGGCGAGCGGCTTTTCAATGCCCTGCCTAAGGGCGACAAGCTTGAAACCCTCGTATTGAGCAAGTCAAATGACGTGACTGTTGTCCTCTACGTGCGTGACATAATCGACTTCCTCGTATCGGCCTGGTTGCAATCCGTAAAGAAAGCAGACTGCACTGTTGATCTGGATGATTTTCTGCCGAGAAAGGCAGAAGTTCACTGCGCTCGGCTCCTGTGGTGGGCAAAGGCATCACAAAGACAGGGCTTCAGACTGATCATCCGCAACTATTCAAGACACCGCACCAATCTCTTGCGCACCTTCTTTTCTGACCTGTTTGAGGGAAGTCCATCTTCCGAGCTTATTGACAGATTGACCTTACCCCCCACACCGTCGGTGAACCGCAGCCTCTCAACGGTTGAGTGCAAGATACAGATGGAATTCAACAAGCGCCTGGCAGGAACCGGCCGATTTCTGGGTACCGCATTCGTAAACAGTCTTCCCAACATTAAAGCACAAAAACCCCGCATAGATCCTGTCTCGTACAGAACAGTTCGAGCGCTCATATCGCCAACCGTTGAAGAGTTTAACAGCTTCCTCGACCCAGCAGAGAGACTTCTCATTGAGCCGATAGAGGGTTGGAATGATTCGTCCGCAGCGGATGTGCCGGGTCGCTACCACATAAGCGAAGAGCAGATTTGCATACTCGTAGAAGCGATTTCGACCGAGCTCTTGCGCCTGCAGAAGCGTGGCTCTTGATCATGCGACTGAGTCTTAAAGAGCTCCTGCTCGTATGCGGTCCGGGAGTTCTCCTTCAGCTTTTACAGGTCCATGTGCCTTGACGAAGCCTGAAGAAACATGGAATACATCCTTCCTTATCGATTGTGAACGTGATTGATGAAATTCGAATCCGTCAATAGGCAAGGCCAGAATCAACTCTTCAAGAGATTGGTGCATTTTCCTGGTCAGCAGGTCAGTTATATTCAAAATCCAAAAGTTGCTTCCACGTCTTTTGTTCTCATGCTCTGGCGCAGACATGATCCCGCGAACTCACCCATAAATCCCCATGGCCGTCCACACGACCAACGTCCATTCCCACGCACCATTCGTGACTTTGATGTCAGTCTGGTTCCTGAGCTGCTGGCGTCTCAATTTTTTTCGGCGGTCCGGAACCCTTATCACCGGTTCCTGTCAGCCTATCTCAACAAGGTTAGACATCCCACTCGTTGGGGCAAGATAGCCCGCCGCGTGGGTTTTTCAAATGCAGAAGAGCAGCCTTCCTTCGAGCACTTCATTGATGTGGTGACGACCCTGGACCCATTTGAGATTGACCATCATTTTCGACCACAACACATCAATCTGCTCAATGGATTTCTTCCTGTAGACCGGCTTGGGTCACTTGAAAACCTAGCCGATCTCTCACATTTCCTTCAGCTGAATGGATTTGCGCTCGGCAGAGATGATGAAAACCGGACAAATGCAGGAAGCCGCATCGACGAATTCATCACTCCGCGCCTGGCAGCTCGGTTGGCCAGATATTACGAAGCGGACTTCCTGATCTACGGCTACAGTGATGACATCAGGGAGAAAGGGCAGGTTCGCGCGCCAGACATCAGCAGTGACCGCACTGCGCTTCGCACTTTCCTCGAGTCTGACATGTTCATAAAAAGGGCTCGAGCATCTGGCTGAAATGCGCATAGAGGTTGACGTCAAGGCGGTTCTTCGCCGCGATCAACTTTCTGTCTTCCTCATTTATCACCGGTTTTTTCGTTCCGAGCTGTTCTCCGTCCCTGATCCGCGTTTCTGCGTCAAAAATCTTGCCGATCAGACGCCCGAGCAGCGCCATTGACTCAGCGTATCTGTCCTGAAGTCCTATGAACGTGAAGCGATTTTTCATATAGGCGAGCAAATCCTGATCCGTCATGGCCTGATCGGGAGTCAGGAAGCGGAACATCTTGTTCTGGCTCGACGGGTGGTGAACATACCCCTCAAGACTGGCGAACTGATTCTTGACGCGGTCTTCATTTTCGCCAGCAATCCGTTCGTGATAGAAATAGGCGTAGTCGGACAGCAACCTCTCGACAGGATCCCTTAGGAAAGTGATGAGCTTTGCGTCGGGGCGGCTCTCGAGGATGCGCAACACATGCTGCATGCTGATGTGACCACCAGCACATCGGTAGTTCCGGATGCTCAGTTTCCCAAGGAATTCGTCTGTGGCCTTGTCTCTCCTCTCATCAAGCGGGAGGCTGGGATCGATGTTCCGGACATCGATACCTGTCGACGGCCTCAGGGCCTTGAAGAGTTGGTTTCGGACGGCAGAACCGGCGGTCTTCGGGATGTGCTGAAACAGCCAGAAGTCTTGTGGGCGATCTCCATGCGCTTTAAGAAATGGATCGAGGCCAGCAGAAAACAGGGTGGATATTGGCATGCAATCATCTTGCGATCGGTACTGGGCTGAATACTATTCATACCATACGGGATTTGCCAGTTATTCTTCAGGGCTTCCAGCCAATGCGCCACGACCGAAACTGAAGCGTTTCCGCTTCGCTCTCCCTCTGAAACATTTCCCACTGCTACTGCTTGCCATACTCTCCCTGCCGACTGAGCTTTCATGGGCTTCAGATCTGACCCTGACAATTTCAGGGGAACCAGAGCTTTTTCTGGCGCAAGACGGCATGAATTGCAAAAGGTCAAGGCAAGGAGATGCTCGCGATCAGCCAGACGTGCCTTTGACGGCCTTCCGGCGCAAGGATAACTCAGTCGTGGTCATTGCTTCGAACCAAAACAATTATATTCTCGAGGGAACCTCCATCGATGATGCCAGACGAAAATCCTGCGACCGCATTGTCGAGACAGTCAATGACCCGGATCCGAGCACATACAACGGTCGGCGCTGGCTTTTTGCACTGCACGCAATTGATTATGGGTTCGTTCTCGGATTTGTTCACAATGAATATCATGGCGATGAGTTTGCCGAGCAAGGCTGCGAGGTTTCAAGTCGGCAGAATTTTGAATGTTGGTATTCCGCTGTCACGCTCGTCCTGTCGACCGATGGCGGTTTCAGTTTTGTGACGCCGCCACCTGCCGATAACGTGCTCGCTGCACCGCCGGTTGCATTCTCGGTTAGAAGGAAGCGAGTTGGAGTCGATAGCCCGAAAGTCGTCGGCAATCCTCATGACAAGATGGTCTATGTCATGGTCAATGATCGGGATCTGAACCATGGACGGCATGCTGTGCAGTGTCTGCTGAGGGGAAGCGGCAAATCACTTGACGATTGGCGGGCATGGAATGGCAAGGCATTTGCCCTCAGCATGGGAAGCCCCTACACGACGACCCGCAAGGAGGACTGTCAACCCGTACTGGACTTCCCTGTCAGCAGCCTGAAATACATTCCGGCTACTGACATGTTTGTGGCTTTGGGGACCCGCCAGAGTTCAGTTGTTTATGCCTTTTCTCCGGATTTGCTGAATTGGACCACGCCGCAGGAACTGTTACGTTTCAATCCCAAGCAGACCTGGAAAAAAGGTCAGTCTCCGGCAAAGTCCTACTTTTCTCTCCTCGACCCAGACAGCAGCAGCATCAATTTCGATACTCTTGAGAGGAATCCCTACCTCTTCTATGTGCAGTATGACACGGATGAGGCCGGACTTCCCCGGCGCCGGCAGATCTACCGAATGAGGATTGATATCAGGTAGTCGATCTGCAACGGCCCTCGACAGATGTTTGCGGGAACTTCATGGTGTTGCCCGTTCGTCTGTGAATGGCCTTGTCTGTTTTCGCAGAGTTTCCTGCCTTAGAAATCAGGCAATTCTTCCATTGTGGCATCACAGAGCAATACGTGGTCGCAATTCTTGGTTTTGAAAGTGGGTCGGTTTTTCGTCAAAAGAACGGGGTGGCGTCGTCTACGATTGTTGGGTCAGACACTTTTTTCAGATTGAAGGTTTCTTACGCAAGGCACAATTCATGTTCAATGGTTCGGCGTAGACCGTCCTTCAGTCCAACGCGCGGTTGCCAGTCGAGCAATTTACGGGCCTTGCTGATGTCGAGCACATTGACCGGAACATCAGATGATCGGGTGGGCCGCTGGTTTATCTGCACTCTTCTCTGGGTGATTTCTTCGATTGCTTCAAGGACCTCTAGGAGCGAGTTCCCATCTCCGCTTCCAATGTTGAAGCGGTTTCCGATTGCTTGTGGACGTTCTACCGCCTTGAGTATGGCGTCGACGACATCGCTCACATAAACATAATCGCGAATTGCAGATCCATCACCCCACATTACGAAGGGATCATCGTTTTTCAGTGAATTCAAGATCGCGGGAATAACCCCCTGACCATTCTTCTGCAGTTGCCCTGGGCCGTAGAGATTGGCCGCTCTGAGAATTGTATAGTCAAAGCCATGTTTTGTGCCGTAGAGTTCAACGTATTCCTCGACACCGAACTTGGCAATTCCATAAGATGTGATCGGCCTGATGGGATGGGTTTCCGGTATGGGCACATTGATTGGTTGACCATACACGGTTCCACCAGAGGACATGAAAATCAGCCGCTTCCTGAAGTCACGGCTGATCGCTTCAAGGAAAGCAACGCTCCCGACCAGGTTGTCCATCACATCGTTCAAAGGCGCAACATTTGAGATTGATGGCGTCGTGCTCCACGCAAGATGGATAATGGCCGACGCATCCCTGCAGGCCTTTATGAGATCTGGGTTTGCCCCAAGACCTGCCTGAATCACCCGTACCGATGGCGCGAAGGCCAGCTTCGTTATTTTGCGTGATACCGCTACGATTCTGGCGCTCGGATAGCGATCCAAGAGAGATTTAATGAGGTGCTGCCCAACGAAGCCGGACGCCCCCAGCACCACAATTTGCATTCCGCCCTTGGTTTTTTCCACGATAGAAATGCTTCTTCGAACCGTCCTGACTCGAATAGCACAGGTTTGTGAGATCGATTGCATATTTCTTGTTCTTAAACCCATGGTTGGGTTTCGGGCAGCATGAGAAGAAATTTGACCAAACGAACAAATTCTGTCATTCTCCCCAATAGTTCAGACCGGAGGGAGCGGCCATGGCGCAGACAAAGCCCGACATCACGGGCAAACGCCTCAGCGTTGCAGATTACGCGACGAATTTCGGCGACCTGCACCCGCCGCTCGACGCCCATGAGGCCCTGGTCGAGTCGGATCGTTGCTATTTCTGCTTCGATGCGCCCTGCATGAAGGCCTGCCCGACGTCGATCGACATTCCCCTGTTCATCCGCCAGATCCAGACGGGCCACCCGAAGAGCGCGGCCAGAACCATCTTCGACCAGAACATCTTCGGCGGCATGTGCGCGCGCGTCTGCCCGACCGAGACCCTGTGCGAAGAAGCCTGCGTGCGCGAGACCGCAGAGGGAAAGCCGGTGAAGATAGGCCTTCTGCAGCGTTTCGCCACCGATCAGCTGATGGCGGATGGCGTGCACCCCTATGAGCGCGCGGCCCCTACGGACAAGAAGGTAGCCGTCGTCGGCGCTGGGCCTGCCGGCCTCGCCTGTGCCCATCGCCTCGCCATGCATGGACACAGCGTCAAGGTCTATGAGGCCCGCGAGAAGTCCGGCGGCCTCAATGAATATGGCATTGCCGCCTACAAGGCCCCCGGGAACTTCGCGCAGCGCGAGGTCGATTTCATCCTCGGGATTGGCGGCATCACCGTCGAGCATGGACGGGCGCTCGGCCGCACCCTGTCGCTGGCGCAGTTGCAGGCCGACTTCGATGCCGTGTTCCTCGCCGTGGGACTTCAGGGCGTCAATGCGCTCGGCGCGGCCAATGACGACGCAGAGGGCGTCACCGATGCCGTGGGCTACATCGCCGATCTGCGTCAGGCGGGCGACCTTTCCGGCCTGCCCGTGGGACGCAAGGTCGTGGTCATCGGGGGCGGCATGACGGCCATCGACGTGGCCGTCCAGTCCAGGCTTCTGGGCGCCGAGGATGTGACCATCCTGTATCGCCGGGGACCCGGACAGATGAAGGCCAGCAAATATGAGCAGGATCTGGCGCAGACAAAGGGCGTCAAGATCAGGCACTGGACAATCCCCCGTGAGGTGATTGCCAGCAACGGCAAGGCCGTGGGGCTGCGCTGCGAATACACCCGCGAGACGGACGGACGGCTCTCCGGAACGGGCGAGACCTTCGATCTGGCAGCCGACATGATCTTCCGGGCCATCGGGCAGACCCATGTCGATGTTGCCGGCGGCAAGCTGGCGCTCGACGGCGGTCGCATCAAGACGGATGACCAGAAGCGCACAAGCCTTCGTGGCGTCTGGGCGGGAGGAGACTGCATTGCCGGTGGCCAGGACCTGACCGTTGCCGCCGTTGATGACGGCCGTCGTGCTGCCGACTCCATCAATCAATTCCTGAAAGGTTAAGGGACACCAGCCATGGCCGACCTGCGCAGTACCTTCATCGGCATCAAGTCACCCAATCCGTTCTGGCTGGCCTCGGCCCCGCCCACCGACAAGGAATACAATGTGGTGCGCGCCTTCGAGGCCGGCTGGGGCGGCGTGGTGTGGAAGACACTCGGTGAAGAGGGGCCGCCCATCGTCAATGTCAACGGGCCACGCTATGGCGCCATCCACGGTGCTGACCGGCGCCTGCTCGGCCTCAACAACATCGAACTCATTACCGACCGTCCGCTGGAGGTGAACCTCCGCGAGATCAAGAAGGTCAAGCGTGAATGGCCCGATCGCGCCATGATCGTGTCGATCATGGTGCCCTGCCAGGAAGAGTCATGGAAGGCCATCCTGCCAAGGGTGGAAGAGACCGACTGTGACGGCATCGAACTCAATTTTGGCTGCCCGCACGGCATGAGCGAGCGCGGCATGGGTGCGGCCGTCGGCCAGGTTCCCGACTACATCGAAATGGTCACCCGCTGGTGCAAGCAGTATTCGCGCATGCCGGTGATCGTGAAGCTCACCCCCAACATCACCGACATCCGCTATCCGGCGCGCGCCGCCAGGAAGGGCGGGGCGGATGCCGTGTCCCTCATCAACACGATCTCCTCAATCGTCTCAGTGAATCTCGACAACTTCGCACCAGAGCCCACCATCGACGGCAAGGGCAGCCATGGCGGCTATTGCGGACCGGCCGTGAAGCCCATCGCGCTCAACATGGTGGCTGAAATCGCGCGTGACCGGGAAACACACGGGCTTCCGATATCGGCAATCGGCGGCGTGACGACCTGGCGTGATGCGGCAGAGTTCATTTCCATGTCGGCGGGCACGGTGCAGGTGTGCACGGCCGCCATGACCTATGGCTTCCGCATCGTCGAAGAAATGAAGACCGGACTTTCCCGCTGGATGGATGAGAAGGGCTACCAGACCATCGAAGACTTCCGCGGCCGTGCCGTTCCGAATGTGACGGACTGGCAGTATCTCAACCTAAACTATGTGACGAAGGCGCATATCGACCAGGACTTGTGCATCAAGTGTGGCCGCTGCTACGCAGCCTGCGAGGACACATCGCATCAGGCCATCATGAAGGAAAAGGATGGCGCGCGGCACTTCGAGGTGATCGATGCTGAATGTGTGGCCTGCAACCTTTGCGTTGAAGTCTGCCCGGTGGACAACTGCATTACCATGGTGAGACAGACAGAAGGCGTTGATCCCCGCACAGGACGCAGAATTGACCCCAGCTATGCCAACTGGACAACACACCCCAACAACCCAATGGCGATGAAGGCCGCCGAGTAGTCGCGCTCAGCGTGCATGTCTGGCGCGACATGGTCGCGCAGCCTGAAACAGCCCGACAGTGCTTGCCGAGTGCCGCCTGCCGGGCTAGATTTCAAACATGCATGGCACGCCTCCAACCACTTTGCCGGACGTCCTGCAACGCTGCGAGCACTGCTCGGTTCGTCACCAGGCCGTCTGTGGTGCCATGGATGACACCCAGGTCCGCAAGCTGGCGCAGATCGCGCATCGCAAGAAGATCCCCGCCGGACAGACCATCATATCGGACGAGGAGCCAGTCGACTTCTTTGCGAATGTGATTTCCGGCGCCGTCAAGCTCACCAAGACCCTGCCCGACGGGCGCCAGCAGATCGTTGGCCTGCTTTTCGCACCGGATTTCCTGGGCAGGGCCTATTCCAAGAACAATCCGTATACGGCGGAAGCAGCAACCGAAGTCGAGATCTGCACCTTCCCCAATGCCGCATTTGAGCGGCTCGTGGGCGAGTATCCCGGCCTGCAGCAGCGGCTTTTCCAGCATACGCTGGACGAGCTTGACGCGGCGCGCGACTGGATGCTTCTCCTCGGCCGCAAGACTGCCCAGGAGAAGGTGGCGAGCTTTCTCTACATGCTCGCCCGGCGCAGCCTGCAGACGGCCTGCGGCCACAGGGCGGAGCGGGAATCCGCGGCTTTCGAGCTGCCGCTCACGCGTTCCGACATGGCCGACTATCTGGGACTCACCATCGAAACCGTCAGCCGCCAACTGACGCGCCTCAAGACCCGCAATGTCATTCGCCTCAGCAGCAACCGGCTCATCATGGTGCCGGACATGAGCCGACTGGTCCAGGCTGCCGGCCAGGATGACAACCGGCATTGATCAGCGTCAAGGACGCGACCGCCCTGCGGCCCTCATAGTGACCGGCAACAAGGGAGAGTGAAGCAATGAGCTACAAGACCATTCTGGTATCTCTCAATGAAATCGGCCGCCAGAAGGAGCTGGTCGCTGCCGCCGTGGCCCTTGGCCGTGCGACGGGCGCGCATCTCTCGGGCCTCTATGTGATCCCGGCGGTTCAGGTCTATCCTTCTGTCGGCTTCGAGGCTGCTCCGCAGGTTTTCGAGGGCAATCGCAGTTTCTTCAAGGAGAATGCCCAGAGGGTGCGGGATTCCTTTGAGGACGCGATGCGCCGCGAGGGTCTGGCATTCGATTTCCATCAGATTGATGCGCGCACGCCCGTGATCGCCGAGGAGGTCATGGCTGCCGGACGCTGCGCCGATCTTCTTCTGGTAGCGGCGACCAATCCGGATGAAATCACGGGCGTCGAGCGCGATTTCGTGGAGCAGGTTGTCATGGCCGTCGGCAGGCCGGTGCTGGTTCTGCCGTACCATGGCAGCGCCCAGCTCGTGCTCGACGACATTGTGGTCGGCTGGAACGGAAGCCGCGAAGCAGCCCGCGCCGCCTTCGATGCCATGCCGCTCCTGGCGCAGGCGCAAAAGGTGCGGATCATCCGCGTCGACCCGCAGAAGGACCCCGCCCTGCGCGGGAGCGTGGCGGGTGCCGATCTGGCGGAGGCCCTGGCACGCCATGGCGTGAAGGCCGAAACGCAGGGCTACCCCACGGATGGTCAGGATGAAGGCCAGGCACTGATGCGCTGTGCATCTGACTGCGGCGCAGGTCTGATCGTGATGGGGGCCTATGGTCACAGCCGGCTGGCTGAATTCATCTTCGGCGGCGCGACGCGCTTCGTGCTGACGCGGATGGCACTGCCGGTGCTGATGTCGCATTGAGGAGACAGAAATGCTGACCAAGATCCGGCTCGAACTGGCGCGCGACCACGACCATCCCGAGGGCTCTCGCGCCATTGGCTATGAATTTGCCGCCCCGCTCGGTCCGGACGGCAAGATCAGTCCGGACGACTGGCACAGGCTGCGTGACCACTGCCGCGTGGTGCGCTTCCGGCCGGACGAGGATGATGACATCGGCCATCTCATCCGGAAGCCGGGCGGCAGCTGGGCCTTCCACTACGACATCCACGCGGATGCGGAGGATGACGAGTCGGGCTATCGTTTTGCCGACCATGCCTTCCGGACCGGAGACTATGTCTCGATCCGGGAAGATGACGCATTGAGAACGTTCCGGGTGGTACGGGTACAGCCCGTGGAACTGTAGCAGACTGGTTTTTTGAGGCTTGCCTCGGCCCGTCCGAGCCGCTACCCATCCGCCCCAATTGGCGAGTGATCGGGGGGCATGGCAATGGCGAGCTACAATCTTTTCCTGCTTCCGGGCGACGGGATCGGCCCCGAGGTCATGAAGGAGGCCGAGGCGATCATCGCCTGGTTCAACGCCCAGGGCATCGCCCGGTTCGAGGTGGATCGCGGGCTGGTGGGCGGTTCGGCCTATGACGCCCATGGCCAGGCGATCTCGGAGCAGGACATGGCGCGCGCCATGGCCTCTGACGCCGTCCTGTTCGGCGCTGTGGGCGGACCCAAATGGGACAAGGTGGCCTATGAAGTGCGACCCGAGGCAGGCCTTCTGCGGCTGCGCAAGGATCTGGGCCTGTTCGCAAATCTGCGGCCCGCCATCTGCTATCCGGCTCTGGCCGATGCCTCCTCGCTGAAACGTGAGGTTGTAGAGGGTCTCGACATCCTGATCGTGCGGGAGTTGACCGGGGGTGTCTATTTCGGCGAGCCGAAAACCATCACCGACCTTGGCAATGGCCAGAAGCGCGGCATCGACACGCAGGTCTATGAGACCTACGAGATCGAGCGCATCAGCCGCGTGGCCTTCGAACTGGCGCGCACGCGGCGCAGGAAGGTGTCCTCCGCGGAAAAGCGCAATGTGATGAAGACGGGCGTCCTCTGGAATGAGGTGGTGACGCGCGTACACGCCCAGGAATATGCCGAAATACAACTGGAACATGTGCTGGCTGACAATTGTGCCATGCAGCTGGTACGCTGGCCGAAGCAGTATGACGTGATCGTCACCGACAATCTGTTCGGCGACGTGCTCTCCGACGTGGCGGCGATGCTGACCGGATCGCTGGGCATGCTGCCCTCGGCCTCACTGGGAGCGGCGGATGCCAAGACCGGCCGCCGCAAGTCGCTCTACGAGCCGGTGCATGGCTCGGCGCCCGACATTGCGGGCACGGGGGCCGCAAACCCGATTGCCATGATCGCTTCCTTCGGCATGGCGCTGCGCTATTCGCTGGGGCTGGGCGACTGGGCCGACAGGTTGGATCAGGCCATCGCCGCTGTTCTTGCAAAGGGCATCCGTACCAAAGACATCGCCGGCGGACAGCCCGCAAATGCCACGACCTCTCAGATGGGCGCAGCGATACTGGGGGAACTGAAGAAGCTGGGTTGAGAAGAGAACGAAGCAGCTGAAATGCCTGATCGCCGTCAGTCCCCACACAACTGAGTACGGAGTTCGGCCAGCATCTGGATCTGGCCCGTGACGGTGCCTGCAAACTGACCGTTCCGCCTCGACGGCAGGGTCTTCACATGCATCGGCCTTCCATAACTGGCAGGAATGAAGATCATACGGCCAGTACAGATCGCATGCTGGCGATCCGACAGGCCCATCTTTTCTGAAATTCGCCGATCAAGCTCCAGAACAAAATCCCTTGTCCGCACAGGCAGGGTATCAATATCGCCGGGATCAACGACGCCCTCTCCGGGCCAATAACCCGGCATGAGCACGGAGACATTCTTCTTTGTTTTCTGCAGAATCCAGGAGATTCCCTCTGCATACATCTCGAGCTTCTTCTGCTTTTCAGCCAGAATGCTCGCGCCACCTTCAAAATTGAACCCTCCAATCTCGGGCATCTGCGCCAGGTCGTTGACGAGGGCAGGAGAGCGCCGGTTCCACACTCTGAAGTTCGGAAACATCTTTCCCAGAGGAACACCAGCACGGTCAAAAGCCTGCCTCAACATTGGGAAAATTCGCGCATTCTCTGGAATCTTGTAGGCCTTCGGATCGGCCCCCGGCTCGACCTTCTGGCCTTCTTTTCGTGGGACCCAGAGAAAGCTGCCAACACGGCTTTGCGGCACCGGCTCCTGATAGATCATCATGTCATTGGCGGCCAGCTTTCCGGCATCAGCCAGAACGCAGACGGTGCGGGGCAGTTTCGAAAGCGTCAATTGATCACTTTCAGTGGAGTAGGTGACTTCGGAGTTGTCGAGAATCATCTCACCCATGATCTGCTTGCCGCGTGATTGTTCTGCCGTCAGATCGAGCACCTTGAAGGCCCGGACCAGCGCCTTGAACTGAGAGTTGCGATCATCGCCCTCGCCTCGGGTCTGGCGCATCTTCTGCTGTTCTGCCTTGCAAGTGGCCGTACTGTCGGTCGTCCTCATCTTCTTGTTAAGCGCACATTTGGCCGGGCGATCAGGCCAATAGGTCAGCGGGCCACCAAGCAGGGGGTTGACATAATATCCATCCACCAATTTCTGAGTGGCACTAATGTCGGATATTGTATTCGCCCGACTAGAGGCATCTGCAATATCCTCAATCTGGGTTGCAATGTGCCAGAATATTTGAAACTCCGCTCTGCTGCCTTGGGGTGCCACCATCGTCGGGTCGGACAACTTGACTGCCGCACTGATGTCGCAGGACAGCCCTGATGCAACAGCCGAACTCGACTGCCCAGCAATGAGAACCAGTAAGACAAAGAACAAGCGGCGATAAGTGATCATCGGAGAACCCACATCAGGTTGCGAAAAAGGAGGCGCTGCGATAGACAGGAGACTCAAAGTCACCACTCTACCTTGCGGGCTCCATAGCCAGTCCGTCTCAGTAGAGAATGGCCTCATATATAGAAAGAACACGTCAGATGGAACCGAAACGTCCAGACTTGAAACCCCGAGGGATCGCAAATCGCAGACCCGGTGCTGCCAGAAGAAAGATCCGTCAGATGAAGAAGCGGGGAGCGTCCCCCCTTCCAGAGGGGATCGCCCTCGCTGATCTCAAGATTGTGCCCCTGGATAAGGCGCCAACGAACTGGCAGATGCGGGACGGTACCAATCTGGGATTAAGACCATCCTCGCCGCTCATAGATCACCAGAACAAACTGTTGATCTACTGGTCGCCCAAATCAGCCTGCACTTCGGTCTATGTCTGGTTTTCGGCGTTTGCCGGCTTCATGGAGGAGGTTCTTCGCAGCGGGCCTCACAGGCATCGGACACTGATTTTCAACAAGTCTGCCTTCTATGCAAAGGGACTCGAAACTGACCCGGATGAACTCTTTGCGGTCAAGGTACTTCGGGACCCCTATGCCCGCGCAGTCAGTATTTATCGGCACGCGCTGACAACCGGATTTGCAGATGATGACATCCACACTGCATACGGTGGGAAACTGACAAGGGAAGAAGGCTTCTCCTTCCAGAAATTTCTCGACCTTGTCGTGAAAGTAGGCATGACCAAGAGCAACCCGCATTATCGCCCTCAGACAATGCGCCGCGACCTCATACGCAAGGCTGATTGCGTCATAAACATATCGAAGCAGGACTTGTTCTCTGAGCTGAATGCTGCAGTCGCTTCCCGAGGCATGCCGCCAGTTGACTTGGGGAAAATCAACTGGCTGCATTCTCTTGAGTCGAGGAGAAAGGCAAGAACTCAGCCGGTCGAAGGAGAGAACCTCGATTTCCAGCCATTTGACTGGTCAGCGGCGCGTGGAGACAAGCCCTTCCCGACTTATGAGCAATTGCTGACGGCCAGCGCAAAAGAGCGCATTCGTGAGATCTACGGGATCGACTTTGAGACCTACGGTACGTATCTCTGAATTCGACATCTTTCCATGCTTCATCCGATTGTATTTGATGTGGCCTGTCGTTATTGACCTCTTCAGCCTGGCGCGGAAGCAAGCTGCCTTGAGATCGCCGTAATCCGGGTTTGGGAGATCGTTGCGTAGATCTAACGGATTGCCTTGTGTCGGCCGTGAATAGGAGCGTGCGTGAAGTTGTCTCTTTGGGGCGAGAAGCTCAGGTCGAAGATTGACCTTCTGGGGAAAGGGCATCTGTCAAGTCTCAACGATTTGACAGAACTCGATGGGGAATATGTAGCCACGGGCGAGGATCCCTATCTGATTTTCAAGCTTGACGCGGCAGGCGTCCGGGGCGCTATCCGAATTCTGCTCGACATTGAAACAATTGAGGGTGCAATTAGCCCGCGTATCTATTATCGCGCTCGCGGCCGTTGGCGGCAGGGCTATTCTGCTGGCATGCGCCATATTGGCGGCGGCAACTATAGCCTTTGCCTGATTGTTGCCTCGCGATTGACCGCGATCCGTCTTGATCCCGCCGAGAGAGCCTGTCGTTTCCGCATCCGCCGGTTTTACGTTGAACCGATTTCAGATGTGGCGACACGTCACGCGGCAGATCAAGGTATTGGAGCGCAGAATTTGTCCGCCATCGCCATGACCTTCGCCAGTCGACTCCTTGGGCGCAACGTCGTGATTGATCCTTTTGATCGCGTTCAGCCTTCTGCTCCGCTCGCGAAATGGAACAAATGGCGGACGAAGCATTGGCCGTGGGGAGAAAAGCTACGGTCCGATATCGACCTTCTGGCGACAGGTCGTCTGTCCGTTCTCAATCATCTAACTGAAACCGATGGCGTATATACCTCTGAGGGCCGGGATCCCTATCTGGTATTTGACCTGGGCGAACCCGGCGTACGGGGACCGATGCTTCTGGAACTCGAGATCACGCCCCTCGAGGGACGGCTCTTTCCACGCGTCTATTTCCAGAGGCGTGGGCGCTGGACGCAAGGAAATTCAGTTGTCCTGCGCCGTGCGGACGGAACTCATTATCAAATACACCTCCTCATTCCGGGCAGGCTTCGGAAGTTGAGACTGGACCCCGCCGAGCGCGCATGTCGATTCCGTATCCGCCGGTTTGTACTGAAACCTGTCTCGCTCAGCCTCTTCTTGAGGCGCGTCACGGTCATGGGACTGGACGACAGAGAGGTCCAGCCGGACTATCGGCTGCTCTGGCCAATGTTCAAGCACCTCATCAGGCGCCACATCGCATTCGAAGCACCTGCTGGAGCAAGGCTGAGAGGGGATCAAACCTACGCTCAGTGGATTGCCACATACGACTATGACCGGGTCGAGGCTCCTGCACTGAAGACTGAACTGGCGGCGAGACCTGATCTCCCCAGGATTGCGGTCGTGATGCCGGTGTACAACACGCCCCCACGACTGCTGAACGAGGCAATTGCTAGTGTTGTTGGGCAAATCTATGAGAACTGGGAGCTTTGCATCGCTGATGATTGTTCCACCGCTGAGTGGGTGAGGCCCCTGCTCGCAGAGTGGGCAGCGCGCGATTCACGTATCAAGGTGATCTACCGAAGCCACAATGGACATATTTCAGAAGCGACCAATTCTGCCTTTGAACTGGTAACATCCGATTTTGTGGCCCTTCTTGACCATGATGACTTGTTGGCGCCCAATGCCCTGGCAGAGGTCGCTTTGGCCGTATCAGAAAATCCCGATGCTCAGATCATCTATTCCGATGAAGACAAGATCAATGATCACGGTCACAGATTCGACCCCTTTTTCAAGCCGGAGTGGAATCCGCTTCTGTTCATGGGCCAGAACTATTTCAACCACCTCACAGTGCATCGCAGTGCCAACATACGTCAGGTCGGAGGATGGCGCCACGCATTCGTGGGAAGTCAGGACTACGATCTGAACCTCCGCGTTGTTGCCCATACTGGCGCCCGGAACATAGTTCACATTCCAAAAGTTCTCTATCATTGGAGAGCGACAGAGACCTCCGTCGCCCGGAAAGATGACCAGAAGGATTATGCTATCGTCAGCGCCCGGAATGCACTCACCGAATATCTGCAGGTACAGGGCCTTCCAGGTCATGTCGAGACAGTCGAAGGCCACAACTGGAATAGGGTCCGTTTTTCCCTGCCAGATGCGCCACCGCTCGTGTCTCTGATTATCCCAACACGGAACAGCCATGACGTGCTGAGAGTCTGCATCGATTCAATTCGCGAGAAGACAACCTATTCCAACTACGAGATTATCGTCGTTGACAATGGGAGTGACCATCCAGAGAGCCTGAGATACTTCTGCGAACTAGAATACCGTGGCGTCGCCCGGATTCTGCGCTATGACAAACCATTCAATTATTCAGCTATCAACAATTTTGCCGTGGCACATGCGAGAGGGGAGCTGGTCGGCCTCATCAACAATGACATGGAGGTCATATCACCAGGATGGTTGGATGAAATCGTTTCCTTGGCACTGCTGCCCGGCACCGGGTGTGTGGGAGCCAAGCTGTATTATCCCAACGAGACCATTCAGCACGCAGGTGTGATTCTCGGCCTCGGAGGGGTGGCCGGCCACAGCCACAAGCATGCGCCGCGAATTCGGCGTGGCTACTTCGGGCGTCTTCATCTTGTACAAAACATTTCTGCCGTGACCGCGGCCTGTCTAATCGTCCGCAAGAGCATCTATGAGGAGGTTGGGGGGTTGGACGCCGACAATCTGGCTGTCGCCTTTAATGATGTCGATTTCTGTCTGCGGGTGACTCAGGCGGGATACACCAATGCCTGGACCCCCCACGCCGAACTATACCATCACGAATCGCTTTCGCGCGGATCCGAAGACAGTCCGGAAAAGCAGAAGCGTTTTGAGGGTGAAGTCCTCTACATGAAGGCCCGATGGGGTGACAAACTGATGCGGGACCCCTATTATTCTCCCAATCTGACTTTGAGGCGCGAGGATTTCTCGATTGGGCTCGATTAGGGCCGCTATTGAGACTCCCTGCCCATACATGCCGTCGAGGATCTGTTCATGAAAAAATGCGTTGTACATATCGGAATGCACAAGACCGGTACAACTTCCATACAGAACAGCCTCCACCGTTTTAGTGACACCTCCTTCTACTATGCAAATATCGGTGCCTCCGGGAACCACAGCGTGGCAATTTACAGCATGCTCACCGCAAGGCCCGAGAACCATCTTGGGAACCGCCATAGATCACCTGCCATGCTGGCGGAATACATTCAGAATGTGCAAAACGATTTGTGCCACTCTCTTTCAGCCGCCGGATCGCGCACACTTATCATATCAGGAGAAGATATAGGGCAGCTACAGGAAGATGCGCTCATTCGCCTCCGGGACCTGCTTCTGGGCGACCGGGATGAGATACAGATTCTCGGCTATGTCCGCCCTCCCAAGAGCTTTGTCTCGAGCGCCTTTCAGCAACAGGTCAGATCGGGCGGCATCTCTCGAATCGATCTGGGAAAGCTCTATCGCAACTATCGCAACAGCTTTGAGAAATTCGACAGGATATTCGGAAGGGACGCTGTTACCCTAAAGCTCTTCGATCGCCAAGCGCTTGTGGGAGGCGACTCAGTGTTAGACTTCTGCGCCACACTCGGAATTGACTTCCCCGCATCCCGCATTTCACGCCATAATGAATCGATATCGCGTGAATTACTATGTCTCATTTATCAGTATAACAAGTACTGTGCCGAGAACAGACTTGAGACCATGATGGGAAGTGACTTTCGAGCCACTCTTGGTCATATCAGGCCGATCGGCAATTCCAAGTTCCGGTTTTCACCACAGTTCCTCGATCGGGTTGTTGGTCCCCATGCCGAAGATATCGCCTGGATGGAGCATCGGCTTGGCAAGAGTCTGGCCGAGGCCGACGGCGAATCTCTCGTGACTGACGTGTCATCCGAGATGGATCTTCTTCAACCGGTTCCCGGTGCCCGCGAGGCGTTGTTGGAGGCCCTTGCAGCCTCTGGGGTTACAGATATAGCATCTGGGACCAGCGATGCAGAACTTCTGCACCAATTGCGAATGGCGCTGCACGGCACGATTGCGGCCCGACGCCCGCGGCCAACGGGAAAACGCCAGGCCGACCGACCAGTCCGACGGAGGACTCTCCAGCAGCAGGATGTGAGACCGCTCATCAATCCAGAAAAATCCATCATGGTTCTTTGGTCGCCGAAGTCCGCCTCGGCCGCGGTGTATAGTTGGTTTGCTCATGTGTCGGGATTTGGAGGCGAAGTCCGGTTCCTGGGGGCAAAGATCCTGCAGCACCGCGCAAAGAATTATTTCAAGTCTGACCTTTTTCGGAGGGGACAGTCGTCTGACCCGGCGAGCCTGTTGCTCTTGAAGGTCATCAGGGACCCCTATGAGCGGGCGGTCAGTGTCTTCAGAAGCATTGTCGAGAGTGGCGTTCTCGATGACCGCATCGCCACGGTGACTGGTGTCGACACCGCGTCTCGGAACGGTCTCTCTTTCATTGATTTTCTGGACTATCTAAAGAAGGATCATCTCAATCAGTCCGTCAACAGGGTAAAACCGCAGTTTCACAGTCTGGAACGCAAACACAAGCCCAACTTGGTCGTGAACGTGAGCAAGCAATCTCTGGCAGAGGGGCTTCACGATTTTGAACGCCTTGCTGGCCTACAAGCTACGGACCTCACCCAAATGGGGTGCCCTGGCCTGATGTCAGACTTCTCCGGCAAGCAGTATCGGCAGGTTACGGGAGGACAACCAGCCGACGAGACTGCGTTCACAAAGGAAATGATCCGTTCCGGCATATTTCCCACTCCTGAACAGATTCTAACCGACGCTGCCAAGGATAGAATCCGCTGGATCTACCGCATTGATTTTGAGGCCTATGCTCCGTATTTGTAGGAAGCCGGCAGGTAGACAGAGCCTGATGAGAAGTGTTCCTGGATCATGATCGATATGTCGCCCGGATCTCAAGTGTCCCTTGTGAATAGAGGAATCGCGGAAATCAACCCTCAGCCTTTCGGGGGTGAAGCGACCGTGGCAGTCGTGGGCCTGACACGCAGCGGCACATCCATGATTGCTTCGCTCTTGAACGAATTCGGGATCTTCATGGGAGAGAAGATCGACAATGCTGTTTTTGAAGACGTCGCTGTGGCAGACCTCATTGAGAAAGCCGATTTCGAGGCTCTCGCAGCGGTCGCAGCTCATCGGAATTCGGCTCACTCGGTATGGGGCTTCAAGCGTCCGAATGCCTTCCGCGAGATTTCGTCCATAGAACTACTGTTACGCAAGCCACGAGTCATTGTCACCTTTCGGGACATACTGGCAATTGCCATGCGGAATAATATCTCGATGGAGATGGATATCCTCTCCAATCTCGGGCGTTACGTTGCAGAGTACGAATTGCTGGTTCGTTGCATATCCGGCGTGAAGTGCCCCATGCTACTCGTGAGTTACGAGAAGTTTCTGCAGTTTCCGGTCGAATCGATTCAAACTGTGGCAGGTTTTGTTGGAGTCCAGCTCACGGCAGAACTGCAGGAACGAGCATTGGGCGTCGTGGAAAATGGACCGGAGGCATATCTAAAATCGTCGCGGTTGACATATGTCGGACATGTGGACCGGATCGTGAATGGCAAACTCCGGGGATGGGCGATGTATTCGGGCCAGCCAAAGCGAAGGGCAAGAGTACACGCGTTTGTCAACGGGCAATTGGTGCACACCATCGTAGCTGACCGGCGTCGCGAGGACTTGGTAAAGGCTGGAGTTGGAGATGGCCATCACGGTTTCGAGATGGATGTTGACCCCACATGGCCAGCCGATGCGCGCCTCGACCTGAAAGTGGGTAATACGGGAGAGGCGCTCACGAATAGCGGCAAGAAGTTGGCCGCCTATGCAATTGCGCGGTGATACGCTCAACCTGGCCGATACGGTCGGGCATGACGTGAAACTTCCAGAAGTTGTTATTGTACTTGCACTTCACAAGCCTGACCCTGGACATCTCGCGGCTCAAATAGCCTCTCTTCTGGCTCAAAAGGGGGTCGCGCTTGAAGTGATAGCTGTTTTTGATGGTGATGAAACGGCTCTGGACAGACGGGTTGTAGAAATGGTGAGCGCCGCCCGCTTCAGAAGCTTGTACAATAAAAACGCCCTCGGTGCGCGCGCGGCCTTCGCATCAGGTCTGGCGGCGGGGCTCAAGATAGCGCCCTCCAACGGCACGTTCTTTGGTTATGCGGATCAGGACGACATCTGGTATCCGGACAAGCTTTCTCAAAGCGTTGCGGAGGCTACCAAACCTGATGTTTCGCTTGTCCATTGTGATGCACGCGTCGTGGGAGCAGAAGGAGAGGAACTGTCTGCGTCTCTTCACCAATACGAAGGGCGTCGCCAGCATGCAAATCTCTTCGGCGCAGTCCTGCTGAATAGCGTCACTGGAATGACCGCACTGTTTCCGCGCAGGACAGCAGAATTAGCGCTTGAATTGATGCTGTCTTACAACGGCGAACTTCTTCACGATCACGTGACGAGTGTGGCCGCAGCTTGTTTGGGACGCTCAGTCTTTATTGATCGGCCCTTGGTGGACTATCGTCAGCACGCTACCAACCACGTGGGGGCCAAGAAACAGAAAAATCTTTTCCGCAGTCGCCAAGTGGGTATGACTTATGTCAGATCCTATCGGCAGACATCACGCAGGATCTTCTACAGCAGACAGGAACTTTGCAGAGCGATGGATCACGCCGGCACGTTGCCTGCGGATCTTGCTGCAATCTTCCGTTTGCGAACGGGTTTCAGCGTGTTCGGTTTGTCCAAAGCCTTTTTATCGGAGGCTGGTGCCCTGCTACTGGCCGTTCAGCTGCGCCGGTTCTTTCTTGCTATTCGTATATTTGACGCTTCCCTTACTCTCGACACTTCACCGCCGAAGCTAGCTGACAGTCAGAGCAACTGTGGCTAAGCCCGTCTCCGGCCTTTTGGTTCGCAAAGGTTCAGGATCGGCGCATTATGCCTCTATCGGGCAATCATCGAATACAATACCGAACGCAGATGACTACCCCGAGACACGCAAGTCAAAGTCACCCTGAAGTTTTATAGTGCAATCCTTATATATGTAATTCTTGAGCGTTCCCTTGAACGTAAAAGCAGACGCCGTTTCTCCAACTGTTGGAGGATCGAACGTCAGATTTGAAATGAGGCCGTCAGGCGTATATTTATAGGCGTCGATGATCACTGTACCGATCAACGACTGGTTCTTGCCTGCGAAAGTACCATCACCTTCGGCCTGCAGCCATATTGCACCAGCCAACGGCAGTTCAACAGACATTGACTCAGGCGCCGGTGAATCAGGCTTTGTCTTGGACCTGAACACGGCTTTGAATCTCTTACCAAGAACATAATAGCTTATGTAATCCTTATAAACACAGCCAGATCCCGACACTTCCGTTATCTTGATGTCGCCGTCATATCGCGGGCCTCCCGGAAAAAGCGAATTTCCAGCCTCGGCAACTCCAGCAAGGGCGAAGATGCAGCCCAATCCAACCGGCAGGGATTTATGAAACATCGTGACCTCCATTGGTGGCGTTAACGCTGTCTGAGGCGTGCAAGTTATATTGAGCCGGTGCGATTGCAAGTGAAAACATGCGGCAAGTGAAATTGAAAAGACCCGCGGCGAAGAATGGTCTGATGAACGGAGATGCTTGCTGGATCCGCCAAATTGCGATCCGGCCTTTGGCTCATGAAGCTGTTGATTTACTGAGATAATCGAACCTTTGCTTCGAGAACCCCCGGGTTCATGCGCTCGACATGATGACTTCGGGCAAGAGGCCTCCTCTCTCCCGAACCTGAGATGAGCAATTTTCTTCAGCTTCTCGAGGACAGAATGCAACTCGAGGGACTGGGTCAATCCCGGTGTAGACGGAACTCAGCTGACTGTTCAGTCTGTCGGTCTGCTCGCCAGCAACTTGGAACTACCCTTAGGCGACAGCTCTACCACCTGCGAGAGCTCTCTTGATCGTATTCGGAAGTGTTTCTGTCCAGGCCGGTGGAGCAAAGCCAAACCGCTCTGCAAATGCGGATGTCTCAAGCCTGCTGTTTGCAGGGCGATGAGCTGGCGTCGGATATTCTGCAGTTGTAATGGGCTCCACCCGAGGGGAGGGTCCCCCGAGCGCCGCGCTTTCTGAAAAAATTGTCCTTGCGAAGCCATACCAGCTTGTGCTGCCAGTCCCACAAAAGTGATACACCCCTCCCGTTCTTGGCGAAACGGAGAGACGAGGCACCAAAAGCAGTATTGCGTCAGCGATCGCATGGGCGCTGGTGGGATTGCCTTGCTGATCGTCAACCACGCGAACGACGTCGCGCTGCGCGCCGATCTTCAACATCGTCTTCAAGAAATTGTTGCCGAATGGACTGAACACCCACGACGTGCGCAAGATGATGGGAGAAGGATGTGCCGCCATCACGGCCTGCTCACCCGCGAGCTTGGAGAGCCCGTAGACGCACAGTGGCTCCGTGACGTCAGTCTCGACGTAGGGCGTCTGCTTCTGGCCGGAATACACGTAGTCTGTTGAAAGATGAATGAATGGCACCCCGAGTTGTGCCGCGGCTCGAGCAGCAGCGGCAGCTCCATCCCGATTTACCGCGAAAGCGCGCATCGGCTCAGATTCAGCCTTGTCCACCGCAGTATAGGCAGCGGCATTCACCACAACGTCAGGACGGACAGCAAAAATCCCCGCCATAACAGTATCAGGGATTTCGAGATCATGTTCGGGCCGGCCGATTGTCGTCAGCCTGATATGCTTGTGATGTTGCGCCTGCTCGGCCAACGCCATGGCCACCTGTCCGTTTCGGCCGATCACGAGAGCGTCCATCACGGCTTAGCCTCGCCCAGCCTTTCACCACCGTAGCGACCGGCGCGCAGCGGTAGCCACCAGGAGGAATTGTGAAGATACCACTCGACGGTATCCCGCAGTCCAGTTTCGAACGTATGCTTGGCTCTCCAGCCAAGTTCAGCTTCGATTTTTGTGGCATCGATCGCATAGCGCAGATCATGCCCTGGCCTGTCGCCAACAAAAGTGATCAACTGACGGCGAGAACCTGACGCCAAGGGGCGGAGTTCATCCAGCAAATCGGCAATGGCTTCGACGACCTGCAGATTTGAGCGCTCGTTTCGTCCACCAATGTTATAGGACTGCCCTAACCTTCCCCTTACCATCACAAGAGCGAGTGCGCGGGCATGATCCTCGACATGCAGCCAGTCACGCACATTCTCTCCTGTGCCATAGACAGGAAGAGGTTTGGCTTCGAGGCCATTGATGATCATCAGGGGAATCAGTTTTTCAGGAAAATGGTAGGGTCCATAATTGTTGGAGCAGTTGGAGAGCACCACAGGCAGGCCGTAGGTGTGATGCCATGCCATGACAAGGTGATCGGAGGCGGCTTTGGATGCCGAATAAGGCGAAGAGGGTGCATAGGCCGTGGTCTCGGTGAACAGGCCTCCACCCAAGGGCAGATCACCATAGACCTCATCCGTCGATACGTGATGAAATCGGAAACGTGTCTTCCGATCAGCAGGCAGGGCCTGATAGTACGCCCGGGCGGCCTGCAATAACGAGAAAGTTCCCAGAATATTGGTGTTTACAAACTCTCCTGGCCCATCGATTGAACGGTCCACATGACTTTCAGCCGCCAGATGCATGATGGCGTCAATGTTTTCCCGTTCCATCGTCGCGAGCATCGCAGGACGGTCACAGATATCGAGCTTGCGGAAGTTGTAACGTGGGCTGTCGGACAGCATGGCTGTGGATGCCTCGCTGGCCGCATAGGTCATTTTGTCGATATTGAGAACGTCATAACCAAGGTCCTGCACCAGGTGCCGACACACTGCAGATCCGATGAAGCCTGAGCCTCCCGTGACCATCACTTTCATGAAAGAGACTCCAGACTAGAAAGCTATTGAGGCCGCGATTTCTTGCAACTTGGGTGCGGCGGCGTCCTTGGCCGAGAGTATCGGTTGCTGGTCCGGCTCCAGCGGCCACTCTATGCCAAGCATGGGATCATTCCAGAGGATTGCACGCTCACACTCCGGCGAATAGGGCGCCGTCACCTTGTAGAGCACCTCTACATTGGCTTCAAGGGTTAGGAAGCCATGCGCGAATCCCCGGGGAATGAGGAGTTGATTGAACGCGTCGGCAGACAGTGTGCGCGAGACCCATTTTCCAAAACTGGGGGAATTCGCTCTCACATCGACCGCGACATCAAAAATCGATCCCCTCAGCACACGGATAAGCTTGTCCTGGGCCACCGGTGCAAGCTGAAAGTGAAGCCCACGCAATACGCCCTTGTCGGCGGAGTAGGATTGATTGTCTTGTATCCAGTCGAAGCCTATGCCCGCATCGCCGAAGCGCTGGCGCTGGTACGTTTCTGAAAAGAAACCTCGCTGATCACCGTATTTGCGGGGAATGATCTCAAGAACACCCCCGAGACCGAGGTCATTCACCTGCATTGGACGAGACCCGGGGTTGATTGCCGTGTTCGTCAACGATGCGGCGCAGATACGCCGCATATTCTGTTTTCCCGAGAGAGGCGGCCCTCTTCAGCACCTGATCGGAATCGATGTAGCCACAATTGAAGGCAATTTCTTCCGGGCAACATACCTTCACACCCGTTCTGGTCTCAAGCGTGCGAATGAACGAGCCAGCATCATGCAAGCTGTCATGTGTCCCGGTGTCCAGCCATGCATAGCCGCGCCCCATACGCTCGACATTCAGGCAACCACGTTGCAGATAGATTCGGTTGATATCGGTTATTTCGAGTTCTCCGCGCGGTGACGGCCTTATTGACTTTGCGACATCCACGACGTCCCTGTCATAGAAATAGAGGCCGGTGACTGCCCAGTTGGATTTTGGAACCTTTGGCTTTTCCTCAATGGATGTCGCAAATCCTTGGGAGTCGAATGCCACGACACCGTATCGCTCCGGATCGGCAACATGGTAGGCAAAGACGGTCGCGCCTGTCTTTCGGCTTACCGCAGCCCGGCACTTCGCCTGAAGTTCGCCTCCATGGAAGATGTTGTCACCCAGCACCAGTGCAGCCGGAGCTCCCGCAAGGAACGACTCACCTATCAGGAAGGCCTGGGCAAGCCCTCCAGGGTGAGGCTGCTCGGCATAGCTGAGGTTGACACCGAAAGCAGAACCGTCGCCCAGCATTGACCTGAATTGTGGCAGGTCATGGGGAGTGGAGATGATCAATATGTCCCGTAGTCCCGCCAGCATCAGAACTGACAAGGGATAATAGATCATGGGCTTGTCGTAGACGGGAAGAAGCTGCTTCGACACCGCCAAGGTCAGGGGATAGAGCCGCGTTCCGCTCCCGCCCGCCAGAATTATTCCACGCATCATGGTGGGGGTGCATATACATCAAGCTTCGGTTGACGCAAGGTATAGTCGCTCGCGATCCCCCGAGGCTCGGCAGCAATTTGGCTATGCCTCTTTGCTATCAGAGGTTGTTTGCGGTGTGCGCAGATGTTGTTGCGACGTTCTTGAGACGGGTTGAGAGAAACTGCGAAAGGGGTCGGCAGACAAGGGACCGCCATAGGTGGACCCCCTGAACGCCTCTTCTGGAATTGAAACGACCGGCAACTGGCAGAACTCAAGTCTTCAAGACCACAAGGAGCCTTCGGTTCGGTGATAATCCGGCCATGTTTCCTTGCAAGTGTGACGCGGGTCCTGGATTGGTCGTGAGCTTCTCCAAGATCTCGACAGATGCCGATAGCTCAGTTCACCCGATGGTTCCCGGATCGTGCCGGTAAGTGAGCAGTCCTACTACAGGACTTGGTTGTAACTTTTTGAAGTCTTGATTCCATTGCTCTATCTTTAATTGATAAGAAATCATGGCACCCCCCGGATCAGGCCCCCGGAAGCTTGGTGGGACCTTCCCATGCCGTGATGAGCAAGCCGACAGCCAACTCTTCTTTTATCAACCGACCCGAAGTGTTATTCGCTTGCCAGTGACGGCTGGCCCAGATCAGGGAAACAGAGTTTAGCGGAATGGACTCAAAATCACTGGCAACCACAGAACAACTGATGCTCAGGCTGTTTGATGGGGCACATTACTCAGCACAGATAGAGAAAGTAAGAGCCTCGGCGGACCTCTTCGGCCACTATCTGACTAAGGGAGCGATGCTTGGTCTATCGCCTCACCCGGATTTTTCTTACTCGGCATACACTCAACTCAATCCCGACATTCCGAACGATCCGATTGCCGCTTTCAGGCATTATGCGAAGTACGGACGCGAAGAACGCCGCTACGCAACATTCGAGCAATTGGAGCGGGACGCGTCTCTGGTCAGTTTATCAGGACTATTTGACCGCGAAGGTTATGGCCTACTCAATCGCTTCGACCGTCGCAGGTATCCCAACGAGATAGCCCACTATCTGACCAGGGGCTGGAAAGCCCGACAAAGACCGAACGCAGAATTCGATCAGGACTTCTATACCAAGTACTATCCAGACGCCCAGCGCTCGGTTCTTCCACCCTTTGTTCACTTCCTGACACGAAACAGGGGCGGGCGGACCCGGCTTCAGAATGAAAGGCAAGCCAGACTTGACGTGGACATACTCTTAAAGAGCGGCCTGCTTGATCTGGATTTCTACATCGATTCATACTCTGACATCATTCCCCCGGATCTCGATCCGGCAATTCATTTTGCTACGGCTGGACAGCAAATGAGGTTGCGTGGCTCTCAAGGATTCTCGATCGACAACTACCTGACCCTCTATCCTGATCTCCGCCATCTCGAGCGGCCTTCGATTCACTACGCCTTGAATGGAAAATCCGAGAAACGCCTGGGCGACGTAGAGCATCAACAGAATGTCTCCAATGGAGCAATCAATTTCGATCACGAAAAGCCAAATTTGCTCTTGGCGCTGCACGAAGCTTCACGGACAGGTGCTCCAATTCTTGGTCACAACCTCGCACAGCATCTGTGCCGAAGATTCAATATCATCATCTGGCTGAAGAAATCCGGTGTCATAGAAACCAGCCTCGTAAGACATGCCAGTGCTGTGGTGACGTGGAAAGATCATCGCACCGAATCAGCGGCACTCGCGAATGTGGTGAAGGCATACAATATTGACGCCGCCATATTGAATTCGGCAGTTTGCCACAGCCTGTCTGCTAAGCTTTATGAAATGAAAATTCCCATCATATCGCTCGTACATGAGTTCGCAGACTATGTTCTGCCGCGCGGGACCCTGTCGAAAATGGTGATGTATTCGGAACGGGTTGTCTGTCCCGGAGAAGTGATTGCCGACTCGATCAAAGCAGAGTGCATTTCATATCTTGGATGGGCGCCTCGTCATATAGATACAAGACCGCAGGGACACTGCTCGGTTCCTCCGGAGGCAGGAGAGAACGATAATCCGCCTGAAATAAAATTGCCGCAACCATTAGCAGCGGCACTCGAGAAACACCCCGGAAGACCCGTAATACTGGGCGCAGGCTGGATCCATATGCGAAAGGGAGTGGACCTTTTCATCCAGATTGCGGAACTCTACCGTCGGCTGATTGACAAGAACGCTCTCTTTGTATGGGTCGGCGGCGGATACCGGCCGCAAGATGATCTTCACTACTCCGTCTGGCTGAAAAGTCATGTCGAGAGAGCCGGTCTGGACGAGACTGTCATGTTCGTTGAGGAACAGCCTAGTCTCGATCCATTCTACCAGGTCGCAGATGCTTTCCTGATGTGCTCGCGCCTTGATCCATTTCCCAATGTCGCGATTGATGCCAACATCAATGGTCTCCCAGTCGTCGCGTTTGATAAAACGACGGCGTATGCTGAATCGCTTCAGCAGAATCCAGACCATGGTCGCGTGATTCCGTTTCTCGATATCGGCGCAGCTGCTGTCGCATTATCAGACCTGATAGCCGCGCATCGCAAGGACCCCAGACTTCGCGATGCCATTCGGATGAGTGCCAGAGATGTGTTTCAATTCTCGGACTACAGTGATTTCCTTGCTCGGGAGGTGGAAAGAGCAATCGCTAACGTGACGAGAAAAAATGATCAGGCTGAAAAATTGGACGCGTCTCCTGCGTTGGATCCAGATTTCTTCCGTTCAGGACTCGTGAATTCTGGTCTGAGGCACCTCTGGGGGACCTCGCCGAACTACCTGTTGCTTGATCTGGCGGAGAAGGGGATTTTTCCAGCAAAGCCCCGGCCCGGAATGAATCTTGCAAACATCTGTTGTCGTGGAACAACCAGGAGCGTGTTTGACTGGCTGGCGGATGGCAGACACCACTTCACACATCCCGTACATTATCTGAACTCAGAATTGCCTGACCCCGACAACAGCATCAGCTTTCCGAAATCGATCTCGGCACATGTTCACGCCTACGGGACTGACGGACTTCTAGATATCGTCAATCCGTTGCTTGAGAGCTCTTGTCCAATCGATGTCTATATTACGACTGACAGCGAGGCAAAACTGGAAATCATCCGGGCCGCACTGCCAGGGAAGTTGGACCATGTCCACCTCATCGTCACGCCAAATCGCGGGCGGGACATAGGTCCATTTCTCTTGGGTCTGCCGGATGAGTTCTGGATAAGTGAGGTCATTGGCCATTTCCATGTGAAGGGCAGCCACCACCTCGACCAGGAGATGACAAGGCAGTGGAAAGAGTTCATCAAAACTCATCTCTACAGCGGCGAGACTGTTCTTCATCAAATCATGTCACTGTTCGTCCGCGACAGTTCGCTGGGACTCTTGTTCGCCGAGGATCCATGTCAGATAGGCTGGACAAAGAATGGATTGGAAGCTCAACAGCTCGCACAGAGGATCGGGGTCGAGATCGACCTGGATCGCGCCCCGACATTTCCGATAGGAAACATGTTCTGGGCGCGAAGCCGGGCATTCTTGCCCCTTAGAAATCTCCAGCTATCATGGGATGACATGCCCAAGGAGCCTCTGCCGTACGATGGATCCATGCTACACGCACTTGAACGATTGACACCAAGCATCTGCGAACGTGCGGGACTCCACTGGGCAACGGTTCGGTATCCATACGCCGAACGATACACGAGTGATTGAAAACGGCGACATCTCGACCCGACACACAGATCGGTTAAATGATGAATGGCACGATGCTGAACTACGGTTCCTTTGTTGTGGTTGATGATAGCAACCTCACGTCTCAATTGCGGACGCGAATTGTTAACGAAACCTACGAAGAACCGGAAATTTCTCTTGTCCGCAAAATGATCAGAGCGGGAGATCGCGTTCTCGAACTTGGCTCCGGCATGGGACTCGTGAGCTTACATATAGCCTCTATCTGCGGCAGTGATAATCTGCGAAGCATTGAAGCCAATCGGCACCTCATTGATGTGGCTAGAACCAATGGTTCAATAAACGGGTTCTCATTCGATATCCGGCATGGGTTTGCCTCAACAGAGGCGCAGAGCACAGTCAAGTCATTCTACATCGACTCAAATTTCCTTGCCTCATCCGGGTCAAGACACACTGCAGTAGGACATGCAGTTACGGTTCCGCAGATTGATGTTGCGGAAGAAGCCAATAAATTCGGCGCAACAGCTATTGTCGCCGATATAGAGGGCGCCGAAGAACATGCGCTGCGGGGTAGCTATCTCTCCAGTATAAGCACAATAGTCGTTGAACTGCATCCGACCATCATAAGTACTCAGGCATGCGAGAGGTTGCTCCTGCAACTGTCACGCCAAGGCTTTTTCATCGATGTAACTCTTCTGCGGAACACAGTAATCGGGCTCCGCCGTTCTATTGGTCAAGGACCGGGCCAAGAGGTCGAGGGAACGGCATCAGCCCTGGTTGTTGAGTATCTGAAGGCCCTGGTTCTAGTCGAGACCGGTCAGCAATCGGCGGCATGTGCTCTTCTCGAGAAACTTTGCATGCGTAGTCCTTATGTCTTAGAATTCCACTTGAGGTTGGCAGAGATCTACCTAAGGCATTCTGAGGGGTCATCGGCACTTACGGTGCTTGAGCGTTGTTCGCAGGAGTCAGATTTGGGCGACGCGGGCAATGTACTTCTTGCCCAGGCCCTACTCCGGGCAGGCAGAGCAGTCGAAGCAAGAACGATTTTGAGCCGACTCTCATCCGTGTACACGAGGAGGCCGCAAACAAAGTTGCTCTTGGCCCGCGCGGCACTGAGGATGAAGGAACGCGAAGAGGCGGAGCTTCTTGCGTCCGCGGCAGTCGAGACCTGTCCGTGGAATCAGGAGTATCGTAACTTTGTCGAACAAGTTAGGCAGGGCATCAACAGGTCCACAAAATCAGCAGCAGTGTCAGTCGATCCGCCCATTGCAATCAAGAGAACGGTCGGTATGCGCGAACTCATCCTTCACATCGGACTTCCAAAAACAGCGACCAGCTACTTGCAAAGATGGATGACGGTGAATGCAAAGCCACTAATTCGAGGCGGAATTTGGGTTCCACAGCGTCAGATTTTTGGTCACCGGCTTGCGGTTGAGACAATCAGCAAAGTAGAAGTAGCAGCCCGCGAAGACGTTGCAGGCATAAAACGCACTTCTCTGGAAGATTCGATCACAGCCCTACAGCTTGCCATGAGAAAGACAGATGCTCGGAAATTCCTAGTTTCGTCCGAGTACTTCTATGAGGCAAACCCTGAAGATGTGAAGCAAAAACTTACTGCAGATTTGGGTATGCAGGTAAGAATCATTCTTCTTCTGAGACGCCAGGACCGGCTCATAGAATCGGGCTATAACCAAAGCGTGAAGGCAATGGGCGAGACCGGGCCGATCGGGGTGCCAAGATACCTTGTAAATTTGGACTGGTTTGAATTTGTCTCAAGGTGGATCCGGGTTTTTGGCAAGGATAACATCGAGATTCTCAATTATGATCGTCTGGCTCCAACCGGGCATGTGCTCGCTGGCTTCCTGGGCGCCATAGATCCTGAACTCACTTCAACTGGACGTTATGAGGAATTTTCTGATGTCAAATCCTTGAACGAAAGTTTGCCGGCTGATCTTGTTGAATTCAAACGTATCGCCAATAGCATGGGTGAATTCGGTCTACACGACTTTCTCTACAGGTTGATGGCGACTGGATACAAAGGGCCACCATTTCGGATGAAAGAAGAGCGCGCGCGGCAGATCATTGCATTGTACGAGCCATCAAACGAACGACTTGCCCGGGAGGTCCTCGGATCTGTCGAACCACTTTTCCCTCCTTATGGGGGCAGCGAGGAGAAGGCCGGTGTTGATCTCTACGGCCAACTCTCAATTGAGACCCTTGCAAAGGTTGTCGCGTTCAGCATCAAGGAGTCCAGCGAGACAACCAGGCGCATGGCTGCCGAGTTGAATGAACTCAGAGCATCGCTCGTTCGAATGCAGCAATGAGTTCGTCATGCGTCGATTTCAGCGATCGTCAGCTCCTGGGGCTACATATGTCGACATGAAGCTTCGGCCTCTTTGCTTCGCCGAACAAAAAACCCGCCCTGATGGGCGGGTTTAAATGTGTTGCTCTTGTGTATGAAGGTTTGAAGATCTGTCATTTGCAGGCCTGGCGGCGACCTACTCTTCCGCGTCTTGAGACGAAGTACCATTGGCGCTGGAGCGATTTACGGCCGAGTTCGGGATGGGATCG